>JBILBH010000017.1:0-44712 GCA_044353785.1 Terrimicrobiaceae bacterium
TCCTGGCAAACAAAGTTCCAGTTCGCATGGAATGCCGGCGTTGTGGGAGTTGATCGACTCTTTGCCGCTCGAATGCCGTCCGCATGCGATACGCGGGGATTGCAACTACGGCAATGAAGCCAACATGATCGAATGCGAAAAGCGTGGCATCCCCTATCTCTTCAAACTACGCCAAACAGCGAAGGTCAAAAATCTCATCTCCTTGCTGGAACAAGAAGGCGGTTGGGTGGACTGCGGTCAGGGATTTAAAGGCATCGAGGGAGAAGTGCGCTTGGGCGGATGGAGTGCAAACGCCGGGTGATTGTGGCCCGGCGCCTCGTCAAACAGGAGGCAAGCGAGGATGACAAAAAGGCCCTGCCTCTCTTGACGCAAAATGGGGCGTTGCCGCTGGAAGTCGTCTCCTACGAACACATCGTTCTTGTGAGCACTCTGCTGTATGAGGTTGCCTCTCTGGTTCCTCTTTATCGGGAACGCGGAGATGCGGAAAATCCTTTTGACGAACTCAAAAACCAGTGGGGTTGGGCTGGTGTGTAGCGACAACTAAAACTGACTCCTGACGACAATTAAAACTGACCACCCGATTACAGGAAAAATGGGGTGGAGGTTTTGGCGTGGTAAGCGCGCTGTGAGGATGCCGAGGAGGCATCCTCAAATGATCAATCGTCGTCAACTACCAGCTCGTTTTCGAGCGCAACAGGAGAGTCAGTATAACAATGAGTGCAATGAAAGCGGGGGTTTCCCGCAACACGGCGCGGAAGTATCTGCGCCAGACAGACCCGAGCAAACAGGAGAAGCAACCTCACGACTGGCGGACTCGAAAAGATCCGCTGGAAGCCGTCTGGAGCGCGGCGCGGGGGATGTTGGAGACAGCTCCGGAGTTGGAGGCTAAGGCGCTTTTTGAGCACCTTGGCGAGCGGGCGGAAGGAGGCCTGGAGGAGAAGGTGTTGAGGACATTCCAGCGGCGGGTGCGGCAGTGGCGCTTGGAGCATGGGAAGGAGAAGGAGGTGTTTTTCTCACAGGAAGCGCGAGCGGGAGCTGTTCTGGCTGTGGACTGGACGGATATGCGGGATTTGGGAGTGAGCATCTGCGGGGTGAAGCTCGATCATCTGATGTTCCATGCGGTGTTGCCGTATTCAAATTGGCAATGGGCGGTGAGGTGCCGCAGCGAGTCGTTGTTGTCGATTCGCTCGGGGTTGAAGGCCACTATTGGCAGATTGGGACGGGTTCCCAAGGAGTTGCTGGTCGATAATTCCTCGGCAGCGACGCACCGGCTTTCTGGCAAGGGGAAGGAGCGGGGATTCAACGAGGAGTTTCTCTCGGTCTGCGAGCATTTTGGCCTGAGTCCGCGCACAACCACAGTGGGCCGCCCACAGGAGAACGGGACTTGCGAGGTGATGCACGGGCATTTCAAAAGAAGGTTGGAGCAGCACCTGTTGCTGCGGGGTAGCCGAGATTTTGAGAGCGAGGAGGCGTATGATCTCTTTGTGATCGGAGTTTTGGAAAAGGCAAACGGGTTGCGTGGGGAGAGGTTTGCGCAGGAGATGGTGGCAATGCGAGAGCATCTGGCGCCCGAGTTGCCCGACTACACGGAGACGATGGTGCGAGTGAACAACAACTCGACGATCCGTGTGTGCAAGCGGGTGTATTCCGTGCCGAGCAAGCTGATCGGTAGCCGATTGCGGGCGCGAATCTACGAGACGCACATCGTGCTTCTCGATGGGCTGGTGGTATTGGCCGAGTTGCCGTTGCAAAGCGGCGACCGTGGAGCGGTGATCGACTTCCGGCATGTCATCAAATGGCTTGTGCGCAAACCGGGAGCGTTCTCCCAATACCGTTGGCGGGAGGCGATGTTCCCGTCCCTGATCTGGCGGGAGCTCTACGATCATCTTTGCCGCCAGCATGCGGGCCATGTCGCCGATGTGCGTTATTTGGAGATTTTGCAACTGGCCGCCGAAGAGGGCCTGTCGGCTGTGGAGAACACGGTCGAGGAGTTGCTTTCGGCTCCCAAGGCTGTTGTGAGCGCTGCGGAGGTCGTCACGCTGCTGCGCACCTACGAGGATGAGGCGATGGCATTCCGGGAGCGGAAGGCCATGCCGGTATCGCTGGAAGTCTACGATGATCTTCTGGAGGGAGCGCTATGAAAGCCACTGCCAAGGAGTTCAGCGTGGAGAAGTCGCTGCGAGGGTTTCATCTGACGACCATGGCGGCGCTTTACGAGGCGACCATGCTGCGGGCGGAGACGGAGGGCTGGAGCCACCGCCAAGTGCTCGAACATCTCTGCCAGAGCGAGGCGGACGAACGCGATCAACGCCGCATTGCCCGCCTGCTTGCCGAGTCCGGTCTGCCGGAGGGAAAAACACTGGGCAACCTCGAGGAGACCCAGTTGCCGATAAAAATCCGGCGGCAGTTGCCCTCGCTCTTGGAGGGGGGATTTGTGTCCCGCTCGACCAATATTCTGGCTTTCGGACTGCCGGGCCGGGGCAAGACGCACTTTCTGGCTGCTCTGGGACGGGAGCTGATTCTGCGCCACGGCATGCGTGTGCTTTTTCGTTCCACCTTCAAGCTCGTGGGGCAGCTGCTCGCGGCCAAGCGAGACCTGCGCCTGGAAGCGGAACTCAAAAAACTCGACCGCTACCAAGTCGTCATTCTCGACGACATCGGCTATGTGCAACAGAACCGAGAGGAAATGGAGGTGCTCTTCACATTCCTGGCCGAACGCTATGAGCGGCGCTGCGTGATGATCAGTTCCAACCTTGTCTTTTCGCAGTGGGATCAGATTTTTAAAGACAAGATGACCACACTGGCCGCGATCGACCGCCTCGTGCATCACGCCATTATCTTGGAATTTGAGGGCGAGAGCTTCCGCATGAAGAAAAATCCGTCCACCAAGGAACCCAAGCAAGAAGGGTAAAAACGAAAACCGAGAGAGTCCTTCCGCCGTCGCTGGTTTTCGCTCCGGTCACCCTTCGGTCGGCTACGCCTCCCTTCGGGATTCCCTACGCGAAAATCAGCGATTCTTTACCCCAAGATAGACCGTGTTTTCTAATTGTCGTCGGGGGTCATTTCTAATTGTCGCCGAAAACCATTTTTAATTGTCGCTGGACAGGCTGGTTTTACCACGCAAGACATGGATCGCTGTCAGATCACAGCCCGACTCATTGCTCAATGTTTCCAAGCCAATTTAACCTCTGAGCAAATTGTGCAAAACAAAAGTCATCCAGTGCATTGGACTTTCTAGCAAATAATGTAAATTCTCCAATAGAAATCCAGTTTCCTACCCTGTAAAACCCAATGAAAACCACATCTCGTTTCCTCGCCGCCTGCGCGGCTTTAATCGCTTTTACCGCCGCCGCCGCCCACGCTCAATCATGGGATGGTGGGGGAGTAGACAACAACTGGGGCACGGCCGACAATTGGAATCCTAACGCGGTGCCTACAACAGGAGGCACGCTCAGTTTTACCGGTAGCGCAAGGATGACCAATATCAACAATCTGGTGGACTTTACCGCTGGTAGCGCAGGTAATGCATTGGTTTTTAACAATATAAACCCATATCATTTGAGCGGAAATGCGCTCAAACTGAACGGAAATATTTCTTTTGGCGCTGCGGCGCTTACGTCGAGCGTCACCCACGAGATCGCGCTTGATCTTGCTCTGCAAAATAATTACACCATCAGCACCTCAACCACGGGTTTCGGCAACCTCAAGATCAGCGGGGCGATCACTGGCAACTTTACGGTCAATAAAAGCAACGTGGGAGATCTGGAATTAACCGGAACCAGCTCTTTTGGGAACCTCACCGTCACCGCTGGCAGGGTCTTGATAAACACGATCGCAAATGGAGGATCAAATTCTGCTCTGGGAGCGGGATCGCAGGTGCAAATTGGTGCCAGCACCACGAACGGCACACTTGTTTACACCGGGGCAACAGCATCCACAAACAAGCAGTTTCAAATCGGCCAAGCCCTCGCCACGGCGACCATCACAGGAGCGGGATCGGTGCTGAACGAGGGCGCCGGGGAATTGACATTTACCAATGCCGCATTCAACAGAAGCGTCACCCAAAACACCACAATCTCGCGCAGCCTGACCATTGGCGGCACGGGTAACGTTACAATCCAAGGCCAGATTGCAAATAACTCGGCCAATGCCACGATCAATATTGAAAAGAGTGGTAACGGTCGCTTGACGCTTTCCGGCAACAACACCTATACGGGGACGACCATGGTGAACGCGGGCACGCTGCTTATCGACGGCTCGACCCACGCATCGAGTTCCGTCACGGTTGCAAGCGGGGCGGTTCTTAGCGGCAACGGCACGATTGGCGGGTTCACCATGGTGAACGGCAACCTGAATCCCGGCAACAGCCCAGGCGTGTTGACCTTCAGCAGCGGACTCACCCTCAACGGCACGACCACGATGGAAATCACGGCGGCAGGCACGCCCGGCACGCATTTCGATCAAGTTGTTGTCTCGAGCGGCACGACAACATTCGGCGGCGCGCTTGCCTTCGCGTTCGGGAGTTCCGCCCTGCTGAATAACGACAACATAGCTCTGTTTAACTTGAGTGGAACTTCGCTGGGAAACTTCTCCGGTTTGACATCGACAGGCTTCTATAACGGCACATGGTCGGTCGGTGAGGCCAACGACACTTGGACACTGAACCAAAACGGGCAGATACTGACCTTTAGCGAGGTAACGGGCAACCTGAACGTCGTTCCCGAGCCTGCCACTTGGGCGCTCTTGGCCGCCAGCCTCACCACCGTGATGGCCCTGCGCCGCCGCCGCAGCCAATAGAATGTATTGATCTCTGTTATCTGGCTTGAGAGGGTGGCCGCTCCTCAAGCTCTCCATATCCAAGGCGGCCAATAGTCTAAAATAGGACCCACATTCCTTCATGAAATTCAAAACCCTCCAGCCCGAAATTGCTTCCAGTCCCACCCTCGGAACAGTCAAACAAACCCGAAAAAACGGTCGATCAAGATCGCCCTTGGCCTTCAGCATCCAGACATGCTGGATTCTAACCTTGGCAGCCCTCATCGCTCATGCCGGTCTGCCTGCGGCCTTGGCCAAGGAGCTGAATTGGGATCCGCGTGGCTCCGATAACTTGATATTCACCCAGCACAACTGGGATCCGGATGGCAGGCCGAGCGCTGGCGACTCAGGTGTGGTGGCGGGTGCTGCTCAAACGGGTTACTCGATTGGCAAGGCAGCTATCCTAGATGGCTACACTATCACTTACAAGGATACCTCTTCCCTCGGTGTGGTGAATGGCCCGGTGACATTGATACTTTGCGACGGCACGGAACTTAAATTTCAGGATAATTCCGTA
Source organism: Terrimicrobiaceae bacterium (assembly GCA_044353785.1). GTDB lineage: Bacteria > Verrucomicrobiota > Verrucomicrobiia > Chthoniobacterales > Terrimicrobiaceae > UBA967. Next base: position 5,333 of record JBILBH010000017.1, read on the forward strand.
CTGCAAGTGGGTGATCATCTCCGGATCGGCCAGATCGATGTGCAGGAACGCTCCGGCGGAGCAACGTTGACGTTAGCTGGGAACGCAACGGCGGCCATCAAGGGTGATCTTGTTTTTGGAACAGTGGGGGACAGAGAAACAAAGTCTGGTTCCGGCCGCCTCACCTTGCAGGGCACGTCTGCGGTCACAGTGCAAGGAGTTATGGAATGGCACCAGCAATACGGTGGAGCCAGCGAGACCATCCATTACCTCACGCTGGCTGACTCCGCAAAATTGACGATTCAGACTCCGAAGAGCCGAAGCCGCAATGGCGCGACGCTGGTTGTGAATTTCCAGCAGGCGGACGCCCGTTACTCGCCAGCTTTGACCCTGAATGATGATTTTTGGAGGGATTTTGGGGACAAAACCATCTCGTGGCAGATCAATGGCGAGGAGACGACACTGGACGACCCGCGTTTCGATCTTGGTGAAAGCGCCATTACGCTGCAAGTCAAGCCTTAACACAGAAAAGCCTCCCCCTTCTTTGCATCGCCGACGGCATGATGCTTTCCGTGCTCTGGCTGCACTGGATCGGAAAGCGCAAGTGGCAAGATTGTATCCCTCAAAACTAGGCTGGGCAAGCAGCTCACACGCCATCGCAACCCAATGAAAATTCAACAACGTTACTCAATGAAAAAAAGATCGGAAGTTAAAGTGATTGCAACGCTTGGTTGCTGCCGGAGGGTTGCAGCTGCCGTGGTCAGCGTGATGTGTGCTGGTGGAGCCCTGGCGGAGACGCCGCATATCTTCTGGGCCTCCGATCCGGTGAGTCCGAACGAGACGGTGTTGGTGCAGGGGGCGGCCTTTAGCGGTGCCAAGGTGGAGTTGCTGGAACTTGGGGAGAGCAAGAAATGGTCGGATATTCCGATTGCGCAAGGCTCGGAGAGTTCGTTGAAATTCATCGTTCCCTCGGATTGGAAGCAGGGAGTTTACGCGCTGAAAGTGACAGGCAAGGACGGCAAAGTTTCCAAGGAGTGGCTGATCAATTCGCCGGATGTGTGGTGGGTGCAGGGCGACGAGGGGGAGGCGGCCACGCCGGGCGGGTGGCTGCGCGCCTTTGGCAAGTCGCTCAACTTCGGCGGCAAAACGTTGCTGCGGCTTACGGAGGAGTCGGGGAAGAGCATCGAGCTGACTGCTGGGAAGGCCGATGCGTTTGCGGCGTCCTTTGAAATCCCGTCTGGCCTTGCGCCGGGTAGCTACAAGGCCGCGATGCACAACGGGCTGGGCGGTAAGGCGGCGTGGCGCGAGATTGCCAATGTGCGCATTGATCCGCCGGTCGAGTGGCCGCAGGAGGTGTTCAGCGTGCTGGATTTTTACGGAGAGGGCGCTTTGGACAAAATGGCGAAGAGCCTCCAGCGCTATGAAAAGTTTGAGGACCGGATGGAAGGAGTTCGTGCGGCGTTGCAAAAGGCCAAAGAGAATGGCGGAGGCATCGTCTATTTCCCCACTGGGAAATACCTTATCACCGAAAAACTCGAAATCCCGCCGAAAACCGTCCTGCGTGGAGATGGCGACCGGTTCACCCTGCTCTGGTGGGGAGAAAAAGGCCGGGAGGACAAGTTCTACGCGGATGTCAATGAAGATCCCGATAAGGCGACGGATCGCCTCGGCCTCAAGCAGCGGGACTGCATCGCAGGAACAGAGCTTGGCATCGAGAGCGTGGCTCTCTATGTGCCGTTTAATCACGAAAATGCGGTGGTAGCTACCGGCCGCTTCCGCATGGATCGGGTGCTGATGAGGGTGGACCGCGCCTGGCTCATGCGGGGGGCGGACACGTTCAAGATGGCACCTGATCAATGGTTGATCCGAACAGCGAGCAACTACCGCATCACGAACAGCGATCTCATGGCGACCAAAACGGGAATCTTTCCGGGCAAATACGGAGTGATCGCGGACAACCGGATCGCGGCCAACAAATCCCCGATGCGCTTTAAGGGCGCTCGCGAAGTCATCCTCGAAAGCAACGATTTTTTCGGAACCTCGCCACTGACCTTCATCAACATCATCGGAGCCGGGAGGCACATTTTTATTGCCCGCAACAGCTTGGATTCGTTTTTCGGCCCCCAAAGCCTGGTGCATTTCACAGCTGATTTAAGCCCTGTGACCTTCTCCGGAACCGGATGCGAATTCAGCGGTAGCAAGGTGACCCTTCCGGAGGTGCCTGTCGATCCGCCATGGCCGAAGAGGCTGGGCACCGACGACCCGGTTCAGCTCAACTTGTGGAAACACCCGATCCTTGTCGTGCAGAACGGGCGAGGGGCAGGGCAGTGGAGGGACGTTGTTTCCTTTGAAGGGAAAGAGTTGGTGCTCGACCGGCCCTTCGAGGTGCCCCCGGATGCCGAGTCTTTTATCATGGTGCTGCCAGGCATCGTGCGGTGGTTGCTGGTGGACAACGTTTTTAAAGACAACGACTGGGTGGTGCCGGGCTACGACATCGGCATCGATGTCATCACGGCCAGAAACAAGCTTTACAATGTGGCGGAAATGATCAACTACGGGGGCGAGCGTTTGGATGGACCCGGGCGGGCCTTCAGCGGGTGGCCGGGCGAGCCTGACCCCACAACAGGGGAGCGTCCGGTGCGCGCGTATTCGCCCAACTGGTATTTCCAGTATTTCGACAACGAAATCCATCGCGGCAACACGATTGTGCGAACATCCGGAGGCTTCACCAATCGGGGGCCAGCTCCAGTCACGCGCTGCACGGTGCACCGCCGCCACCGCTTCATTGACAACGCCGGGAAAATCGTGATCTCAAAGATCGGCAACCCTGACGTGGTGGTCGAAGGATGTGAACTGCCGGATCCCCGAAGCCGGATCGAAGTGAGTGAACCGGAGGGCGTACTCTTGCGCAACAACCGCTTCGCCGTGCCGCCCGCACAGGGCTACACGGGCCGAGGCATCAAGGACGCCTTGATCCTGCCCTCGCTTAACCCATAATGAATCAAATTTTTATTGTATGTTAAAAATGAAAAACAACCACAGCAAGGCATTCTTCTCGGCGGGAGCATTTCTGGGCCTGGCGGGCCTTGGATTTGCCGCAGCTGTGGGCAGTGGCGTGCAGGCGGCGGAGAAGAAAGGGGATCGGGGGTATAATGTTCTTTTGATCCTGGCCGACGATCTGGGCGTGAGCGATCTCGGCGCCACCGGCAGCACCTTTTACGAGACACCCCGCATCGATAGCATTGCTGCCAATGGGATGCGGTTTACGGACGGCTACGCGGCCAGTCCGGCTTGCAGCCCTTCCCGTTATAGCGTCATGACCGGTAAGTATCCGCCACGGTCGGGGATCACCGATTGGATCGGTAGCGGCACCGGAAAACTTGCCGAGAAGGTCTTTCCATTGACCCAGAAGACTGTGAGTGAGGGACTTCCGTTTGACGAAGTCAGTCTCGCCGAGGCCTTCAAGGCGGCAGGCTACGTCACGTTTTTTGCCGGCAAGTGGCATCTGGGAAGCAGCCCGAAGGAATGGCCCGAACATCATGGGTTCGATATCAACAAAGGCGGCTATGGACAAGGCCAGCCTTCGAATTTCTACGCGCCCTACCAAAATCCCCGTCTGGATGAAGGCCCGAATGGTGAAGCGCTGAATCTGCGCCTCGGGCGTGAAACAGCCGCGTTTATCGAACAGCATAAGGACCAGCGTTTCTTCGCCTACTTTCCCCTATATGCCGCTCACACGCCCATCCAGACGACGAAGGAAAAATGGAAGAAATATCGGGACAAGGCCGAGAAGATGGGGCCGCTGGATCGGGAACGCTACAAAGAGGATGACGGGTATCTGTCGCGACTTGTGCAGGATAACCCGCTCTACGCTGGTCTCGTCGAGGAGATGGACGAGTCGGTGGGCATCGTGCTCGATAAGCTCAAGGAGTTGGGGTTGGATAAAAACACGATCGTGGTGTTCAGCTCGGACAATGGCGGGGTTGCCATCGCCGGAGGGGAATCCTTTACCTCGGTGCTGCCATTTCGCGGGGGCAAGGGGTCGAATTTTGAAGGGGGCATTCGGGTCCCCTTCCTCATCCAAGCACCGGGTATTGCCAAGCCGGGAAGCGTTAATCCGACACCGGTAATCGGCACCGATTTTTATCCCACCCTGCTGGAACTGGCCGCAATTCCACCCAAGCCCGAGCAACATCTGGACGGGGTCAGCCTAGTTCCTTTGCTGAAAGGCGGCTCTATTGCAAAACGAGATTTGTTCTGTCATTACCCTCATTATCAGGGATTTTTCAATCAGCCTGCGTCGAGTATCCGCTCCGGCGACTGGAAGCTGATCCACTATTGGGAAGATGGCCGCGACGAGCTGTATCACTTGGCGGAGGACATCGGCGAGCAGAACAACTTGGCCGCCAAAAATTCTGAAAAGTCCAAAGAGCTGCGTGCGCAATTGGACCGCTGGCTCGCGGCGATCGGCGCGCAGATTCCCGGGCCGGATCCGCGCTGGAAGCCGGAGATGGCAAAGCCTAGAAATGAAGGTTTTGTGAATCGAAAGCGGCATTTCGAGGGCTACGCCATCAAAATGCTGCAACCGGACTGGGAGCCTAAGCCAAGAGAAGGCTGGGGGCCTTGGTGGGGAAGCCAGCGGAACGATGAACAGAACAAGTAAGCAAACAAAATGAAGAAACACCACAGCCTGCAAGATAAAGTAGGATTCCTGCTTGGATTTACGGGCGGTGTCTTTGCCGGTCTAACCTGTTTGGGGCTGGGGTTAATGGCGCGAGATGTACCAACTTTTATCCTTCCGGCGATGGTGATAGTGCTTGTTTGCTCCGTCATTCCCGGGGCCATTGCCAAAACGCGTCCCGTGTTGCTCTGGGGAATTTTTCTGTTTGGCTACGCTCCGCTGCAGGTTCTTCTGGGAGCTGGGTTGATCTCTGAAGGCAGTTCGGTTGGGGTATGGGGGATCACGCACCTGACGGTGTTACTGTTGGCTGCGCTGGGGATCTGGACCGGGCGGGCTTTGGGATATTGGGTGGGCGGTTGGTTCAAAAATGCCCCTGCACGTGAGCAAACAAATGAAAATGATCCCATCTAACCGCCACGTTGTAACGCTGCTCCTGTGCGCGGCGCCGTCCGGGTTTGCCCTGGCCGAAACAAGTCCGAAGGAAAACAAGCCGACCGCAAAGCAACCGACAATGGCCAATGTCGCCTACGGCACGCATGAACGGCAAGTGCTCGATTTTTATCAGGCCAAGTCAGAGCAACCGACTCCGGTGCTCATCAATTTTCACGGCGGGGGGTGGCGCCGGGGTGATAAGAGTGATGCCAACAATCTCTTGATACCAGCCCTACGCGATGGAATCTCCTATGTCACCGTCAACTACCGTCTCATTTCCAATGCGACGGCGGAAGGTGTTGTCCCGCCGGTCAAGGCCCCCCTGGAGGATGCCGCTAGGGCGGTGCAATTCGTCCGCAGCAAAGCGGCGGAGTGGAATATTGACAAAAATCTTGTCGTGCTGGCTGGCGGCTCCGCGGGTGCCTGCAGCGCTCTCTGGCTGGCATTTCACGATGACATGGCTGATCTGCAGAGCCAGGACCCGGTAGCACGCGAATCCACCCGGCCGGTCTTCGTCATCGCTGCTGGCGCCCAGACCTCGCTGGACCCGAAGCAGATGAGGGAGTGGACGCCGAACAGCAACTACGGGGCCCACGCGTTCGGGTTTGCCGATCATCAGAGTCAAAATTTCGAGGGCTTTCTGGCCGCACGCGAGAGCATCTTGCCGTGGATCAACGAGTATTCGCCGTATGAGCTGCTGACGGCGGACGATGCGCCGGTCTTTCTTCAGTATCCGGATACCCCGGCGCTCGGGCAGCCGCAAAAGGATCCCACGCACACATCGAACTTCGGCGCCAAGTTGAAGGAAAAAGGCGACCTCCTCGGAGTGGAATGCGTGCTCGTCTATCCCGGGGCACCGGAGACGAACTATAAAAACGGTGCCATGTATTTAACCCAAAAACTGAAGGAAATGAAAGGACAACCACAATGAATAAACAAACTCTGTTATTGATTTCCGCCCTTCTCCCGCTCGGGCTGGGTGCCCAAGCCGTAGAGCCGACGCTGGCGGATGTGCCCTACGGCGCGCACCCGAAGCAGGTGTTCGATTTTTACAAAGCCGACACGCCCCAACCGGCCCCGGTCATGTTTTTCATTCACGGCGGCAGTTGGCTGGGCGGCGATAAAAAGACCCGCATCACCAACCTCGATCAATGCCTCAACGCCGGGATTTCGGTGGTTTCGATCAGCTACCGATTCATTCCCGAGGCGACCGCAGATGGACTGGTGCCGCCGGTTCAAGGCCCGTTGCAGGACGCGGCGCGGGCGCTACAATTCGTGCGCAGCAAGGCATCGGAATGGAATCTCGACAAGTCGCGCATCGCAGCCGTGGGGAACTCCGCGGGCGGTTGCTCGGCTCTCTGGTTGGCATTGCACGATGATCTGGCCGACCCCGGCAGCGCGGATCCCGTTGCGCGGGAGTCGACCCGCCCCTGCGCGGCTGCCGGGCTCGGCGCGCAGACTTCTCTCGACCCACAGCAGATGAAAGCCTGGATTCCCAATATCCAATACGGCGGGCACGCCTTTGGATTCCGTAACTTCAAGGAATTTCTCGCCGGACGCGATACCATCCTGCCTTGGATCGCCGAGTATTCCCCCTACGCGCTGATCACGGCCGGGGACCCCCCGATTTTCCTCCAATACGGCGATGTCCCAGCGTTAGGCCAGGAGCAGAAGGGCGGTCCGCACGGGTCGAATTTCGGGGCCGGATTCACGGAGAAATGTCGGAGCGCCGGTGTCGAATGCGAGTTCATGTATCCCGGGGCCACCGAGGTCAAATACAAGTCGCTCATGAATTTCCTCCAAGCGAAATTAAAGAATCCACAGGGCTGATCCAAACGAGAATAAGACGATGAACCAAAGATATGGACTGATCATCGAGGTGCGGGAGGAGCACCTTGAGGAATACAAGAGGTTGCACGCCGCCGTTTGGCCGGATGTGTTGGCGATCATTCGTGACTCGCACATCCGCAACTACTCGATTTACCTGCGCCAATTGCCGGACGGAAAGCATTACCTGTTCAGCCACTTTGAATACACGGGGAACAACTTCGAGGCCGACATGGCGCGCATGGCTGCCGATCCTGTCACACAAGCCTGGTGGGCGGTCTGCAAGCCCTGCCAGAAACCGCTCCCCGGAGTGGATGACAACGTCTGGTGGGCTCCCATGGAGGAGGTCTTTTACTTTCAGGGGGGGTGAAAATGTTCGAGCCGGCGCGCTGACCCGAACGGATTCCGACATCGAACTCAAGCTCGGGAGTTGAATCCGTTCGCTGCGCTTTCGGATCCGTAAACCAAATAAGACCCAAAACAAATAGATATGAAACCGTCGACACTGAAAAATATTCTTCTACTGGCAGCGCCATTCGCGCTCTTGGCAGCCTGCGCCAAACCTGAAGGGCCCTCATTTTTAGTTGCAGATCCGCGCTTGTGGCTGGCGGCTGATTCGCCTGCTCAAAAAGGCATCTCCATCGAGGAGTATGAGGTTCTGATCGGCACAGGGGCTGGCCACCAAGCGCGTTTGCCCGTGCTTATGCAGATGAGCGTCAAGGAGCCCAACCGCTCGCTTGTTACTTCTCCGCGGGTTGAGCTCGGCACTAATAAGATTTCCCTGGAATTCGTGCGCGAGCTGAGATACGCCTCCGAGTTCGATCCGGCCCGCACCGGCCCCGGATCGCTCCCAGTAATCCCGGTGACACCGAGCGCGTTCGAGTCGAAGGAGACTGGGTTCGTCGCCGCGCTCACAGCGCAGCAACTTGGCGGCCTCATCCTTATTGAAGGCGAGATTTCGGTGACGCAACTCCAAGGGTTTTCCCGCATGGGAGGAGCTCTCGGGACACCCATCCTTGACGAGAAGGGACGCACGCTGACCCAGAACCGGATTCACCTGCCGAAATTTGCGGTCTTCACGACCCCGATCTATGTGGCCATCAAGCCGGGAGGATCCAGTTCGTTCGAGATCAGCGCGCCACGCAAGGGGACGATGGTGACGATCTCCCTGCCAGAAAAGAGTTAAAGGGTTACGGAGCGGCTTGAGAGGTCGGAGTGCTTTTAGAATTTCCATGACTGACATAGCGACATTCAGCAAACCGGAGGAAGCCCACCTTCTTCGAATGCGGCTTGAAGCCGGCGGCGTGGCCGCCAGGATTCAGGATGAGAACATGGTGCAGATTAATTGGCTCTACTCGGACGCGATTGGCGGGGTTCGGGTCCAAGTCTCAGAGAACGACCTTCCTCGCGCTTTGGAGATTTTGTGTGATGGCGGTGTTGAGGCAGTGCCAGAGATGATGCCGGGCTGCCCGCGGTGTGGTTCGACCAACACGGCCCCCGACCAGATTCCGAGACGGTTGTCGTTCCTCTCGATCCTGGTCATGGGGTTTCCGGTGTTGTTTGGCAGGAGAAGATTGCGGTGTGGGAATTGCAACCATGCCTGGAATGGGAAATTAAAAAAGGCGGGTCGAATATCGCCCCACCTGCCATCCCCGCCAAGCCTTGGAGCCCCTCAGTAGAGGCCGCCGTCGATGCGCAGGTTGCTCCCGTGGATCGCCCGGGGGCCGTTGACCGCGAACCACACCGATTCGGCCACTTCGTGGGGCTCGGTCAGGCGTTGGCGGGCAAGGTTGGCTTGTATTCTGGAGGGTTCATTTTTGGACTTAGTCTCTAAGTGTGTTAACTCGCGGTTTGTTTTTGGATGCCCAGACCATCGATTCCCAATTCAATCACATCACCCGCACGGAGGTATTGAGGAGGAGTGAAGCCGAGGCCGACACCTGCAGGAGTTCCTGTGGAAATGACGTCGCCGGGGAGCAGAGTCATGAAGTGGCTGAGGTAGCTGATGAGATGCGGGATTTTAAAAATAAGGTTTTCTGTGTTGCCATCCTGCTTCATTTCTCCGTTCACGCTCAGCCAGAGGCGGAGGTGGTGGGGATCGGGAATTTCGTCCGCAGTGGCGAGCCATGGGCCGAAGGGGGCGAAGGTGTCTGCACTCTTTCCTTTGACCCATTGTCCGCCGCGCTCGAGTTGCCATGCGCGCTCACTGTAGTCGTTGTGGAGCATGTAGCCCGCGATGTGGTGCAGAGCCTGATCCTCCTTCACAGAACGGGCTGTTTTTCCAATCACCACGGCGAGCTCGACTTCCCAGTCGGTTTTTTCCGATCCAGCGGGAATGATGAGTCCGTCGTTCGGGCCCGTAATGGCCGTGGTGGATTTGAAAAAGATAATTGGCTCCTTTGGCACCGCCATGCCGCTCTCTTTGGCATGGTCGCTGTAATTGAGTCCGATGCAAATGATCTTGCTGGGCCGCGCAATCGGTGAGCCGAGGCGAGCTCCAGCTGGAACTTCGGGAGCAGAAGCGGCGTTTTCTTTGATCCAAGAACCGAGGCGCTCCAGCCCTTGGGATTCAAAGAAGGCTTCGTTGTAGTCTGGAACGAATGCCGAGACGTCGAGGGATTTTCCGTTTTCAAGGATCACGCCGGGCTTTTCCGAGCCGGGGTTTCCGAATTTGATGAGTTTCATATTTTAATTAACGAAGGAGAGTGAAGCCGCCGTCTATATCATAGGCGGAGCCGGTGATGAAGCTGGCATCGCGAGAGACGAGGAAGGCGATGAGCGTGGCGATTTCCTCGGGTTGCCCCATGCGACCGATGGGTTGTCCGGCAGCGAGCTTCGCAAACATTTCGGATTCGCGTCCCGGGTAGTTTTTGGAAATGAATCCGTCCACAAAGGGAGTATGCACACGGGCTGGGCAGACACAGTTGCAGCGAATGCCTTTGTCCACAAAATCCCGGGCGACCGAGAGGGTCATGGAAAGAACAGCGCCCTTGGTCATGCTGTAGGCAAAGCGATCCGGGATGCCCACCTTGGAGGCGATGGAGGCGAGGTTGACGATGCTGCCCGAGCTATTTTTTTGCATGAGAGGGATTCCAAAATGGAGGCAATGATAAACGCCGCGCACGTTGATGTTGTAGAGTCGATCGAGATCCTCAGGTGCTGTCTGGAGCACATTGCCGATATGGGCGATGCCCGCATTGTTCACCAGGATATCGAGGCGGGACAGGCCTGAGAAGGCGCTCCGCACGGATTCCGTGTTTGAGACATCGGCTTCGATCACATGGGCGATGCCTCCCGCTTTTTGAATCAGTGCCTGAGTTTCTTCAGCCGCTTGATGGGATAACTCGAGGATGTGCACCTCGGCCGCTTCCGATGCCAGGCGAAGCGCAACGGCCCGGCCAATGCCGGAGCCTCCGCCAGTGACGACAGCGATCTGATTGAGGAATCGTGGTGTGCTCATGATGGAATGTGATAAATGGTGCGGGCGTTCTTGGAGAGAATGTTTTCCCGTTCTTCAGGCGTCAGGTGCGAGAGGAGTTCAGTCGTGATGTCGATCCAGCCCGGAAGACCGGAGCCGAGATTTACGACGGGCCAATCCCCGCCCCAAACCAAGCGATCCGGCCCGAAGGCATCGATCATCGTCTGGACATAGCATGCGAGGGCCGATGCGTTGCGCTGATCTCCGGGAGCATACACGGTGATGCCGGAGATTTTCCCGAAAACATTGGGACAAGCAGCCAGACGATGAATGTTGGATTTCCAACGCAACCATTCTTTCCCTTCAGGAGGATTGTTGGTCGCGATATCGGGCACCCCACAGTGGTCGAGAACAAAGGATACTTCGGGGGCGGACTGGACGAGTTCCAGAGTCAGGGGGAGTTGCCGCTGGAGAACGCAGAGGTCGAAGGTGAGGTTCCGAGCAGCCAGAGTGCGGATGTTTTTTCGAAAAAGAGAACCCGTCGAAAGATCATCAGGCTGGGTGTGAAGCACCCGGCGGATACCAAGAAGGCGTTTGTGTGCAATGGAGTCCAAGTAATCCTCAAAACCATCCTTCTCGGGTCTGGCTGCGGCGATCACACCCAGGACGCGGTTGGTGGAGGTGTCAGCAAGATCGCAGAAAAATCGAGCTTCATCGGCCGAGAATTCTTCATCCACATCGACCTCCATGAAGAGGGTGCCCTCGATTGGAGCCGAGCCTATAACTTCGTTGTATTGCTCAAGACGAAAGGCCCCCTGCAAAGCGGGGATTCCCTTCGCCCATGAGTAGGCGAACTTTTCGGGATAGATGAGGTGTTGGTGGGTGTCGATCATGATGGGACTTCAAGAAGCTTTTAAATGGGACGTGGACTGTGTGCAGGCGCGGTCGAGGTGAACGTAGCCCCCGTCCACAAAGATAAGCTGTCCGGTGGTGTGAGAGGATTTCGGAGAGGTAAGGAAAACCACGGCGTCGGCGATTTCCGCAACGGTTGTTGTTCGTCTTTCCAAGGGGATGGTTTGGTTGAGTTGCTCGCGGGCCATGGCGGGATCGGGAGCCTGCGCCAGCCAACGCTCGTAGAGTGGCGTGATGACTTCGGCAGGGATGACACAATTCACGCGAATCCCGTAATGGGCCAAATCCAACGCCCACTCGCGCGTCAGCGCGTTCATCGCTCCCTTGCTGGCTGCATAACCGCTGGTGCCACCTTGGCCAGTCACCGCGCACTTCGATCCGATATTGATAATCACGCCGCGAGAGGCAATGAGGTGGTCAAGGGCGTGGTGCACAAGAGCAAAGCAAGAGACGATATTTTTCTCGAGGGATTGGCGAAAATCGTCTGTTTGGTGGCGAAGCCCGATGGCGTCGTTGCCGCCGGCATTGTTGATGACAGCGTCGATGCGTCCATGCGCTGCCACGATTTCCTCGACAGCCTTTTGAATCGTGGACTCATCAGTCATTTCGATGAAATACGACTCCACGCGGTTTCCCTTGGCGGCCTGTTCGGCGATGATCTCGCCTGCTTCTTTGGCATTGCGACCAAGGATGCAGGCGACAGCCCCTTCTTCGGCGAAGGCTCTTGTGATTCCAGCGCCGATGCCTTTTGCGCCGCCGGTGATGAGGATGACTTTATTGGTGAGTTCCAGGTTCATTGGTAGGTGGGGTGACAGGTGGGGCCGATGGGTTCGAAGCTTTTATAGCCAAGAACAAATTCCTGATGGCCGAGAGATTCCGATGCTGTTGGGTGTCCATCCGCAATGCGGGTTATGAGATGGTGGATCTCATCGCCCACCTCATCAAGGCTGGCGAGTCCTTCAAGGATGCGTCCCGCATTGACATCCATATCCTCAGGCAGATTTCTAAATGTTTCCGGATTCGCGCAGACTTTTATCACCGGAGAAATGGCAGAGCCAACAACAGAGCCGCGACCTGTCGCAAAAAGGATCACGTGCGAACCACAGGCGATGAGTTCCGCGATCTCAGCATTGTCATTGATGTTTGGAAATCCGAACCGCACGTCGCCATCTGGCACCACATCGAGCAAGTAAAGCCCTCCCATGCGAGGAATATCTCCAGGCTTGATAAGTCCGGATATGGGCGAGGATCCGCTCTTTGAGTAGGCGCCCATACTTTTCTCCTCCTGTGTGGTCAGGCCGCCGTCGGCATTGCCGGGCGCGAAACTGCCATGGCCTAGGATGGCATAATAACGCGCGGCTTTTGCAACCGAACTGCTCAGGATTTCGCCAAGCTCCGGGGTCACGGCTCGGGAAACCATGATCTGCTCGCAGCCGATGAGTTCGCCGGTTTCCTCAAAGATGCAGCTCGCCTTTTCCATGACCAGGCGATCGAAGGCCCTGCCAATCGCTGGGTTGGCGGTGATCCCGCTGGTGCCATCACTGCCGCCACAGACCGTTCCCACGACAAGTTCATTTATCGACATGGAAGTGAGGGGCGCGGACTCCAATTCCTGAATCGCGTTTTGCACCCAGTTGCGGCCAGCTTGGATCGTTGAACGGGTTCCACCGGTTTGTTGGATCACGAGCAAATCTGCCGGGCGTCCTGTATCGCGAATGGCTTCCAGAAGGCCCTTGCGATTGAATCCTTCACATCCCAGTGAGACGAGGAGAACGGCTCCCACATTGGGATGGGTGCAAAGGCTCCGCAGCATGCGAAAGGAGTATTCATTGGGATAGCATCCGCTGAACCCCAGAAGATGCACGCCCTGCTCGCGGAATGGCAACTGGACTTCCCGGGCGACGTGGTGTGCGCATTCGACCAGATAGACGACCGCAACGACATTGCGAATGCCTTTGCGGCCATCCGAACGAAGGACGCCCTTGTTCGTAAGGGGTGGGTGGTTAGTCATGCGTGTTTGTGAAACTCGTGGCCCTCGTCGAGCGTGAATGTGGGCAGGTAGTCGCTTTTCATGTTGTGTAAATGAACGTGTTCGCCAGGTTGGATGTCGGCGGTTGCCGAACCGATGGGCGCCCCGTATTTAAGAATCTTTTCACCGGCAGCGATTTTTTGTGCGGCAATTTTGTGGCCCAGACCGAGTGGCGTCTTCAGGACATGGACAACGCCCTCGATGAGGACTTCCTCTCCGGTATGGAGGCTGCGCGCGAGCACGAGGATGTTGTCGGCGGGGAATAGTCGGATGGCTGCCTGCATGGGTTTTAAAACTTTTTGTGACTCAAGTAGGCTTCCACAGGATCAATACCCTGCAGGATTGCTGTCCGCACCTTGTTTTCCGTGCGGAGCACCTCCTCCACCTTTTCAGTGACTTCGGAGATGATTTCACACGGTATGACAAGGGCGCCATCACGGTCAGCCATCAAGTAGTCTCCGGTTCGTATGCTCACATTGCCGATGACGATTGGCTCTCCGAAGCGGTCCGGCACCCAACGCCCCACGACATCTCGCGGGGTATGATACCGAAACCATGTTTTCATGCCTGTTTCCAAAATTCGAACCGTGTCACGGCATCCTCCGTCGCAGAGATACCCGCGGACACCCTTGTAAACAAATGTCTCCGCCGACAGTTCTCCCATGTGCGCCAGCGTGTCGTCGTTGGGTTGGCAGACTACGACACTGTTCTTCGGGGCGCGCGACAACATACGGGTCCACTCAAGCAATGTGGTATGCCCGTCCACTGTGTGATCAGCATGTCCGCTGATTGTAAAAATGCGGCCCGCCAGCGGCCGCGTGGAATCAAGCGGTCGGATCGTGCGGGGAAGTATCTGATCCGGATAGCCCATGGCTCGGAGGGTGTCGTAGACAGCCCCGGAGTAGCATTTTTCCAAACGGTCGCCAAAGCTGTCGGCGTAGTTGATTTCTTCGGGTGGCAAATATTCCATGCTGCAAATCTTGAATCTTTAAAATATCAGATGCAATAATATTTATTATGAATGAAAATAAAAATCAGGCGCAAATTCCCGCTTTGGATCGGGGTATCGACCTGCTGGAGTGGATGGCGAGCCGCATGGAAGCTGTAACGCTCACCCAAATCTCACAAGGCCTCGGGCTCAGCGTCTCCGAGATTCAGCGCCCGGTCGCCTGTCTGAATCGCCGCGGTTATTTGAACCGCTCGGAGGCGGGTACTTATTTTCTTTCCGGGCGTCTCTCGGCTCTGGTGCAGGGCTATCCACCGCATTTGAGGTTGCAGCAGGCTGCCCTTGGCGCGATGACCGAGTTTGCGCGTTTAGAAGCCGAGTCTGTGCATCTTTGCGTGCCCGATGGTGATTGTGCGCTGCTTCTTCTGGATGTGCCGGGAGGGGGTCTTGTGCGGGTGAGCTTGCAGCAGGGTGCAAAACTGGATGCCCTGAGCACCGTATCTGGACGCATCCTTTCGAGCTACGGGGCACTGCGTCCAGCCAATATCGACAATAAAATGCGTGCGGTTTTGAAAAAAATCCAAGAGCAGGGCTTTGAGGACGCAGCAAGCTCTCAAGTCATTGGTATCACCGATATCGGCGTTCCCGTTTTCGATGGGCACGGACAAATTGTCGCCGCACTCACGGTCTCATCGCTCCGCATGAAGAACGCCAAGCAGGGTGTAAAAAAATTGATTCCCGCATTAAAAAAATCCGCACAGAACATTACAAAGGGTCTGTAAGAATAGAGCGCCTTCCTTCGCGAGAGCAGAGTTGCGGCAACATCCTGCCAGGATTCTCAGGTGCATGTGTTCAAGTCTGCATTTGCAGAATTTTCTGGTAGCCTTACATTTTTGCACGAGCGCATAGTTTGGGGGCAAGCAGGCTTTGGAATCCCGCAAACACCAAGGTGGTAAAAGGAGAGAATATGAGAATCGGCATGGGTGCTGGGAGCGGATTCACCAGGCAGATCAACATTTCCTTTAGGTCAAAGCGCATCAAGGTTTGACTTTTTCCCGAAGGCGGGTGTCCGCCAAGGAATCGTTCACGGCGAGTCGGTGAAAGGGCAACGATGGTCGCTCCGCTTGCAACTTCACACGACTTCGTTTCCTTCGCTTGCAAAACAGGGGCATGGTTTTGCCTAAAATAAGAGAAAGTACATGATGAGGAGTTGCTTGATCTGGTTATCAAATCCTCTTGCGATGATTTTTTGCAGTCTGCAAGCCAAGAGCTAACCAGATTTCTCTAAGCGATATCGCTGGATGAGGCATTTTTTAGCAACTCATGGGCGCTGCGCTGTTGGCGGGAAACTCACCGCGGAGGACGGAGGGCACGAAGTAGAAAAGGAGTTTTTGCAGTTTGTCGAAAGACGCGGAAAGTCAACCTGGATGACAAATGTTAAAAACGGCTCTGACGAAGGAAGAACAGTTCTTTTCCGTGGACGAATTGTTTTGCGAGAAATTTTAGAATGAATCTCTCTGGCCGGATTCGAATGAATGACTCCAGATCACAGCGCAATATCCGATGCCGCCCTTCGAACAGCGACTGAGCGCGTCATTGTTGTGCGACTGCATCGCATTGAGTTTCGCATCACCGATTTTGCATTCGATGGCACATGGGGTGTGCTTTTAAGCATGGGCCATTTCTGCTTGCCAGCAACTGAGGCTCGGATGTATTAATGGTCCCGATGTTAGTGTTGACAATGTCGCGTTTTGCTCCAAGTTTTAGCTTTCGCAGAAGCTCGGCTTTTTGCGTCGGTCTGGCTTTTACAGCTCTTCGTTGTCTTGTTCCGCGAGTGTAGAAAAAGCCCGTGCAACACGTCAAAATACCTTTCAAATTCGCTTTATAAGGTATTCATCTTTTTTTATTTGCGTCCCTAGCTCAATGGTAGAGCAGTTGACTCTTAATCAATTGGTTCCGGGTTCGAGTCCCGGGGGGCGCACTTCTTCAGCGGCACAGTCGAACCAGAAATTTGGACGATCGTTTAAATTTTTGGTTCAAGCGTGTGCTGTGTGGCTGCTTGTTGAGAGAGTGACTACCAATTGTAATTCGCCGTATAGGTGAGTTTGCGTTCTTCGCCGGGTTTTACCGGGATGAGGAATTGGATTTCGTTGGACTGGTTTTTGGTGAAGGGCTCGGAGTTGGTGGTGATTTTCCAGTTTGCGGAGCGGTAGAGGTGTTCGATAACTCGGATTGTGACGGGTTCTTTTTTGCGGTTGCGGAGTGTGATTTCGAAGGTTTCGGTGGCGGATTTGTTGGAGGTGTCCACGCGGAAGTCTGTGCGTTTTCTTTCGCCGACGAGGTCGAATGCGTCGCCGGTGTGGATTTTTACGAGTTCGTCGGTGGGGGTATGGTCGATTTTATTTTCGCCGGTGAATTCGAGGGTGTCTCCATCGGCGCGGTAGAAGCGAATGCGACCTTGAGGGAGGGGGATGCCGAGGCCGTTTTGTTTGGTGTTACGGAACTCGCGGGTCACGGCGACCTTTGGGGAGCTTTGCACTCCGAATTCTTCATTTGTGCGGCGGAAGGTGGCATCCGCGCCATGCCAGCGGTCCAAATGCGCGCCGTCGTATGTGTAGATGGTTTCGAATTTGACTCCGGAGGCGCGCACGAATTCGACTTGCTTGGTTTCTTGATCGAGGAGGGTGGTGGGGTTTTCGAGCGTGTAGAGGTAAAATGTGTCGAATGCCTTCTCTGTCACGGTGGGCTCGTTCATGGCCATGGCGGGCATGGCCATCCTGGTGAGGTTATCGCGAGATGGAGGGGCGATTTTATTCAGTTCGCCCGCGAGAAGTTTGATTTTTGCATTCTCAAAATCCCGCCCGCATTGGTTGCTCATCGTGATCCAGCCTATGATTTCGGCGGTGTCGCCTTTTTCGGGCGCTACGATGTTGTAGCTGGCTTGCCAGGTGAGACCGCCGGTGAGATAGGCGAGTTCGGCTTGGGATTTTATGGGTTTCGGGGTCTTGATTTTCCAGACAAGTCGAGGCTTAAGAATGGTGTTGTCGCCGAGGGATGGGAAGTGAGGTTCGCCGGGGAGGCTGAATTGGATTTTGCCGTCGACTTCGACGATGGGCGCTTGATCGGCGGTCGCGCGGATGATTTTTCCCTTCACGACGCGATCGGCTTTAGTCGGCTCACGCACATAAAAATCGAGTTCCTTGCCTTCGGAGAGCGAGAGGAGGAGTTGCTGGGTGACGGGATCGTTGCGGTAGTTTTGCTCGAGGATCGGAAGTGGTGCGCCCGTGGCATCGCGCAGAATCACGGAATCCGGCTCCAGCAGGGTGGTGGCGCCATCGAAGACGAGTTCGTTTGTGCCGACCGGAAGGTCAATCGAGAGAGTGTCTCGAACGATGGCGAAGTTCTGATTGTAGATCGTAAGCCCGGGCGCTGCGAGCGCGCTGGATGCAGCGCAGGCGAGGAGAGTGGGTAATAGGCGCTTCATGAGGAGTGGCGGCTTATGGCTTGGTAGAGAAAATAGGCGAGTTCGGGTGGCGGGATCTCGGTCTGGCCGGGGTGGACTTCGAGGAGGATCGGGATGTGTTGCTCGAGGATTTCACGATTGGTGCGGGTGGCGATATCCGGGGTTGCGACGAGGTTGTTGAGGATGATGCCAGGACAGCGGAGTCCCCGGGCGCGAATGCTCTCGAGTGTGAGCAGGGTGTGGTTGATGCAGCCGAGGCGATTGGCCACGACAAGGATGACCGGCAGGGAGAGTCGGGCTGCAAGGTCGGCAATGGTCTCGGTTTTTGTGATGGGAACGAGCCAGCCTCCCGCGCCCTCGACAAGGAGGGATGGGTGTTTTCGAGAGAGGGTGTGGAACCAGGCATCCAGCGCGTCGAGTGTGATGGTGCGATTCTCGAGTCTGGCTGCGACGAGCGGGGCGGCGGGGGCTTGAAGCCAGACGGGGTTGGTTTCGTCGTTGCTCAAGGCGTTGCCTGAAGCGGATCGCAGGATGTCTACATCCTCGCGTTCCCCGCTGCACAGTGGCTTGAGAGCGATGGTCTCAAAGCCTTTTCCCCGTAGAGCGCGTGTGAGAAGTGCGGTGCAGAAGGTTTTGCCGGCGTTTGTGTCTGTGCCGGTGATGAAGAAGTTCATTGGTGGTCAGTGGCCGTGAGTTCCAAGAAGACGCTTTCGAGCGAGCGCTGGGGTTGGCGGGTTGAGAGGAGTTTCGCAGGGGAGTTTTGAAGCAGGTGCTCGATCTGGGAGCGGATTTCCGGAGTGGCATTTTCAATCACGAATTCAGTTTGGTTTTTCACCGAGACGAGATCGGCGAGCGCGCCTTCTCGGATCATTTCGCCACGGGCCATGATGCCGACGCGGTCGCAAATTTCCTGAACCTGCTCGAGGAGGTGCGAGGTGAGGAGGACGGTCTTGCCGCGTTGCTTGAGGTCGAGGATGAGGTCGCGGATCTGGTGCGAGCCGGCGGGATCGACGCCGGCGGTGGGTTCGTCGAGGACGACGAGGCGGGGATCCTGAATGAGCGCCTGGGCGAGGCCGATGCGTTGAAGCATGCCTTTGGAGAAGCCTCCGATGCGTCGGTCGCGCGCGTCCTCGAGGCCGACGAGATGGATGAGTTCGTCGATGCGTTTATTGAGGAGAGTTCCTCCCATGCCACAGACCTTGCCGTAAAAGCGGAGCGTCTCGGCGGCGGTGAGGAATTTGTAAAAATAGGGATTTTCAGGGAGGAATCCGACATCGCGGCGGCTGTGGTAATCGCGGCTGTCCTGCCCAAAAATCATGGCGCGGCCGTGGTTGGGGGTTACGAGCCCGAGGAGGATTTTCAGCGTGGTGCTCTTGCCGCTGCCGTTCGGTCCGAGGAGGCCGTAGACCTCGCCGGGGCGGACTTCGAAGCTGATGTTGCGCACGGCGGTGACCCGCTGGCGGCGAAGCGGGACGGGAAAAATCTTGGTGAGGTTTTCGATGCGGACGGCGGGAGTGGTCATGGCGCGATGGAGAAACCGCGCAGTGTGGCGGGGCGAGAGATGGGTTGCGGGGATTCGAGGGTGATATGGCCTGCGAGGTGGCTGGTGCGTATGCCCTCGAGAAAGGCATCGATCTCGTCAGCTTCGCCGCTGGCAACCAGCTCCACACGGCCGTCGGGCAGATTTTCGACCGTGCCGGAGACATCATATTCGCGGGCGAGGTTTTTCACGGTGTAGCGGAAGCCGACACCTTGCACGCGGCCTTCGTAGTGGACGCGGAGGGTTTTCATTTCCGGATCTGGCCTTCGCCGCGGATGAGGTATTTGTAGGTCGTGAGCTCCTCGAGTCCCATTGGGCCTCGGGCGTGGAGTTTATCGGTGCTGATGCCGATCTCGGCGCCAAAGCCGAATTCGCCGCCGTCGGTGAAGCGGGTGGAGGCGTTCCAGTAAACGGTGGCAGAATCGACCGAAGCGAGGAAGGTTTCGGCCGTGGCGGGGTTGCGGGTAATGATCGCGTCGCTGTGGTGGGATCCGTGGGTCTCGATGTGGTCGATGGCGGCAGTGAGGTCATCCACGATTCGGACGGAGAGGATCAGTTCAAGCCACTCGGTGCGCCAGGTTGTGTCATCCGCCTCGCGGAGCGCCTTGTAGTGCAGGCTGGAGAGGATTTTGAATGATTCGGGGTCGGCGACAATTTCGACGCGGGCGGCATCCAGTGCGGGTGTGGCGAGTTGGAGGAAATCGTGCGCGATGTCACGGTGCACGAGGAGGGTTTCAAGGGCGTTGCATACGCCGGGGCGCTGGCATTTGGCATTGATCGCGATATCGAGCGCCATTTGCTGATCGGCTTCCCGGTCCACATAAACATGGCAGATGCCGTCGTAGTGCTTGATGACAGGCATGCGGGCGGCGTTGACAACGGCCTCGATGAGCGAGTGCCCGCCTCGGGGAATGATGACATCCATGAATTGGTCCATGGCTGCCATGATTTTCACGGCTTCGCGGTCTTTTGTTGGAATGAGCTGAACGGAAAAATCGGGCAGTCCGGCTTGAAATCCACCTGCCTGCAGGGCCTTGGCAATGGCGAGGTTTGAGGCGAGAGCTTCGGAGCCACCCCGGAGGATCACGGCGTTGCCGGTCTTGAGGCAGAGCACGGCGGCGTCGGCGGTGACATTCGGGCGGGACTCGTAAATGATGCCGATGACGCCGATCGGTGTTCGGATTTTTTGAATGCGGATGCCATTCGGGCGTGTCCAGTCGCGAAGGATTTCTCCGACAGGATCCTCGAGGGCGGCAACCTGGCGGATGCCATCGGCCATTCCCGAAATGCGGTCCGGAGTCAGGCGGAGGCGGTCGATGGCGGCTTTGGTGAGGCTGTTTTTTTCAGCGGCGGCGGTATCCTCCGCGTTGGCAGCAAGAATTTCTGGCGAACGAACGACGAGTTCATCCGCCATGGCGATGAGGATTTTATTTTTTTGAGTCGCAGTGAGCCGCGCGATGGCGCGCGAGGCTTCGCGGGCGCGACGGCCAATCGTGTGGATTTCCTGTTCGAGTGTCATGTGGTGGCAAATGGCGTGTAATCGAGGCCGTGGGCTTCGGCAACGACTTTGCAAGTGATGCCCCCCCTGTATACGCTCAGGCCCTCGCGGAGGCCGGGGGCGCGTTCGAAGGCTTCAACGAGTGGGAGGTCCGCGAGTGTTTCGATGTAGCGGTAGGTCGCATTCGTGAGCGCCTGCGTGGCGGTGCGGGCGTAGGCGCCGGGCATGTTCGCGACGCAGTAGTGGACGACGCCCTCTTCGACGAAGATCGGGTTGTCATGCGTGGTCGGGCGGGAGGTTTCGAGGCAACCACCTTGGTCGATGGCGATGTCCACCACAACGCTGTTGGGTTTCATGAGGCGGAGCATGTCGCGGGTGATGAGTTTTGGAGCCTTGGCGCCTGGAACGAGGACGGCGCCAATGAGGAGGTCCACGCTTGGCAGGAGGTCGAGCAGGCTGGCCTCGCTCGAGTAGAGTGTGTGCGCCGTGCTCATGGTGATGTCGAGAAATCGCATTCGCTCGAGATCGACCTCGAGAATCGTCACATCCGCTCCCACACCTGTTCCCATGCGGGCGGCATTGACTCCGGCAGTGCCGCCACCGATGACGATGATTTTTCCCGGCAGCACCCCGGGCACGCCGCCGAGGAGCACGCCTTTTCCACCTGTGTGCTTGGCGAGGAAATATCCGCCGACAAGGACGGACATGCGGCCTGCGATCTCGCTCATGGGCTCGAGGAGCGGGAGGCGGTTATTGGCCCGCACGGTTTCGTAAGCGATGCAGGTCGCTCCGGTTTTTTGAAGCGCCTCGGTGAGTGGACGGCTCGCGGCGAGGTGTAGGTAGGTGAAAAGAATCTGGTCCTTGCGAAGGAGGGGATATTCCTCCGGTAGCGGTTCCTTGACTTTCACCACCATGTCGGCGCGCGCAAAAACCTCGGCATGGTTGGAGACAATCTCGACACCGGCCTGGCGGTAGTTGTCGTCGTAGAAGCCGATGCCCGCCCCGGCTTGGGACTCCACGATCACCTTGTGGCCATGTTTGATCAGTTGATAGGCAGCCGAGGGGGGGAGCGCCACGCGATGCTCCTGGGCTTTGATTTCCTTGGGGACTCCGATGACCATGGCGAAAATATGAACCCAAACGATTTTTTCCGAAAGTGCTTTCTCGCTTGATTGGAAGGTTGTGGAGTGGTGTGGTTGGTCCTTCGAGTGACTCGGATTTTCTTCATCATTGTGTTGGGCCTAGCCGCATTCTGCGGAGGCTTGGTTGCGCAGACCGATACGCTCAAGGAATTGGAGAGCAGTTCCACCGAGCACATGCGCGAGGAACTCGGCGTAAATCCCGTTACCTCGCCTTCCATAGCGTCGCTGCTCAAGGATCTCGAAGCCTTTCGTCCGGTGCCGATGAAGACAATCGAAGCGGCGAACCGCGAGGCGAGTTTCAGCAATCGGCTGCAGACAGCATTGCACTTCGGCTCGCTCGTGGCGGATGGATTTATGCTAACAGTCGCCGAGCGTCCGCAGGATTTGCAGGACATCGGCCGCGAACTCATCCGGCAATCGCGCGCTCTGGGAGTGGGGGAACGCCTTGCCAAGCGCAGCAAGAGCCTTTTTGAACTGAGCGACAAGGGCGACTGGGTCGGCATGCGAGGGGAATTGGTGAAAACCCAGGAAGATGTCGAGGAGTCCATGATGGAACTCCACGATGAGGAGATGGCGCACATGGTCAGCCTCGGAGGATGGCTGCGCGGTTTCCAACTGGGGGCCGTCAGCACCGATGACCGCTACTCCCCGGCAAAGGCAGAAATTCTCGGGAGGGTGGATGTGATGGAATACTTTTTAGATCGACTGGACACCTTGAACCCCCGCCTGAAAGCCACCGAGATGGTGACAGAGTTCACCGACCGCATCAAAAAAATTCGCCTTGTCGCCATCGAAACACAAGGCGCAACGCCCAGCCCGGAGCAGGTCGCCAAAATGCGGAGGCTCGCCGATGAGGCCGAACAGATCGCCACAGCCAAGGTGGACAGCGATGGCAAGTTGCTGCGCTGAGGGGCTGCCCACGCGAAACCCGCTGCGCCGCCGCCACCACTATCAGTCTGCGTGCTGGCGGCTTGATTCACTCCGCCAGCGCTTCAAGGTGCGCGGCCACCCCCTCGGTCATTCCGCGCTTGCTGTAGCCGCCCTCAAGCACGGAGACGATGCGTTCGTGCCCTTGCTCGCGGCACAATTCCCGCACGATACCTGTGAGTTGACCGTATACCCCGCTCGTCCAACCAAGCCCGCCGAGCGGATCGTCTTCGTGCGCATCGAAACCGGCCGAGATGATGACAAATTGCGGGCGGAATCTTCGGAATGCTTGCGTGAGCTGGTTACGGAACGCGGAGAGTGCCGCTTGGTCGCCGCTACCTGCGGTAAGGGGGACATTGAGATTGAATCCTTTGCCCTTTCCCTCGCCCGTATGATCCGCCGCGCCACTCGAACCCGGGTAGAATGGATATTGATGGGTCGAAAAACAAAAAATTGTTGGATCATCGTAGGTCATTTCTTGTGTGCCGTCACCATGGTGCACATCCCAATCGATGATCATGACGCGTTCGATACCGTGTTTTTTCTGTGCGTAGCGGGCGGCGATAGCCGCATTGCCGAAAAGACAGAAGCCTTTGGCCGAATCGGGCATGGCATGGTGGCCAGGCGGACGGACTGCAGCGAAAGCATTGCGGGCGCGTCCGTCCATCACCGCATCGACCGCGCTGAGCGCGGCGCCAACCGCCCGCACCGCCGCATCCCATGAACGCTCAGAAATCGGACTGTCCGGACTCCTGCCCAGGAATTTCTCGCTGTTCCGGCAGGCTTCGCGCAAGGCCTCGATGTAGTCCTTGTCGTGGAATTCCGCGATCCAAGGCACCGGATCAATGCCTTCATCCGGCGATATGCGTAGCAGGCGGGCCGAAAGGGTGAGGCTTTCGAGATGGGCAGTTAGCCAGCGCAAGCGATTCGGACTCTCGGGAAAACCCGGACCCGTTTCATGCTCGAGGAAGACCGGATCGTAGACAAAAGCCGTTGGCCCAGTGTTTTTTTCGTTGGCCATCTCGGCCGCCGCAACGACTGCGGCAAGAGGAAAAAGAGAGAGCAAGGTCATCGCCGCAATCTCCACGATCCGTCGAATACGACCTGCTCCGTATTGAGAAACATGCCCCATCCATCGCCCAGCACCTACGCGTCGAGCCGTTTGTTCATGAAGATTTGCGTCCTGAGCATCCCCTCGAGAGTGGCGCAAGCGGTCGATGCTGGAAAATCGCTTGTTGTCCTTTTGGGCGTTAGCCCGGAGTTTGATGCTGGAAGCGCTGATTTCCATGCCCAGCTTTTACCAGCCCAGGGTTTGAGAGTCCAGTTCCTGTCGGGTTGCTGCGGCGGATGGATTCAAAAGGGGCGATTTCGTTGCTCATAGTTTCAGGTTTCGACGTTCAGCGTTCTTCAGCCCGCGTCGGCATCAGCACCTCATAGCGATGGCTCTAAGGCAACTCCGCCAAACCCAGCGCGTCAAAATGCGGGGCCGATTCATGCGCTTTTGGTATTTAAAGGCATGCTTAAAGCAATTAAATATCAATAATTAATGCCCGACCCCTTTGAATCCTTGCTCGGAATAAGTAGCGTTAGGTTTCTACGAGGGCTGATTGAAACCTGATCGCCGGAAAAAAAGAGATCCATGTGTGATGATGTGCCGCCCTTTTTTTGAGGGTTTTCGGTCATCCACGCGAAACTTGGGTTAATATGGGGTGAATACACCATAGGGTGAAATCTTGGAAATGCGTATTTCTTCAGCGCTGGGACAATCACCCACTGAGCTTCAGCCAGGCTCATGCGAAAGCAGAGACCATGGCGTTTTAAAAAAAGAAACCCTTCCAACATGAGAGTAGCCACTGCCAAAAAGACCTTCTCTCATTGCCGTCGGAAGCGTAAACTGAAATTCATTACGCTGAATACTGGATCAATGGTGGATGGAAGCTTCTTAGCAAGGGATAGTGCCGTCGTATGGGATATAAATTCGGTCACACCTGCATTTTATGCGGCTATGCCAATGCCGGGTCCTTATGTTCTTTCAGACACAATTATATTATGATCATGCATAAACATTTCGTTTTCCTCATTCTCTTTGGCGTGGGAATTTGCAGCAGTCAGCTCTCGGGGCAGAATTTCCCGCCACCTGGCGCTCAGCTTACCAGACCATTTTCACCCGGGGGTTTCAACACGATCGGAAATGCCTCGGTATCAGGATATGGCTCGCTTTTTGATGGCAATGGGCTGCCGATTACTTTTGAGGTCGATGGAGGGGCGACAGGTCAGAAAATGGATGTCTTCTCGATCGATTACCCAGCAGCCTCGGGGTCTCAATTCAGCGTAGTCTTTAGCTTCATCAACACCACGCAGGGGATTCCGACCAGTTTCTTCGGCCAGCAGATCAATTTTTTGAATGGCAACCCGACGGCCCAGTTCCAGAGCGGCAGACAGGAACCGACGGGCTTCGCGCTGATCGGGGCGCCCAATGTGATCTACGCGCTGGGCATTGGCACGGATGTTTACAGCCTCTCTGTCAGATTTTGGCTGAACACTCAGAACAACATCCTGGGAGGAAATTACTATCCAGACGGCATTCCGATTCCCGTTGCTCCGACCAATCCAACGACTCCCCCCCGTCCGGCCACGGCTGTTCCTGTGAACCCATCCACGGGGCAGGCCTACACCTCCAGCATCAACCCGTCCAAGCAACTGAACTTGAATGTTTACAATGCGGCGCCGCTGATCGATCACATTGCCAATGACCAGCTCACCAGCAATCAGGATTTCAACAATATTTTGTCGATTGTTTCCTTACTGCCTACCGCGACTCAGACGGAGAGTTCATTTCATCAGGTCATCGCCGAGCCGTATGCCTCGATCCTGGGCGTCACGCTAGAGGCTCTGAACACCTTCCGACAGGCTTGTTTCCGTGCTTCCGGCGCGGGCAAATCGATCAATCTTCCCGAGGATGAACGCTGGAGCGTCTTCACCGATGTGGGGAATACGCAGGCCAGCATGTCGGATCCGAGCAATGGACTGAGTTCTTTTGATTACAACATTTTCCAGTCTATTCTTGGTGTGGAATACGCGGTGACCAAAGACTTTTCCACGGGAGTGGTCATGGGCTACGGCTTCAATCAGGCGGGAAGCTTCGAGTATAACCAGGCCAACCTTTACGCCAACAATCTGAGCGTGGGATTGCTCGAGAAATATCATCCGGGCAATTTCCGCTTCACCGGGCTGGTGGGTTACAGCAACTTTCAATACAGTTCGACGCGCGAGATCAATTTCGGATCTCCCTCTGCGGGCTATGTGGATCGTCAAGCCCATGGGCGCTGGCAATCGAACGGCCTGATCGCCGCCATCGGGGCAGGCTACGAGCAGAAGTTAGGGCCTGTGGTTTTCACGCCGGGAGTCGGTTTTTCCTATGCCTATCAGCTTCAACGGAAAATCAACGAGACGGGGGCGGATTCCCTGAACCTGCAGGTCGATGCCGCAGAAGCCAATTCCGTGATTTTGGCTCCCGGCCTTGAAGTAAAGGTGCCGATTCCACTCACGAAGGGATGGGTCCTCACACCAAAGGCTTTCGCCTCCTGGGAGCATGACTTCCTCGGCGACTACAACCAGAACCATGAGGTGACGGCTTCCTTTGCCGATGTTCCGGAGCCCGGCTCCCTCACGGTGCTTGGTCAGAACCGCGGCGCGGATGCTGTCAATGTAGAGGCGGGACTGGAGCTGACCGTGAATCAGAAATGGGCGATCTATGCCGGAGTCGGATATCAATACTGGGGAACTGATCAAGAACTCAGTTACAACACCGGCCTGAAATTCCATTTCTGAGCAAGCGGGCGCGGTTGGAGAGGAATTAACCTCGGATATCCCTGATTGGCACGGATGATCCCAGCCAGCTGGGATTGGCAGAAAAAAGCAAAAATCGATCAAGCTTGCTTGCAGAGTATTTGTATTTGCCCTGCACCATTCGCATCGCAAATGCGCCCGTGCCCTCTAGATCTCCTCTGTGGTTAAATAAAATGCTTGGGGGTAGAATAATAAAAACTGTTGCTGAGCAGTGGAGCGTCACTTGGCATCCCAAGAGACTATATGAAATTCATAGGTGCGCAAATCACCTTGGATCGTTCCGGTCGCCAAGCCGGGCTTGGTGAATCGCAGTGTGATTTGCGGCTCGTTCTCAAAGCGGATCCGGGCCTCGTTTGTTTTCGTGGTTGAATAATGGAATCGCCCCTCCCGGCTGTCGGCGAGCGATTCATTTTGTGAGAGCCAGGCGAAGCGGTAACGACCGTCGGGGAAGAAGGTGTAGATGTTGCGGCCATGGTTGTCGCTGTACTTCAACTGGCTGCCAGCCAAGGATGCCGGGGCCATGTGACCGCGCGTGGCCCGGGTGTTTTTTTCCAAGTCTGCGGATGAAATGTTTCGCGAGCAGCCACCCGTGAGGGCGAGGATCAGAACGGCGGCTATGGGAAGAAAATGATTGGTCGGGCTTGCCATGGAGAGAGCGGACTTTTTTTAGAATGTCTCGATGCGGTGGATGCGAAAATGCCAAGCCGCCTCGCCGGGCTTGAGCTTGTATTGGAACTGCCTCCATCCCCCAGTGGGCGAAGTGTTGCTGTCGCCTTTTTTGTAAATGGGGAATCGTCGGACCAATGTGTTTTCCATCACGGTGAATTCATCATGCCCCATGTAGCCCTCAAGATTCTTCGGAGCACACTCGTCGATGACGATCGGCGTGAGGGCTTTGTTGCCGTTTGTGGAAAATGCGAGCACCTCGCCATAGGAACCGCTTCCAGAGCCAGTCAAAATCAAAAACAGCTCGGGGGAGTTATCGCCATCCGCATCTTCGAGAAAGGCGCGGGTCAGCAACCCGTCGACGCTCAACGACACGGGGTCGTTCACGGATTTCAGACCTTTTGGCTGAAGGATGATGTCATTTTTTTCAGGCGTGTTTGGCGAAGTGATGTGGACAGAAAAACCACCCGCCCCAAGAGTTTGATCAAACGGGGCGGCGAGGCAGGGAAGCACGCAGATCGCGGCGAGAAGGAATAGGATGGATTTCATCGAATAGTCTTCCGAAGGGGCAGCTTGAGCTTTGCACGAGATCTCCATGAGGATCGAGAGCAAAAGAGCGGGCCCGAGCAAATTGCCGCCGCCGCCAAGGTGGGCGGCGATGGCGATTGGCTGCGGTGGGTTTAATTGAGGTCGCCTGTCAGCGGGACGAATTCATAGCCCAAGCCTTGGAGGCCTTTCACCGTTTCGGTGAGGTAGGCTGGATCAATATACCAATGGAAGTAGAATCCCGCCCAGCCGTCGCGGACGACTTTGAGCGCCTTGGCTCGTTGGATGATGTCTTGCGGGAGCGTCGGGGCTTGAATTTCATACCATCCCCAAGGATCAATGTAGCCGACGGATTCCGGGATGCGCTTGAGTCCGTAACTGTCGCGGTAGATGAAAGGCGCGTTCAACTCCGTGGCTTGCATATTGCCCACTCCATCCGGGAAATAAAAAATCGCGCGATCGCAGGCGAAGGGAAAAAGGCTCGCGAAGACTTGGTAATCCACCGCCGAGGCCAAGTAGTGGGGCGTGAGCCAACCCGTTGGCTTAAGGCCTGCATTTTCAAGCAGCTTCATGCCGCGCGTGACGCGCTCGCGTGCCCACGCATCGGAGTCTCCCGGGGCGGGACCGATGAGTGTTATGTTACCAGCGGCATCGGCTGTGACGCGGTAAAACTCGTAGTCCTCCGCACTCACGCCGGAGTAGGGATTTTGCACGCCGTCCATTTGGTGGGTGGTGCCGTGTTGCAGAACTTGTCCGCCTGCGCCGACCCAGAGTTTGATTTCCTCAGTGAAAGGAGAGCCTGCGGCGATGCTGATGGTGTCGCTTTTGCCTTGGTTATAAATGCCAGCCCAGTCTCGATACTCGGGAATGAGGGCGATAGTAAATGGCACATTGAGAGGATCGATGGCCTCACGTATTTTACGGAGAATTGCCAGATCGCAATCCGGCCCGACATCCTCAATGCGGAAATAGGCGCGGTGTTTTTCCTCATGAAAAATCCCGAGCATATCGTGCAAAAGATCTTCAAAGGCCAGCGAGCGGTTTTCAAAACTTGTTGAGACGATCGGCATATCGGCCACGAACCAGAAATTTCCGCTCTGGGTGATGTATGGCCATTTCTGTCCACCGGAGTCGAAGCACTCCGCCCGCACGGCGACCTTGCTGGCATCCGTGACTACGAGACGGGTTACGCCGGGATCGAAGATGTCTTTTTTTAGCTCGGTATCTTTGTAGAGAACCTTCGGGTGGTTTTCTCCCGAGTAGTAGGCGACCTGTATGCCGTAGCGCGTATTGAAATTCTGTCTCCACGCGTATGTCGCCGTGTCCCACGCGTAGCACCAGAGGTTGACGCCCATCCACACGAACGGCTTGGTGTTCGCATCCAAGTCCGCTGTCATGGTCCCGGGCATCGGGCTGGAGCGCCAGACCGAGCCGAGATAAAATGTGGCATCGTAGGCTGCCAGATCGTTTGTTTGATAATCCGCAAGAGGCTTGGAAACGACCCGCGCATCAAAGTGGGCGAGGAGATTCTTGAGCTTGAGCGTGTAGATCGACCCCAGCCAACCGTAGGGAGCGTCGTTGTCGTAGAGGATGAGAACCGATGGCCCGGTGGGTGTGGGCGGCGCCTGGGCTGCTTCGGAATAGTTCAGCGAGGCGAATACAAGAAGACCGGCGCAGATTAGTGCGGCGAGCGTGAATGCTCGGTTTTTTTTGGAATGTATCATCATAAGTTTGACGCAAACATCCCGAGCGGATGCAGGTCATGCCACGGGGCCTTCACCTTCCGTGGCGTTGCGACAAAGAGGGGCGACGCGGCTATTCCTCTCCGGAGTCGCTGAACAGGAAGTTAAAATCCTCGAGAGTGAGGGCGCGGGCGAAGTTTTCCTCGCCGAGGATGTCGCTGGCCAGTGCGCCTTTCTTTTTTTGGAGGAGGCGGATTTTTTCTTCGATCGTGCCTTTGATGATGAGTCTGTAGGCGAAGACGGTTTGTTTTTGGCCGATGCGGTGTGTGCGGTCGATCGCTTGGGCTTCGACGGCGGGGTTCCACCACGGATCGAAGAGCACGACATAGCTCGCGGCGGTGAGATTCAGGCCTGAGCCGCCGGCTTTGAGGCTGATGAGAAAAACGGCGGAGCCTGCGTGTTTCTGGAAGGAATCCACGAGCGGGCCGCGGTCGTCGGTGGAGCCGGTGAGTTTGAAGGTCGTCCACTCTCTGGCCGTGATCTCGGACTCGATGATTTCGAGCATTTCCACGAACTGGGAGAAGACGAGCACCTTCTGGCCCTCTTCCATGAGGGGCTCGAGGAGTTCGAGAAGGGCGGAAAGTTTCGCGCTGTCCTCGGCGTTGTCGGTGGATTTCTTTTTCTTGGTATCCTCGAGGCCGAGCAAGCGCGGATGGCAACAAATCTGACGCAGGCGCAGGAGGCTGGTGAGGATATTGAACCTCATTTTATCGAGCTGCTTCGAGGTTTCGATTTTGAGCAACTGGGCGCGGGCGCGCTTGATCTCGGCTTTGTAGAGGGTGGATTGCACGCCTTCGAATTCCACGACGAGATCCTCCTCCACGCGGTCGGGCAAGTCCCGGGCGACTTCGTTTTTCGTGCGGCGAAGCAGGAAGGGCCGCGTGCGTGCGGCGAGGCGGCGGCGTGCAAAGGGATCGTCTTTTTTATCGAATTGCTTGGTGAAGGCGGTGCGGTTGCCGAGGGCTCCCGGCATCGCAAAGGCGAAGATCGACCAGAGATCAAGCAGGCGGTTCTCGATCGGCGTTCCACTCAGCGCGAGGCGGTATTTCGAAGGCAGCGCGCAGGCGGCTTTTGCATTTTGTGAGGTGGGATTTTTGATGGCCTGGGCTTCGTCGAGGATCACCACACCCCATGAGACCGCGCGGAGGGCATCTTCGTGGGAGCGGAGTTGCGGGTAGTGGATGACGAGGAGGTCCGCCGACCCGTCGAGGCCGGTTTTTCCAGCCGAGGCGCGGCTCCAGACATCGACTTTGAGTTCCGGAAAAAACTTGCCGCACTCGTTGGCCCAGTTGTCCTGAACGGATTTGGGACAGATGACGAGCACGGGATCGGTGATTTTTCCTTCTTTCCGCAGCCAGGCGATCCAGGAGAGGGCTTGCAGGGTTTTCCCAAGGCCCATGTCGTCGGCCAGCACGCCGCCAAAATTGTTTGCCGTGAGGTAGGCGAGAAAGTGGAAGCCCTCGAGTTGATAGGGGCGGAGGGTGGCCGTGATGGCATCGGGTGCCGGCGGCGTGACGCGCGTCTGGATTTCCTCCACGCGGCGGCGGACCTGGGCGATGCGCTCAGCGCCGAGAAGCGAGGTGGTTTTTTTGGTGAGGCCGGAGAGCTGAAGCGCGTGGAGGCGTTGCTTTTCGTTGCTGAAATCGTTCACAGAGAGGCCGAGGTCGGCGAGTTCTTTGAGTTGTTCCTCGGTGAGTTGGTATTCAAGTTTCCGCCAGCCCTTGCCTTCAAGGCGCACCCATTTGCCCTTGGCTTTGAGGAGGAGGTTGATTTCTTCTTGGGTGAGCGTGCTGTCATTTACATGCAGGGCCACGCTGAGATCGAACCAGTCGATGCCGTCCTTCGAATCCTCGATGTCGATCTGCACATGGCCGGCGACTTTGCCATCGCGCAGGCTCGCGAGCTGGGCATCCAGTTCCACGACGCAACCCGCCGGTCGCCGGTCGAGCCATGCGATGAATTGGTCCGGCCACTCTTTGCCGGACATGCGCTGCTCGAGCCAGATTTGGTTTCCGGAATGCATAGCCTGCTTGAGCGGAATCGAGCGAAGCCACTCGGCGGCAGGACCCATGGCGGATTTGTCGAACTGGATCAGCGCGTCAACTGCCAACTTGGGCTGGAAGTCCCAAGAGTTGCGATCCCACCAGTTCGTTCCACTCCAGACCAGGGGTTTTTCGTAGCCTTGGAAATCCGTCTGAGCGTTGAGTTGGAAAAAATCTGCCGTGCCTCCGTGGTAGCGGTAAATCCTGCACTGGATAATCACCGTGGCCGCGATGCGCTGAACTTTTTTCTCCATGTGCGAGGGCACGGGAATGCCCAGCGTGGCGAGCGCGCCCATGCCCTCGCGGGACTCCATCGCTTGCGACGGAATCACGAGTGGCCACTGCGGGCTCTCCTCTCCAAAAGGCCAAACGGCGATGGGGTAGACCGCGGAGCCCGTCACATATTGAAGCGGCCTGCCGGAAAGAATGGCGACGGGGGGAGGTGGCATCTTGCCGGCTGCGTCTAGGAGCAGGAGCGCGTAATCATCCCGCGTGCCTTCCGGAGCTCTGAGCTCCCAACGCAGGGGCTGGTCGAAAAAACGCACTGGCTGGCCGTCCTCACCCACGACATGTCTATTGAAGAAATCCTTGCTGGTGCCGAGTTGGGTGAGGCTTTTGGAAAGGCTGGGACGCATTCCGCGGATTTCGAGGTTTGAGATGGTCCCGTAGTCATCTTTACCGGCCTGGAGAACCAGATTGGAACCGAGGCTCAGCAGGGGTGCATTGCGCGATTGATAGGATTTCTCGATGAATTGGTTGACGAATTTCATCGAGGTTTTGCCAAATTCCGAGCTGCCGGACTCGCGCGCTTGAATGACTGCCAAGCCGGGCAGGAGCATAAGGCGGAATTCCACATCCGGCGGGAGGGCGCTCCCTTCGGAGTCGTCCCATTTGTCGAAGGTGGTCTTCCATTTTCTCACCTCTTTTGCGCGCTTCCACCCTTCTTCCAAACGCGCCCACACGGCGGCGTCAACAGCTCCCGAAAGCGGTTCCGGAAGCTTGATTTGTTGGTTTTTGCAGGCGGCAGCCAGATAGGCGAAATACTCTGCGGCGTTGGCCGGTGGATTCTCCAATGGGAAAATCTCGATATCGCTCATGCGCCAGAAAGCCGAGTCTCCGACGGCATTTTTGAGATCGCTGAGATTGATCCGGGGTAATTTTTTCGCCCACCACACCTCCGCATCTCTTAAAAAGCGCTGAACCGGCCGGGGTAAACTTGCTGGGAGTTTATGGGCAAGGGCCCCGTAAAGGGTATCCGAGCCTAATTCCATGACTGGCGCCTCATCGGCGCGAGGTTTTTCCAGCGCCTTCAATAATGTGGCCGCAAGGTGCTTGCAGAGTCCGCGCACCGGGCAATTGCAGTTTAGCAAGAGGTGTTCTTTTTGAAAAAAGACTTCAATCGAGTAGACCGACCCTCCATGGACTTGGGCCGAAATCTTTTCGCCTGAATCGTCCCACGATAAATCGCTCACATCCCCCCGCCGGAAGAGGGCTTGTCCCTTTTTGATGTCCTTGGCGCTAAAGGAGCGCACGGCGTCATCGATTCTTTTGCGTTGCTCGTTGGTGATGAAAAAATCCGCTGAAGCCATGTGTCGTTGGGCAATGATGCGCTTTATTTCGCTAAAAAAACAAGCCGGCAGGCGCGCGACTTTTTCGCCTTGCCGCTCGACAGGCGGAGCGCATCGGAGTAAATCGAAACCCTGTTATATATGGAGATTCTGAATTTTCTCATGAAGCCCGAGCCGTTTCTTGTCTGGACTTCTCTGGCTAAAACGCTCGGCCTGCTTGGCCTGATTCTCGGCTTGGTTTCCTACACGGTCTATGCCGAACGGAAGATTTGCGCCTGGATTCAAGACCGGGTTGGCCCCAACCGCACTGGCATTCCGCTCACGAAAATCCGGATTCTCGGCCTTGGCCAACCTATCGCCGATGCACTGAAGCTTCTCTTGAAGGAAAATTTCATCCCCCGGGAGGTGAACAAATTCTACTACTATATCGCGCCCAAGCTCTCGATGGTGCCGGCGATTCTCGTCTTGGCGGTATTGCCCTTTGGAAGCTCGCTTTTTGGGGTTCCGATGGTCATTGCGGACATCAATATCGGCGTGCTTTATGTCTTCGCTGTTTCGTCTTTGGGTGTCTACGGCATTGTGCTCGCGGGCTGGGCCTCGAATTCGAAATACCCCTTTCTCGGCGGTATCCGCTCCACTTCGCAGATGATCTCCTACGAGCTGGCGCTCGGTCTTTCAGTGATCCCGGTTTTTATGCTCTGCGGCACCTTGAACATGCCCGACATCGTGAACTGGCAGCGTGAGAATGGCTGGATGGTCGCTCCCTTCTGGGCCAAGGGCCTGACATGGGAAATGCTGCTCTCAGGGGATCTCAAGGCCGTGCTCGATACCTTCGTGAACGGTTTCTCTTTATCGCGCCTGCTCATTTCGATTCCGATGTTGATTTCGTTCATCATTTTCCTGATCGCGATGTTTGCGGAGACCAACCGCGCGCCGTTCGACCTCCCCGAGGCTGAGCAGGAGCTGGTTGGCGGCTACCACACCGAGTATTCCGGCATGGGTTTCGCGCTCTTCTTTCTCGGTGAATACGCGGCGATGATCGCGGGCTCGGGCGTTATCGTGACCCTCTTCCTGGGTGGCTGGAGCCTGCCAATGATCCCTGATGGATCGATGCCGGGCCTGCCGGGCGTGATTTTTGGTCTGATCAACATCGGCGTATTTTTCGCTAAAGTGAGCGCGCTGTTGGTGCTGTTCATCTGGGTGCGCTGGACGGTGCCCCGTTTCCGCTATGACCAGTTGATGAAGCTCGGCTGGTATTTCTTCTTCGAACTGGCATTGGTGAATATTTTCATCACAGCCTTCGTTTTGGCTTACATCAAATAACCCACACCCGGTGCAAATTCTCCGTCCAAAAGACAAAGCCTACCGGCGCATTACAGAGTCCTTGAAACGCTGCTACGAAGCGGATTCCGTTGTTCGCTCGACCGTGGAGGAGATCCTGAGCGCCGTGGCCCAAGAAGGCGACGAGGCTCTGCTGCGCTACGTAAAGAAATTCGGCGGCCCAGATCTCGCGCCATACCAGGTTCCCGTCACGCCTTTGGAGATTTCCGAGGCTCGCAACGCGCTTCCGGTGGATACGCGCAAGGCAATCGACGCCGCGCGTTCCAATGTGAGGGCGTTCGCCAAGCGCAGCCTGCGCAAGAGCTGGTTTATGAAAAACCGGCAAGGGGCCATCACCGGCGAGCGGTTTGATCCCTTCCAGCGTGTTGGTATTTACATTCCGGGCGGCACGGCGCCGCTGGTCTCCACAGCCGTGATGACCTGCACACTCGCCGAAGCTGCTGGCGTGCCGGAGATCGTTGCGGTGACTCCTGCCGGCCCCGATGGCAAAGTGCATCCTGCCTTGCTGGCCGCTCTTTCCCGCTGCGGCGCGACTGAGATTTATCGTGTCGGCGGAGCCCAGGCGATCGCTGCGCTGGCCCACGGCACAAAAACCATTCTGCCGGTGCAGAAAATTTTCGGTCCCGGCAATTCGTATGTCGTGGAAGCTAAGCGCCAGGCCTTCGGCAAAGTCGCCATCGACCTCCTCCCCGGCCCGAGCGAGGTGCTTGTGATTGCCGACAAAACGGCCAAGCCCGACTGGGTCGCGGCCGATCTTCTGGCTCAGGCCGAGCACGGCCACGGCAGCCAGGCGATTCTGGTCACGGATTCGGAAAAAATCCTCACCGGTGTTGAAAAGGCCGTTGAGCGACAGACGAAACTCTCGAAGCGCCCGGCCGAACTCGCCAAGGCACTAAAAAACACCAAGCTCATCCTTGTCGAGGACATGGATGCCGCCATTCGCATTGCAAACGACTATGCCTCCGAGCATGTCGCCATCGCCACCGAAGCTCCCGGCGAAATCGCCCTCCAGCTTCGCACCTCGGGTGCGATCTTTCTAGGCGGCCTGTCGCCGGTTGTGGGCGGTGATTTTCTTGCCGGACCAAGCCACGAGCTTCCGACAGGTGGTGCAGGCCGATCTTTTGCAGGCCTCACAGCGGATCAGTTCCAGCGCCGCACCAGCATCGTCATGTTCGACGAAGACTCCCTGCGCGCCTCACTCCCGCACATTGAAACTTTCAGCGCCATCGAGGGCCTCGACGCCCACGGCCGCTCCGCTTCCATCCGCCTTAAAAAGTGATCTGGAAAATCGGCGAGCGCGAAATCGACCTCTCAAGGCGCGCGCTGGTCATGGGAATCATCAATGCCACGCCGGATTCCTTCTCGGATGGCGGCTCGTTTTTGGATCCTCAAGCCGCATTGGCCCACGGATTGCGAATGGTTGCCGAGGGTGCCGACATCCTCGATATCGGCGGCGAGTCCACCCGACCGGGAGCCGATTCCGTCTCCTCGGATGAAGAAATCCGGCGCGTTCTGCCCGTCATCCAGGCCCTGCGCCGGGAGAGTCAGGTTCTCATATCCATCGACACCTCGAAAGCGGTGGTCGCCCAAGCCGCTCTCGATGCGGGGGCGGACATCATTAACGATGTCACCGGTCTGCGCGGCGACTCTGAAATGCCCGCACTGGCTGCTTCATCGCAGGCAGGCGTCATCATCATGCACATGCAGGGTGAACCTCGCACGATGCAATTCGCCCCGACATACCATGATGTAGTCCGTGAAGTGGGGGAATTTTTTCGACAGTCCCTTGCGCGCTCGGTAGCTTGCGGCATTGACCCGATGCGCATCGCACTTGATCCAGGAATCGGATTTGGAAAATCGCCCGAGCATAATCGCATGCTCCTGGCGGAGCTGTCCGCATTCCTCGATTTCGGCCGTCCGCTCCTCATCGGAGTCTCTCGCAAATCCTTTCTTGGCTGGCTTGCAGGCTCCGCCGCGATGGATAATCGCTTCTGGCCCGGCATAGCCCTCACCTCGCTCTGTCGGGAACGCGGCGCGCGCATCCTGCGGGTCCATGATGTCAAACCCCACACGGAGGCGCTTCGAATGACGGAAGCGATATTAGGCCATGTTTGAACAAGCCGTGGCTTTCCTACAGGAGCAGTGGACCTCCGGCATCGAGATCGTCATCCTCGCGGCAGTCATCTACTACATTTATCTCTACCTGCGAGGAACGCACGGAGCCCGTATTTTGCTTGGTCTGGCTCTTGTATTTCTCACGCTGACCCTCGTTTCCCAACTTCTCAATCTGGAGGTCATCGGCTGGCTTCTGCGAAGCATCTCCGTCTTCCTCGCCATCGCACTCGTCGTCATTTTCCAGCCTGAATTGCGCCGCGCGCTCACGGAACTCGGGAGTCACCGCTTTTTCACTTCTGCTTCTCAGGAGTCCCAGACTATCGAGCTCATCACGGATGCCGTCTTCGAGCTTTCCAGCAAAGGATTCGGCGCCCTTATCGCCATCGAGCGGGAGATCAGCCTTAAACCGATTGTCGAAACCGGCGTAGCGCTGGAGGCAAAGTTTTCAAAAGAACTCGCCCTCACAGTGTTTCACCCCAAGACCGTTCTGCATGATGGCGGCATGATTGTCAGCGGCGACCGCATCGTGGCGGCTGCGTGTATTTTTCCCCTCTCCCAGCGCGAGGATCTCGATCGGAATCTCGGCCTGCGACACCGCGCCGGGCTTGGCCTCGGCGATGAATCGGATGCCGTTTCTCTCGTCGTCTCGGAGGAGACCGGGCAGGTTTCGATTTGTCATAGTGGCAAAATCGAACGAAATCTGAGCGTGGACAAATTCCGCCAGAGGCTTAGCCAGCTTCTTTTAGATGAAAAGTATGAAAGCGATCCTACTCAACAATTGGAAACTCAAACTCGCCAGCCTGCTTCTGGCCTTCGCCCTCTGGTTTCTCATCAAGCAGAACGTCAGTCGGAATCCCGTCCGGCTTGATCTCTTGAAGTCCTCAACCGTCCAGGTTCAATAATCTGGAATCCGCATCATAAAATGAGCAACAATCGCAAACTTTTCGGAACCGACGGCGTCCGCGGCGTAGCAAATATCGAGCCCGTCACCGCAGAAACAGCTCTAAAACTCGGCCGCGCCGCCGCCCATGTCTTCGCCCAAGCCCGATCCTCATCGCGCAGCGGCCGCTTGAGAGTCGTGATTGGCAAAGACACCCGCCTTTCCGGCTACATGCTGGAGAATGCCATCGTCGCCGGTCTGACCTCACTCGGCGCCGACGCGCTCCTCATCGGGCCCCTGCCAACGCCTGGAGTGGCCTACATCACCCGCTCGCTGCGCGCTGATGCCGGCATCGTGCTTTCAGCCTCCCACAATCCCTACGAAGACAACGGCATTAAATTTTTCCGCCACGACGGCTTCAAACTCGACGACGAAATCGAAGCCCGCATCGAGCATCTCGTCTTCAGTGGAGAGATTGAAAACATCCGACCGACCGCAACAAAAATCGGAAAAGCCCACCGCATCGACGACGCCCTCGGACGCTATGTGGAATTTGTTAAGCAAAGCTTCCCGCGCCACCTCACACTCGAGTCGCTCCGCATCGCGCTGGATTGCGCGAACGGTGCCGCCTACAAGACCAGTCCTTGCATCCTCCGCGAGCTTGGCGCTGACCTGGTTGTCATCAACAACCACCCGAACGGCACAAACATCAACACCCACTGCGGCAGCACCCACCCCGAGCAAATTCAAAAACTTACGCGCGAATGCAAAGCCCATGTCGGCATCACGCACGACGGTGACGCCGATCGCCTTCTTCTCTGCGATGAGAATGGCGAATTGGTCGATGGCGACGAGATTATGGCCATCGCAGCAGTGGATTACCTCCAGCGCGGCTGCCTCGAAGGCAGCACCCTTGTTTCCACCGTCATGAGCAACTTCGGCCTGGACGAAACCCTCGAAGCCCACGGCGGAAAAATCCTCCGCACCAAAGTCGGCGACCGCTATGTCATCGAAGCGATGCTCCGCGATGGACACAATGTCGGCGGCGAGCAGAGCGGACACATGATCTTCCGTGACTATGCCACCACGGGCGACGGCATCGTGAGCGCGCTCCAAATCCTGCGCGTCATGATCGAAACCGGCAAGCCACTCAGCGAACTTAAAAAAGTCCTGAATAAATACCCACAGGCCCAGCGCAACCTCCGCGTTAAAGACAAGCCCCCACTTGAGACCTTGCCACAAATCCAAACCCTGCTCACCGAAGCCGAGTCGGCCTTGAACGGCAAAGGCCGCGTCCTGCTCCGCTACTCCGGCACCGAACCCAAAGTCCGCCTCCTCATCGAGGGCCGCGAACAAGTCCTCATAGACACCCACGCCGATCGCATCGCTTCCGCCCTCCAAGCAGAAATCGGGGAGACCTAACACCCAGTTTTCTTAGGGCTCAATCAATCAGTGGCAGACTGAGTCGTCGCGACACGGGGTGGGGAGCCGCTCGAAGGCAGACCTGTGGAGCGAAGGGCGGCAGGAAAGTGGAAAGGCAAAAGCTATAAACCGAAATTCGGCAGTTGGAAGGTTCGATTCGAACGACATGACTTAGTTTTGAGGTCAATCCAACTGCTCCGCAGTTAAGCACGCGGGATAATTCGTCTTATCTGCTTAATTTTAGATTTGAGATTTTTAACTCAGGCTCAGAAGGCACAACTACCGAACTTAGGACTCGTCCAGAAATAAATTAATACAAAACAGCTATTGCGGCTTGATGGTATAGTTCCATTCGCCGTGAAAATCGGAGCGCTCGATTTTGATGGATGCCATTTGTTCAGCTGTCGGTTTGAGG
>JBILBH010000066.1:0-12216 GCA_044353785.1 Terrimicrobiaceae bacterium
CATGAAAAAATACAAAAACGCATCGGACATCCGCGTCGGAGTGATAGGCTACGGGGGTGCCTTCAACATGGGGCGCGGTCATCTTCAAGAGATGGAACAGGCCGGAATGACGCCGGTTGCGGTTTGCGAAGTCGATGCCGAGAGGTTGAAAATCGCCGAAACGGATTTTCCCGGCATTCAGACTTACTCCAAGGTCGCCGAAATGCTCCGCAAGTCGGATGTGAACCTGATCACCATCATCACGCCACACAACACGCATGCGAAGCTCGCGCTGCAATGTCTCAAGGCAGGTCGCCATGTTGTTTGCGAGAAACCCTTGGCCATTACCACCGCCGAGTGCGACGCCATGATGGCCGCCGCCAAAAAATCGGGTGTGGTGCTCTCGACCTACCACAACCGGCACTGGGATGGATGGATTCTGCGCGCTGTGGAGCAGATCAAAGAAAAGAAAGTCATCGGGGACATTTATCGAGTGGATGCCCGCATGGGGGCACGCGCCATGCCCGGCGATTGGTGGCGCACCAGTCGGACCATCTCCGGCGGCATCCTCTACGATTGGGGCGTTCACCTTCTGGAATACGGCCTCCAACTGATCGACTCCGACATCACAGAAGTCGCCGGTTTTTCCAAGACCGGGTATTGGGCTCCCAAGACCAAGTGGAAGAAAGACACCAACGAAGATGAAGCCGAAGCTGTTGTGCGGTTCCGCAATGGATCGTGGTTGACGCTCAATATCACCTCGCTCGACTCGAACGCTAAGCCCGGCTTTCTGGAAATCACAGGCACGGAGGGAAGTTATGTCTTCGAATCGAGCAGGTATACGATCCACAAGCGTGATGGGCAGAATTATTCCCTCGAGCAAGGCGCTCACTATCCAAACGCCTGGGAGAAATATTATGGCAATATCGCCGACCACCTCACCAAGGGCGCGAAGCTTGTCATCACCCCGGAGTGGTCACGCCGCCCCATCCACATCCTCGACCTCGCCGCGCAGAGCGCCAAAAAAGGCCGCGCGCTGGCTGCCAAATACTGCTGATTAACCTATCATGAAAATCGAACAAATCGCCGTTCAACTCTACACACTGAGAGACTTTACCGAAACGCCTGCCGACTTCGCAGCGACGATGAAACGCGTCCGCGAGATCGGCTACCCTGCCGTCGAGTTGGCAGGGACTGCAGCTCTGCCTCCGGCCGAAGCTGCCAAAATCGTTCGCGATGCCGGATTGCAAATTTGCTCCAGCCACGAGTCGCCGCGAATGATTGTCGAGAATCCCCAAGAGGTCGTGGATCGCTTAGGGGAATTCGGCGTCACTCATGCCGTTTATGCCTACCCCGCCGGCGTCGATTTTTCTGATGTCTCCCAAGTGGATGGCCTGATTACCGGCCTCGATGTTGCTGGTGCTGTCATGCGGAGCGCTGGCATGACGCTGTGTTATCACAACCATGCTCTCGAGTATTTCCGACGCGATGGCCGCACCATGTTGGAGCAGATTTTTGCCCGCACCTCGCCGGAGCATCTTCAAGCCGAACTCGACATCCATTGGGTTCAGGCTGGAGGCGGTGATCCTGCCGAAGCATGCCGCCGCCTTGAGTGTCGCCTGCCACTTCTGCATGTGAAGGACTACAGCGTCACAGCAACCGGCGAGCGCCAGTTCGCGGAGGTCGGCCATGGAAATCTGAACATCCCGGAAATCCTGATCGCCGCTGAGGCCGCCGGGTGCCAGTGGTTCATCGTCGAGCAAGACACCTGCCCCACCGATCCCTTCAAATGCATCGCGCGCAGCTTGGATTATCTCAAAGGCCTGTGCGAGTGAAGCCATAGCAAAGCTGACGACCCTGCACTCATGAAGAAACTCAAATGGGGCATCATTGGATCTGACGTTATCACTCACGCATTGCTCAAAGGATTGGCAGAGTCGGAAACAGGAGAACTCCATGCGGTCAGTAGCAGCACGCAGGATTCATAGGATCAGTGGGGCGAAAAATAGAATCTACCGAAAGCCAAGTATTACCCTTCTTATGCGACGATGTTAGCCGACGAAGAGATCGACGCGGTGTATGTCGCGTTGATGAACGACCGGCATTGTGAATTAACCGTTCAGGCTGCGGAGGCGGGCAAGCACATCCTCTGCGAAAAACCCCTCGCGATGAACCACGCCGAGGTGCTGCTCACGCTCTAGGCTTGCCGATCAAACAAGGTGTTCCTCATGGAAGCATTCATGTGGCGCTGCCACCCCGGCACGGCCGAATGGCTCAAGCTGATCCGCGAGGCCGCCATCGGCGATGTGCGACTCATTGAGGCGCAATTTAGTTTCAACATGAATGCCAACCCGACCGGCACGCGCATGATCAACAAACTCGGCAGCGGCGGATTTATGGATGTCGGTTGCTACACGGTTAGCGCGGCGCGTGCCATTGCCGGAAATGCGCATGGATAAGATTTTGCCGAACCGATCGACATGCAAGGCTACGGCCGTGTCGGAGAGACCGGCGTGGATGAATGGGCTTCTGCCACAATGCGATTTTCGGGTGATATCCTCGCCAATATTTCCTGTGGTGTGCAACTCAGCCAGCACAACCAGATTCGCATCTATGGATCCAAGGGTAACATGATCATTCCAAGCCCGTGGTTTGCTGATGGCAAGGCAATCATCAGTGTAGGCAATGAATCCCGTGAAGTCTCTCACAGCAGTCCTAAATCGCTTTATACACACGAGGTTGACATGCTGGGCCGTTGCGTTCGCGAAGAGCGTCTTGAAGCCTACTCGCCAGCGATGACCTGGGCCGATAGTCTGGGTCAGCAATTAACGATCGACCGCTGGCGCAAAGCTGTCGGAGTCGTGTTTGAGGGCGAAACACTGGATAAACGACCAAACAATTTTACCTCTCAAGGACCTTCCAGCGCGGTGAACGAGAACAGTTGATCCTCTTGAAAACATAAACTAAAACCAATCCCATGCCACGATCCCTCACCCTCTTCACCGGCCAGTGGGCCGATTTGCCAATTGAAAAACTCGCTCCGATTGCCCGCCAGATGGGCTACGAGGGGCTGGAACTCGCCTGTTGGGGCGACCACTTCGATGTCGATGCAGCCGCCTCCTCCGCGCCATACCGTCAGCGCCTTTGGGAAATTCTCGCAGAGAACCAGCTCACTTGTTTCGCCGTTTCGAACCACCTCGTTGGCCAAGCCGTTTGCGATCTCATCGATGAGCGGCACAAAGCGATCCTGCCGCCTGATGTGTGGGGGGATGGCGAGCCCGAAGGCGTTCGCCAACGGGCTGCGAAAAAGATGATCCTCACCGCAAAGGCCGCGCGGGCTTTTTTCAATGACAAACCCGGCTTTCAGCAAAATCCCCACCGCGTTGTTGTGAATGGGTTCACCGGTTCCTCAGTGTGGCATTCCATTTACGCCTTCCCGCCGACCTCGCAGGCTTATTGGGACAAGGGATTCGATGATTTCGGCAACCGCTGGACACCCATTCTCGATGCCTTCGCCAGGGAGGATGTCGATTTCGCGCTCGAGGTGCATCCCACCGAGATCGCGTTTGACACGGCATCCGCAGAGCGCGCCTTGGCGGCTGTGGGCAACCATCCGCGTTTTGGCTTCAACTACGATCCATCGCACCTCGGCTATCAGGGCGTGGACTATGTGCAATTCATCCGCCGATTCGCGGAGAGGATTTTTCATGTCCATGTGAAAGATGCCTGGTGGGGTCACGGCGATGGATCAGTCGGAATCTTCGGTGGACACACAAACTTTGGCGATGCCCGCCGCGCGTGGGACTTCCGCTCGCCAGGTCGCGGTGACATCCACTTCGAGGATGTCATCGTAGCCCTCAA
Organism: Terrimicrobiaceae bacterium; assembly: GCA_044353785.1. GTDB lineage: Bacteria > Verrucomicrobiota > Verrucomicrobiia > Chthoniobacterales > Terrimicrobiaceae > UBA967. The sequence goes on from JBILBH010000066.1 coordinate 3,841, forward strand.
CGACATCCAATACAGCGGCCCTCTCTCTGTTGAATGGGAGGATATCCGCATGGATCGCGTGCATGGCGCCACCGAGGCGGCCGCGTTTGTGAAAAAACTCGATTTCGCGCCCAGCGGAGTCGCCTTCGACGCAGCCTTCGAAAAGAAATCCAAATGAACACCCCTGCATCCCAACGCAAAATCCGCATGGGAATGGTCGGTGGAGGCCGTGGTGCCTTTATCGGAGCCATTCACCGCATCGCCGCCGCGATGGATGGCCGCATCGAACTCGTCTGCGGAGCCTTCAGCAGCGACCCGCAGCGTTCCCGGGATTCTGGTGCCGACCTCTATCTTCCCGCCTCGCGCAGCTACGGTTCGTTCGAGGAAATGATGAAATCCGAAGCCACGCTGCCTGTTGGAGAGCGGATGGATTTCGTCTCCATCGTCACTCCAAACCATGTCCATTTCCCGGCAGCCAAATCGGCTCTGGAGCATGGATTCGCGGTTCTTTCCGACAAACCCGCCACATTCAATCTCGCGGAGGCGCTGGAGTTAAGAGACATCATTTCCCACGCTGGCCTGCTCTACGGGCTCACGCACAACTACACCGGTTACCCACTCGTCAAGGAGGCCCGCGAAATCGTCCGCTCCGGACGCCTCGGCAAACTCCGTAAGATCGTAGTGGAGTATCCACAAGGCTGGCTGGCCACGCGAATCGAGGAATCCGGCCAGAAACAAGCCGCTTGGCGCACAGATCCCAAGCGCTCCGGCGCCGCCGGCTGCATCGGCGACATCGGCACCCATGCCGAAAATCTGGCCGAATACATCACCGGTCTGCGTATCCAGGAACTCGCGGCCGACATCACGGCCTTTGTCGATGGACGCCTCCTCGACGACGACGCCAATGTGCTCCTTCGCTTCGAGGGCGGCGCCAAGGGAATCCTGCATGCGTCCCAGATCTCCGTGGGCGAGGAAAACAACCTCAACATCCGCATCTACGGCGAGAACGGTGGCTTGGAATGGCATCAGCGCGAACCGAACACCCTCCTCCTCAAATGGCCCGACCGGCCCGTGGAAATCCTGCGAACCGGCATGGGCTATCTCGGAAAAGCCGCCGCATCCGCAACCCGCACCCCGCCCGCACATCCGGAGGGATATTTGGAAGCGTTTGCCAACATCTACCGCAATTTTGCCAACCACCTCGCCAGCGTCTTGGACAGAACCACTGCCGATCCCGTCTCGCTCGACTACCCCGGCATCGAAGACGGCATCCGCGGAATGGCCTTCATCGAGGCCGTTGTCTCAAGCTCGCAAGCCAACGCCAGCTGGACTCCGCTGCAGAGTTGAGTTCCCGAGCTTCATTCCCAACCAAACACGCTCCCGTGAACACGAAATAATTGCTGCTGGCTTTAGGGACCCGCCCATCTGGATTTAGAGACATAAGGGGGGGAATTTCTTATTTGAGGGGATAAGAAATTGGTTGCGGGGAGAGAATTTGAACCTCTGACCTTCAGGTTATGAATGGTTTATCGTATATATCTATCATTCAATTATATGAAATTTATTCCTGTATATTCTCATATCTACTTCTCAAGAAGCAGGAACAGAAAGGCATAAAATGGAAAATCGCTGTCACGGTTTGTCACGCCGGTTGAAAGCATGTGGTATCGATGAGAAAAGGTCTTGAAGAGAACGGTGCCGCAGAAGTTTTGACGCCAAGATCTGTTTGCAATGGGTGTGCGCGCACGCACCAGACTGTCCTGCTTGGGAATTTGACCTGTTGATAATAACGATGCTTTAGATGTCATTCCATCTATTCAAGAAAACCGACGGCTAACTTATCGCAGGCGGCTTATGATCCCTATGCGGTGCAGGTGCAGGCGCAGCCTGCCGAGCCGGGGCAGACGGGCAGGGATTTTCGGAATGCGGCGGTTGGAATTCGGGCGTTGGGCGCTGGTGGTGGCGTGGCCTAAGCGGGATGGCGTGGGGCGCAGACGCTCACGGACGACGCGTTGAAGACCTCGGGTAAGGCTCGCAAAGCGACTCGCTCGGCGAGGACAGAACCTCAGACATCCTGACTTGTCGGAAAAACGGATGACCTCATTGGGCGGTAGACGAGGCGGAGGGTGGTGCCGGGGTAGCAGATTGTGGCGTTGAGTTCGGTGCATATGGCTTCGAGGGTGGCGTCGTAGATGGGGTTGGCTCTGCCGTGGATTTCGACGCGCAGTTCGTTACGGGCGGGGTCGGTGCGCAGGTTGACGCTGGTGGCGAAGAGGGCGCGCAGAAAGCTTCCGGCGTCGTCGGGGCGGCGGAGGGTTTCGCGGGCAAGTTGCAGGAGGGCAGTTTCGGCGCGGTAGGCGATGAGCTTGATGGTGTCGATGAAGTGTTTTCTGCCTCCACGCAACTGGGCGACTTGCTGCTCGGGCGGGAGGTCTTTGATTTGGATGTTTTTCGCGGTGGCTTTGCGCTGGGTTTTGAGAGATTCGAGTTGCGCTTGTTTGGCTTGGAGGGCCAGAAGAGCGGCTCCTTTTTTTTCTTCGTGGCGGGCTGCGGCTTCGGGTTCGTTATCCTGCGCCTTGAGGGTGTGGGCGCCAAAGGTGGCGCGGGCTCGACTGAACTCGGCGGCGGTGCGGCGGAATTGGCTGTCGAGGGCGCGCTAGCAGGCTGTCGGACTTAGGCTTTTTAGACCCAAAAATGACATTTTTGCCCGCCACCTGATGTCTCCCAGAAAATAAAAACGCGATATAGGCGATTTTAGGAGGTCGAGTTTTCTAAGTCCGACAGGCTGCTAGGCGGGATTGATGAGGCGTGTGGTTTCAGGAATGGGGCTGATTCCGTGTTCAACGAGGCGGTCGAGCCCGTAGTGTTCGCGCATGTATTTGAAGAAGTTTCCCTGATTCCATCTGTCGAACATGGTGGCGGCGGAGCGTGCCAGTTCACTGCGATAATCGGTGCTCAAGATCGCGGTTTGATGGCCGGTTTCGCTCAGGGCTCGGATTTCACGAACCCAGAGGCCGTTGGTTAACCGGATGCCGCGTTCGGCGAGTTGGAGTGTGCTTTTTTCTCCTTTGGGATGGGTGATTGTTTGCGGGGTGAACTTCACTGGTGATCAGCGTGCTGCTGGCGGGAAAAATCGGGAGCTGGATTTGCGGCATACCTCACTATCACCACACGAGAGGAAGTCCTTCAATTCGGTTCATTGCGCTTCCTCGAAAGCGGTGCACGCCTCCCGAAGGTCAGGATGTCTGCCCCTCAAGCAGTTCGCCATTGCCGGACTGATCGCAGTCTTTGAGCCCCCTACCACCCAGCCGCCCAAGCGTCAACAGCATGACCGTGGACTGCTTCGCTCCCTGTTGGGTAATGTTTAAAAAATCGCTGAGCGTGTCAGTGATTCCCGAGTTTCTCCGGTAGGAGGAAAAGAGCCCGCTCTGGATCATCTCGGAAATCGCAGCGGGATTCCCTATGGACTGCCTCACCTGCTGAGTCACCTCCAGCTCGCTCTTCACCGTATCAAGTGGCTGAGCGAGGCTGGAACCGCCCTCGCCGCATGGGCGGCCGATCCCTCCCGGATCACCAAGATTCACTTTGAACTATAGTGCAGTGTTTGGTATGTGTTTAACATGTTACCTAACACTACGGTAACCTCGCAAGATGGATACTGTCTTCTTCTTGGGAATCCGCGCTCAAAGTCATTAGCATCTGTTGTTTTCGACTCTTGAGGATTACTCGAGGTTCTGAGGAGGACGGAGCGGATTGCATAATCAGGGAATAAACAGCCTCTTCAATACGGCTTCGAAGCCCTGACGCATGGCGGGGACCTCCCAACAGTCTCGTCGGTGCCCCGGCATCCAAGCGGCAACATTTGGATGGTCTTTCAAGTGCCATGCAGCCGGATAGATGCCGTCACCGCTGATCTCGGCGGTCAGGGTGCGAACCACCGGGGATGTCTCCTTCAGGCGGATAAAGACCTCGTCCCGTGGTAGCCATGCCTCGGCGAAACCAAAATCAACAGCCCCGGAGGCCTCAGGGCGCAATGTCGCGGGGACGTGAGGATGCGTTGACACTCCCCACTCCCAGATATACCCGCACCATGCTTGATAGACGGGCCATTCCGGCCAGGCACCGAGGCCGGCGTGGGTTATGCAGACTGGCTTGCCGGAGCGAACCCAGTCTTCGAGCAACTGGCGGGTCGATTCGTCTGCGTCCTTTTGTGTGTGGTAGATAATGATGGCATCGATTCCGTCCAGATGTTCTGGCTTTAGCCCGGTGGTTTCGGCATCCACCGGCCGTGGCTTCTCGCCGGTCAGGGCCATCAAAGCATCCGCAATGCCATCGGCTCCGCCCGATCCAAAATGGTTGTCCGCATAAAGGAGTAGGCGCCGGCCTTCGAGCACGGGACGCATAGGGTGTTGCAGAACCTCAAGGGGGGCAAACCGGGTGGCCATCGGGAGATCCACCTTGTGGCGGGTCCGCGAGGATTCGTGAGCCGCGTAGGCCATCTCCGTGGCAGAGGCGCAGGACTCCAGGGAGCAGAGCGGTACACCATCTCCATCCAGGGCCGCCATCAGGTCATCCATCAGCGGCGCGAAGCTTTTCTCGCCGGGAAGTTCTTCGAAAGGGATCCTCTCCACCCCGTCAGCCGTCGCGATGACCACTGCGCCCTCTTTGCTGAAAGCACTTCCCTCATTCCCAATCAGTCGCACATCAAACCCGCTCATCGGCCCGGTGCAAAATGTTGCCGAGCGGCCTTCAGAGTATTCGGCAAAAACAATCGAGGCATCTTCGGCGGCGTGCCCGTAGATGCGCTTGTTGGTCACCTGGGCACCGGCCAAAACATACAAAGGCGGGGTGCCGAGCAGGAAGTTTGCCATATCGAACCAATGCGTGGTCCAAGAGAGAACGTCCCATCCGCCACCCACACGGGCTTCGATCCGCAGACCGTCACCCAGGCGGTTTTCGTCCACGACCCTCTTGAGCGTTTGAAAAAATGCGCCATAGCGCCGCTGGTGCGCCACCACGACGATTGCTCCTGTGTCGGCGGCCTTCTTGCGAATGGCATGCACCTGATCCATGTCGAGCGCCAGCGGCTTCTCGATGACGAGGCCTTTGACCCCCTTGTCCATGGCTTCAATCGCCATGGGGGCGTGAAGGGCGGGCCATGTGCAAATGCTCACGATGTCCGGAATTCCCGCTGCATAGAGGGCGTCGGTGGAATCAAAAAGCTGATCGCTCGGGAGAGCAAAGGCCGAGCCGAAGGTGCCCAGGTTTTCGAGAGAGAGATCGACTCCCAGGAGCTTGACGGGCTGTTTGGCATGCTTGTAACCGAGCCCGTGCATGTGTCCGATCGCCCAGCCGACCTGGCCCTCACCCCGTTTCCCGCATCCGATCACGGCTGCTGTTTTCATCTGGTTTGCGTCTTTCATGGTTGTTTTTCGTTTAGTGTCCTTAAATCAGATTCTTGAGATATTCCCGGCTCTTGATGACGGCGGCCTCCCCAGCGACCTCGAGCGTGGTGTCGCCGTCAAAACCCGCCTTGCGTAATTCAGCATAGACAGCGTCGATGCCAACCACCCCTTCACCCAAAGCAATCGTCGCCATCCCGCAACCAAAAAGCGTTCCTCGTTTGGCTTCCATTTCGGCGGGCATGTCTTTCCAGTGGACGTGCTCGATCATTGGCCCGAAGCGCTTCACATACGCGACAGGGTCTCCGCCACCAAGCCAGAGATTGCCGGTATCCAGGTTCAGGCCCAGCGCATCGCTATTGCAGCGCTCCAGCAACCGCGCGGTCCTTTCGACGGAAGTGCTGAGAGGCCCGTGCGGCTCAAGGAGCACCTTGACCCCATGATCTGCCGCCACCCGCAGCGGTTCGTAGAGTTTTTCCGCCACGGTAAAAATTTGTTCAGCCTCGCTGAGCGACTCTGCGAACGGTGTTGAGGGCTCGCCCTCGGTCGTGATCACATGAGGAACTCCTATGGCGGCAGCAGCCCGAACCGCCTTGATGATTTGTGCGCTGCCGTAGCGCCAGGGGGCCGATGGATCCAAAAGGTTGGCATGCGCACAATAGCTGGTGATGCGGATCCCGTAGCGGCTGAAAAGCCGTTTGATGTCGTGCGGGTTGGCGTCGAGACTGGCGACGGCGGTAAAACCGAATTCCGCGCCGAGGCAGGCCCCGTCGGTATTGTCGGTCACATCCGCGTGATGAAATCCCAGACGGGACAATTCAGCCAGTTGGGTCTCCAGAACCGCGAAGGGGGTATTCAGGGCAAAGCATCCGATATTCATGGTGAGGTGGGATTGAGGTGAGTCATTGGAGTAACATTACTCATCTACCGTGATGTATTGCTTCCACAAATTGCCTACGGTAAATTCAAAACATGGCGTCGCTCCTGAGTTTTGGACATTGGAAGTCATCCAAGACGGGAAAGCCTCTTCCTCCACATACCAATGCCGGCTTGGAATTGGTCTATGTGGCGAGTGGTGAGGTTCGATGGGACTACGATGGCCGAGAGGTCCACGTCCCCGCGCATCACCTTTCTTTCACCTGGCCATGGCAGATTCACGGGGCACGGGACACCCGGCTCCCCTCTGTCGAGCTTTACTGGATTCTGATGCCGTTGGTCGATGCGTCATTACGGGATGAGACCCCGCGCCTGCCGGCAGGCCTCGGTCTGGGCTCTGCGGAAAGCCGTCGCTTGATCCAGCTCCTTCGCCAGTCGCCTCCGGTCATCGCCGTTGGCCGCAAGGCAGGGCGGCACATTGCTGATTTGGTCGATGAACTCCATGCGAACGGCAATCGCCTCGACCTGACCGCGCGGGGTTACCTCCTCCTCCTGCTGGGCGAAGTCGTTCTGGCGCTGGAGCAGAAAGCAAACCACGCGCAGAATCTGGAGCAGGATGCCGGACTCTCCGCTGTCCGGCATTTCTGGGAGGTCGAGCTGGGCCGGCAGGTCGAGACGACATGGACTCTCGATGGCATGGCTTATGCCTGCGGGCTCGGACGCACCGCTTTCGCGACCAAGACCAAAGAACTCTACGCCGACAGCCCGATGCGGAAGCTCGTCCGCGTGCGCACCGAAAGTGCCGCCGCCCTGCTCCGGGAAACAAATCTCAGCGTCACCGAGATCGCCCACCGCTGCGGCTTCACCAGCAGCCAGCACTTCGCCACCGTATTCAGAGACTACTGCGGACACCCGCCCTCCGCCGAAAGAAAGCGCTGAAGCATCTCTTGACTTATGTCGGCCTCGACCCGCGGCGTATATCGCTGGTTCCGCACGCGCGCCCGGCGGCCTTTGGCGGGGGAGGATGGGTCGTCGGGCTGTTTGTGCTCCTCACATGCTTGCTCGCGCTCTCGGTCCTGCACTCCGGCACAGGCTCGACGGCTTGGAGGGTTGTTGGCGGGTTGGTTCTAATCGTCGCGGGCGCCGTTGCTGTGGCCGGAAAAAAGGCGCTCGGCAGAAACCTCACCCCGTTCCCGAAACCCGCCGACCACGTCCTGGCGAGCGTCTCTGGCAGGTGTGTCAGGAGTCCGGCTGCATGTCATTTTTCTGTGACGGCCCCGGCGTGCGAGGGGTTGCTGGGAATGATCCTCCAATCGCCTTGGCGCAGGGAAGGCACTCCGTGGATCGAGCAGCTTACGGAATTGCTGCGAACGGGTTCACTTTTTCCCTCGAGCAGGGGGAGGATGCTCACGCTGTCCTCGCCGGCATTTTCTGGCAACCTGGCACGAAACAATTGCGCGAGGGTGGCGAGGAGGTCCCCCTGCTGGATGAGCCGGGGCAACTTTTTGCGAGGTCATACAATCTATACAAATTAGATGGACATAATGAATTTATACTACTAAACTCGATGAGTAAGAAAGCAACCTTTCAAACTTAGAAGGCCTGATTAAAGCGATCAACTTGAGCAGCGCTATCGTCAGGAAAAGACGCACGCAACAAAGTCAGGTTGCTTGCAATGAGGATGGGAGCCAGTGGAGCGCATGCTTCACAAGATATTGCTGATATTTGTGGAGTATCACGAGCGACGTTTTTTGAATGGGCGAAGTCTTTTCGTAAAGGAGGATTCGACGCCTTGCTGGAGCGAGAGAAACCGGGCCCCAAAGGAATGAAATTGCGAGGGGTGCTGCGAGTGCCGCGGCCCAGACACCCCGAAAATGATCCCGAGGCAGCGGATAAACTCAAGCAAGAGTTGGGAGCAAAACTGGAGGCGCTTCCAGTGGCGCAGGGAAGCCGGGTGCGAGTGTGGGTCATGGACGAAGCGCGATTCGGTTTGCACACGGAGATGCGTCGAGTGTGGATCAGTAAAGGAGTTCGTCCCGAGGTTCGTCGGCAGACACGCTACGAATGGGACTACCTTTATGGGACGCTGGAGGTTGTTGAGGAACGAGCTGAGTTTTTG
>JBILBH010000093.1:0-3778 GCA_044353785.1 Terrimicrobiaceae bacterium
GCATACAATCTCGACGGGAGCGTTTATCGAACAGGCGCGAGCATTCCCACATTAGATGCAACGGCAAATGGATATCGCTTACCTCGAGAAGTAGAATGGGAGTGGGCCGCGCAAGGAGGATCCTCGACTGCAGGCTACATTTACTGCGGAAGCAATGATGCGACAGCTGTCGCTTGGTATTCGGGAACCGCTGGCGTTGGCACAAAGGCCGTGGGAACAAAATTGGCCAATGAACTCGGCATTTTCGACATGAGCGGGAACGTCTGGGAGTGGTGCGAGGATATCACCGAAAACGCCCATTTTCTTCGTGGCGGCAGTTTCTCTGAGAACATTGGCCTCCATCCTATTGCCGATACTCGATACTGGGGTCCCTCTGGCACCGCTTATAATGATACCGGTTTCCGCCTCGCTCGTAACTCACAAGCTAATCAGTCCTCCTACTATAGTGGGAGCGGGACGCTTTCTGGCACCTTGCAAATCTCCTCCTCGTCTAGCTACCGGGTCAATACCACCATTGACTGGGTCCATACCACCATTGAAATCGTGAATGACCCCTTTGGGCTCTCGAAAGTCGGCGCTGGCACCTTTCTTCTCGGCAATCAGTCCTCCTTGTATAGTGGGAGTGCGACGCTTTCTAACGGCCAACTAGTTCTTGGTAATGGCCCCATTTGGCTCTGGAATGGCGCTACCTATGATTTCGCCAATTGGACTGTTGGAGATCTCGGCGCCGGCACCTTTCTTCTCGGCGATGCCGGGAGTCTTGGCGGAACCTCTGCTCAGAGCCTGCCCACTGAAGATGGCACCCAGTCTCACGCTACTCCCCCTAGACCTACCCCTGTGATGGACCCCAATTAATACCAAAGTCAGCTTGCTCCTAGACTTTAAAATAGTTTGAACGGAAAATTTTCTCGGTAAGCGCGCCCGACACGGAGTGGCTTCACCAGCCCTCGGCCGCATTGTTGTTGATCTGGCCCGCGTGGGCGCGGGCCAGAACACCCGAGGGCGGGTGTTCTCCCAGGGATCATGCGCCCAACGCTGGAAGCAGTCAAAAGAAGGTCCAAAACCTATGAGGTATTGGTATGATCTGAAGAGATGAAAAGCAGTTGTTGAACGGAACGCAGTTTGAAAGGTAAAAAGGGGGGTAAACCTAAGGGTCTTGGTGAAAGAGCCTTTTGAAACGTCTTCTGTATCGAATGCAGAGCTTGTTCTCGCCAGCTCTTTCCAAGAGCTCGATAAGCTCGATATACGCCGTCTTTTCTCGCGGGTAGTAGTGAATAATCTTCTTGTATTGCTCGAATGCTTCCGAGTATCGCATTTGCTTGCTATATGTGCGAGCAAGAATGTAGGAGAGCTTCGGCTTGTCGTATTGCGCGTCCGGAAAAATAATCCCAGTAAGGATCCGGCTGCAATAGCCACAGAATCTCGTTACCGTTTCCGGCGAAATGAGTAGAACCCCTGCAAAAAGGGCTCCGAAAGCGATGAGCAAGTATGCGGCGGCAGCGATTCCGCTAATCTTCAGAGCCGCAGTCATCGTCGCAACAACGAGATAGATACATGCTGCGGCCAGTGTCCAACGGAGAATTGCAAGGACAGGCATTGGCTTTTCTAACGTTATAAATGAGCCGCGACCATGCTTGGCGTGGGGCGTGCGTAAGCACGAACCGGGACAAGCATGATATTCGGCTTTAGCATCTGGTTAGCCTCTGTTTTTTTCATTTTCTTCAATAAACCGTTTGCGCACGTGGGCCAATGCTCGACGCGTGCACCAGGCCTGATAAGGCAATGTAAAAAAGTGCTTCGCGATTCTCGCGGTCCAGTGACTTGGCTGAGAAAAAGTGTGAATAGTAAAAAAAATCTTACCAAAGCGCTCTTCGAAATAAAACTCTGAAACACCACTTTCGGCATGACCAGCTAATGTTTCATAAGCGAATCCCCGCTTACCACTCTCTTCAATCAAGGCACAAATACGCACGGCGAATACCAGACATAAACCGATGCCGATCGGAGGCATCACAGCCCGCTGGATAATAATATCACCAACAAGCATCTTACGACCTTCATCCCTCCACTCCGTCGCATGTCGCATTATCGAACGGGGAAAAATATCATAATCGAAGAGAAAGTCGGTCCTCCAATTACTAATCGGACCTTCAACTTCAAGTGATACAGATGTGGTCCGCTCAGGCAGCGAACGTGCTTCGGAGAAATTAACACTAAGCGATTTCGCACTGAGAAAAGTCAAGTTTGAATCGAGGGCGCAGGGTCGAATATGCATTTTATTTTGTTACCGCGAACTTGTTTTCAAGGTCATTTTCTACCTTCTTGATGGCATCTTTCAGCTTCATTTTGACCTTTTATGCGCCAACTGGATCTCCAAGCTCAATAGTAATCTTTACAATTGCATCGGCGAGTTGAGTGACATCCCTCGTCTCCCACCCCGATGCCGGTCGGTGTGCGCAAGCAGCCCGAGTGACAGAGGGGAGGGACTAGGAGGATCTGCTCGTCAGCCATTATTCTTTTTCGTGTTTATGTAAATGCGTAAGTGAATCAAATGACAGCGGTCCATCGGCTCGTTGGCCTATTTTATCATTGCCCTTGTGGTGATACTTTCCATGTATGCAGGCAGGATTCGCATCTTTGTGATTTGCTCTTAAAAAGCAATGGTATACCCAGGCAAAGCAATGAAAGGTAAGCAAATCGCCGTGAAAATGTTTCTGTGGTTGTTGCCGTCGAATTGCATCTCGGACAATGAACTTGGTCTGCCTCAGAAGGAAGTCCCATATCAGCTTGCAAGTAATCTCTGACAGAATCAACATCTTCGTCCGCGACTTGGACACGCACCCCGCCGAGCGCGTTTGACGCGAGTAAATCAATTTGCACCATGTTCTCATCTTGGATGAAAGCATTGAAACCAACTGCTTCCAAACGCATACGAAATAAGTGTGCCTCTTCGGGTTTCGTAAACATGGCAACTGTTGTCATATATTGTTTGCCGAACGTCCCCGATCACTTGCTCCCACTTGTTTTTGGCACCAAAGCCTGCTCCGCAGGCGACGTGCCAAAAGTGCCGAAGGCATGGGAGTTAAGTGCATCGGCTTTATTTTATTTCTGGGGTTTCGCGAGCGGCATGCCATACACCAATGATCTCTATCAAATCGAGATCGTCTTTGAGTCTCTAAATTATCCGATATGGAGAAACAATCACCTCATGGAGATCTTGCTGATTGAACTCTGGCACTACTCTCCCCATACGCGGATGCTCTTGAAGCATCTCGACTCTCGCAACGATCCCGTAACCGAAATGTTCAGCCTGCCGCGGACTGTCCATTGAAATATATTTTACAAGGCTCCGCAGATCTCTCTGTGATGTTCGGGACCAAATTATTCGGTGAGCCATGTAGCAAACTGCTTTTTGATCGCTTCGTGCGGGATGATGTCTCCGCAGTCGACATCATCCATACCCTTTTGAATAGCAGCCATAAACTCAATGCGATCAGCAATTTGATCGATTGAAACATTATCTGGAAGCTCCTGAATCGCATCTAAAACAAGCTCTTTTTGGCTCATGGGACCGAATCTACCGCGCCTGCGTTAGGCACGGCAATATTTCTTTGTTGCCCAACGCTAGTCGTCAGCAATCGCATGAGAACTAGGGGTCAGATGACATGAAAGCCTTTTGCAGCCTCGCTCTGCGGTCATTTTGAGCTTCCGAAGCGCATAAAATCGATGTTGTAGAATGGGAGGCTATGAGTCAAACCACACAACAAGCAAGCGGTCC
>JBILBH010000003.1:0-144500 GCA_044353785.1 Terrimicrobiaceae bacterium
GATGGGGGAATTGAGTTATTGGCGGCACTAGGTCAAGGGCGATTGGCGTGAGACTATTCACAGATTGCTTGGGTGCATGAATGATCCCGCAAAGTGGGATTGGCGGAGAAAAATTGAAACTTGCGCAAGCTCGCTTGCAGGAGGTTTGTTGTTTCTCCGCCCCATTCGCCCTGCGACTGCATCCAAGCTCCTCTTTATCCGTGCCCATCTGGGAAATCCGTGGTTCATTTTTCCTTCCAACCGCGCAGCGCCTGTTCGTTGCTCAAAAGCTCATCCTTTGTCGGATCAGGACTCAAACGACATCACCCGCCGCATGAAGCCAGCGAACAGAGGAACCGTAAAATCAATGTCTCCGTGTGCGGGACTGTAAGTCATTCCTTTGCGAATCAATGAACTTCTCACTGGTGCTACCGATTGCACTGGTGCTTTCAAGACGGCCGCCAAATCTCCCGAACGGTGCGGTCCGTCTCCGAGTTCAGCCATCGCGCGCAGGTATTTTTTCTCGGAAGGCGTCAAACGATCGAATCGGACCCTGAAGAAATTCTCGTCCAATTTGCGAATGATTCCCAGTGTGGCGGCCGCCACATTCTCCTCTGTGATAGGGCTTGACTGCGCAAAATTCCATAGCTCATAGCCCCATTCTTGAAGAAAATACGGATATCCCCGTGTGAGCTCGAAAATCAAACGCAGTGCCCCTTCCGTGAATTCCACATTTTGCGTTTTCACTGGCCTCTGCAGGGCATCTGTCGCCTCCCCAAGTCCCAGCGGACCCACCGCAGGAAAAAGGAACAACCTTTCGGCATAAGACTTCGCTTTTCCTGCCAGTCCAACCAATTGCGGCAATCCCGCACCGAATAACACCAATGGCAATTGTTTTTGACCCACCGCATGCAACGCGGTTATCAGCGCGCGGAACTCTTGTTCCCGCAAATACTGCAGCTCATCTAAAATCAAAACCAATGCCGTTCCTCGGGCCTTGGCCGCCTCTGCGACCGCTAAAAACAGCGCCGAAAGATCCGCTTGCAAATTACCACTATCCCCCGTGCCAAATTCAGGATCGATCTCCATAGAGATGTGTTCATTCCCCACCTTGATCGTTCCTAAAAAGCTCCGGAAAACTCTCAGCGCCCGCTTCACCTTTTCATTCAGCCCCGCCATCGCATCCAAGCGCAGCAAAGCCTCCCTGAGCGGCGGTGCCAGCAGCTCAGGCAAACTCTGATCTTCAGGCGTTTCGATGAAAATCACCTGGCATCTCAACTCCTCCGCCGTATCCGCGATCGTTCTGAGTAGCACTGTTTTGCCCACACCGCGCAACCCTACCAGCAAGAGGCTTTTCTCTGAACGCAAAGCCCGCACACGCTCCACGGCCACTCGCGCCTTTTCTAAAAGTTCCTGCCGCCCCACCAATGCTGGCGGAGGAGTCCCCGCTCCCGGGGAAAAGGGATTCAATACGACATTCATTTTCGAAGTATAAAGAGTTTAGTCTGTTTCTTGATAACTCGGCAAACAATTTTATACTTTTTACGCGGCGCTACTTTTTCTAAATCTGAATTATTGTTATTCAACTGACATGGTGGTTTTTAGGCAGGAGGATAGGGGGCGAGGGGCGGGGACGGAAAGAAAGCGGGATTTTCCTATGCGCTACGCGGCTCCGGCGTGATGCAGTGGTGGGCCTTCGCGGTGTGGGGCAAAATTATTGGATTTGGCGAAGTGTGTTGAGGAAAGAAATTGCTGAAGAAAAAATGATCTCTGGATAGTGGATGTCCAAGTCCAAGGGGTGTGGATCATAGCTGATCAAGTGTGTCATCTAAATCTCCTCCGTGCTTTCCGTGTCCTCCGTGGTTAAATAAAGTGCTTTGGGGTAAAATGATAAGACTTCTTACTCGGGAACTGCAACAGCAACTGTCGTGTCAAGAACGGCGCGAATCACTGGGCGGTGATGGATTGATGGATTTTTGACATTTCCAAGCGCGCCTGTTTTTCGTCGAATCCTGAGATTTTGAGTTTTTCGGCTTCTGCGAAGGCCTGATCGACGAGGTTAAGAATCTCGGGACTGTAGCGTTTTTTTAGGATTTGGCGGCGTGAAATTTCCGACTTGATGAATCGGGCGACAAGATTCTGCAAGTCATGAATTTCGTTGGCTTCTTCAAGCAGTTCTTTAGGTATTGGTATGCTTGTCATAATATTAAGATGCGTTAGTTCGAAATGGTATGCAAGGTTGAAATAAGGAGGAACGAATGATGGGTAAGTGGTGGCGAGTTTGTAGCGGCGGTCTATGACCGCCGGGGTTGGGGTGACTTTCGGCGGTCATAGACGCGCCGCTACAGGGGTGGAGCGCTGGTTTTCTCGAGACAACCTCTAAAAAGCCCTTTATCGTTCGGCGTATTCTTCTTTGATTCTCTCGCTGAGCCAGACCTTGATGATGGACTGTCGCGTGACGCCAATGAGGCTGGCTTGACGATCGAGCCTTTGGATCATCCAAGTCGGCAAATCCACATTGACCCGCTTTTGATTCAAGTTGGGACGCCGCAGCGTGGACATGTCGAGGTAAGGCAGAATGTCTTCCTTTCCGTCATCAAAGATTTTATCCAGTTCTTCTGCTTTCATAATAAATTTGTTCCTCTTCGATTCTGGCGCGACGCACGGAGATTAATCGAATCTTCTTCGAGCGCGTTGTAAAAAATGCAGTCCATATTTTTTCACCGTGAAGGGCGATCAATGCAAATCGCGGTTCCGAGTCGCTCCGGGCATCGACAATCGCGGCATATTGGTCTTCCCATAAATCTTGTGCCTCATTGAAATCCATACCGTGCTTGCAAAGATTTGACTCGCTCTTAACAGGGTCAAACTCAAACTCCATTAATGGAGAGTAATTATTCCATAAAGAGTGTCAAGCGGGAATATTTCATCTATCGAGCATCAGGTTCCTCAAGTTCTTGTTCTGGCGAATTCACGGGCGACGAGTTTATGGTGTTCTTCTTCGGTGAGATCGGGATTGGCGCGACGGCTCGCCGCCAGACGTGCATCACGGGCCATGAGCCATAATCCTTGGGCGACGGCCCACTTTTCAGCGAATGTCATTTCGCGGAATCGCTGAATCTGAATGGGATGGAGTGGCTCGAGTCGCATGGGTGCAAGTGGGGAGTATTTCTATGCGCTATGCGAATCCAGTGTGACTGTTGATGCCGAGCCTTGAGCGGCGGTCTATGACCGCCGGGGTTGGGGCGACTTTCGGCGCTCACAGACCGCCGCTACAGGGGTGGGCGCTGGAATGTTGACCAGATGTCTGTAAGGTCGTAGGTTTTTTATGGCGTAGTCGAGGAAATCTTGATGTGGAAGAACAGCTTGAATGTCCAGAATGCGTTGAATGTCGCGAAGGTTTCCTAACCTCTGTGCCCGCAGTGCTCCGTGGTTAAATCTCCACGTTTTTCGCTGCAGGTTTGGTTATCATTAAGTAATACAGGAAAAGGGAATTCCACTTGAGGTAGCGGGCGGCGAGGCGGCGGGGTTCGGTGGCGAGCCGGTAAGTCCATGTGAGGCCTGCGCGTTGCATCCAGGCTGGGGCATCGGGTTTTGTGCCGGCATTGACATCGAAGGCAAAGCCTACTGCGAGAAGGATACCGCTGGGGAGGAGGGGTTTGAGGCGTTGGAGGAGTTCTTGTTGTTTTGGTGTGCCGAGACCGATCCAGAGGAAATCGGGGCGACTGGCAATGATCGTTTTAAAAATAGTAGGCTCCTCCTCGTTTGTGAAATAGCCGTGTTGCGAGCCAATGATATTCAGGTGCTGATTGGTCTCGAGCAGGCGTTCGCGGAGTTTTTTTCCGCATTCTGGACTGCCGCCGAGGAAGTAGTGAGAGAATTCGGGTGGGCAGGTGGCGAGGAATTTTCGTAGAAAGGTGGGGCCATAGACGCGGTCTTGAAGCGCGGCGCCTTGGCGGTTCAGGCACCAGATGAGGGGCATTCCATCGGGGACGAAGAGGTCGATGCTTCCTGTGGTGGCAGCGAATGCGGGATCGTGCCGCCGCATGGTGACGATGTGGGTATTTGAAAAATCGACGGCGTAGGGGCTAGGCTGCCGGGAGCGGGCCAGGAGGTATGCGCCGAGGGACTCATAATCGGTGCAGGCGAGGTCGGTGGAAAGGATGCGGCGGGTTATTGGCATGCGGGGAAGAGGGGAAAGTGAGAGTGAGAGTGAAAGTGAGAGTGAGAGTGAGAGTGAGAGTGAGAGTGAGAGTGAGAGTGAGAGTGAGAGTGAGAGGAGGGATCCGCCTTCGCGCTACACGACTACGGCGTGACTATTGGTGGCGGGCCTTGTAGCGGCGGTCTATGACCGCCGCTACAGGGCGGCGCTGAAATGCGGGCTCGGAGCCAGGCAAAATCATGGACAGCAAAATCATGGGGGAGGTCAGCTCGAGCAAGGAGCTTGGAAATTTCACTCTTTCTGGTTCTGGTGGATCAGTAAGGTGGCCTTGAGGTGCCAGGCGAAAAGGCCGAGGATGAGGAGGACGCTGTTGCGACTGAGGAGGTTCCATGCCACATAGTGGAGGGGAAGGTGTGCGCTGAAGGAGAGCTTGGGGCCGAATGTCCAAGCGGAGGCGCTGATCAGGGAAAACAGAGCGATCTGCCTCCAGCCTAAGAACCAGCCGGAGGCAAGCACCGGGAAAATGAAAAATGGTAGCGGACTCATCTCGCCGTGCGAGGAGGTGTGAAGGACTACGCCGATAGCAATCGAGGCCAAAATGAATGTGCCGGAGAGTAGGCGGCTGCGGAGTCTTTCGGACGGGCTGTATTTTTCGGATTGAATGTTTTGAGCGTTACGGATGAGAACCTTGGTGGCGCGGAAGACGCGGATGAGTTCGGCGGGGAGAAGGTGGTAGAAGAACCTCTTCCAGCTTGCGCGATATTGAAGCAAACGACCCTTGCCGATCGCGCGTTGAATTTTTTCCGCTGGCGTGGCTGATACTTCGATCGGGCGTTCGTCGGATGTGAGTCTGGCAAGGCACTCAAGGGTGCGCTGCCAGTGGGTATCCAGTAGATCGAGCCAGTCTGGGGGGAGGTCGGGCTGAACGAATGGGGACGCGGAGATTTTCTTGGAATGCAGCCTCAAATGGACGGGCTTGTTGGATATGGGAAGAAGATCGGCATTTTCTAAACTGGTCATGCGCTCGTCGAAGGGAATTGCAAGATAATCGCAAATCCTGCGGCATTCGGTCTCAGGAGAGCTTGTGAAGGCCTCGTAGGTGAGGTGCAGAAGGCTATGGCCTTGATTCTGTAGCAGAATGCTGTCTTGGAGCATTTTTTCCTGTCCATGCAGCGATCTCTCCAACATGCACCCTCTGGCAAACCAGGATTCGGATTTTGCGGCTTGTTGGATACTATGGAAAACGGCGGCGGGATTTCGCGAAATGGTGATGATTTTTGCCTCGGGAAAGCGTTGGACTAGTTGGGGAAGATAGGCATGGAGGGTTGGACTTTTCTCGCCGCTGTAGATGGCTTGTTTGCGGTGGGCGTAGGCTTTGTAAAAATCCTCGGGACAGTGGAAATGAGCGGCGGCTTCCTTGGGATAGGGCGGGAATCCATGCCGGAAGAGGAATTTTCCCCACGCGTTGGCATTTTCCAGCCATCTCTCGCGCAGAAACAGGCGCCGCGGTAGATCGTGGCTTTGAAGCTCGGGCTCATACATCAGCGCAATCGCTGGATGTTGATTCAGACTGGCATAAAGCATCGAGGTGCCGGAGCGGAAGACGCCTACGACGAAAAGATACTTGGAATTTTGGCTGGAGAGCATGCGGTGCACGATTTCTAGCCGGTTGGCTGATTATTTCAACCCAAGCTGCCGCCTTTGGTTGCGGCTTTCGTAAAAAGCAGCTCCATGCTGCGAGGAGTCAGGTGGTGGCGTTTCCAGCACGCGGTTTTTAGTCGATGGATGTGGGGAACTTCGAGGCGGTATCAAGAAGTTTTTGGGCAAGCGGGAGGAAGCGCAAGGCACGGTCGTGCCATTGGGTGACGCGCTTGAGGCGGAGTTGGTAGTCGGTGCTGTGCTCGGTGGGCAGGCTGGGCAGGAGCGGCTTGAGCGTGGCGAGTTGGGTTTTGCTGGAGTCGATGCGGGGGATCAGGCGCTGGCGGACGAAGCCGGATATAAGGAGTTTCAGCTCGAGCTTTGCGGCATAGGTGGCGGTGCGCGCGCTGGCATCGCGCTCGATGGCTCCCAGCGTCTCCAAGGCTCGCAGGCCCTGGCTCGCGGAACCTTTGCTAATGCCGAGTCGCGCGGCGATGTCATCCATCGTCAGCGGCTCGGGCGAGGCGAAAAGAATGCCGTAGATTTGACCATGGGAGCGGGGGTTGCCGAAGAGATCGGCCAGCTCGGAAAAGACCTCGACGAGCGTGTTTTCGAAGTGCTCGCAGGAAGCTGTATCGGTGGCTTGGATTTCAGGAACAGGCAGTGCGGCGAGGCTCATCAGGGACTAGCCTTTCACGACCAGCAGAAAAATTCAATTCAAAATGAATTTATTTTTAGAGAGGCGAGGCGATGCGTTTCCAGGATTGAACTGGAAAAAGCGGTAGGCTGCCGGTGTGGAGCCGGAGGCGGCCGCCGGCGGCGAGCGAGAGGTTGTACTCTTGGAGATCGATGCCCACAACGCGAGCGCTCCGCGTATCGAAATGCTTGCGCAGATCGCGAATGAGCCAGCGCGAGGTGCCATCGGGCCGGATTTCTTGCCACTTGGGTTCACCAATGCGCCAGCCCGCATCCGTCATGGCTTGGGGCAAGGAGACAATGCGCCCAGTGAAATCTGTGCCGGTCTTTTCGATATGGATAACGCAACCCGCAAAGGCATCGTCCAAGCGCTCCCAATAACCTTCGAGCGGCTCATCCGTGCCGATGAGAAAAAGCAGAAAATCCATGGCGCCTGATCAGATCACCCCTTCCTGCAAAACAAAAGTCTTCATGCGAATGCATGAGGGACCGAGCATCGGAGTTGCAGAGAATCGCGGCGGGTCGTTGCAAGTTGGATCGAGAAGATGCGACCACACCCTAAAAATCCCATCGGTAAAATATAGCCAATGGTCACTTGGCGTATTTCCTCCCTGCGTTTTAAGTGCTAAATCGAGCCATGGATTTTATTGATCTCAAAACCCAGTATCTCAAATTCAAGCCTGCGATCCACGAAGCCATCGACCGCGTTTTGGAGCACGGGCGCTTCATTATGGGGCCGGAGGTCGAGGCTCTGGAAAACACGCTCGCAGCCTATGTTGGCTGCCGCTACGCCATCACGGTTGCCAGCGGCACGGATAGTCTGGAAATAGCTCTCCGCTCACTGGAGATTGGTCCGGGTGATGAGGTCATCACGGTTCCGTTCACCTGGATCAGCACGGCGGAGGTCATTGCGCAGGTGGGTGCAAAGCCGGTTTTCGTGGATATTGACCCGCTCGATTTCAACATCGCTGTCGAGCAAATCGAGGCGGCGATCACACCTGCCACGAAAGCGCTTTTGCCTGTGAGTCTCTTCGGGCAGATGCCTGATTACGACGCCATCAATGCCATTGCAAAAAAACATGGCCTCACCGTCATCGAAGATGCCGCACAGAGTTTTGGAGCGACGCGCCATGGTGTGAAAAGTTGCAATGTCACCCCAATTGCCAGTACGAGTTTCTACCCCGCCAAGCCGCTCGGATGCTACGGCGAGGGCGGTGCGCTTTTTACAAACGACGACGACCTCGCCGTGAAAATGAAAGCCATCCGCACGCACGGTGGCATTCGTCGCCACTACCACGACCTCGTCGGAATGAACGGCCGCTTCGACACGCTGCAGGCCGCCATCATGCTCGCCAAGTGGCCTGGGTTTGAGGCTGAAGTCGAGGCCCGCAACCGCATTGGCGCACGCTATTCGGAAAAACTCCGCGATGTCTGCACGACTCCTGCCATGCGCGAGGGGAACACCCATGTTTACGCCCAATACACAATCCGCGTGCCAGACCGCGACGCCCTCGCCGAGAAACTCAAAACGCTTGGAATTCCCACCGCCATTTACTACCCGAAGTGCCTCCACGAGCAACCGGTCTTCGCTCCGCTCGGCTACAAATACGGCGACTTCCCCGCAGCCGAATCCGCCGCCCGCGAAGTTCTAAGCCTGCCCCTCAATCCCTACCTGACCGAAGAAGACCAAGACCGCATCATCGTCGCCCTCAGGCAGGCTTTGCGGGGTTGAGGCATCGCCTGAAAAAGAAACCCCGTGGCCTCTTAACCGCAAGCGGTCAAGGAAGGGGTCCCGAGATGAACGCAAGCAATCTATGAGGTTCCGGGATATTGCTCAAACCAATTCCCATCCCAAAGATCGGATCATACCAAAAGCTGAATGCTTTTCGACTTACTGTAGCGGCGGTCTATGACCGCCGATGGTTAACCGCCATGAAAAGCCAGAGCGCGCTTTGTCGCTAAACCAAAGATTTGGACGATCGTTCAAATCTTTGGTTTGCCGCTTTTGGAGACGGTGAGGCCGCGGGTGCAGTGGGTGGTGGTGTTTTGCGGTTAGTTGCGGTAGGACTTTCGTATCTGGCTCAAGAATCTTTTTTGAGCCTGCGCACCATGCTTGCCGTCCTATTTAAACGCCTTGTTTCGCTGTTTGTGGTTTTGTTCTGCGTTGTATCGATCACCTTTTTGTTGATCCGGGCCTCGCCGGGCGGGCCGTTTGACGGGGAGCGGAAGATTCCGGAGGCGATCGAGAAGCAGCTTTTGGAGAAATACGAGCTCGATGGGACGCTATGGCAGCAATACTCCGGCTACATCGGCGACTTGCTGCGAGGTGATTTGCGGCTTTCCACGAAGTATCGCAACCGCTCGGTGAATGAAATCCTCGCGCAGACCTTGCCGGTCACGCTGGCACTCGGTGGGGCGGCCTTCTTGCTCGCGACCTTCTTCGGCATCTGGCTTGGGACGCTCGCGGCGATGCACCGCCAGACCTGGCGGGACTTCGGGGCGATGTTTCTTGCGCTGGCAGCGATTTCGTTGCCGTCTTACATCATCGGCCCGTTGTTAATTCTTGTTTTCGCCCTCACGCTCGGTTGGCTGCCGGCAGGGGGATGGGGCGGCTTCTCACATTTGATTCTTCCCTCACTCACGCTGGCGGCTCCGGCGGCGGCGGTGATCGCTCGCCTCATGCGCGGGAGCATGGTCGAGACGCTTCAGATGGATTTTGTGCGGACGGCGCGGGCGAAGGGTCTGAAAGAATCCACCGTTGTCTACCGGCATGCGCTGCGCATCGCCATATTGCCTGTGGTTTCTTATCTAGGGCCACTCGCGGCGCACCTGCTCACAGGATCCATCGTCGTCGAAACCGTCTTCAGCATCCCCGGCGCGGGCGGATTTTTTGTGCATTCGATCATGAACCGCGACGGATTCCTCCTAGGCGGAATGGTGATCGTCTATTGTGCAATGCTGGTTTTTTTCAATCTCCTCGTCGATCTGGCCTACGGGTTCCTTGACCCGCGAATCAAATCCCATGCTTGATCCGCGCGTCTTTCAGCGAGTCCGAAAAAATCCCGTCGCCGTGTTGTCGGCCGCGTTTCTGTCCTTCATCGTCGTGGCTTGTGTCGTGGGGCCGTTTTTTCTGCCATCCACTCTGGGCGATCCGGGGCCGAGCCAATACGCGCCGCCCTCGAGGGAACATCCCTTCGGAACGGATCTCAATGGCCGCGACTTGCTCTACCGTGTTTTGACCGGTGGCCGCATCTCACTTCTGGTCGGCCTGTGCGGCGCGCTGGTGAGTCTTTTCATCGGCACCGCTTGGGGACTGATTGCGGGTTATGCGGGTGGACGCATCGATGCGCTCATGATGCGTGCGGTCGATATTCTCTACTCGGTGCCGCGGCTGATCTTCATTTTGATCGCGATCAATGCTTTCAATGCCGGGCTTCAAGAGTGGGCAAACCGAGAGGGCCTTGTGTGGCTTGTGGAGTCATCCCGCATTGCCATTTTGATCCTCACGCTGGGTTTCATCGAATGGCTCACCATGGCCCGTATCGTGCGCGGTCAGGTGCTCTCGCTCAAGGAGCGCCAATTCGTCACAGCCGCCCGAGCACTCGGGCAGTCGCATGTCAAAATCCTGACCCGTCACCTGCTGCCGAACTTGGCCGGCATCATTCTTGTTTACCTCACCCTCACAATCCCGGCAGTGATCATCGATGAGTCATTCCTAAGTTTTCTGGGTCTTGGAATTCAGGCTCCGCAGGCGAGTTGGGGATCTCTGTTGGCTGACGGTGCGGGCGCGATCAATCCCGTCCGCAGCTTCTGGTGGCTCCTCGTTTTTCCGGCGGCCTCGATGGCTCTCACGCTCCTCGCGTTGAACTTCCTCGGCGACGCCTTGCGGGATGCGTTCGACAGCAAAGCGCGGTGAGGGGTTTTATTCGATGACGCTGAAATCGACGCTCTTCGGGGTGGTGGCGTTTTTTTCGGAGAGGACGAGAGACTGGGAGGGGTGTTCGTCCAGTTGGCGTCTTGCGACCCAGAAGTATTTTTCGGGTTCGCCCAAGCCGGTTTTTTGGGCAAAGACGATGACGATGTATTTGCCGGGCTGGAGGCCGGGCACGGTGGCGATGCCATTTGAGTCGGTGATGGTCTCGCGCCAAGGCGGGGGTAAGGAGTTCTGGAGGCGTCCCATCATTTCCGAAGTACCGCCGATGGTCGGCGGGCGCAACACATCGGCCACCATTGATTCGGGATAGATGAGGACATTTGCGCGCGAGACCGCGACGGGCCGGTTTGTCGTGGTGTCTTCGTAGGTCACCCATGTCCGGATCTCATCCGCAGCCTGTGGTCCGCGCAGGGTGGCGCTGGCTTCCAACAATCCGCGTTCCAATTCGGCGCGCGAGATGGCGGGTTCCTCTTCATGCTGGATGTGTGTGTAGGAATCGACGAGCAGGAGACCGAGGACAATCGACACGGCTCCAAGCAGCAAAACCGACACCAATAAAATCACGACGCGTTTCTCGACTCGGCCTGTCCGTTCTTGTTGCCATGCCACCGCAGGTTTTCGGATTTCGCCTTCGCTTGGTGATGTCTGGCTTGGTGGCGATTGGGTGTCATTGCCGGGTTCGGTGTATTTCGCCACCAGGCCGATCACGGATGAGAGCGGGCGCCAGTCCTCCCAGCCTTCGCGCCAGCACAGGCTCTCCGGGGAGTAGCGGCCCTCGCGGAGCAGGCGCTTCACATCCCCTGTCGCGTATGGACCTTCCTGTGCGTTGTTGTAGAGGATAAAGAAAACCATTTGGGGCGAGACTTAAGCACATCGCTTCTGGAGTCGCCAATCCGAAAGACGGCCTGTGCTTTTGGGCTGTGCCCGTGTGGCGTCTTTTTCGAGATCGCCATCCGTCTGGCTTGCACAGCGGGCGCGAATCTTTATTTTGGTCGCATATGAGTGATAAAAACTACGCGCATCCTGAAGCGTTGGTCTCCACCGAGTGGGTTGAAGCGCATCTTGCCGATCCACATGTCCGAATCGTCGAAAGCAACGAGGACATCCTGCTCTACGATACCGGCCACATCCAAGGGGCGGTGCACATCGACTGGCGCTCCGATTTGCAGGACCAGACAATCCGCGACTACATTACTCCTCAGCAATTCTCCGCGCTGTGCGAACGCAATGGCATCTCAAACGACACGACTGTCATTTTCTACGGTGACAAATCAAACTGGTGGGCATGCTACGCGCTTTGGGTTTTCCGTTTGTTCGGTCACACAAAAGTGAAAATCATGGACGGTGGGCGCGACAAGTGGGTCGCCGAAGGGCGGCATCTCACGCGCGCCGTGCCGCACTTTCCGCATAGCCGCTACACGCCACTCGAAACCCGCTGCGATGCGGAGATTCGCGCTTTTTATGATCAGGCCCTTGCCCAGAGTCGTGCCGGGATGGCTCTCATCGATGTGCGTTCGCCTGCGGAATTCCGTGGTGAGGTCACCCACATGCCCGAGTATCCCCAGGAAGGCGTCTTGCGCGGCGGTCACATTCCTGGTGCCGCCAGTGTTCCTTGGAAGATGGCCGTGAAGGATGATTCCACTTTCAAAGGCGTGAATGAACTCCGCCAGATTTACGAGGATGAGGCCGGTCTCCAGCCGGGCCAGGATGTCGTAGCCTACTGCCGCATTGGCGAGCGCTCAAGCCACACTTGGTTCGTGCTCACCTACCTCCTCGGCTACAAAAATGTCCGAAACTACGATGGATCCTGGACCGAGTGGGGCAACAAGGTTGGCGCGCCGATCGAGAGAGGCTAGGCGTCACTGTGTATCCCGGTAAGCTCAATCAAATCATCGCGCTCTTCGAGTCCTTGCCGGATGCCGAGAAGCGCGAGTCGCTCATCTCGTATGCGGCAGCCGCGATGAAACAAGGGCCGCGTGACGGGGAGACCTTCGACCTCGAGGATATCCGCAAGGATGAGGAATGCACAGACACGGTCGGCGTGTTTTTAAAAGTCACGCCAGAGCGCAACTGCGCCTTTCGCATTACGCTTGGCCCGCAGGTGCAGACGCTCACGAAGGCCATGACGGCGATTCTCTGCAAGGGGCTCGATGGTCTAACTCCAGAGGAAATCATGGAGGTCCCGGCCGACTTCGTGCCGAAAATCGTGGGCGCGGAACTCGTCCGCCAGCGTAGCCAGACAGTGTATTACATCCTCACCCGCATGAAGGGCATCGCCCGCGTGTGGCTGAACCGCGAACGCTCTGCTGCTACGCACGGGGCTTGATGCTGGGGTTTCCTGCGAAGGATTGACCACAGAGTTTTTTTAAGACAGGTCGAACTGTGATGATCAATGCGGCGCCCGAGGTCAGATGTTTTTTTGGAATGTATGGAGCTGGCGGCACATTTTTGCCACGAGGGCGGTCCAGCCGGTTTGGTGGCTGGCGCCGACGCCTGAGCCGTTGTCGCCGTTGAAATATTCGTTGAAGAGAAGGAGGTCGCGCCAGTGGGGGTCGTTTTGGAAAAGATCGACTTCGCCATTGAAGGGTCGGCGTCCGTCTTTGTCGCGGGTGAATATGCCGACGAGGCGTTTTTCGAGCTCCAAGGAAACCTCCCAGAGGTTCATCTGGACTCCACTGCCGGTGGGAAATTCCACTTTGAATGTGTCGCCGAAGTAAAAGCCGAATTTTTGGAGTGACTCAATGACGAGATAATTCATCGGCATCCAGACTGGCCCGCGCCAATTCGAGTTGCCGCCGAACATCGCCACGGGGCTGTCAGCCGGGCTGTAGGCAAGGGTCTCGGTTTTTTCCCCTTCGGTGAAGGTGTAGGGATGCTCTTCGTAGATTTTTGAGAGAGCACGGATGCCATGGGGCGAAAGGAATTCCGATTCATCGAACAAACGCTCGCAGATGCGGCGGAGGTGCTCAGGCGGGACAAGTGATATGAGTTTGCGCCCATCGACATCTTGTTTGATGTGCTGAAGTTTCGCCATCAGATGCGGCCGGTGTTTTTCGAACCACTGGTAGCGTTTGCGCAGGAGTGGAAACTTCAACACGGTCGCAGGATCGAAGCTCTCCACCGCGAAGAGAGGGGTGAGACCCGCAACCGAGCGAGTTCTGAGGTAGGCTGAGGAGCCGTCCGGACGCCGTAGGACATCGTAGTAAAATCCATCCTCATCGTCCCATAAGGCGAGGCCGCCCGTGCCTGTCGAGTTGATGGCTGCGGCGAGGTAGATGAAATCGTTGAGGAATTTGTCGGCTATGTCCTCGAACTCCGGCTCCTCTTGGGCGAGTTCGATGGCGATCTTGAGCATATTGAGCGAGAAGGTCGCCATCCAAGCGGTGCCGTCGCTCTGGGCAATGCGGGAGCCGTCGGGGAGCGGGTAGCGGCGGTCGAACACGCCGATGTTGTCGAGACCGAGGAATCCGCCTTCGAAGACATTGTCTCCCGTTTGATCGACGCGGTTCGCCCACCAGCCATAGTTGAGGAGGAGTTTGTTGAAGGCTTTTTTGAGATAGGCGCGGTCGCCTGTGCCTGTTTCTCCTCGTTCGATGGAATAAATCCTCCATGCCGCCCAGCCGCCGATGGGCGGGTTGGCATCCGAGAGCGCCCATTCGTAGGCGGGCTGCTGTGCGCTGGGGGAGGTGTAGCGCTCACCTTGAAGGAGCATGTTCTGCCGCTTGGCGGTAGCAGGATCGGTGACAGCGAAGGCCACGGATTGGAACATGAGATCCCAGGCGCAAAAGTAGGGGTATTCCCAACAATCGGGCATCGAGATGACATCGTTTGCGTAGAGTTCCTGCCAGAAAACATTGCGTCCTTTCCAGCGTTCGGCTGGCGGGTTCGGCATGGTCGGATCGCCGGTGAGCCAGCGGTTCACATGGTAGGAATAAAATTTCTTACCCCAGAGCAGACCGGCAATCGCGCTGCGCATGACGAGCGACAATTCCTCGGGCATGCCGGGAACCACGGCTTCGAAGTGGGCGAAGTGTTCCTTTTCCCGATCGGCAAAAAGCGTGTCGAAGGCGGAATCAAACGACTGTTCCTGTGTGCCTGGGGCGAGCCGGAGGCGGATCACCCACTCCTCACCGGGGGCTAGGGTGCGTTGGTAGACTGCTGCGGCCTTGGTGCCGATGCGGGCGGGGTTCACCGCGCCGGTCGCGCCACTCACGACATAATCATGGAAGGCATCCTTCACAAACGGCGTGCGGTTTGGGGCATTATAGAGGCGGCGGTCGTTGGTCTCGTTCTCGGTGAAAATCCACTCCGGCCGACCTTCGGCTTGGAGGCTGTAATCACCCAGTTCGGCGGAATGCGCGCTGAGGCCCTGGCTATCCGGTAACAGGCGGATCTCGGGCTTCGAGGCGGGAGCGACTTCCCATGTCCATGTGTTGCGGAACCAGAGCGTGGGCAGGACTGTCAGCGGCGCTGCCTCGGGGCCGCGATTGATGATTCGCAGCCGGATCGCCATGTCGTCTGGCGTGGCTTTGGCGTATTCGAAGAACACATCAAAGTAGCGACTTTCGTTGAAAATGCCGGTATCGACGAGCTCATATTCCTTTTCCAGACGCGAGCGGCGTCCATTTTCCTCGATGAGGTGCTGATAGGGAAATTCCTGCTGCGGGTATTTGTAGAGGCCACGCATGAAGGAATGCGTCGGCGTGTTCGCGAGGTGGTAGTAGTAGTCCTTGATGTCCTCACCGTGGTTGCCCTGCGGGTTGGAAAGCCCGAACGCGCGTTCTTTTAAAATGGGATCCTTGCCGTTCCAGAGTGCGGCGGAAAAGCAGAGCAGGCCGTTTTTATCGCAAATGCCCAGCAGGCCATCCTCGCCCCAGCGGTAGGCGCGCGAGCGGGACTGATCGAAAGAAAACGAGGTCCAGGCGTCGCCATCCGCCGAATAATCCTCCCTCACCGTGCCCCATTGGCGGTCGCTTAGGTAGGAACCCCAGAGGTGCCAATCTTCTTTGCCGGAATCGCGGGCTTCGATGCGGAGGGATTCTTTGTCTTTGGGCATAGGTCGGTAATGGGGGGGTGGGAAGTCAATCGCTGCAGGAGAACAATCCTCTGAGAAAAAGACAAAACCTTTCTATCCTGCGATTTTTTAGATGTCAAAGGGGTTGGAATTAATTTTTGACATTCATGGAATTTGAGGAGCGGCGTAGCCGCTTTTGCGAGTGGCGAGCAAGTCAAAATTAGGTTGATCTGTATTTAAAATCGTATGATTTTTTCCATATGAAAACGACTTTGGATATTCCAAGCGGTTTGTTGAGTGAGGCAATGAGGTTGGCTGGAGCGAAGACGAAACGCGCTGCGGTGCTGGCTGCCTTGGATGATTTCTCGAGGCGTGGCCGAATGCGCGAGATGGCCATGAGATTGGGAAATTCCAAAACATTTATGACAGCTGTGGATTTAGAAACCCTGCGCCTTCAGGAGAAACCGGAGTGACGCTTGTCGATACATCGAGTTGGATTCAATACCTCCGCCGTGATGGGGAAGCAGAAATGAAGGAAAAAGTCCGTAGTTTGCTTTTGGATGGGGCGGCGGTTCTATGTCCTGTGGTTATCGCGGAGTTGTGGATGGGAGCTGGTTCAAAAAAGGATCAAGACGACTTGACGGATTTGAGCGCGGTTCTGCGGTGCTTGCCGATGTCTGAAGAAGTTTGGGAGTGTTCATTTCGCCTTGCCCGCATCTGTCGGGCCAAGGGAACACCGGTTCCCTCAAGCGACTTAATGATTGCTTCGTGTGCATTTAGCCATGGAGTGAAAATATTGGCGAAAGATAAGCACTTTGAAACTTTGGAGGAATACCGGGATTTGGTAATAAAGTAAGCCGGCAATTGACATTTGATCAACTGGAAACGCGGCAAAAGCGCCTGATTCTTAGACAGGAGTGGCAGAATCGGAGTGCAGCGAGTCAATTCACAGCAAACAACGGACGCTGCGCGGTTGGACGGGAACTAACCACAGAGGACACAGAGAGCACGGAGGGACATTTCAAGCCGAAACAAAAAAATCTCCACGGATTTCCGCTTCTTTCGACAAACTACAAATCCTCATTTTCTACTCCGTGCTCTCTGTGTCCTCTGTGGTTAAATAAAATGCTTTGGGGTAACATTATAAAATTTGTTAGTTAGGAGAACATACCAACCGAGATAATTCGGATAGAAGAACCTCGGGCGCGGTCTAATGTTCAGTCAATGGTCTGCGGCCAATCATGAAGGCCAGAAATGCCAAACCGATGGCAGGGAGTGCGGTGGCGGCGAAGATGTGGGGGAGTTGGAGCTTGAGGAGGTTTTCGAGGGGGCCGACGCCGAAGGCGGCGAGGCCGTAGCCGAGTTGGTAGAAGGCGATGAGCAACCCGGCGGCGGACGCTGCAATGGCGGGCATTTGTTTTTGGCCGAAGCTGATGAGGAGCGGGAGCATGGCGGAGCAACCGAGGCCGGCGAGCGCGAAGGCGGCGAGTCCGGGCAGCGGCGACTTCGCGGGCAGGAGCGGGGTCAGGCAAAACGAGGCGAGGATGACCAACGGCAGGATGCGGAAGATACGGTCCTCAGGGAACCAGCGGTCGATCGAGGCGAAGAGCAGTCGCCCGCCGGTGACCATTCCCCAAAAAATCGTGAGGGCGAGGGACGAGGCGGCGGGGGTGTTGCCGAGCGTGGTGGACATGAGTATCGAAGCCCAGTTGCCGTTCATCGTTTCGCAAATGCCGTAGAGCAGCGCGGCGGCGGCGAAGGCTGGGAAGGCCGCAGGCAGGCCGGCGCTGGATTTTTCGGCGGTTGGCGTGCCGGCTGAGATCGCGAGGGGCAGGGAGAAAACGAGAAGCCCGGCGCTCAGCGCGGCCACGAGCACTGGCAAGCCCCACCAAAATCCGAGGCCCACAAAAACGGCGACGAAGGCCGGTGCGAGCGCGGTGCCGAGGCCGAGGAGGGTGTTCAACGCGAGCAGGGCGCGGTCGGCGGTGGCTGGAAAAAAGGCCGCGGCGCAGGTGTTGATGACTGGCACTGTGAGGCCGAAGGCCGCGCCCATGAAGGTCGTGGCCAGCATCAGTAGCGCGTAGGCAGCCATGCGATCTCCCATGAGAAATTGGCTACAGATCAGAAGCGCCATCGAAAGGAGGTTCGCCGACAAGCCGGCGAGGAAAACCGTTTTCGCGCCAGCGCTGCGGGCGATGGTCGGCCCAAGGAGTGAGCTGACGATTGCCAGCACCGCCTGGGGAATGAACAGGGCTCCGTATTGCGTGGTGGTGAGTCCGTAGTGCTGCGGGCTCGTGAAAATCGCCCCTGCTGCGGGGAATGTGACGAGGGCAATGCCCTGCGCCACACCCGCGCCGAAGACCGCCGACACAGCGGCGCGGGAGGGTTTCCCGTTCTGCGATAAATCCGCCATGCCGGTGTTTGGAGCTTTTATTTCAGCCGCTCGAGCAGGTGGTCGCCGACGCGAAGGGCGTTCGCCATGGCGGTGAGAGCCGGATTCACCGCGCCGATGCTCGGGAAGAACGAGGTGTCCACGACATAGAGGTTGTCGAGTTCGTGGGCCTTGCAATTCGTGTCGAGGACGGATGTGGCGGGATCGGTGCCGAAGCGGCAGGTGCCGGACTGGTGGGCCACGCCACCGATGTCGATCTCGTTTTTCATATAGAGATTTCGAGGGATGAGGTGCTCGTGCATGCCGAGGTGGTTGAGCATGGACTTGAGCTTATCGTAGAGGCGTTCTTTGGCGACTTGGTTGTTCGGCGTGTAGCTGAGCGTGATATTGCCCTCGCGGTCGATTGTGACACGGTTGTCGGGCGAGGGAAGGTCCTCGGTGGAGAGCCAGAAATCAACGGCGTGCCGGGCGACGAAGTCGAGTGTGAACTCAGGCGCAAGGCCGGCCTCGATCGGCTTCTCGCCTCGATACATGGGACCTTGGGATTTTCCAATCATCTGGATATTGCCCATTGGAAACTCGAAGTCCTTCATGCCAAAATAAAAATCATTCAGGCCGAGTGTCTTTTGGTATTTCGTCGGATTCGGCTCCTTGGAAATCGCCAGCACGGCCTGGCTATTGTGATACATGTAATTCCGGCCCACCTGCCCGGAGCCGTTCGCAAGTCCGTTCGGGTGCTTGTCATTGGCCGACATGAGGAGGAGCCGTGCGGAGTTTGCCGCTCCTGCGGATACGACGACGATGCTGGCGCGGAAGGTCTCGGTTTTTCCGTCACGATCCACCACGACCTCGCTCACCGAGTTGCCGGCGGCGTTGGTGTTCAGTTTCAGTACTTGGGAATTGGTGAGGAGCGTCACATTGGAGTGCTCGAGCGCGGGACGCACGCCGAGGACTTCGGCATCCGACTTCGCCTGGACGAGGCAGGGAAATCCATCGCAATCCTCGCAACGCACACATTGGCTGTAGGGCATGTTCGCCTCGTTGAGCATGATGCCGCAGGGCGAGTGGAAGGGATGGTAGCCTGCGCGTTTGAGGTCGTCGGCGAGTTGCTGGATACGCGGCTCGTGGGAGACGGCGGGAAACGGATACGGCTCGCTGCAGGGCGGCTCGGTTGGATCTTCACCGCGTGCGCCGTGGACATGATACATACGCTCGGCTTTCGTGTAGTAGGATTCAAAATCCTCGTAGCCCAGTGGCCATGCGGGCGAGATGCCGTCTTGGTGCTTGAGAACGCCAAAATCCTCTTTGCGCAGGCGGTAGAGAGCCGCGCCGTAGAGCTTGGTCGCGCCGCCGACGAAGTAGTGGACGCCGGGTTGGAAGGCCTTGCCGTGCTTGTCGCGCCAGGCGTCTTTGGATGTGTAGCGATTCGCGATGAAGACTTCGGAGGCGGACCAGTTCTCTGGCTCGCGCGGGAGCCAGCCACCGCGCTCGAGGATGAGGATGCGTTTTCCGGAAGGGGCCAGGTGGCGGGCCAGTGTGCCGCCGCCCGCGCCGCTTCCGATGATGATGATGTCGTAGTCGTTGTTCATGGATTATCAGCGTTCGATTTGTGGCACGGGTTTCGCACCGGTTGTGTTGAGTTTGATCGCCCAGACCGAGTCGGACGAGCAAATGAAGAGGATGTTGTTGTCGCGGCCGCCGAAGGTGAGATTCGCCGTCTGCTTCGGCAGCTTGATTTTGCCGATCATTTTACCCTTGGGGTTGAAGACATGGACGCCGTCGAGCGCGCCGGAGTAGACATTGCCCTTTGCGTCAAGCCGCATGCCATCGGGGAAACCGGGATAGACGACCGCGAATTCACGCTGGTTCGAGATTGTTTTGCCATCCGCCGAGACATCGAACGCATAGATCGTGTGCGGCTTGTCGTAATAGTAGGTTCGCGGCGCCTGGATCGCCCCGCTGTCGATGATGTAGAGGATTTTTTCATCTGGCGAAAACGCTATGCCATTCGGCATTTGCAGTTTCCCGGTCACCACGGTGAGGGCCTTTGTTTTCGGATCGTAGCGGTAGACATTGTTCGGCAGGAAGGCCTCCTGCGGGAATTGCAGCGAGCCGTAGCTGGGATCGGTGAACCACACGGAGCCGTCGGATTTCACCACCAGATCGTTCGGAGAATTCAGCGGCTTGCCATCATAGGAACCTACGAGCGTTTCCACCGTGCCGTCAGGCTTCGTGATCGAAACCCGGCGTCCGGTCGTCTCAGCCGTGAGCAGATTCGCATTGAGGTCGGCGGTTTGGCCGTCCGCTATGCTCGAGGGATGCCGAAAAACCACCGGCTCGCTCCAGGAGGCGGGAGTGATGGTGTTGTAGGGGGTCAAGCCATGCCAGCGGATGAGGTTGATGTTGTCGTTGATCTGGTCGGTGAAAATGAGAAAGCCCTCGTTGGAGTTTTTTACCGAGAGAAAGACCGGCCCCTCGGTGAAACCAAAACCCTTTGCGAGATGCACCAGCGCGGGATCCTTGCCCAAAATCTCAGCGAATTCGGGATCATAAACCTCGAGCGGCAGCTGCGGACTCTGTGCCTCGAGGTAGGGAGGGTTTTTTTTGTAGGACAGATTCAGGATTTCCGTCTTTTGGGCAGAGGCTGTGAGGGTGTGAAACAAGGCAACGCAGATAAGGGTCGCAAGGGCGGATATACGCCGAAATGGAGAGGATGCTGGCACATATGGAGTCTTGGGGAGCCCCACTTTGGAACAAGATTATTTATTCAACAAAATGTTCACCCTGCAAAGGCGTGCCATTTTCAAATCTTGCTGGATGAGGCGTCGAGGCAGGCTTAAGGTTCGCGCGTGAGTTATCGAGTTTTCGCCCGCAAATATCGTCCGCAAACATTCGCCGAAGTCGTCGGGCAGGAGCACATCACACGCACACTTCAGAATGCGGTGAACTCGAGTCGGCTCGCGCAGGCCTATCTTTTCGTCGGGCCGCGCGGCATCGGCAAGACCTCCACCGCGCGCATTCTGGCGAAGGCGCTGAACTGCGAGGTGGGCCCGACTTCGGAGCCTTGCGGCAAGTGTCCGGCGTGTTTGGAAATCGCCGAAGGGCGCAGTCTGGATGTCATCGAGATCGACGGCGCCAGCAACAACGGCGTGGAAAACATCCGCGACCTGCGCGACAGCGCGGCCTACGCGCCCGCACGCGGGAAATTCAAAATCTACCTCATTGACGAGGTCCACATGCTCAGCACTGGCGCGTTCAACGCGCTCCTCAAAACGCTCGAGGAGCCGCCGCCGCATGTGAAGTTCATCTTTGCCACGACCGAGGCTCAAAAAGTTCCCGCCACTATCACCAGCCGCTGCCAGCGGTTCGACCTTCGGCGGATTCCCACGCCTCTTATCAAAAAGCACCTCCTCTTCATTGCGGACAACGAAAAAATCCAGCTCGACGGCGACGCGGCGGATGCCATTGCGCGAGGCGCCGAGGGCGGATTGCGCGATGCCGAGAGCATGCTTGACCAGATGGTCGCCTTCTGCGGCGGGCATATCCGGGCTAGTGATGTCATGGATGTCTTCGGTTTCACCCCGCATGAAGTCGTGGTGAGCCTTGCGGACAGCCTGTTTGCGGGAGATGCCAGCTTGGCTCTCGACACGGTCGCCGCGCAGTCCAACCTCGGAAAGGACCTCTCCCGCCTCACAGCAGAACTTGTCTCCCACTTGCGCGACCTGTTGGTCAGCCAGGCTACGGGCGGCGAGTGCGCCATCTCACAAGCCAAGCTCTTGGATTTGGTGGATCATTTCAGCGCGGCGGAATCCGCCATGAAGTGGGTCGCCGATAAGAAACTCCAGCTCGATGTCGCAGTCATCAAAGCGCTTCACCTTTTGGACGAGACCAGTCTCACGGATGTCATTGAAACACTGACCGGCCTCTGCAACGGAGAGCCGCCCGCGCCTCGTGCGGAGCGTCCAGCGAGGGTTGCTCCAATAGCGGCAACGCCTCCGCCTGCTCCAGCACAGGTTTTGGCATCAACCCCGGCACCCGTAGCCCTGGCCGTGAGCGCGCCAATTGAGCCGCAGCCTGTGCTGGAGATGGAGATTCCGAAGCCGGCTCCGGCTGTTGTTCGAACCCCGCCGCCTGTTGTTCCAAAAGCTGCGCCTGCGCCGACACCCGAACCCGCAGCTCCGGTGGATGCCGCCATCTGCTGGGAGCAGATCGCGGCGGAGTTTTCGAAGAATTCGGTGATCCGTTTTGGCTGGTTCCGAGAGGGTGTTTTCGACCGCCTCGAAGGTGGCCGCCTCATCGTTCGTTTCCCTGCCGCGCTTCAAGAGGCCGGCAGCTCGATGTTCATGGAAAAGGGCATCAAGGATATCGAAGCTCGGTTGCTCCAGGATTTGGGTCAACCAACGAAGATCGTTTTTGCATTCGACGAGACCCTCCAGTCGGCTGCGCCCGAGCCCGTGCAGGAGCCTGAACCGGAAGCCCCCAAAGTCATCGAGCCTGTGGTCGATGCCCCGCCCGCTGATCCGATGGAGGAATTTCTCAATGACCCGCTGATCGAAAAAGCCCTCGAAATTTTCAAGGGCACTCTACAAACTCAAAAAACATGAATATCGCAAAAATGATGAAGGAAGCGCAGCGCATGCAGGAACGCATGGCGGAGGCGCAGGTCGCATTGGCCGGCCGCACAATCGAGGCCACCACCGGCGGCGGCAAGGTGAAGGTGACTGCCACTGGAACGGGTGATGTGACAGCCATCAAAATCGACCCGCAGGTCGTGGATCCGAATGATGTCGAGATGCTCGAAGACCTCGTCCTCACAGCTGTGAAGCAGGCGCTCGAAGACGCTAAGAAACTCGGCAGCGACGAAATGGGCAAACTTACGGGCGGAATGAAAATTCCCGGCCTCTCGATGTAATGTCAGTTTGCTCCGACAAATGGATCCGCCGCATGGCGGTTGAACGCGGCATGATCGAACCCTTTGTGGACGGTCAGATCAAGAAGACCGAGTCCGGTGAGCGTGTCATCAGCTACGGGCTTTCGAGCTACGGCTACGACCTCCGCGTTTCGAACGAGTTCAAGGTTTTCACTAATGTTTTTGGAAGCGTGGTGGACCCGAAGGCCTTCGATGACCGCTCTTTTGTGGACATGAAAACCGATGTGTGCGTCGTGCCGCCGAATTCCTTCGCCCTCGCCCGCAGCGTGGAATACTTCCGCATCCCGCGCGAAGTCCTCACCATTTGCGTCGGCAAATCCACCTACGCGCGCTGCGGCATCATTGTGAATGTGACGCCCTTCGAGCCCGAGTGGGAGGGGCATGTGACGCTGGAGATTTCGAACACCACGCCGCTGCCTGCGCGCATCTATGCGAACGAGGGGCTCGCGCAGGTCGTGTTTTTTGAGTCGAAGGAAACTTGCGAGACGAGCTACGCCGACCGCGCCGGGAAATACATGGGGCAGCGCGGCATCACGATTCCGAGAATGTAGGGCGGCCCGCGAAGGTGCGGAGAAGCATTATGGAATACGACTTCGTCGTCATCGGAGGAGGCAGCGCAGGATACGCGGGCGCAAGAACTGCAGCAGCCCTCGGGCTTTGCGTAGCTGTGATAGAAGGCGGGCGCGAGGTTGGTGGGCTTTGCATTCTTCGCGGATGCATGCCAAGCAAGTCGCTGCTCGAATCCGCGCGGCGCTTTCGCATTTTGATCCGCGCCAGCGAATTTGGTCTGGAGTGTGACAATCCCCGCTTCGATGCCCGGGCGATCATTGCCAGAAAACGCCGCCTCATCGCGGAGTTCGCGGACTACCGCAAGGGACAGCTGGAATCCGGCAGGTTTGACTTTTTCCGGGGCCGTGCGGAGTTTTTGAATGCCAACGAAGTCCGCATTGTTTCGGCAGACGGGTCCTCAAAAACGCTGCGTGGAAAATCCTTTCTCATCGCCACGGGCTCGGAAATTTCGACGCCGCCCGTGCCGGGTCTTGCCGAGGCTGGCTGCCTGACGAGTGATGACATCCTCGATCTGGAGCAAATTCCGAAGTCGCTCATCGTCCTCGGGGCGGGACCGGTGGCGCTGGAGATGGCCTCCTATTGCCGGGCTTTCGGGTGCGAGGTCACCATCATTCAACGCAGCCGGCAGATTCTACGCGGCAGCGATCCCGATGCGGCGGCCGCTTTGGAAGAAGGCATGCGGGCGGATGGAATCATGATCCACACGGGGACGAAACTTTTGCGCGTCGAAAGCGAAGGCGATGCCATGCGTGTCGTTTTTGAAAAAAGCGGCGCCACCAACACCCTTCATGCACAGCGCGTCCTCAACGCCCTCGGCCGCACGCCAGCACTAAAAGGTCTGGAAGCGCTTGGCCTGGCGACTGATGGCAGGCGCGTCAAAGTCGGTGCCACGCAAGCGACATCGGTTCCCCACATTTTTGCGGCGGGCGATGTGTGCGGCGGACTCGAAGTCGTCCATATCGCCATTCAGCAGGGCGAGATCGCCGCCACCAATGCGGCCATCCACTTGGCTCGTCATACAGGCAAACAGCCGGCCATGGACTACCGGCTGAAACTTTTCGCCGTCTTCTCGGATCCCCAGTTTGCCAGCGTCGGCGCCACCGAGGCGGAGTTGGAGGCGGCGGGAATTCCTTTTCTCACCGCAACTTATCCGTTCAATGACCATGGAAAATCTCTGCTCATGGGCGAGATGCATGGGTTTGTGAAACTCACGGCATCGCGCGAAACGGGCGAGATTCTCGGCGGCGCAGTCGTAGGCCCGGAGGCGTCTGAACTCATCCACGAAGTTGTCATGGCCATGCGCTACGGCGCCACGGCGCGGGAGTTTGCGGCTGTCCCGCACTATCATCCCACGCTCTCGGAGATTTGGACCTATCCAGCCGAGGAGATTGCCGATCAGATTGTCACAGTCCCTTGAGGAGGCTGTTCAAGTGCTCCGGGATCGCACGGAGGCCGCGTGCGTAGCGGTTGTCCTGAACTCCGTCGAGTTGTTCGACGGCTTCGGCGATGAGTCTGTTCGCGATAGCCTTCGCATTCTCGATCGTTCCCGCCTCGTGAAGAATGGCGGCAAGGGCGGATGTGCTGCCAGGCTCATCATTGAGCAGCATCTCGCGCAGGGTGCTGACATCTTTTCCAGATTGGAGCATCAGCAGAACGGGGAGGGTGAATTTTCCTTTTTGAAGATCGGTACCGAGTGTTTTGCCGGTCTCCTCCTCATTGCCGGCGAAATCCAAGATGTCGTCGTAGATTTGGTAGGCGACGCCGAGTTTGGTGCCGAAGGTTTTGAAGCATCCGATCACTGCGGGGCTGGCTTCGCTGATGAACGCGCCCAGTTCGCAGGCTGCAGTGAAGAGGGCAGCCGTCTTCATTTCGATAATGCGGTAGTAGTCGGCCGTGGTGAGCTTGAGATCGAAGCGTCGCTGGGTCTGGATGATCTCGCCAGAGCAAACCTCTGAGGCCGCGTCCGCGATGCGGCGGCAGATGTCGCTGTTGCTGAAATTGGTGGAAAGCTTGAGAGCGTGGGCGAAGAGCACATCACCGAGGAGGACGCTGATGGAGTTGCCCCACTTGGCATTGGCCGAGAGCTGGTCGCGGCGGAGTTCCGCGCCGTCGATGATGTCATCGTGCACCAAGGTGGCGATGTGGATGAGCTCCAAAATGACCGCGAGATCCACATGGCCGGGCGTGATTTTTCCCGTGGCTCCTGCGGAGAGTAGTGCCAGAGCGGGTCGAAGGCGCTTGCCACCCGCTCCACAGATGTAGGAAACATAACCCTCCACAGCGGGATCGAACGATTTGGCCTGAGCGCGGATGCGCTCCTCAACCGTGTAGAGGTGTGGATTGATGAGTTCAAATGCCTCGACGAAGGAGAGGGACTCGGAGTGGCTCGTGGTGGATGTGGGCATCGGACGGATTTTCTAAAAAGATGCGGCTTTCGCGGTTAGGATGCGGCGGACGATACAAAAAGGGATGACAAGTGCGACGGCGACGGCCGCCGCGAGCAGTGGACCCGGCACAACCCGGGCGCGATCGTTAGCCACGGCGCGGAGGCCATCACGCACGGCGTCGGCTGCGGAGACCACAAAGGCCGGGAAGGTTTCAAAATGTGATGTGTGATCCTCCTCGCCTGGTCGAGTGGCGATGTCAAAAAACTCGGTCGGCACCGGCCCGGGGCAGAGCGCTGTAACGGTTATGCCTTTCGGGCGCAACTCGATCGCAAGGGCTTCCGAGAGGCTGGTGACATACGCTTTTGTGGCCGCGTAAACCGCCATGTTTGGCAAAGGGAAAAAACCCGCCACGCTGCTGACATTCAGTATGGCCGCCCGACCGCGGACGAGCATTCGTCCCACAAGCAGGTGGGTCAAATGCGTGAGCGCTGTGATGTTGAGACCAATCATCTCCTGCACGCGGGTCCAGTCGCTGGACTCGAAATGTCCATGATCGCCGAGACCTGCGTTGTTGATGAGGAAATTGATGTCGAGCTTTTCACTGGCGAGCCAATCGGACAGCGCGTGGCGGCGGTCGGAGCGGGTCAAATCAGCCTCGAAGACGCGGATATCGAGCTGGGGGTGGATCGAACGAAGCGTCGAGGCGAGCTCCTCCAAACGGTCTCTGCGCCGGGCCACCAGAACGAGGCACGAGGCGAGCGGAGCGAGTTGGCGCGCGAATTCCGCCCCCAGTCCGGAGGATGCTCCTGTGATTAGTGCCGTGCAGCCTTCAAAAAATTTCATCATGTGTGAGCGGATGGTCGGCCCATTTGAAATTGCCTACCCACTAATTTACGAGTGGGAGGCCTGGCTGGTTTCCCGATATTGTGCGGTGAAGGGTGGGCAAAGTCCTTACGCGATTTTCTCCACCGAAATACTGGTGACAAGGCTGCTGGCGCAGGGTGTGCCGCTGTAATAGATGCCGCTGATCGGAGCGACATCGTCATGGCGGCGTCCCACGGCCGTGGCGACGAAGTGGTGGTCGGTGAGCACGCCGTTGGTGGGATCCATGCCAATCCAACCCGCGCCGGGCAGGCAGGCTTCAACCCAGAGGTGCATGGCGCTGGAGGCACGTTTTTCGGACTCGGGCTTATCGCCTTCCCAGACAAAACCGCTGACGAGGCGTGCGGCCACGCCGTTCTGGCGGAGGCTTTCCGTGAGAAGGGCGGCAAAGTCCCGGCAGGATCCGCTGGTTTTTTTCAATGTCTCCTCCGGCGTGTGAGGCATGCCTTGCGGGCGCGTCTCATACTCGATGTTGTCAAAAATCCAGTGGTTGAAATTCAGAATTGTCTCCACCGTCGGCCGTGGGCCGCAGGGAGCTAGGGGAGCTGGAAGTTTGCATTGGCCAGCGGGTGCCAGATACGGAGCAAGGACGCAAAGCTCGTCCTCTGTGTATTGGGGCGGAACTTGCAGGCCATGCGGCTCCAAAAGAAAGTGGAAGGGGTTTTTCTCCTTCACTTCGAGATCGAGCTCCACGCGGAAAAGAAGCGTCTTCGACATCTCCGGGTAGAAACAATAGGCGATGTGGTTGTCGAAGAGGTCCTGCCGGAACTGCACATCAGCTCCCGATTGGGTTTCGAAATGGATGTTATCGACCTTCACGGACAAGTCGATGCGCGGAAAGATTCGCACATGGTGTGGTGAAAACGACACTCTGCCCTCGTAGGTGTAGACCGATTCCTTTTTGATTTTGAGTTTCATGGTTTTTCAGGAATTCGCTGCATACTCACATGCACTTTCAGCTTTTGCGAGGCTGAACCTTTGAAAGTTCCCCGCACGGGAGCCGCGTCGACAAAGTCGCGGCCAACGGCGACTGTGACATGCTGCTCGCCGCACCACTGGTTGTTTGTCGGATCAAGTGCCACCCAGACCATGCCAGGCGTCAAAACCTCTACCCACGCATGGGTGGCGAGGGCGCCGACGAGGCGCTTGCGGGTGGGGTCTGAGGAAACTGCTGGCTCGGACTCGATGTAGCCGCACACATAGCGGCAGGGAATGCGTGCGGCGCGGAGGACGCTGATCATCACATGAGCAAAATCCTGGCAGACGCCCTCGCGTTTTTTCCAGATTTGGGAAAGTGGCGTCTCGATATCCGTCGAACCCGAGCGGTATTTGAACTCGCGGTAAATCGTTTTGTTCAGCTCGTCGAAGGCCTCGCCCAGCGGACGGTTCTCCCGCAGGATTTCCCTCGCCCATGAGGTGGACTCCCCGACAAGCGGGATGGCTTCGGTTGGTTGGAGGTAATCAAAAATACCGGTCCCGGATTTTAAAATCTGCCTGGCCTCGGCCACGGTGAGGGTGAGGCCACCCTTGGGCAGGATGCGAGGGAGTGTGCGAACGGTCACGCGGTTCGTCACCTTGAGTTGCCGGTGGCGGAGGATCATCGAGTAGAAAGTCGTCCGGTTCCCGAAATAGTCGATGTAATCGGAGGCCTTTGCTGCGGGGTGAAATTCGATGCGGTGGCGGAGGACTTCCTGCTCAGGCCTGACCGGCGGTGTGAGGCGCACTTCCAAGTAAGCTTCCATGGCCGTGTCTGCGTAAACATAGCCCGTGGTGTGGACAACATGGAACAGCATGGTCAGTCGGTGGAAGAAGGCTTCGTTTCGTGGTGCATGAGCACTTGGTGATTCAGAAAGCTGTCGCAGATCACGGTGTGAAGTCCGAGCAGGCTTTGGAGAAGTCCATCGGAGTGGACTTGCAAGGCGGACTTGGAAGCGCCAGGTTTTTTTCGGCCGAGCAAATCCTCCCAATCGCTCGCCTGGACTTGCTGAATCAAAGTTTCCACCGCGGACAGGGCCTTGTCCGTGGCGGGCGAGAGGATGTTTTCGCCATCGCGGATGCGGGCGGCGCAGCCTTGCAGGCAACGAACGACAGACCGCGGGGCCACTGGGTTTGTCCAAAGAAGTTCAAGAAGCGGAAGCGGCTCGATGCGCATCTGGTAAACACGCCGGTAAATATCGCGGCTGTTCAGCAGACGCAAAAAAGCGGAGAGTCGAATTTCTACCGCGTGCGGACGCAGGCTGGCGCGGGAGGACTGCATGAGGGGACCGGCGATGGAGGTGACAGCATTTGCCGTGATGGCTCCGCGCTCGAGAAGCTGTCCGATTTCACAAAAGTTCCATCCACCGTCCGCCAGCATCGTGCATTTGGCAGTTCCAAAGAACCGGGGAATCATCTCGCGGGCAAACAAGCAAAACTCGCGGCTCGCATTCGCCAGTGTCTCGGCAGACGCATCAGGGCGGAAATTCACCGCATCAAAGCGCGCGCGCAGTCCGCTCATCACGCCCCAGGCGTCGAGGCTCAGGGTTTCCAGCACGGACTCGGCATTGCTGAATGCCCGGTGGATCGTATTGATGACCGAGCCGGGTTCGGCGGGATCGAAGGCAAGGCGGTAGCGGCCCTCGGGGCTTGAAATCGTGCGGCAGGAGGCGGCACCCGATCCCTCCAGCATGGGGAGGATGCGGTTCCAGACGGGGCGATAATTCATTCGCTCGGTGGGGTTCAGCTCCTCGAGTTCGAGGGATTCGATCACACTGACCATTCCGGCGAGGTCGTAGGCCCGCTCCAAATAGCGTCCGAGCCAGTAGTAGGCTTCCGCCACGCGGCTGGTCACGCCATGGAGCGGGATTTTGGAATCAACTTGCCGCGAGGGATCCCACTCATCGGATTTTTTATCCAAGCCGACCTGCACCCAAGTGTCCTTACTGCCACCGCCGAGTTCAGAGGAGGTGAATTCGGAGTCTTTGGTGGAAACGCGGGTGAGTGCTCCGGGAAAGACTTCGATATCACCGCCGCTTTTTCGGAGGGCGAAGAGAATGTGATCCTGACGGCTCTTGCGGCGTTCGCCATCCTGAAAGGAAATGGTCTGCGCATCACACTCCTGCGGTTGGGCGACATAGCGCGCGGGAGCGCTGAGAATTTCGCAGCGGACGGCATCGATTTTCTCCTGCGAGGGCAGGTGGCCATCGCCGCCGAGGTAGATGCGCTCGCCATAGAGTCCCCGGATTGTGAATTTCTCGATGTCCGCCAGCACCAGTTCACGCTGGTCATGATCGCCCAGCCAAAAGGTCGGAAGCGTCGGCAGGAGCGGCGCCTCGCCGAGATAGTAGCGGATGATCTGCGACGAAAATGGCAGCAGGGCGCGGTCATCGGAAAGCTGGGAGCCGATGGCATTCACAACGGCAACGCTTTTTTTGCGGATGCAGTGGATGAGCCCTGGAACGCCGAGCATCGAGTCGCGGCGGAAAACCATGGGGTCGAGCCAGCGGTCGGTGAGTCGGGAGTAGATGACATCCACCTTGCTCAAGCCGGAGACGGTTTTGAGATAGACCTCGTCATTGAGCACAAGCAGATCTCCGCCCTGCACGAGCGGAATACCCATGCGGCGGCCAAGAAAACTGTGCTCGGAATAGGCTGGACTCAGCGGGCCGGGTGTCAGGAGCACGACCATGGGATCGGGCAGCGGGGAGTGCGAGCGGAGCATTTCCAGGATGCCGGTGGGAACATCCGAAATCGAGTGGATGCCGGTGTCGTGGAACGACTGGGGAATCACCCTCGTGAGGCCGCGCCGGTTTTGGATCATGTAGGACATGCCGGACGCGTGGCTGAAATAGTGGTGTTTCACGGCCAGGGTGCCGTCCAGCAGGCGACAAATGGCCACGCCGCTCAGGTGGAGAAAGGCATCTCCCGGCAACGGGAGGCCGGCTGCTGGGCGCTGGAAAAACTCGCTTCCCAGAACAAGGGAACCCGGCAACACGCCGTCCTGCAGGATTTGCTTCGGGCCATAGATGTCCTTCAGGAAATGCTCGAAGGCCTGCAGACGCTGGCGCATCCCGGCCTCCAATGGGCTCCACTCGGCAGGTGTGAAAATCTGTGGCAGGAGGTCGCAGAACCAAGCGCGGGCTCCCCATGGGCGGTCGCGGTGGATGTCAAATGTGACGCCCATCTCGCGCATGGTTGCCTCAAGTTGCTCGTCGAGGCTGCGTAGTTGGGCGCGGGGCGTTTTTTGCAGCCGCTTGAAAAGGGCCCTGTAAACCTCGCGCGGACGGCCATCCGTGCCGGACATTTCGTCGTAGGTGCCGAAATGCCAGCGCGATTTCATGCGGCGGAAATGCGTCTTTCAAGCCACGCACGCGCGGCACTTATGTCCTCGCCGAT
This sequence comes from Terrimicrobiaceae bacterium, assembly GCA_044353785.1. GTDB lineage: Bacteria > Verrucomicrobiota > Verrucomicrobiia > Chthoniobacterales > Terrimicrobiaceae > UBA967. The sequence continues at coordinate 30,959 of JBILBH010000003.1, forward strand.
CTGATCGCAGAGGGCGTCCTTGTTTTCGAATTTCTTCTCAGGCCTGAGGAAGTGGAGAAATGCGATTTCGAGTTCGCTGTTGTAGAGGTCGGCGGAAAAGTCAAAAAGATGCACCTCCAGCACGCGTTGCTTGTCATCTGAAACGGTCGGGCGGAGGCCAAGATTTGCCACGCCTTGGTAGGTCTTCCCATTCCATGCGGCTTGGATGGCGTAAACTCCATCCGTGGGATACTGCTGATGGCCGGTGGCTATATTGGCAGTGGGGAAGCCCAATTTTTGAGCGAGCCCGGCTCCGTGTGTGACTCTGCCCCGAATGGCAAAGTCTCTTCCCAGAAGGCGTGCGGCTTTCGGCAGATCGCCTGTCGCAAGGGCCTCACGGATGCGGGTGCTGCTGACCACTTCCCCGTCCATCACGACCGGCGCGGTGGCGCTGGTGAAGAAGCCGTTTTTCATTCCGAGCGTTTGCAGTAAACGGGCATCCCCCCGGCGGCCGTTGCCGAACAGCCAGCCTTCGCCGATGCAGATGCCGGCCAATTCGGGCGCGGTGCGACAGAGGTTCAAAACAAAGTCCTCGGCTTCGATGGCGGCAAAAGCGGTGTCGAATGGGATGACAAGCGCGTGGCCGATGCCAAGACGCTCGATGAGGTCGAGCTTGAAATCCAAAGGCGTCAGCAGGCAGGGAACCTTGTCCGGCCGCAGAATGACGGCGGGGTGGGGGTCGAAGGTCAGGGCAACCGGAACACCTTCGATGAGCGCTGCCGAATCAATGGCCGCCTGAAGCACAGCTTGGTGGCCGAGATGCAGGCCGTCGAAGACACCCGCTGCCAGCACGACCGGCGCATCGATTTCCGCAAGGGCTTCGATGGAGCGCAGGATTTTCATCAGGCACCGCGAAGCCGGGAAACGGCAGGTAGGCTGAGAACACGCTGCGCGATGGCCTCGACAGGCCCTGCCTTGAGTTCCTCGATGGTCACCGCACCATCGACATGGAAACGACCGGATTTCGTGCGGCGCAGGGATTTGAGATGCGCGCCGCAGCCGAGTTCCGTACCGATGTCGTTTGCGTAGGTGCGGACGTAGAATCCCTTGCTGCACACGACGCGGAAATCGACCTCCGGCATTTGCACGGACTGAATCTCGTGGGCGTAAACATGAACAAAGCGGGGCTCGCGCTCCACGGTCTTGCCTTGTCGCGCGAGCTTGTAGAGTGGCACGCCGTCTTTCTTGATCGCGCTCACCATCGGCGGCGTCTGGTAAAAATCGCCATGGTATTTGGCGAAGGCCGCATCCAGTTGCTCGCGGGTGAAATCAGGGACCGGATGGGTTTCGAGAATTTGGCCATCAGAGTCCTGGCTGTCGGTGATTTCGCCGAGGCGCAGCGTGCCGACATACTCCTTGTCCTCGCTCATGAGGAGGTCCTGGATTTTTGTTCCCCGGCCGATGGTGATGATCAGGAGTCCGGTCGCGAGCGGGTCGAGCGTGCCGCAGTGGCCGACTTTCTTGGTGTTCAGCGCACGACGGGTTATCGCCACGACATCGTGGGATGTCATGCCGGGGGCTTTGTCCACGAGCAGGACGCCATCAATTTCAGTTCCGGATTTCATCAGAGAGAGCTTTCAAAAAATCGTTTTTGACTTGGGCGAGGGGGCCATCCACGCGAGCGCCGGCAGCCATGGCGTGTCCGCCACCTTCAAATTGTTTGCAGACTTTGCAGACATCGATCCTCGGGAATTTCGAGCGGGCGCTCACACGCACCTTGCCTTCGGGGAGTTCCTCAAAAAATACGGCCGCCTCGACGCCCTCGACGGAGCGCAGGTGGTCGATGATCCCCTCGTTGTCTTCGGGGAGGACTTTGAGTTTCTCCACGAGATCGAGTGGGAGTGAAAAGGTGGCGATGCGGTCATCGCAATGGAATTCGGCGGAGTTCAGCGCGTGGCGGAGAAGCTCGAAGCGACGGCGTGGCTGGCTGTCATACATTGCGCGGGAAAGCCCGGGCACATCCACGCCGCAGGAAATGAGATGCGAAGCAGCAGCGAAGGTGCGCTCGTTCGTGCCGGCGTATTGGAAGGAACCGGTGTCGGTGGAGATTGCCGCAAAGAGATTTGTAGCCATCTCGCGGGTGACCTGCGCGCCGACATGTTGGAAAAATTCCAAAACGATCTGTCCGGTGGCTGGTGCCGAGGCATCGATGAAATTCATATCGCCGTAGTTTTCGTTGCTGATGTGGTGATCGATGTTGAGAACCGGAGTGCCGGGGGCGATCGCTTTGTTCACCGTGCCAAGACGGTTTTTCACCGAGGTGTCGAGTGCTACGAAGACATCGAACTTCTGCGGCGTGGCGGGCGGTTGGCCCACGATTTCGTGGCACGGCAGGTAGTGGAACTTCGAGGTCGCGCCCTCTTCGTTGTAGGCGGTCACTTCCTTGCCGCAGTCACGCAGCCAGAGGGCAAAGGCAATGGTCGAGCCGAGCGCGTCGGCATCCGGGCGGATGTGGCTGGCCACTCCCACAGTGCGGGCATCGCGGAGAGCGTTGGAGATAATTTCAAAGTTCCTGTTCGTCATGAGGCAATTCTTCTTTGAGGCCGAGTTCGTCCATGATGTCGATGACCCGGGTGCCGCGCTCGATGGCGTCGTCGAGGCGGAAATTCAAATGGGGCGTGTGTTTGATATGCACACGGCGGGAAAGCTCTGTCTGAAACATGACACGGTGGTTCTCGAGGGCCTCCATCGCCTTGCGGCGGCCGGCCGGCGAACCCAGCGCGGAGATAAAGACATGGGCTTGCTTGAGGTCGGGAGTGATGTCCACATCGCTCACGGTTACCAGAGTGTTCTCAAACTCGAGTTCCCGGCGAATGATCGCTCCGAGCTCACGCTTCAGCACTTCGCATACCCTGGCGAGTCGATTTTTCATGGCACTGGTTGTCCGGACGAGGTCTTCAGCCTGCGGTCGGTCGTGTGATTGGGATTAAAGTTTAGAGTTGCTGCGCGATCTTTTCGAGAGTGTAGCACTCGATGACATCCTCGGGCAGGTATTCTGTGAAATCACCTAGCTTGATGCCGCACTCGAGGCCGGAGCGCACTTCCTTAACCTCGTCGGCGAAGCGGCGAAGTGTGGCAATGCCACCGTCGTAGATCGGCTGGCGGCGGCGCAACACGCGGGCGCGGGCGCTGCGGGCGATACGGCCATCTGTGACGATGCAGCCGGCGACCTTGCCTTTGGTGAGGTCGAACACTTGCTTGACCTCGGCATGGCCGATGATGGCTTCGCGGTGTTCCGGGGCAAGCATTCCGCTCATGGACTCGCGGACCTGGTCGAGCAATTCGTAAATAATGCTGTAAAGCTTGATCTGAACGCCTTCGCGCTTGGCGGCTTGCGCGGCGCTGTTCTCGGTCTTGGTGCCGAAGCCGATGATGACGGCATTCGAAGCGCTGGCCAGAAGCACATCGGACTCTGTGATCGGGCCGACGGCGCTGTGGATGATATCGAGGGTGATTTTTTTCTGAGGAATCTCTTTGAGTGACGCGACGACGGCTTCGAGCGAGCCTTGCACATCGCATTTGACGATGGCTTTGAGTGATGGCTTCGACTCGGAGGCGATGTTGGCGAAGAGATTTTCCAGCGTGGTGCGTTGGGGCGTGGAGAGCTTGGTGTCGCGAAGGTCGGCCAGGCGCTCTTCGCTCAGTAAGCGTGCGGATTTTTCGGAATCCATCACAACGAGTTCGTCGCCCGCGTTTGGTAGGCCGCTGAGACCGAGGATTTTCACCGGCATCGAAGGACCCGCTTCTTTCACGGGCTTTCCAAGGTCGTTGATGAGTTGTTTCACCTTGCCCCAATGGTTGCCACAGATGAAAACATCGCCTGCTTTCAATGTGCCCATGCGAACGATGGCAGTGGCTGTCGGGCCGCGGCCTTGCTCAACTTGGGCTTCGATAACTGTGCAGCGTGCGTCGAGAGATGAGCTGGCTTTGAGCTCGAGCATTTCCGCCTCGAGGAGCATGGAGTCGAGAAGGTCGCTTATGCCGGTGCCTTTTGTGGCGCTCACCGGAATGCAGATCGTTTCACCGCCCCAATCTTCGGGAGTAAGGCCTTTGTCCTGCAATTGGGTTCGAACACGGTCGGGATTGGCCGAAGGCATGTCAATCTTGTTGATAGCCACCATGATTTTTACCTTGGCGGCTTTGGCGTGGGAGATTGCCTCCAGCGTTTGCGGCATGAGGCCGTCATCCGCCGCCACGACGATGACGACGATGTCCGTGACATTGGCACCCCGGGCGCGCATGGCGGTAAACGCCGCGTGACCGGGCGTGTCGAGGAAGGTGATTTTTTGGCCATTGCGTTCGACGCTGTAGGCGCCGATGTGCTGCGTGATGCCGCCGGCTTCACCGGCTGCAACGCGGGCTTTGCGAATGGCATCGAGAAGGGAGGTCTTGCCGTGGTCCACATGGCCCATGAAAGTGATAATCGGGGCGCGAAGCTGGAGCTCGTCGATCTTGGCCGGCTCGGGAGCTTTGGGAACTTCGACCTTCGCTTCGACTTTGTGGTGACCCTTGGAAGTGTCCTTGCGCTCGCGCTCAAAGACAAAACCATGCATCTCACAGACCTTCGCAACGACATCCGCCTCAACTGTCTGGTTCAGATTCGCAAAAATCTGGAGTGACATCAGGTCTTTAATGAGCTGGAAGGGCTTGAGGCCGAGTTCCTCAGCCAACGCCTTCACGGCGATCGGCGGCTTGATGTTAAGGACTTTCTTCCCCGACATCTCTGCACTGGATGTTTCGGGCTGTGGTGCCTCGTCTACGGGTGCTTCCTCTTGGGGAGCGTTCTCTGTCACCGGCTCCGGTGCTGGCGGAGTGGGCGACTGCGAAACCGGTGGGGCGACGAGGGGCTTGATGAACGGCTTGAGGCCGGGCTTGTCGGAGATCTTTTTAACTTTTTTGACCGGCTCGAGCAGGTCGACCGTCGGACCCTGAACCTTTGGTTCGGGAGCTGGAGTGGCAGATGGAGCTGGAGTTTCAGCGGAGCTTAAAGAGCGCGTGGAGCGCGAGGATCCTGTTGGACGCTTCGTAGCGGCCGGCTTTTCCTCGGTGGTTTTTTTCTTGGTTTTCTCTGCCATGGTAGATTGCGAGCCGGGGGAACGATTTCATACCCCTCAGGCGGCGGGAGTTTTTTGTGTAGCCTGTGCCGCTGCGAGGATTCGCTGTCCGGTTTCGATGTCGGAACCGAGTGCTTCGGCGATGTCCTCCGCGCCGGCCAATTGAATGACCTCGATGGAATTCATGCCGCCTGCGGTGAGTTTGAGCGCCTCATCTTCGGAAATTCCGAGAATCTCAGCAAGCGAGTGGGCGGCCTCGTCGGTCTTGTGCTTGAGGGCTTTTTCCTCGCGCTTGTCTTCTTGGATATCGACTTCCCAACCGCACATTTTGGCGGTGAGGCGGGCGTTCTGGCCTTTGCGTCCGATGGCGACCGAGAGGTCTTCCTTTGGCACGAGAACCTGAATGCATTTTTTCGCCTCGTCAGCGGTGATGGATTTAATATTCGCTGGCTTGAGCGCGGCGCTTACGAATTTGAGAGGGTCGGCATCCCAGCGGATGATATCGACTTTTTCGTTGTTGAGTTCGCGGACGATGTTTTTGACGCGGGCACCGCGCATGCCGACGCAGGCTCCGACAGGATCGACTTTCGGATCGGCACTGTGAACAGCGACCTTCGTGCGGAAACCTGCCTCGCGTGCGAGGACTTTGAGTTCCACAGTGCGATCGGCGATCTCGCTGACCTCGAGTTCAAACAGGCGGCGCACAAAATTTGGATGGCTTCGGGAGAGGATGATCTCCGGTCCGCGGTTGCCGCTTTCCACGGCGACGACATAGGCGCGCAGGCGGTCGCCGACATTGTATTCCTCCGTGAGCACGCGCTCGCGGGATGGCATGACGCCTTCAAATTTGCCGAGATCCACGATCACATCTGAACGCTCGAAGCGCCGGACAGTGCCGGTCACGATTTCTCCGGTGCGATCCTTGAACTCATCATAAATCATTTCCCGCTCGATCTGGCGGAGGCGCTGGTTGATGGCCTGACGGGCTGCCTGGGCGGCGATGCGGCCAAAGTCCCGAGGTGTCACTTCGACTTCGATTTCCTCGCCGGGCTGCGCATCGGGTTTGATGGCGCGTGCCTTCGAAAGCAGGATCTCGTCATGCGGGCTCGATATTTTGTCAGCCACAATAAGCTTCGCCATGGCGCGAATGGCGCCACTCTGCGGGTTGATATCTATGCGAAGTTCGCGGGTGCCCGAGGTGAAACTTTTCTTAGAAGCGGCCAGGATCGATGTGGAAATGGCTTCCACGAGGACATCGCGTTTGATGCCTTTCTCACGCTCCAGCAGGTCCAGCATTGTGATGAGTTCGGAATTCATAAAATCGTTTCTGCCGAAACAGAAAGCGACGAGCTGTATCCACAACGCTTTCCCTTTCGGAATCGGTCACTATGGCGAGTCATCCAAGTCGGGTCAAGCGACAAGGGCATTAATTTGATGCAAAAATCCCAGCGGGCCACGCGTTGGAGGGGCTTGGGGTTTGCATTGCAGGGGCCGCTTCGGATAAATGCCAATCATGCGACTCGGACGGCTCGATTTTTTTTTCTTCGCTGGCATCTTCTGCCTGCTGACGGCAAGCGCTTGTCGGAAAAGCCCGCCGCCAACCGAAGCTGATTTTCCAACGCCGAAACCGGTTTCCCATGACGCGCCGGCGCCGGATTTTTCACGCCAGGCCCTTTCAATCCACCACGCAGCCCAAGAAATGGCGCTGGATGGGTTTCAGTTCGGCAAAAACCATCTCGGCTGGCCCTATGAAATTAGCGCGAATTCTGCGGCGGCTTACATTGAAAAACTGATTCGCGAGGGATTCCTTCGCTCCGAGGCCGGCGAATGGTCTGATCAAGAATGGATGATCGCCAATTTAAGCGATGCCGACTCGGGCGAAACCGCATTTCTCAAACTCGTTCAACCCGATATGACCATCCTGCTTGTCCGCAAGGACGGGAAATGGGCGGTTTTCCGTGATGAGACCGGCGCGTCACCTTTTGCCACAACGCCTCCGCGTGAACCTGCTTGGCTTCCCTGATGAAAACCTCGACCATCTTCGTTGCCGCGGTTGTTTTTTCGCTCGCAGCCTGCGCGCACCCGTCCGGTAAGAAGCCGCCTGCCTCGCCGACATCCTGGCTGGGAGGTTTCGACAAATTCCTCCCTAAAAAAAAGCCCAGCCCGCCTGCCGCGACGCCGGTCAAATGGGCTGGCACGATCCAGTTGGTGAACACGGCCGAAAAATTCGTTCTGATCGAGTCGGAGTCCGCCACACCGGTCATCCCGGGCGAGAAATACCTCTCCGTTCAAAATGGACGCGAATCCGGGACATTGCTCATGACATCGCTCAAAGCGCATCCCTTTCTCATCGCTGACATCCTGTCCGGAAATCCATCCACGGGGGATAAAATCTATATCCCGCGTCCAACATGGTCGCAGCCACCCGGCAGTAAACCGGATTCATCCATCGCAAAGCCTGCGGCGGGATCCGCGCCGTAAAATAATGCAGCTCTCCGTTCGATTTTCTTTTCACCGGCCATTCCTCGCATAAACTTCATTTTCCAAGCGCTCTGACAGCTAAAACCATGATCCTGAAAATTTCCGTCACTCTATCCGCTGCATTCCTTTTTGCCGCGCTCCCTCTTTTCGCGCAAGCCCCTGCTCCCGGTTCTCAATTCCAGGATCTGCCTCCGCCACCTCCCCTGCCTCAATTCACGCCCCTGCCTTTGCCTTCGGACAGTCCGACGCCGAGCGGCACACCTCTTCCAGACGGCACCATGCCGCTGCCGCTTCCTCCGATGCCTGCCCCTGCTCCATTGCCGGAGCCGAGTCAGATTTCCAGCGAGCTTGCCGCACCCGTGCCCGCCCAAGCCGCTGAACCGCTCGCGCAAAGTCCCGCGACTCCGGTGTTGGAGCAAAGCACTCGAACCGCCGTGACCAAGGAAATGGCCACGACAGATTTCTACAAAGCGCTCAACGAACTCATCGCCAAACAAAGAAATCCCAAGGTTCCCGACCTGAAAATCGAAGACGCGATCCAGACCGCCATCAAGCAAAACCCCGATATTTTGGCAGCCGTGCAGGAGCTGAACACCAGCTCGGGCCAATTCATCAGCATCCGGTCCAAAATCATCCCACAAGTTTCTCTGAATTCGAATTACGGTTACACGAGTCGCGAGATCAATGATGTCAATTTCGGCGGAGCCAACATCAACAGCGAGGCTTGGAGCATCAATGTGGAGTTTTCCCAGCTGATCTACGACGGCGGTGCCGTGGTTTCCGGCATTCGGGCGGCCCTCTCGGACGAGCAGGAGGCCTACTACCGCCTGCGCGGTATTATCGACAATGTCATCTCGCAAGTGAAGATCAATTTCTTCGAAGTCGTCCTCAATCGTGCCCTCATCATCGCGAACCAACAGTCCGTGGATCTCCTCGCCGAGCAGCTCAAAGACCAGCAGAACCGCTACGAGGCAGGCACCGTGCCGCGCTTCAATGTCCTCCAAGCCGAAGTCGCTCTCGCAAATGCAAAACCCCCGCTCATCCAAGCACAGAACAATTACCGTGTTTCCATGTATAAACTCGTTCGCCTGCTCGGCATGGACTACCCGCCCGGCTTCCCAAGCGAAGTCCCTTTCAATATTGTCGGCAAACTCGACTACAAACCCCGCACCCTCAACTCCGACGAGTCCGTGCGCATCGCGGTCGCCCGCAACCCCGATCTCAAAGCCCAGCGCCAGCTCATCCTCGGTGAGGCCGCCCGCGTGAACCAGCAGGTAGCCGGCTACCTGCCGCAAATCCGCGCCAGCGCGACTCAGACAAATGAAAGCGACTTCCTGACAAACAACCTCACCGACATGGTCAATGGCTGGTTTTTTGGTGTCAAAGGCTCCTGGGCCATCTGGGACGGACTCCTCACCTACGGCAATGTGAAATCCGCCAAGGCTCGCATGGAACAGTCAAAAATCAATTACGACAACGGCGTGCGCGAAGTCATCCTTCAAGTCCAGCAGGCGATTTCAAAACTCCTCGAGGCCCGCGAAACCGTGGACAGCCAGGAGGCCAGCGTCGTGCAGGGCGTGGAGGCCCTCCGCCTCGCGCAGGAACGCTTGGATGCAGGAGCGGGCACACAGCTCGATGTGTTGAACCAGCAGACCTCGCTCCTCCAGTCGCAGACATTCCTCCTCCAAGCCTACTACAGCTACATCCAAGGCCTGGCGGAATACGACCGCGCCCTCTCGCTCGACACACGCTTCCAAGACATCTTCGACGATCCGCTCACCAAGCCGCAGGCGAAGCGTTTTAACAAGCTGAACAATCCCGAGCGTCCGCAGGCGAAACTCCCGCGCGAATACCGCAAAGAGGATCCGCTCAAGCCGATTCTTGAAAAAGCCCCCGCGCCCTCGCCGACTCCTGCGGCGACCAAGAAAAAATCCGTCGCCGAAACCAAGAAAACCAACTGAGCGCCCGCAGACGGAGCACGCATCGCCAGATGATTCGACGATTCCTATTGGCTGTATTTGTGATGTCATCCCTCGCCGTCCAGGCGTCCACTGCCGCGCTCAGCGATTCCCAAGGGCTCGAAATCGGCCGCCGCATTTGGAAAAACGAGTGCGCGGGCACAGTCAGCGGACTCACCTCCTGGAACAAGGGCGAGGAGTTCCCCTCCCTCGGCATCGCACATTTCATCTGGTATCCAGCCGGACGCACCGGCCCCTTCGAGGAAAGTTGGCCAGGCCTCGCGCGGTTTTTGAAATCGCAAGGCGTGCCGGTCGAGGACTGGATGCTCGGTCCCTGCCCGTGGAAAAACCGCGACGCTTTCATGGCCGACATCGACGGCCCACGGCTCACAGCTCTCCGCGCGATGCTTTCAAAAACGGTCGCCGCCCAGGCGCGATATGCGGCGATGCGCATGGAGGCCGCGCTGCCGAAAATGCTCGCCGCCACACAACCCGCCCAACGCGCAAATATCGAATCCAATTTCCGCCGAGTCGCTGCGGAACCGCTCGGTTTCTACGCGCTCATGGATTATGTGAACTTCAAAGGCGAAGGCGTGAACCCCGCCGAGCGCTACAACGGCCAAGGCTGGGGTTTGCTTCAGGTTCTGGAAACCATGCCCGTCACAGGAAAAGCCCTGCCAGAGTTCGCGCGTGCTGCGGACGCCGTCCTGACCCGCCGCGTTCAAAATGCCCCACCCGCCCGCAATGAGGCGAAGTGGCTTCTCGGTTGGCGGAACAGGCTCCAAACCTATCTGCAATGAACAAAGACGAAATCGCCGATGTCTTCGAAAACATCGCCCGCCTGCTGGAGCTGAAAGGCGAGAATCCTTTTAAAGTCCGCGCCTACACCCACGCCGCCCGCGCGCTGGAGACCCTTTCCGAGCCGCTCGAAACCTTGATTGTCGAGGACCGGCTTACGGCCGTCGATGGCATTGGCAAAGCCACCGGCGAAAAAATCGCCGAACTCTTCACGCACGCCCGCCTCGACTACTACGACAACCTCCGCGAGGAGTTCCCTCCCGACATTCTCACGCTTTTCGACATCCAGGGCCTCGGCGCAAAAAAGATCAAAGTCCTCTGGGATACTCTGAAAGTCCACTCCGTGACGAATCTCGAGCGCGCCTGCAAGGACGGCTCGGTCGCCTCCCTCCCCGGTTTTGGCGAGAAGACCGCCGCAAATATCCTCAAAGGCATCGAGCACATGCGCAGCCACGCCGGCGAATTCCGCTTTGGCGATGTCGCACAGATTGCCGAGGGACTTCTGGACGACCTGCGTGGACATAAGGATGTCAACCTCGCCCAGATCGCAGGGAGCTTCCGCCGGAAAAAAGAAATCGTCCGCGACCTCGACTTCATCGTTTCCACGAAACATCCCGAGGCCGTTATGGCATTTTTTACCGCCCATCCTCTTGTAGAAAATGTCCTCGCACACGGCGCTACAAAATCCAGCGTGATCCTCAAGAGCGGGATCCAGTGCGACCTGCGAGCCGTGACCGGTCCCGAGTTTCCATTCGCCTTGAATTATTTCACTGGCAGCAAGGAGCACAATGTTCGCATGCGCTCCCGCGCGCTTTCCCGTGGCTGGTCACTTAATGAATACCGATTTAGCGCCGCCGAGGGACGCGAACTCCAGCAACCCCTCCCCGAGATCCATGAGGAGGCCGACATCTACCGCGCCCTCGATCTCGATCCCGTGGAACCCGAACTCCGCGAAGACCGGGGCGAAATCGACGCCGCTGAGAAACACAAACTCCCGCACCTCATCGAGTGGAGCAACCTGCGCGGCACATTTCACAATCACACGACCGCCAGTGACGGACGCGCCACTCTCGAAGACATGGTCGCCGCCGCGAAGGAACTGGGGCTTGAATACCTGGGAATCGCCGACCACTCGAAGGCCTCATTCCAAGCGAACGGCCTCGACGAAACACGCCTCGCCGCCCAAGTCGCCCGCATCGCAGAACTCAACGCCGCCGATAGCGAATTCCGCATCTTCGCCGGCACCGAGTGCGATATTCTCAAGGATGGATCGCTGGATTTCCCGGACGAGGTTCTGGCCACGCTCGATTATGTCGTGGCGAGCGTCCACTCGTCCTTCACAATGCCCGAGGCCGAAATGACCAAGCGCATCATCCGCGCCATGGAAAACCCGCATGTCACCATGATCGCTCACCTCACCGGTCGTCTGCTCCTCAGCCGTGAGCACTATCAGGTCAACATCCCCGCCATTCTGGATGCCGCCGCTGCCACAGGCACCATCATCGAACTCAATGCCAACCCGCGCCGCCTCGACATGGATTGGCGCTGGTGGCCGCTCGCCAAGGAAAAAGGCGTCAAATGCTCCATCAACCCGGATGCCCACTCGACTGCAGGCCTCCAGGATCTCATCTTCGGCGTCGGCATCGCCCGCAAAGGTTGGCTCTCGAAATCCGATGTCATCAACACCCTCTCGCTCGCCCGCATCGAATCCGTTCTCAAAGCCAAACGCTCTACTTGATCCCATGCCTCACCGGTTCGTCATTTTTGCCGCCGCGATTCTTCTCCTCGCCTCCGTTTGTCCCCTCGTCCGCGCACAGGGCGTCGAGCCCGGCCTTGAGCGCGCCGTGAAATGGAAATGGAATGTCGCCCCGCCGACCTCGGCCGCCTGGGGCCTGCCTCCACGCGAGGTTCCTGCCCTCCAGCAGCGGTCCGCCACACAGCCCGGCGCCGCCACCACTTCACAGCCAGATCAAAACATCTACACCGTTAAAAAGGGTGATGTTCTGATTCACATCGCCAAGAGGCTCAAACTCTCTGTCGCCCAGCTCAAGGAGTTCAACGCCTTGGAGACCGACTTCCTGCAAATCGGCCAGAAATTACTAATCCCCACGCCGGAGGAAAAACTTCTTCTCAAAAGCACGCCGAAGACCGCCACACCCGCCGCTAGTGCCTCCGAGCCGTCCGACATCGCCAAGTCCGAAGTCCTCCTCCTGCGCGTCTTCCTCGACAACCAAGGATTCGGCACCGGCCCGATCAGCGATACGCCGGATCCCGTTTTCGGAAAGGTGCTCCATCTTTACCAAACCGCACGGGGTGAAACGCTGGAGCACGCCGCCGTTGTGCAGCGCGCCAAGGAATATGTTCCTGACACGCTCAACACCTACACTCTTCGCGTGGAGGATTTTTGCTTCATCGCTCCGCCGAAGGCCGCCCGCGCCGTGAGCGAGCCGACCGGCAAGTCGGCCCCCAAAGCTAAGCCTGCTCCGACTCCCCCCCCGACCTATCAGGAGCTGGTCACGGCGGATTTCCTTGCCTACCGCTCCCCATGGGAATTTGTTGCCGAGCGCTTCCATTGCGACGAGGCGTTCCTGCGGAAACTGAATCCCTCGCTCGGAACCCAGCCCTCCGCCGGTTCCCGCTTCCGCGTGCCGAATGTGCAGCCCTTCGAAATTGAAAAAATTCCCGCCACCGGTCTACAACCAGCACCCGATCAGGCCCAGCCACTCACTGCGACGATCACCGATGTCTCCACGCTGGAAATTTTCCGCAACGGCCGTCTCGTTGCTGTGATGCCCGTTGGCCGCGCCCGCCCCGGCCTGCGCGGTCGTGGTGAGTGGAGGATCCTTGATGTCATAGCGCATCCGAGACTCGCCACACTTCAAGAAGACCGTGTTGTCCAAGTCGAAAAAACCAGCCCGTTTTATATCAACCCAAACCCCACTCCCGTGACCGTCCGTCCCGTGCTCTCGCAGGAGCAATACCTTCCGCCCGGACCGAACAACCCAGCTGGTGTCGTTTGGATCAACCTCGCCAAGGGCGCTGAGACCACCCCTCAACCCTTCGGCCTCCACGGATCCAGCATGCCCGCCGCCATGCAAACGCTCGAGGGTATCGGCGGCTTCCGCCTCACCAATTGGGACGCCATCCGCGCCGCCCGACTCCTACCCGTAGGCTCAAAGCTCGAGTGGAAACCTTGATCAAACCCGCCGCTTCACCCCAAAAGTTGCTTTTTTTTCCGCTTCCCTATGCCATCTTTAAGGATCCGCTTTAGCATGAGAACTCCGATCAAATCCGTATTCGCCTTTGCCGCCACCCTTCTTTTTTTCGTGGTCGTTGTGTGTTTCGCCTCCAACGCACCCGCCAAAGCCCAGCTTCCTCCGCACCCAGCCCCGCAAGCAGCGGTTATGGTGGAGCCTCGGCCAATCATTCAATCCATGAACCCAGAAGCCCCTGTTCCCGCGCCAACGCCAGTTCCCGCACCAGTTGCCCCGAGAAAGCCCACTTACAGCAGTTGCAATGTGGACAGCAGCACCGTCGCCATGACCTTTGATGACGGCCCGCATCCCAAGCTCACCCCGCGCCTCCTCGACATACTCAAAGAGCGCAACATCAAGGCCACATTTTTTGTCATTGGAAAATGCGTCGCTGAATTCCCCGACATCGCCAAACGCATTGTCGATGAGGGTCATGAAATCGCCAACCACAGCTGGAGCCACCCGCAGCTCCCCAAGCTCTCCCCCTCCGCCTTCGATGCCGAAATTTCCCAAACCACCGACGCCATTGTAAAAGCCACAGGCGTCCGACCCGTGACCATGCGCCCACCCTACGGAGCCATCAACCCCGCCCTCACCAAACGCCTCAACGAAGAATATGGTCTGAGCGTCATCCTCTGGTCCGTCGATCCCCAAGACTGGAAAATCCGCAAATCCGACCATGTCTCCGGCCATATCATCAAAAACACCGCCCCCGGCGCCATCATCCTCGCCCACGACATCCATGCTTCCACCATTGATGCGATGCCCACAGCACTCGATGCCCTCCATTCCAAGGGCTACAAATTTGTCACAGTCTCCGAGTTGATTGCGATGGACCGGCCCGCCGCCCCGAAAGCCGAGTCTCCAAAAGCCAAGCCCTGACGCGCCCAGTGCCGCGCTCAGTCGAGCGTCTGGCGGTATCGGTTCACGCCGAAGAGAAGAATGATGAACGCGAAGAGGGCGATGGGCCAAAGTTCGCGCCCCAGGTCCTCGAAGCCCATGCCCTTCAGCATCACGCCCCGGGCAATTCGCAGAAAATGGGTGATGGGCAGTATCTCGCCGATGACTTGTGCCCAAGCCGGCATGCCCCGGAAGGGAAAGAGGTAGCCGGATAGCATGATGGATGGCAGAAAGACGAATGAAGACATCTGCATCGCCTGAAGTTGGTTTTTCGCCATCGTCGAAAAAGTGATGCCCATCGCGAGGTTGGCGGCGATGAAAAAGAGCGACGCCAATAGCAGGAGGAACAGGTTTCCATGGATTGGCACATCGAAAAGGAATCTCGCGGCGATGAGGATAATGCCGACCTGGATGTATCCGACAAAGATATAGGGCGTTATTTTTCCGATAAGCACTTCGACTGGCCGCAGCGGCATGGCGAGGAGGTTTTCCATCGTTCCCCGCTCGGTCTCGCGGGTTATCGCCAAGCCTGTGATGAGGACGAGCGTCATGGTCAGGACGACTCCCATCAACCCGGGAACGATGTTGTATTGCGTGATGGCCTCGGGGTTGTAGAGGGCGTGGACGCGGAGCTCGATGGATGGCTGGACCGGTGCGAGGCGGGCGAGAGGGCCTTTGAAATCGGCGAGGAGCGCGGTGTTCAGGACTCCATCGAGCGCGGCTAGTCCTCCGCTGGTGGCGGTTGGGTCGCTGGCGTCCGCTTCCACGAGCACGGCGGGCCGGTCGCCGCGAAGCAGGTCGCGGGAGAAATTTTCGGGGATGTTCACAAGAAATTGCACCTGCCCGCGGAGGAGGAGCATTCGCCCCTCCTCCGCGGTGTGCACCTGCTTTTCAAAATCGAAGTAGGTGCTGTTTTTCAGACCCTCCAGGAGCGTGCGTCCATGCGGGCCGGTATCCGCGAGCAGCACCGCCGCCGGCATGTGGCGCGGGTCGGTGTTGATCACATAACCGAACACCATCAGCTGCATAATTGGAATTCCGAGGATCATGGCGAAGGTCATTTTGTCGCGAGCCATCTGGATGAATTCCTTCACGATCATGGCCCACAGGCGGCCAGGGGAAAATCGGGCATCGAGGTTCATGGGCGCGGGGGTGGCTGCGAGGAGTGCATGAGGTGGATGAAGACATCCTCCAAGCCGGAGCGCTCTTTTTTCCACTGATAATCAAGACTGCGGAAGGGCTCTATCGTTCGCTCCAGCAGGGCGGCATCGGGGCCGCTGACATGCAGGGTTTTTCCGAAAGCGACGGCTTGTTCCACTCCCGGCAGGTGGCGCAGCTTTTGCGCAAGGGCGGATAAATCCGTGCCGCTAACAGACCATGTGCAGAGGCGGGCTTTGTCGATGACTTCATCGACCGTGCCATGCACGAGAAGGTTGCCGGACGAGATGTAGGCGAGGCGGTCGCAGCGCTCGGCCTCGTCCATGTAATGCGTGGTAATGAGAAATGTGAGCCCCGTCGCGGCGAGATCATGAATGGTCTCCCAGAAGTCACGCCGCGCCTTCGGATCGACGCCCGCCGTGGGCTCGTCCAGCAGGAGCAGGCGCGGCTTGTGGAGCAGGCAGGCGGCTAGGGCCATGCGTTGCTTCCAACCTCCTGACAACTCCCCGGCGAGTTGTTTTTTTCGATCCACCAGGCCCAGGTCCTCGAGGCTCCGCGTAACAGCCAGTTTCCAGTCGGAAATAGCGTAAACGCGGGAGACGAATTCCAGATTCTCCTCAATGGTGAGATCTTCATAAAAACTGAAGCGCTGGGTCATGTAGCCGACCTGCAGTTTGATCGCGCGGCTCTCCTTGATGACATCATAACCGAGGCATGTGCCGCTCCCGGCATCCGCGTGCAAGAGCCCGCAGAGCATGCGAATGAAGGTGGTCTTCCCACTCCCGTTCGGCCCAAGAAATCCGTAGATCTGCCCGGCCCGCACGCGGAGGTCGATATTGTTCACCACCGTCCGTGTGCCAAATCGCTTCGTCATGCCGCGCACATCGATCACAAGTTCATCGGCCGTCATTTCACAGGGAAAGATGGACATCCACCGGCTGGCCCGGATGCAGTTTCACGGCCGTTTCAGGATCAACGGAGAGTTCGACTAGGAACACAAACTTCTCCCGCATCTGGCGGCTGAAGATCACAGGCGGCGTGAATTCCGCCCTCGGCGAGATGAATGTGACCCTCGCTGCAAAGGCATCCGGCACGCCATCGACATGGATTTTTGCGTTGCTGCCGAGCCGGACACGGCCAACGACATCCTGCGCAACAAAGACCCGCACTTTCACATTTCCCGGCGGCAGGAGAACCACAACCGGGTTGCCCTCCGGCACCCAGTCCCCTTCGCGGTAAAGCGTGTCGTTCACCAGCCCGGGCACTTGGGCGAATTGTTTTTTTTGCGCAAGATTCCACTCCGCGCGTGCCAACGCGGCCTCTTCGGCGAGCAGGTTTTGCTGAGCGGCCGTGATTTGGTCCTCCCTCGACCCGAGATGCGCGGTCAGGAGCGTGGCTTCGAGTTCCGCCACCCGTTGACGATCCCCGTCGTAGTTTGACTGCGCGACATCGAAGTCCCGACGGGATGTCACATTCGCACTGATCAGCTTTTTCTGACGCTCCAATTCGTATCCAGACAAAATCAAAGACGCCTTCGCCTGTTCGAGTTGGGCCTGGATGGTTTGAAGTTCGCTCGGGCGCTGCCCGTGCTTCGCATCCTCCAACTCTGCACTGGCCTCATTCACGCGCCGTTGAGCCTCCTCCCTCTCGGCTCGCTCAGGCGTCTCCTCCAAAGTAAAAAGCGGAGCGCATGCCTCCACAGAATCACCCCGCCTCACCGAAAGCTCCTCCAGCCGGCCCCCGAACGGCGACGCGACATAAACAAACTCCCCCTCAATATATCCCTGAACAATCGATGGATCCTCCACTTCACACCCCGATGCGAAAAACACCAACGCCATCGCCACGCAGAAAAAAATTGTCCCACCAAAAGACAATCTCCAACGATCAAGCGCAGCCTCTGAATCCATAAGACCGCAACCTATGCCTCTCGACCCCCCTGAACAGATAGGCAAAAACCCCACTTCGGCGGCGGATACTTTGCCCAAAGGGTCCTATTATCTCGTAATCGACTGATTAAGAGGATGGTGGGCAGAACTGGATTCGAACCAGTGAAGGCGTAAGCCAGCGGATTTACAGTCCGCCCCGTTTGGCCACTTCGGTATCTACCCTTTTTTCCTGCGGCGGACCTACCTTGTGGGCGAGGCCTGATCGCGAGGGGCAAGAAGAATGGATTTAATTATGATTTTGGGCAAGGGAAAATCATTGCTGTTTGTCGGGGCCTTGCTGATTTCTTCGAGCGTGTCGAGACCTTCGATGACGGTGCCGAAGACAGTGTATTGGCCGTTGAGCTTGGGCAGGGGCTGGAGGCAGATATAAAATTGGCTGCCGTTGGAATTTTTTGCGGGGTTGATTTTGTCGGGGAGGCGGGCCATGGCGACGGCGCCTTTGTCGTGTTTGAGGCGGATTTCGGCGGGGAGTGTGTAGCCGGGTCCGCCGGTGCCGGTGGTGTCGGTTTGCCCTCGGCGGCTGGCGGGATCGCCAGTTTGGATGAATGAGCCGGGGAAGACGCGGAAGAAGCGTTGGCCGTTGTAGAATTTTTTTGCGATGAGCTTTTTGAAATTCTCAACGGTGTAGGGGGCTGAGTCGTCGTAGAGGCCGATGGTGACTTGGCGTGGCTGTTTTTCCTTGGGGAACTGGATTTGAAGGACGGCGACTTCCGGGCCGAGCGTGGCGGCGCGGGCGGTGGAGGCGCAGACAAGCGCGGCGAGCGTGAGGGCGATGAAGGATTTCATAGGATCGGGAATGCACGGCGTTCGACTTCGCCGAGCGGGTGGCCTTGCTCATCGCTGACGCCGAACCGCTCGAGATCTTCGAACTGGCGGTTGAGATAACCGAGGGCGGCAGTTTGTGCGATGTCAAAATGTGGCGCGGCGCTGGTGAGTTGGCCGACCGTGGTGTCGGGCTGGCCGACCGGATGCAGGCGGGCGGGCAGGGAAAGGTTGGAGGGTAGGATTCCAAGGAAGCCGTGGAGGCGCTTGTTCACTCGGCCAACGCTTTTGAGGCGGGAAACGGTTTCCTGGCCGACATAGCAGCCTTTGTCAAAATCGACAGCGGTGTCTTCGAGTCGGGCTTCCTGCGGCAGGCTGTCTTCGGTGATCTCAAGGCCCCATACGGGTTGGCCGTGGACGATGCGGAAGAGGGCGAGTTGCGCGGGTGTGGTGGCGGTGAGGTCGGAGGGTTTTTCGGCGGCGTCGAAACCGGGCAGACCACTGCGGTTGATGCGGAGGGCTCCTGCGGGCGGCTCGATGCCGAAGATGTGGAAGTGCGCAGTCGACATTTGCACGGGCTCGAGGCGGGCGTCATCCGCTATGAGGTAGCGCTCGAGGCGGGCGTGGACAGTTTCGGCGAGGGATTCGTCGCACTCGATGAGAAGATGGTCTCCATCACGCCAGATTTGCACGAGGGCGCAGAGTTTTCCTTTCGCGGTGAGGAGGCAGGCGGGGCGTGCGGCGAGAGGCTTGAGGCGCGTGATGTCTATGCTCACTTGCCCATTCAGATAGCGCGCGGCATCGGGGCCGCTGAGCTGGAAGCGGGCGCGGCCATGGACCTCGAAAAAACCTGTCGCGGGCGAGGGGGTCATTTTTTCCTGCGGAGGAGTCCCCAGAGGTTTTTGAGTCCGGCGGGGTGTAACGCGGTGTCCCCTGTCGCGGCAGCTGTCGAAGTGGGTGGCGCTGGCGTTTCAGGGAGTGTGTGGCCCTGGCCGGGAAAGTCGTAGAAGCGGGAAATGACGGAGAAATCCTCGTCGCCCCAACCGCGCTGCAAACCGGCCATGGCGATACCGGCGAAGGCACCGGCGGCGGGGAGTTCAATGTCTTTTTCCTCCGCCATGGCGAGGCCGATCTGGACATCTTTGAACATGTTTTTCAGGGAGAAGCGGGGATCGAAGTCGGCTCCCAACATGCAGGGGAGCTTGAGGTCGGTCACGCCGGAGCGGGCGGCATTGTTTTCAAGGGCGAGGGGGAGTTTGTGGAGTTCCACGCCGTATCGATCAAGCAGGGCCAGGGCTTCGGTGAGGGAGGCGACGGCATTTGCCGAGATGAGGTTGGTGGCGACTTTGACGACCGAGGCTTGGCCGATGGCGCCGATTTCCAGGATTTGTTTCGAGGAGGCTTCGAGCTGCGGACGCACGCGCTCAAGGGCCTGCTGGTTGCCGCCGATGTAGTAAACAAGCTGGCCTCCGTTGGCGGCATCGCGGCTGCCGGTGAAGGGGGCGTCGAGAAAGGCGGCGTGTTTTTCGGCAACGATCTCTGCGGCGGTGAGTGTGTCTGCGGGGGAGACTGTGGCGTGGTTCAGAATGACATGCTCGGGTGTCAGGGCCGGCAGCATGGCGCGGAGCACGGAGTGCAGGGCTTCGCCATTCGAGACGAAGATCTGGATGTGGCGCGCTGCCTCGGCGATTTCAGCGGGGGAGCTCAGGAAGTTCGGCTCCGGCCGCACAGTGCGGTTCCAGAGCCAGACTTGATGCCCTGCACGCCGCAGGCAGGCTACGACCCGGCTTCCAATGATGCCGAGTCCGATGACGCCTGCTGCGGGTTTTCCCGGTATCTGCTCCATGCGGGCTTTAGCTGGCCGCAGGCAGGAAGGTCTCGATTTTAGCGGATTCCTTGAGCTTGTTCAGCACGGCCTGAACGGCTTCGCGCTGGTTGTTCGATTTGAGGTAGGCGGCGACCTGTTCCTTGACCTGATCGAATGGCATGGTGCCAGCGGCTTTTTTGTCGGTGACTTTGATAACATGCCAGCCGAACTGGGTTTTCACGGGTTTGCTGATGTCGCCGACTTTCTGGGCGAAGGCGGCATCGGCGAATTCGGGAACCATGCGGTCTTTCGGGAAAAAGCCGAGGTCTCCACCGGACTCGGAGGCTCCGGGTTCTTCGGACAGTTCCTTGGCGAGCTTGGTGAAGTCTTCGCCTGCGGCAGCGCGTTCGGCGGCCTTAGTGGCGGCTTCTTCCTTCTGCTTGACGACATCCGCCTGGGCGTCGGGATCAACCATAAACAGAATGTGGCTGGCTTTGACGGTTTCCGGTTGCTCGAATTCCTTGATATTGGATTCGTAGAAGGACTTGGCTTGGTCGTCCGTGATTTCGGAGGTTTTGACTTGGGATTTCATCCAACGGCTTTGCTGGAGGCCGGTGCGAATGTTTTTCTTGAGCTCATCAGGTGTCATTCCGGCTTGGGCGATCTGTTCTTGGAAGGCCTTGTCATCGGGGAACTGGCCTTTGACTTTGGCGAGTTCGGCGTCGACATCGGCATCGCTTACGTTCTCACTGGAGGCGGCTTCGGCGACGAGCTTGTCCATAATCAAATCTTGAAGCAGCTGGGTGTAGCCACCGAGCTGTTGCTGCGAGTTGAGATCGCCAATTTTTGCACCGGACGATTGGAGTGCGGCGTTGAAGATGTCTTGGAGTTGCTGTTTGGTGATGTTCTGGCCATTGACGGTGGCGACGACTTCGGGAAGTTCGATGGGCTTGTTGTCAGCAGGTGCCGGGGTGGTGCTGTCGACGGAGACCGTTGCATCAACACCAGCTTCTTTGAGCTTTGCGATGACAGCCTGCTCACTGGCATCGGCTGCGGTCGGGGTGGCGGTAGCCGATGCGGCTTCGGCCTGGGGTTTGGCTTCGGCTTGAGCTTTGGCTTCGGCTTGAGGTTTGGCTTCGACGGGTGTCGGAGGCTTGCAAGCGGGTAGGGCCAGGAGGCCGACCGCCAAAAGAGGGATGATCGTGGCTTTGGTGGATTGAGAGCGTGTCATGTGTTAAATATGGAATTCTCTCTTCGCACGGACAGAACAGGATTGCCAGTTGAAATTGGCGTGAACTGTGAGTCTGCATCCAAGATGGCACCTTGCCGATGGCGGATAGCGAATGCTCCCGCGCCTGCGGTTTTAGCGTTGAGCAATGCCGCCGAATGCTCCATGTTTTGTCCCTGAAATGAAGACCATCAACCTCTCTTTCGCGCTTTTGTGCGCCTCAGTTGTCGCCGGCCTGAGCCAAGCTTCGCTTGCTCCGCTGCCGCCAGACGGATTCGTGACCTTGGCACAGATCGTAAATGATTTTTCGACATCGGAAACCCAGGCTCTCCAGAAATACAATGGCATGCGCATCTGCGTTTATGGCCGGGTCGGGCAGGTCACCCAGTCCGATGACGAAGAGGGCGATCCGCTCACGGCCTACATGCAGCTGCCAAACCGCACCACACCTGATGTGAAGGCGGTATTCTCTGCGGATTTCATTCCCTCGTCCGTCGTCACCGTGGCGGATGACAACACGAAAGCCACGGTTTACCATGCCGACTGGAATGGGAATCTCTCGAATGCCACATCGTTCATCGTCGAGGGCGAAAATGTCGCCGTGCGCGGCACATTCGACAACTTCGTCGCGGGGGACATCATTTTAAAAAACAGTTTCAAGCTCGCACCGGAAGCCTTGCAAAAGAAGCTCGCCGAGCACGGCCTCACGAACCAGTAATTTGAGCGACTTCGTTTATCCAAAAAATTACGATGTCATCGTTATTGGGGCTGGCCATGCAGGCATAGAGGCCGCAATGGCTTCGGCCCGCTTGGGCTGCGAAACCCTCCTACTCACTCAAAATGCCGACACCGTCGGGCAGATGTCCTGTAACCCGGCGATCGGCGGTTTGGCGAAGGGCCACATGGTCCGTGAAATCGATGCCCTCGGCGGCGCGATGGGGTTGAACACCGATGCGACGGGCATTCAGTTCCGCATGTTGAATGCCACCAAGGGCCCGAGCGTCCGGGCTCCGCGAGCGCAGTGCGACAAGAAAGCGTATCAGTTCCGCATGAAGGCGCTCCTCGAGCGCCATCCACGGCTGGATATGAAGCAGGGAAATGTCACGCGGCTCGTGGTCGGGGAAAATGGAGTCGAGGGAGTGGAAACCAATTTCGGCCTCCGCTTCAATGGCGGTGCAGTGGTGGTCACGACCGGCACATTCATGCGGGGTCTGCTGCATGTCGGTATGCGAAATCAGACCGGTGGCCGTCTTGGCGATGCCGTTTCGACATTCAGCGACTGCCTGCGCGAACTTGGTTTCGAGGTTGAGCGGTTCAAGACCGGCACGCCCTGCCGCCTTCTCGCCAAGAGTATCGATTTTTCTCAATGCGAGCCCCAGCAGGGCGACGAACCTCCACCGCTCTTCAGCTACCTCGCAGACACGCTCACGCGGGGCGAGGACGACCTGCATACGCTCAACGAGTGGCGCGACGGTGCGTTCCACGCTCGCCAAATTTGTTGCTGGATCACCTACACGAACGAAACGACTCACGAAATCATCCGCTCAAACCTCGACAAATCACCGCTCTACTCGGGCGTCATCGAAGGCGTTGGACCACGCTACTGCCCGAGCATCGAAGATAAAGTCGTAAAATTTTCCGAGAAGGGGCAGCACCAGCTTTTCCTGGAACCGGAAGGCCGACACACCGACGAAATCTATGTAAACGGCGTCTCGACGAGTCTTCCCTTCGAGGTCCAATACAAATTCATCCGCAGCGTGCGGGGGCTTGAGAATGCCGAGATTTTACGTCCCGGTTATGCGGTGGAATACGATTATTGTCCACCGACGCAGTTGCACACGACGCTGGAGACCAAACGCCTGCCGGGTCTTTACTTTGCGGGGCAAATCAACGGCACATCTGGCTACGAAGAGGCCGCTGCACAGGGGCTCATCGCCGGAGCGAACGCCGCCTTGAAACAGCTCAAGCGATCACCGCTCACCATCGGTCGCCACGAAGCCTACATCGGCGTCATGCTCGATGACCTTGTGACGCGCGGCACGCCTGAGCCCTACCGCATGTTCACAAGTCGTGCGGAATACCGTTTGCTGCTGCGGCAGGACAATGCGGATCTCCGCCTGACGGGCAAGGCGATCGAGTCCGGCTTGGTCGATGGCGAGCGCGCCTTGCGGTTCGAGGAAAAACAAAACCAACTCCTCACGCTCAAAACCCGCCTCAACGAATTCAAAATCGACACGGTGCCGCTCGAGCGTTGGCTGAAGCGGCCGGAGAACACCTGGTCTACCGTGCCAGATGAAATCCGTTCGCAGTTTCCACAACCAGTCTGGGAGCAGGTCGAGACTGATCTGAAATACGCCGGCTACATAACGCGCCAGGAGGAGCAAATCGCCCGCACCGCACGCCACGAAAGCAAGGTCATCCCGGAGTGGGTGGATTTTACAAAGATCAACGGACTTCGCACCGAGGCCGTTCAGAAACTCACCAGCGTGCGCCCTGAAACACTCGGCCAAGCCGCTCGCCTCAGCGGCGTGACTCCTGCCGACATTGCCTTGCTCGGCGTATGGATCACTCGCGGCTCAGAAAAAGCACCCATCACATGAAAACGACCAATCGTATCGACACGAAATTTGAAACCCTCCGCGCCGTCGGACAGTGTGGCTTCATCGCCTACATCACGGCGGGCGATCCCGATTTGAAATCCACTCCAGCTCTTGTGGCCGCGCTGGAGCAATCCGGCGTGGACATTGTCGAACTGGGCATTCCGTTTTCGGATCCGCTGGCGGACGGCGCGACGATTCAAGCTGCCTCGGGTCGTGCGTTGGATGCCGGAGCCACGGTTGCGGGCGTGTTGGATGCCGTTCGTGAAATCCGCAGAAGCTCAGAGGTTCCCATCGTTCTCTTCACCTACTTGAATCCCGTCTATGTTTACGGATTTGACAGGTTCCATGCGGATGCCGCCGCCGCCGGTGCGGATGGACTCTTGATCCTCGACCTGCCTCCCGACGAGGCCGCTCGCAATGCAGAACTAATGAAATCGCACGGCCTTCTATCCATCCGGCTCATCGCGCCCACGACGCCGCCGGAGCGCATGGAACTCATTGCCAAGTCGGCAGAGGGTTTCATTTACTATGTTTCGCGCGAGGGAGTGACCGGTGAGCAGACGAGCCTCTCTACCGACATTGCCACCCAGGTCGCCGAGATCAAAAAGCACACCAGTCTCCCGGTGGCGGTCGGCTTCGGCATTTCCACTCCGGATCAGGCCACCGAAGTCGCGAAGGAATCCGATGCCGTTGTGGTGGGAAGCGCCATCGTGCGCCGCATCGGAGAGCATGGAAAAACGGCCGAGCTCATCCAGAAAGTTGCGCAGTTTGTTTCGCCTATCGCGGCCGCTGTCAAAAAAGCCGCGGTTTGATGAGGCCTGCTCCGGTGAATGGCGCAGCGGAGATTCCCCTGACAGGATGCGATGCGTTTTTTCTCGCACTTGAGGATCTCATGGCCGCTGGTGGTCAGGGCAGGCACACAGGCCTCACCATTCTGGAACTTGCAGCAGGCTTTGATGTCGCGGCACTTCGCGATGCCGTGCGCCGATTCTCGCTCTCGCATCCGTTGCTTCATGCGAAGCTTTGCCGCACTTGGTTCCTTGGCGTTCCATATTGGCGAACGCCGAAAACACTT
This sequence comes from Terrimicrobiaceae bacterium, assembly GCA_044353785.1. GTDB lineage: Bacteria > Verrucomicrobiota > Verrucomicrobiia > Chthoniobacterales > Terrimicrobiaceae > UBA967. Next base: position 56,022 of record JBILBH010000003.1, read on the forward strand.
TCGCCCGACGCAGTGCCGATTCTGGAGCACTCCCAGGATACCGACCGCGATGCCTTTTGCCAAAAGCTTCTCGCCTCAGGGGGCAAACACTTTTTTGAAATTCACATTCTTCCTGGCTCTGAAAAAACCACGCTGCTGGCGAAGTGGTCCCACCTGCTGTTCGACGGACGCGGGGCCGAGCTGGCGTTGCAGGAAATTGCCCATCTCGCGTGGAATCCCGGCGAGCCTTCCAAGCCCGTCGCTTCTTGGGGAATGCCCTTTCCACCATCGCCGGGCGTTGTAGCGCGATGGGCAGGCACGCGTGCTTTTGTGGAGCGGCACTATGAAATGAAGCCGTCGGATTTTCGATCTCTCGGCGGACCTTGTCTCAAGGCTGGCGCGCCGGGATTTCGCGTGCTGGCATTTTCAAAAGAGGAAACAGCTCTGCTGCGTGAGCGGGCCGTTCGGCTTACGGGAGGGATTTTTCAGATGCCGTATTTTTTTGCCGCAGCCGCACGCGCCCACGCGGCTGTCTTTAAAATTCGCGGCGAGGCGCCGGCCTCCTTTGTGAGCCCTGTGCCGGTGCAGGCCCGAAAGCCCAAGGCGCGGCATCCTATTTTTCAAAATCAGGTCACCGTTTTGCATTTCAGGCTAAGCGATTCAGAGGTCGATGATCTCGAAAAGGCCACCACTTCCATCCAAGCCCAATTTGAATCGGCCGTTCGCAGCGGGCTCGAGAGCTCCTCCGCCACGATGCTTTGGTGGATGCGTCGCCTGCCGACTGGGCTCTATCGCCGGTTTCTGCAGAGGGATACCGGAGGCGAAATCGTCTCTTTTTTCCAATCCCACACCGGCGACTTTCTGCCTGGCGTGCGCGAGATCTGCGGGGCTCCTATCACGAACGGCTGGCACATTCCCTCGGTTTCCCAACCACCTGGCAGCGGCATTTTTTTTAGCGATCGGGAGGGACGACTCTCGGCGACGATCTCTTGGCGCCAAGGCTCGCTCAAACTCGACGAGGTGGATGCCATGGAGTCCAGCCTGCGCAGTGATCTTCTCGGGTTGTGAATTCAAACACTCGGCGGGATTGACCAGAAGAGCGTTTGGTGTTTTATTTTTGTTTTCATACAGGTGAGGTGGCTGAGTGGTCGAAAGCAGCGCTTTGCTAAAGCGCCGTAGTCCAAAAGGCTACCGAGGGTTCGAATCCCTCCCTCACCGCCAGTTTCTTCGCACCCCTTGTTGAGGTGCTCCCCCAAATTTAGTCTTTGATCGTGATGTCTGTAATAACAAAAATTCTTCCCCCTACTGGTCCGATCGAAAGTCTGAAGGAGGAAGATCGCGCGTTGCTGTCGAGCTTTGGCTCTTTTGAGTCCGCAAAGCCAGGGCAAAAAATCATCCATCAAGGGAAGCCACAGGGCGTGCTTTTTCTGACCCTCAGTGGACTCTTGTATGCCAAGAGGAAGGAACATGGACATACTGAGATTCTTGCAAAGATTCATCCCGGCGAGTGGCTGGGTGAAATCAACCTCTTCGATCCTTCCACGGCGGTTTGCTCGGTGGAGGCTGTTAAACCTTCTGAATATTGGGTCATCACGCGCGAAGCCTTCGAGAAGTTTATTAATCAAAACCACGCTGCGGGTAGTGTTCTGCTGATCGGGCTCGCCATGACGCTGAGCAAACGAATCAGAAGCCTGACAGAAAAACATGTGCTGGTTGCGAGATCCAAGAGGAAGCCAGTGCTTTGGGCAGCCCTCGCAGTGGTTGCCATCATTGCGACCTTTGGAATCTGGAAATGGGCCGAAGGAAATGGATTGATAAATAAATTGAGAGTTGAAAAGCAGCAGAAGGTGGCAGGCGTATATCAAGAGTTGGAGGCTTCAGAGGGGAAGGTGAAGAACTTAGAAACCGAGCTTGCCCGGCTTGAAGAGGAGCTGGAATGGGCAAACGCAGATGCTGAAAAGAAACCTGCGCAGTCGTCATCGACGCCGCCTGCACAAAATGTGGCTGAGAAGGAGGCGCCAGCCGATGAGCCCTTGGCCGAGAGGCCTCAAAAGCAAAGCAAGCCTTCACAGTCCGAGAAAAATGAACCATCCGAATCCAAGCCCAAGTCGGCCCTGGTATCTTATCCTCCGGAAATCACACTGACCAAGGATACCGTTGTTCCTTTGACCGTGAATGGCAAAGTCTCTGGAACCGCAAAAATGGCACCCGGGAAGATATTCAAGGTCATCGGAACCGATGGAGCCGATGTTCTTGTCACCATGGCTGATTCGACGGTTCGCATTCCGAAGGAGTATTCCAATTTCGACGCAGCCTTGGATGCGGCTGAGGCTCTGGCCGAGGAGAAAGCCAAAGCCCCTAAGCTCGCTGCGTCTGTGGCGCCTGCAACCCATCAAGAACGCTCAGATACAGCCAGCTCCGAATCCCCCGCCGTTCAAATCGAAAAAATGATCAAGACCGTGACTCCGCTTAAAGTTTTGGAGGCTTTGCAGGATTTCCGCAAGCTAGGCAAGGAAAGTGCGAGGGATGCGTTCATGAGAACTGAAGCCCGTAAGTGGGAACAGGTGGCAGAAACAGCCAAAAACGTGTTGCGCACGCAACAAGCGGATGAATCCACCAAGAGGGTGCTCAAAAATTTTGTGCTGACAGCCGAGATGTTCGCGACCGAGCGATTCGATGGCATCGAAGGCAAGCTGCATGAAATCGATGCCGGCTGGCTGACCATCAAAACAGATTTGGAAATCTACGGTCCTGACGGCCCGGCTAAGCCAGAGGTGCCGCAGGAGCTTTGATTGTTAAAATCTCCTGAACAAAACGCCCAGCGTGGAAGTCAATTTTTCACACGGGCTCAGGGTGATGCGTTTATAAAGAACGGGAAAATTTTCCCGTTCGATCTGGTCGAGGATTTTTTGGTAAACGGCGCTCATGATGCGCGCAGGCAGAAGCGGTTTGAAATCGACCCGAGGAGGCACCGCGGCCGCGAAGCGCGCCCGCGCCCGCGCAGCCTCCTGGCGAATGAGGGCTTTGAACCCTGAGCTGGCTCGGCGATTGAGGATTTCCTTTTCGGTTACGCCGAACCGTGCCATGTCATCCTGCGGAAGATAAATTCTACCTTGAGCGGCATCCTCGCCGGTATCGCGCAGGATATTTGTGAGCTGCAGCGCATGGCCGAGGTGGACGGCATAATTTTCGCTGCGGGGATCGCGACAACCGAAGATTTTTATCGAAACCAATCCAACCGCACAGGCCACCCGCCAGCAGTAGAGTTCCAAGTCGGCAAGCGTTGGAAACCGGCGCGGTTCAATATCCGATGCGCAACCTCTGACGATCTCGGCCAAAAGTGAGCGGTCGATGGAATGCCTCACGAGAAGATGCTCCAAATCCGCAGGGAGTCCGTTCTCTACCGCGCCAAGCCATGCCTCCAACTGGTCATGCTTTTCACCGATCGCTAGGCTTGGTGTGTCCGCGATGTCATCTACCGTCCGGCAGAAGCGGTAAAAAAGCATGGCATCGCTGCGGCGCGCGGGAGGCAGGCAGAGAAGAGCGAAGGCCAGATTGGATGACTTGGCGCTGGATGCGGGAAGTAGCTCCAGCGGTTTCATGGAATCCTGGCGTGTTCACTCAGCAATGTCATTTCAACAACCTGGTCGGAAAACGGCAGCACATCGCTTTTGTCGCCGTTCCACAACACGGTCGTTCCGCACTCATCCGCCAGCCGACGGGCAAGGGGCAGCAAAAGCGGATTTGGTGGTGAAACGGCGATCAACACAGGCGGAGAGTGAACGATCGCCCGTGCAAAGGCGACTCGCCAGTGCACGGAATCAGGAAGCTCGCCGACCGGAATCGCGTTCAGCTCGGGTATGCCAACAAACTCAAGCGCTGCGAGTGTGCTCTCCTGTGCCCCTTCCTGTCCGCAAATGCGAAAAAATGGCATGGCCACATTTTCCGCGACGGTGAAAGAAGGTAGCAGGTGGGGGTGGGTAAATAGATACCCGTATGAAGTATCCCGAACTTTCCTGGAAGCGGGACTAGACATTGCCAATGCCTCTTCATCGAATAAAAAAACACGCCCGCTGTCGGGCGGTTCGATCAGGCCAAGAACACTCAAGAGCAGCTCTTTTGCTCCCACATCGGAACCGCAGAAGCCCGTGATGTCTCCACTCTCGAATGAGGCAGAAAAATCCTCGATCAGAACCTGCTTGAAGGCATTGGCGGTGGATCGGCGGCAGTGGATGCTCTCGCAGCGGAGGGGACTCATGGAACTCTCTCCGCACACTGACACCTGAAAGCTGGCGGCATCAATACGGAAAATAGCGCAGCCGGATTGCCTCCTCTTGCCCGGGGGACGTGTCGCATTGTGAGGCGCGACAGCGTCCACCGAGGCATTGGGGGAAACTACCTCGCGTATTCGACCCGAACGCGGCGGGCCCGTCCGTTTTTGCGGATCACTACGCGACCGCTATCTAGGAGATCAGCCATGGCGGCGATCGTTTCACGACTGTTTCGGGCGCAGGATCCCACAATGGAGATCAGTTCACCGAGGGAGTATTTGGTGCGGTTGATTTTCTTGTAGATATTTTTCATGGCAGTTTCTATTTGCCGTGTTTGACAGCACAGATGATGCCAGTGTTCAAAAATTTTCACGCTCTCCGGCTGAAGTCATCCCTCTCGATCGCAGAAGCCAATCTTTCCTGCCTTGGAAGCTAAAGCAGCAGGAAAGCCGCTGTGAAATAGGCGGCAAAAATTGCCACAGCGAGGGCCACACCACTTACCCGCGCGGCCATTTCTGTGAACCGGCCCTTGCCGATATGTAGGCACAAGCCGGCAAAAGCGACCCATGCCAGTGGCAGGACAAAAAGCCAGAGGCTTCGGGTAGCCATCCAGACCGAAAAGGCGGGAAATGTCTCGGCGACATTGGCTGCGTAGCCGGCCGCTTTCAGCAGCACATTGACCGAAAGCATGCCGAGTGAGATGAAAACGAATTGAGTGAGTGCGATGGAAAGAATCATAAGCCGGAGTGGAGGGCGCGGCGCATTTCCTCAAGCGGCGCAGCGCGGTTGAACCAGATTTCGAAAGAGAGCGCGCCCTGGTGGAGAAGCATGCCGAGACCATTCGCACAGCGTGCTCCGGCAGCGGCGGCATCCTCGAGCAGGCGCGAAGTCCCGCCCGCATACACGGTGTCGTAAACAAGCAGATTCGCCGTGAGCAAAGCGGGCGATATCACCGGGGGATCCGTGCGTTTCATGCCAAGTGAAGTGGCATTGATGAGTATATCCGCATTGTCCAATTCGCGCTGCAGAGCGTCGTCGTCGAAAGGAATCGCCACAATCCGCTCCGCCGGACCGCTCAGTTTTTCAGTCTGAAAATAGGGCGCCAGCTCGGTGGCAAGCGGTAGGATTTTCTCCATAGTTCGGTTCACCAACACCAGCCGCTCGCAGCGTTCCATCGCGCATTGAACGGCGATGGCGCGTCCGGCACCGCCTCCAGCTCCAAGCAACACAACACGCAAGTCGCGCAGATCGACACTGAATTCTTCCCGAATCGCCCGCACGAAACCTGGTCCATCGGTATTGAAGCCCAGCAGGCGATCGCCATTCACCACGATCGTATTCACGCTTCCTGAGGCCCGGGCGTAGGCATCCGCTTCATCTACGGCGGCCAATGCCGCCGCCTTGTGTGGGATCGTGACGTTGGCTCCAAGAAAACCGGCCTGGGGCAGGGCGCGTAGAACCTCGTCGAAACGCGCCGGCGGCACATGCAGCCTCGCATACTGTGCTGCAATGCCACAAAAACTCAAAGCCGCATTATGGAAGCCAGGCGAGCGGGAGTGCGCGACCGGATCTCCAATCACCCCCAATCGCACCGGAGGTTCAAAGTCCGCAAACTTCTTGTGATTCGAAAGGAAGTCCTCTGCGGAAAAAATCTCCGGAACACGTGTTTGCATGCCCAAGCAAAGCAGGCGGGCCTTCCGCTGGCAAGCGGGGTGAAATGCCCGCCAACTTAGGGAACGGTGCGAATCTGGATGGATTCAAACCGCTCCTCGCTTTCGATCAGCTCGCGCAGGGCGATGATTTTATCACCGGAAACGACCATCCCGCGCTTGACCAACTCCGCCTCCGCCGCAGCGAAGGTTTCCTCGGCATCGGTATGAAAATCCAACCGCAGGGCGTGTGTGTTCCAGTTCAATGTGAGGTGGCGCACTGTTTCTTCACGGGGCGAAAAGGCGAAAATTGGGGCTCGTTCTGGACGAAGGTGACTCGTGTTGATGGCCATGTTGCCGTCGCGCGTGAAGACCGCAAGGCGGGCGTTCTCGAGCGAATTGGCGAGGGAGACTGCTGCACGGATGGTTTTCTGCCGCTGCGAATCCAAAATCGCTTCTGCCGCATATCCAGCCCCGCCGCTTTGAGCGATGCGGCGCGCCACGCGGTCGAGCACTTTCACGCACTCGACGGGATATTTGCCAGCCGCCGTCTCGCCGCTCAACATCACCGCATCCGCTTGTTCGAAGACCGCATTGGCGACATCCGTGATTTCGGCCCGCGTCGGCACGGGATTTTCAATCATGCTTTCGAGCATGTGCGTCGCCACGATGACCGGTTTCCCAATCTGGATGCACTTCTTGATGATCCGGCGTTGAATGATCGGTAACTCCTCCATCTTGCATTCGATGCCAAGATCTCCCCGCGCAATCATGATCGCATCCGAGGCAAGAATGATTTCTTTGATGAACTTGACCGCATTTTGGTCCTCAATCTTGGCGATGGTCCGGGCATTGCTGCCGAGTGCCGTCAGAACACGCTTAAGTTCGAGAATATCCGACGCCTCGCGGCAGAAACTCAGCGCCACAAAATCCACGCCCACCTCCACGCCGAGCTTTATGTCCGCATGGTCTTTCTCCGTGAGTGGAGGAAGGCCGACTTTTACGCCCGGCAGGTTAATATGGCGCCGGGAACCCATCGAGCCCTCCGTGAGAACCTCGCAACGAATGCGGTGATCGTTTTTTTCCAGAACCTTCATGTGGATCACACCGTTATCCACCAGCACGGTGTCTCCGACATGGATATCGTTCACAAGCCCATCGTAATTCACATCCACTGAGTAATCCTCTTCGCTACGCGCACCCCGGACAGTGAACTCGAAAATATCCCCCGGCTTCAGATTCAGCTTCGACGGAAGGTCGCCAGTCCGGATTGCAGGGCCCTGTGTGTCCAAGAGAATGCCGCAATTCAGGTTCAGATCTGCTGCCAGATACCGGATTTTTTTCACAACCTCGCGCACCCAATCGTGGGTCGCGTGGCTCATGTTCAGACGGAAAACATTCGCTCCGGCTTCAAGTAGACCCTTGATGACTTTCTCCGAGCCGGACGCCGGACCCAGTGTGCAGATGATTTTGGTCTTGCGCATGTGCCTATCAAAAACATGCCCGATGGCTATGCAAGGTTTCTGTTTTAAAAAAGAAGTTGTTATTATCGATGTATGGCTATATATAAATAAAACGACTCCATTTTATGACAACCATCCAACCAACCGAACTCCAAACTGTTCTTCAATCCGACTCCGCTGCGCAGCTTCTCGATGTGCGCACACCATCCGAGCACGGCCAAACCCATGTGCCGGGCGTGCATTTGATTCCGCTTGATCGTTTGGATGCCGCACAGCTTGCGGCCTCGGGCGGATTTTCAAAGTCGAAGCCCGTTTACATCCTGTGCCAATCGGGTGGCCGTGCGAAGCAAGCTGCAGCCAAACTTGAGCAGTCGGGCTTTGAAAAGTGCTGCGTGGTCGAGGGCGGAACCTCCGCGTGGGCGGCGGCAGGGCTTCCAGTGAACCGTGGGTCGTCGCGGGTCATTTCTCTGGAACGCCAGGTGCGCATCGCGGCCGGCTTTCTCGTTCTCTCCGGCGTTCTCCTGTCCCAGTTTGTCAATCCGGCGTTCATCTGGCTTTCGGGATTTGTCGGAGCGGGCTTGATTTTCGCCGGAGCCACGGATTGGTGCGGCATGGGAATGCTCATCGCCCGCATGCCATGGAACCAAGGCTCATCCTGCAGTTCGAAATAAAAAATTTAGAAAACCAGAATCATGTTTCTCAAACAAATCTCCGACCCTGCTTTGGCTCAATACTCCTACCTCATCGGCTGTCAAAGGACCGGTGAAGCCGTCGTCGTTGATCCCGAGCGGGATATCGACCGCTACCTGGAAATCGCCAAGCAGGAAGGCCTGAAAATTTCAGCCGTTGCCGAAACGCACATCCACGCCGATTTCGTCAGCGGAGCGCGGGAATTCGCCGCTGCCGATCCATCCATCAAACTCTACCTTTCCGTAGAAGGAGGGGCAGACTGGCAAAGCGAGTGGGCGAAGGCGCTCCCGGGCTACAACCCTCTCCATGACGGCGACTCCTTTAAAATCGGAAATATCGAGCTGCAGGCCGTCCACACGCCGGGGCACACACCGGAGCACATGGTTTTTCTCGTTACCGATCACGGCGGTGGAGCGAACGAGCCAATCGCCATGCTCAGCGGCGACTTCCTTTTTGTAGGTGATGCCGGTCGCCCCGATCTGCTCGAGCAGGCCGCCGGACTTGAGGGCACGCAGGAGCAGGGTGCTCGCGCTCTGTATAAAAGCCTGCGCAAGGTTTCCGAGTTGCCTTGTCATGTTCAAGTGCTACCCGCGCACGGTGCTGGAAGCGCCTGCGGCAAGGCTCTCGGCTCGATTCCGAACTCCACTTTTGGCTACGAGGAAAAATTCAACCCTGCGCTCAAGCTGGCCCTCAACGAAAGCGAGGAGGCTTTTGTGAATTTCATTCTCAGCGGACAACCCGAACCGCCCGCCTACTTTGCCAATATGAAGAGCGTGAACAAAGTCGGCCCAGCCGTTTTGGGAAGACTTCCTGAAGCCCAACTTCTGAGTCTTGATGAAATCCTCCCGCGTCTCAAAGAGCCTGGATTTGCGATTCTCGACACGAGATCACGCGCGGAGTTTCTGAAAGGCCACCTTTGCGGCAGCCTCTTCACCCCGCCGGAGAAATTCTCCGACTTCGCGGGTAGCTACCTTTCGCCGGAGCAGGAGATTGTCCTTCTTGCGGAAGATGCCGCAGCCGCGCAGGACTTTATTCGGCAACTCGTTCGCATAGGATTTGATCACATCGCGGGTTTTCTCCCCACCACTTCGCTCGCCAACGCGCCTGCGGAATCCATTACAAAATTTGCCGCTGTGGATTTCCAGGCCGTGCCAGCCTTGCTGGGTGAAAATGGAGACTCCTTTGTGCTGGATGTCAGGAAGGCAACGGAATTTGCCGGAGCGCATATTCGAGACGCTCACAACTTTGCCCACACACGCCTTCGTCCGCGTCTTGTGGAAATCCCAAGGGTTCCGCTCATCGTCAATTGCCAAACTGGTCAGCGCGCCACCGGAGCCAGCGCCTTCCTTGCCCGCAATGGCTACACGGTCACCTGCGTAGTAGACAAATTTGAGAACGCTCCGAAGGCCCTTCTTGCATGAATAGCATAGTCCACGACATGCCGGGTCTGTTTTATGGCTTGGTCGTGGGTATCTCACTCGGCCTGACTGGTGGTGGCGGCTCGATCTTTGCTGTCCCGCTTTTGATTTACGGGCTCGGCATTCCAGTTCGAAGTGCGATCGGCTTGAGCCTTGCCGTTGTGGGTGCCACAGCGGGATTTGGAGCGATGCTCCGGCTCAAAGCGCGCGAAGTCGATGTGCGCTCCGGCATTGTCTTTGCCCTCGGCGGGATGCTCCTCGCCCCGGCGGGGACCTGGATCGGACACGTTCTTCCGTCGCCTTGGATCTTATCCTGCTTTGCCGTTCTCATGACCTTCGTGGGCTGGCGCATGTGGATTGGCGGGGTGGAAGCCAGTGGGGAGGTTGGTCCGTGCGTGATCAGAGGAAATGGCAAGCCCGGCCCTGGTTGCTACACGCGCCTTGCACTCGCCGGAGCCGCTGCGGGTCTCCTTTCAGGGCTTTTCGGGGTGGGGGGCGGCTTCATTATAGTGCCCGCACTTCTCTATGTGACCGGAACAACGATTCATCGCGCCGTGGCAACTTCCCTTCTGGTGATTTTTTTGATCTCGCTCTCCGGTGTTGGCGCAAGCCTTGTCCAGGGGCAGGTCTTCCCGATGCCTGCCTCTGCTCTTTTTTTCGCGGGTGGGTTGCTTGGCATGGTCGCGGGAGGTGCCCTGCGTTCAAAATTGAGTGGCCCGACTCTCCGCAAGGTCTTCGCCGCCGCCATGTGGGCCGTTGGCGCCTACATGCTTCTTCAAAATCTCATTCCAATCCTCCCGAAACGCTGAAAGGAACCCATGACTGCGACTCATCACAATATTCTCATTATTGGCGGAGGCACTGCTGGCATCACAGTGGCTGCCCGCCTTCGCCGAGCTTCCCGGGACCTGTCCATCGCGCTCATCGAGCCCTCTTCAAAACACTATTACCAGCCGCTCTGGACACTCGTTGGTGGCGGCGTGGTGGATAAATCCATCACCGAGCGTAATGAAGTGGATGTCATTCCACGCGGCGTGCATTGGATTCGCGCGGCCGCGACTATTTTCGAGCCAAACGAAAAAGCTGTTCTCACATCCCATGGGCAGCGCTTCACTTACGATCAGCTGGTCGTTTGCCCCGGCATCAAACTCGACTGGGACGCTGTGCCTGGACTTCGATCCGCCATGGGCAGGAATGGCGTTTGTTCGAACTACAGCTTTGAGACGGTCGATTCCACCTGGGAGGCGCTGCGTGGTTTCACAGGCGGCACAGCCGTTTTTACAATGCCGCAGACCGCCATCAAATGCGGTGGCGCACCCCAAAAAATTCTCTACCTCGCCGAGGATTACATCCGCCGCAAGGGCCTGCGCAAACAATCTCGCTTTTTGTATATCGCCCCTGGCGCATCGATTTTCGGCGTGGATAAATACCGGCCTGCTCTCGAGAAAATCATCGCCAGCCGAGGTATCGAAACCCTCTTCCACCACCATCTTGTGGAAGTGCGCGGGGAGGCCCGCGAGGCCATCGTAGAGGATGTGCGAACCAAGGAGCGGCACAGCATATCCTTCGACCTCCTCCATGTCACACCACCAATGAGCGCACCGGATTTCATCAAACGCAGCCCCCTCGCCGACAAGACCGGTTGGGTCGATGTCGACCAATTCACGCTTCAGCACGCGCGATTCGCCGACATATTCGCTCTCGGCGATGCCAGTAGCCTTCCCACTGGGAGAACCGGTGCCGCCATACGCAAACAGGCTCCTGTGCTGGTGCAAAACCTGCTCGCCCACCGTGCGGGAAGACCTCTCACCGCCCGTTACAATGGCTACACATCCTGTCCGATCGTCACTCGCCGTGGGCGAATGCTGCTCGCGGAGTTCGATTACGACGGCCACCCCTGCGAAACATTCCCGTTCAATCAAGCCAAGGAGCGTTTTTCGATGTGGATTCTGAAACGCTACATTCTTCCGCAGCTCTACTGGCGTGGAATGCTCAAGGGCCTCGCCTGAGAAGCCTCACATCCTGAACTGCGAGGAAAGCTCCTTCGCCCGCTTGTTCATCCCATCGCACATGAGCTTGCATAGTTCCATCACCAGAGGATCGCTGATCGAGTAGACGGCGTTTGTGCCTCGTTGCTCGCGCCTGAGAAATCCCGCATCGCGCAGCACCGAGAGTTGCTTCGACACATTCGCCTGGGAAAGACCGATGGTCTCTACAAGCTCGCCAACAGTGAGTTCGCCGGATTTGAGTTCCTGCACAATTGCCAGACGCGTCGGCTCCGAAAGGGCCCGAAATCGAGCTGCAATCTGCTCCAGCGCCTCTCGAGACTGTTTCTTTGCCATGCCTGAATATCGCTGCATGCCGATAAGAAAGAAATAGAAAACCGAGGGAGCGAAGCGCATGCCGATTGAACGGTTCCGCTGCATACCGTGTCTCAGTCTTCCATCACCCCTCTTTGGTTTTATGAATTCTCTCCGCGTCTTATTGCTCCTCCTCGTCTCCACTGTCACCTGCTTCGCCCATGGCTCGATGGGAAATCCCATCAGCCGCGTTTATGAGGTCTTTCTTGAAAACCCCATGTCGCCGACCAGCGATGCCGGCAAAGCGGCGGTTGCCGTTGCTGGAACACAGGCGTTTTACGATTGGCACGAGGTGAGTCGCCTCGTTCCCCAGCGCAACTACCGCGAGCTCATTCCCGATGCTCAACTCGCCAGCGCAGGCCGCACGAAGTATGCCGGGCTCGACCTGCCGCGTGTAGACTGGCCGGCCACCAAGGTCCAGGCCGGGCGCTACGATGCTTGCTTCTCCGCCACTGTCCCGCACTCGCCAAGCCGCTTCGAAGTTTATATTTCAAAAAACACCTACGACCCCACGAAGCCACTCAAATGGTCCGACCTTGAGCCGCTTCCTTTGGCGAGTGATGCCGTATTGGATGGAAACACCTACCGCTTCTCCGTGAATTTCCCCCAGCGCGTAGGCCGCCATGTGCTCTATGTCATCTGGCAGCGCGACGACCCGGCTGGTGAAGCCTTCTTCTCTCTCAGCGACCTGGATTTCGGTGGATACAATTTCGATCCCGCCCTGCAGACAACCGTTCCGCCTGCTCCAAAAAAAGCCACAATTGCTGGTGGTTGCGGCACAGGCTGCACCTGCCCCACTCCCGTCGTCACTCCATCTCCGTCACCAAGCCCTTCGCCAACGCCGAGCCCAACCCCCGCTCCTGCAGGGGCGATGCTCTCCGTCACCCAGCAACTTGTCAGTGACTGGGGATCAGGTGCGCAGATGAAGATTCTTCTGAAAAACACCTCCGCCAGCCCAGTCAGCGCTTGGAAAGTGCAATTCGACTCGCCCGGCAAAATCTCCAGCATCTGGAACGCGAAACTTGTGAGCAGCTCCACGGCCCCGAAATACATGCTCACTCCCGAATTCTGGAACGCCACCATCCCCGCTGGCGGCACAGTCGAAATGGGCTACATCATCGAGCCAGGTGCATCCTCCGCCCTCGTTCAAAACCTCTCCACCCAACCTTCCAGCGCGGTCTCGCCAACGCCAACGCCAACGCCAACGCCAACGCCAACGCCAACGGGCGGCGTGCTAAATGTCACCCACTCCATCGTCAACCAATGGACCGGCGGCATGGAGGTGAAAGTCGTTCTGCAAAACAAAGGCACCACCACCATTTCCAACTGGTCACTGGCCTTCAATTACCCCTCGACCATCACATCCCTCTGGGAAGGAAATCTCGCGACGCAGTCCTCATCGCCTCGCTACAAAGTCACACCCAAGTCGTGGAACAAAACCCTCGCCCCTGGCCAATCCCTCGCCATCGGTTTCGTCGCCAGTCCCGCCAATGCTTCGGCCGTGCTGCAGAATCTCATCGTTACTCCGCCATCATCTTCCAACCCCGTCGTTGCTCCTTCGCCAACGCCAACGCCCAGCCCAACTCCAGTGGCCACGCCCACACCCACGCCAGTCCCGTCGCCCACGCCCGTTGCAACGCAGCCGGATTTGAGCAAAGTCATTGTCGGCTACTTCGCCGAGTGGGGCATCTACGGCCGCGATTACCATGTTTACGACATTCCCGTGAAGAATCTCAATGTCATCAACTACGCCTTCGCCGACATCTCCGCAGCCGGTGAAGTCGTTTTGTATGACTCCTATGCCGCTGTTGAAAAATCCTATCCCGGCGACACATGGGATCAGCCGTTGCGCGGGAACTTCAACCAACTGAAAAAACTCAAAGCCCAGAATCCCCATCTCATCACCATGATTTCGGTCGGTGGCTGGACGCTCTCAGGGCGTTTCTCCGATATCGCCCTCACGCCCGCCTCGCGGGAGAAGTTTGCCGCCTCCGCCGTGGCCTTCATTCGAAAATACGGCTTCGACGGCGTGGATATCGACTGGGAGTATCCCGGCGGTGGCGGGCTGCCATCGAATGTGTCCCGTCCCGAGGACAAACAAAACTTCACCAGCCTGCTTGCCGAGTTGCGCCGTCAGCTCGACCTCGCCGCGCAAGCCGACTCCCGCCGCTACTACCTCACCATCGCCGCGCCCGCTGGACCCGACAAAATCGCGAACATCCAACCCGCAGCCATCGCCGCCGTCCTCGATTGGATCAATGTCATGACCTACGACCTCCACGGCGCGTGGGAGAACCGCACAAACCACCACGCCGCCCTCAATGGTGCGCCCGGCGACCCGCTTACCGTCCGCGCGGCCATGGACGCCTACCTCACCGCCGGCGTTCCCCGCGACAAACTCGTCGTCGGCCTGCCCTTCTACGGCCTCAGCTGGAAAGGCGTGCCAAACATCAACAACGGCCTAGCCCAATCCGCCACCGGAGCCGCCACCGGCACTTGGGACACCACCGGCATGTTCGATTACTGGGACATCGAACAACGTCTCGCTGCACAGCCCGCAGCCTACCGCAGATTCTGGGACTCCACCGCAAACGCCTCATGGGTCTACGCCCCGACACTCCAAGGCGGACTCTTCATCACCTACGAAAACCGCGAATCCATCAGCCTCAAATGCGATTACATCAACGCCCAGAAATTCCGTGGTGCCATGTTCTGGGAACTCTCAGGCGACCTCACCGACGGCACAGGCCTCCTCCCTGTGATTAAAAACAAGGTCAAACCGTGAAAACCCTCAATCAGGACAGGATGACAGGATTTACAGAAGGAAAAGGAGACGCTCATGGAGGTTGGACGAAATGAACGGAATTCACAAAATTCCCACCGCATAGGCTCATAAAAATCCCTTCCCTCCCAATTCTGTAAATTCTGTAAATTTTGTCTAAAAAATCCTCCTGTCACGAGCAGGGCCATCGCGCCGAACTCCGCACGGAGATGGCCAATCACAAAGCCGAAATCATCAAGTGGATGTTTCTCTCTTGGATCGGTCAGGCGGCTGCCACGGCGGCGAACATCAAGCTCCTCCAGTATCCTCCTCATTCGCCAAAAATGCTCTGGGAACCACGCTCCCGGAATTGATTTTTCTTATCACGCTGTAGCCGCGAAACGCAAAAACGGATAGCAGCGGCTTCCGTGCGTCAAGCGGGCATTCTCTTTTCGTGCCACTCGCAACCCTCCGGGCGCATTGCGTCGGAGGGTTACGGGCATCTCGCAAGAGCCTTGTTTTGTGAAAACTCCATCACGATGGTGACGAATTTGTCACAATATTCCTTTTGTTCCACCCACTCCCCGCCAGTCAATCCTGCGTCCGTGAAGCGCTCTGCATCTCGCCTCAGTGAAAAACGAATCAAAAGAGTCTGAAATGCCGCTTCCGACAAACCAATCAAATCCAAAACGATGCTCCAACCTCAGATGCTCCGGCCAGCTCTCCGCCCCGCCCGTGCCAATGGCGCACGCCATGGTTTCTTAAACTTCCGCTCCTCCGCCACACTCTTCAACGGTGCCCGCTTCCAGGCCCTTCGTAAACATACCAAAAAAGTCAAAACCATCCTTCTTCGACTCCGCCCCGTTTGGAAAATCGCAGGCCCGGTTTTGAAACTGGGCAGGGATTTGACCTTCTTGGCGTTCCTCGAGGCTTCGAGGGGGGGCGATGCATGGGCAACTTTGAATCAGCAATGGAAATTTTGAAATTGAACGGATTCTAACTTTTGCTCTTCAAGTTCATTCCCGTTCACCTCGGGATCTACAAACGGAAATAATGCATCCTTCACCGCTAATTCGTCGGTAGTTAGCCGGACGACTACAGCTGGAAATATCACTGTAAGTTTCAATTTTGTAGTGAATTTCACGAACGGTAGTGGTTCTTGGGGAACAGGTGGAAGTGTGCGAACTCTTGATGTGGGACGGCTGGCATTCTTGATTTTGCGAACATAGGATGATCTGCTGGTTCTCGCACAGGTTTCATTAAAGAGGGCCAGGGAATTGTTAAACTTGGATCTGAATCATCAAGCTGGAGCGGCGGCTTCACGCTCAATAATGGCACAGCAATCGTAGGCGGTGTCTATTTCATGGGCGGAGCTGCAGCCAATACCTTAACGATTAATGGAGGAACCCTTGCTGCTGATGCAAATAGCGAATTATATCAGTGTCACTTTGAAATTGGACTTTGCATCGCAAAAGAAGGGGGCATGGCCGTCTCGGCCGTGTAGAGACTGGTCTACTCGCTCGCAGCCTATCCATCGGATCCAAGCAGCAGCCCCACGCATACAGGTGGGACGCCTGTGCCCTCTCTAAAAATCCAAAAGCAAGGTGACTTGGGTGTTATCCGGGAAATACGGCGGTGGAATCACCTTCGGGGGAGATTTTAAATGGGTGGAGTGTCTAGGTGTGTTTCACCGGGAAATGGGAGCCCGGCCTCATCATCACCGCCGCCCGCGCCTTCCATAAATCTTGTCAAAGCCGCCCGGTCTGATTCCAAAAGCTGTCTGGTTTTGGACGTTGTAAAAAGCTTTGCGTGGCGAAGCGTTGTGGGTCGCGCTCCCGGGAGTTTGGATGGTCGCTTCCCTTTTGAGTCTCGAGTTGTCCTGAAGGGTGCAGGTTGCGCGGGGGAGGGGGTGTGTTAGAAGAAGGTATGGTAATTGTTCTCCGACTCGCTCTGGCTTTTCTGCTTGTGGCGGGGTTGCCGGTTTCGGCGCAGCTTCACGATGGCAAGACGCTGGTGAAGGCCAGTCTGCTTGCGGACACGACGGCGATTGTTCCCGGGCAGCCATTTCAAGTTGCTCTCGTGCTGGAGATGGCGCCGGGTTGGCACACTTACTGGGAATACAGCGGGGATTCCGGATTGCCGACGACGATTGACTGGAAACTGCCGCCGGGCTTTGCAGCTGGCGCGATCCAGTGGCCTGTGCCGGAGGCGAAGGTCGAGCCGGGCGATATCCAGGTCTATGCCTACAGCGGACGCGTTTTGCTTCTCACGACGATCACTCCGCCCCGCGATGTGTCTGGAAATGTTACACTGCGAGCCGCTGCCTCGTGGCTTGTTTGCGCGGAGATTTGCGTGCCGGGCGGGGCTGAACTGGAATTGACGCTTCCTGTGGAAAAGTCCGCCGCACCTGCGAATGCCGCGCGCTTCGAGGAATTCCGCGCCCGCTTGCCCTCAAATGAGCCGCCGCCTTTTGAGCTGACTTGGAAACGCACGGGGGATGTCCTCTCGCTGCAGATCCAAGGAGCATCTTCCGCCACACCGCTCGCGCTCTATCCGCTGCCTGGAAAAGACCAAGTCGTCGGGCATCCGACTTTCCACCCTCCAGACATGCTGAGCATCAAGGCCGCGAGTCCCTTCACTGGCGTGCTTTCGGCGGGTGAAGGCCCTGCGCGGCGGGCGTGGTTGGTTTCGGATACCGCCTCCGCCAAACCTGTCATTACCGGCCAGTCATCCACTTTGTCGCTTTGGGTAGCTCTGTTTTATGGATTCGTTGGAGGGCTTATTCTGAATCTCATGCCCTGCGTCCTGCCGGTGATTTCGTTAAAAATCTTCGGCTTCATCAAGCAGGCCGGAGACTCGCGGCACAGCATTCTTCTGCACGGACTGGCCTTTGGTGCTGGTATTTTTGTTTGGTTTCTCGGGCTTGCGGCGGTGATCATCGCCCTGAAATCCAGCGGTGCCGAGGTGACATGGGCGTTTCAGTTTCAAAATCCCTGGTTCAATGTGGTCATCGGCTCTGTGGTTTTCGTCTTTGCGCTCAACCTGGCCGGCGTTTTCGAATTCGTCCTCCCCGGCCGGGCTGCGAATGCTATGGAATCCGCCGGCTCGAGCAGCGGCCTTGCGGGCTCCTTTTTCCAAGGCGTCTTCGCCACGCTTCTGGCGACGCCCTGCACCGCGCCATTCCTCGGCAGCGCGCTGGGATTCGCGTTCAGTCAATCGGCGGCCGTCATCATCGCCATGTTTGTGGCGGTGGCCTCCGGCATGGCGCTACCCTATCTCATCCTGAGCGCGAGTCCCGGATGGCTGAAATTCCTGCCGCGTCCCGGAGAGTGGATGGAGCGGCTCAAGCAATTCATGGCCTTTCCGCTTTTTGCCACACTCGTTTGGGTCCTTTCCATCCTCGGCGGGCAGCGCGGCACGGATGGCGTGATCTGGTTTTGTGCGTTTCTCCTCTGTCTCGCCTTCGCTTGCTGGGTCTTCGGCTCCTTCTGTGGACCGATTGCACCCCGCGCCAAGCGAACTCTTGCCCTGCTTCTGATTGTTACCACGCTGGGATTCGGGGGCTGGTATTTTCTTGGGAAAAAATTTGCCTATGTCGGCATGGTGGCGATGGATCGCATAGCCTGGGTTCCTTTTTCAAATGCGAGGGTTCAAGAGGAGCTTGATGACGGACGCTCGGTCTTCGTCGATTTCACGGCCGACTGGTGCATCACCTGTAAATTCAACGAACGCACAGCCATCGAAACCCCGGGCATTCGCGCCCTCCTCAAAGAAAAAAACATCACTCCCATCAAAGCGGATTGGACGAATGCGAATCCGGAAATCACAGCCGCCCTCAAGAGCTTCGGCCGTGTGGGAGTGCCATTCTATGTCCTCTATCCCGCATCCAACCCAACAGCGCCCATCATTTTGCCTGAACTTCTAACGGAATCCCTCCTGGCCGATGCGCTCAAAAAAATCCGTTAGAGTCTGGATTTGTGACGCCCATTTATTTGGATAGGGGCTTGATTCTTTGAATGCCATTTCCCAGTTTGTGAAGTCGATGAAACGGAACATTCTCTCTCGTGTTGATTTCGGTTCGCTTTCATGGGCTGCGTTGATGGCGCTCATGGTTTGCGGGTTATTGTTTTCGGGATGCAAAAAGAAGGACTCGGCCGGGAATCCGGACGAGATCGTGATTGGAGAATTCGCCTCGCTCACCGGGGCGACTGCAAGTTTCGGGCAGTCCGCGCACAAAGGCGTGCGCATGGCGGTGGACGAAGCGAATGCCAACGGCGGCGTGCTGGGGAAAAAAGTGCGCCTTGTCACCGAGGATGATCAATCCAAGGCCGGCGAGGCCGCAACGGTCGTGCGCCGTATGATCTCACGCGAAAAACCAGTGGCCATCATTGGCGAGGTCGCCTCGTCACGCTCGCTGGAAGCCGCTCCGATCTGCCAACAGAACAAAATCCCGATGATCTCGCCCGCCTCGACGAATCCGAAGGTCACGGAGACCGGCAACTACATTTTCCGCGTGTGTTTTATCGATCCCTTCCAAGGCGCTGTGCTTGCGAAATTCATGCTTCAGCGCGGATGGACGAAAGCCGCCATCCTCACCGATGTGAAGCAGGACTACGCCGTCGGGCTCACGGATTTCTTCAAGGACTACTTCACAAAAAACGGCGGCACCATTGTGAGCGAGCAGAGCTACAGCTCGGGCGACAAGGATTTTAAGGCGCAGCTTACCTCCATCCGCAGCACCAATCCCGAAGCCATCCTGGTGGCAGGCTATTACAACGAGGCCGGACTCATCGCCAGTCAGGCGCGCGAGTTGGACATCAAAGTCCCGCTCCTCGGTGGTGACGGTTGGGACTCGCCATCACTCGTCGAAGTCGCGGGGGATGCCATGGAGGGGAATTTTTTCTCAAACCATTTTTCGGCGGAGGACAAGTCGCCTGCCGTGCAGAGCTTCCTCGCCAAATACAAAGCCAAATACCTTGAGAGCCCGGATGCCATGTCTGCTCTCGCCTACGATGCCACAATGCTTCTCTTCGACGCGATGAAGCGCGCCGGCACGACGGAATCCACCGCGCTCCGCAATGCGATCGCCTCCACGAGCGGCTTCCCGGCCGTCACTGGAAACATCACGCTCGACGCGAGCCGCAATGCCAGCAAGTCCGCCGTGATCCTTCAGATACAGAACGGAAAATTCCGCTTTGTCGAAACCGTGGCGCCCTGATCCCGAAAATCCGTGGACTGGGCGAATCTCACGCAGCAACTCATCAATGGCCTCTCGCTGGGCGCGATCTACGCCCTCATCGCGCTGGGATACACCATGGTTTATGGCGTGCTGCGCTTCATTAATTTCGCACACGGTGATGTCTTCATGATCGGCGCGTTCGCCGGGTTGTATGTGCATCGGTGGCTGAAGCCATTTTTCCAATGGATGCCGGAGTTCCTCTCCGCCTTGGTCGTACTCTTGCTGGTTATGGGCATTTGCGCAGCGCTGGGAATTCTGATTGAGAAGCTTGCCTACAAGCCACTCCGCCAACGCTCGCGCCTCACGGTGCTCATCACCGCCATCGGCGTCTCGCTGCTCCTCTCCTACGGCGCGCAACTTCTCTTCGGCGCGGCTCCGAAAGGCTTTCCACAGTTGATCAAAAATGAAACCCACGACCTGCCAGGGGCGGTCTCCATCACTACGGAGCAGATTGTCGTGCTGGTGGTGACACTGCTGCTTTTGGTTTCGCTCCGGTTTGTTGTTCAAAAGACCCGCATGGGCCTGGCAATGCGCGCGCTGTCAAACAATCCGACCGCCGCTTCGCTCATGGGGGTGAATACGGATGCCGTGATCTCTTTCACCTTCGGCCTAGGATCGGCTTTGGCGGCGGCGGCGGGCATCTTTTTTGCCATGCTTTACCAGGCCATCGACCCGTTCATGGGTATATTGCCCGGCATCAAAGCCTTCGTCGCTGCCGTGCTCGGTGGCATCGGCAACATCGGCGGAGCAGCTCTGGGAGGCTTTCTGATTGGTCTCGTGGAAACATTGGTCGTCGGCTACAGCAAGAACATCGGCATCCCGCCGGGCTTCCGCGATGCCGTGGCCTTTGTGATCCTGATTTTGATCCTCATGTTCAAACCAGCCGGACTCCTTGGGAAATCCGAGCGAGAGAAAGTCTGATGCCGTGAAGAAACATGCCGCACACTTTGCCCTCGCCGCCGGTCTGGCAGCCAGCTTGGCCCTCTATGCGCTCGCGCCACAGCTGGACGACTACGCGGTGAATATCCTGGTGCTCGCCGGTATCAACATCATCCTCGCTGTGAGTCTCAATCTGGTGAACGGCCACACTGGCCAGTTCTCGCTGGGTCATGCCGGCTTCATGGCCGCAGGCGCCTACACCTCCAGCATCATCACGCTCTCGCTCGCGCCGGTCCTCGCCTCCGCGCCCGCGTGGCAGGCCCAAGTTGCCTTTTTTGCTGCGCTCCTCGCAGGCGGGCTCTTTGCCGCCTTCTGCGGTTTTCTGGTTGGTGTGCCATCCCTGCGTCTCCGTGGCGACTACCTTGCCATCGTCACGCTCGGATTCGGAGAAATCATCCGTGTCGTGATTCAAAACACCGATGCGCTCGGCGGCGCACGCGGACTCGAAGGCATCCCGCCCTACACGAACCTGCTGTGGACTTTTGGTATCGCCACCGTGGCCATCTATGTCGTGGCCAGCCTCGTGAACTCCACCTATGGACGCGGGTTCATCTCCGTGCGCGACGACGAAATTGCCGCCGAAGCCATGGGCATCAACACCACAAAATACAAGGTCGCCGCCTTCATCATCGGTGCATTCTTTGCTGGTCTCGCTGGCGGTCTCTACGCCCACTTCATTAGCTACATCGCCCCCGAAGGCTTCAATTTCCTGAAATCGGTGGATGTCGTCGTGATGGTGATCCTCGGGGGAATGGGGAGCACGCCTGGAGTCGCCGCCGCTGCCGTTTTGCTGACCTTGCTGAATGAGCTCCTGCGCGATTTCGAGCAATACCGGATGATTGTTTTTGCACTTTTGTTGATCGTTTTAATGATCGTCCGCCCTCAGGGTTTGCTGGGAAATTTCCAACGGCGTAAAAGAAAGGTCCCGCAGCCATGAGTGATTTGCTGAAGCTCGAGGGAGTGACCATGGAATTCGGCGGCCTGCGTGCGGTCGGCGATCTGAATTTTCACATCGCCCCGGAGGAGATGGTCGGTCTCATCGGCCCGAACGGTGCCGGAAAGACGACGGTCTTCAACATCATCACCGGCGTTTACAAGCCCACGCGCGGGGCGATCCAATTCGATGGCACCTCGCTCCATGACAAGAAAGCCCACCGCATCACGGCGCTTGGCATTGCCCGCACATTCCAAAATATTCGCCTCTTCGGCTCGCTCACCGTTTTCGACAATGTCCGCACCGCGATGAACGGCCGCCTTCGCCATGGCATCATCCACTCGCTCACGCGCGGCCCGGCATTCCGCGCAGAGGAGGAGCGGATTCGTGGAGAGGTTCTTGCGCTGCTCGATATTTTCGGGCTCCGGGATGACGCCGACAGGCAGGCGACCGATCTGCCCTATGGCGATCAGCGGCGTCTGGAAATCGTGCGCGCCCTTGCCACCGGTCCGAAGCTTCTCCTGCTGGACGAGCCCGCTGCCGGCATGAACCCCACGGAAAAAGTGCGCCTCATGGAGTTGATCCACTTTGTTCAGGAAAAATTCCGCATCGCCGTGCTTCTTGTGGAACACGACATGCGGGTCGTCATGGGCGTGTGTCAGCGGATCGTTGTCCTCGACCACGGCCACAAGATCGCCGAAGGGTCGCCGCAGGAGATTCAGCGCGATCCTGCTGTCATCGAAGCCTACCTCGGGGAGGAGACGCGCCATGCTTGAGATCCGCAATCTTCACGTCAGCTACGGAGGCATCGCCGCGCTGCACGGCATCTCGCTCGATGTTCCTGCCGGCAGCATTGTTACGCTGATCGGTGGCAATGGAGCTGGCAAATCCAGCACCCTGCGAGCGATCTCCGGCATCGCCAAAGTCGCAAGCGGCTCGATTGTTTTCGAGGGACGCGACATCACCAACAAACCTGCCCATGAAATCGTCGCCCTCGGCTTGGCCCACTCGCCTGAGGGACGCATGGTTTTTTCGAATCTCACCGTGCTTGAGAATCTCCACATGGGGGCTCACCTGCGGAGGGACCGCCAAGCCATTTCCTCCGATCTGGAGCGCATTTTCGCGTTGTTCCCCAGATTGAAGGAACGCCTCCAACAAGCCGCTGGAACGCTGAGCGGCGGGGAGCAGCAAATGCTCGCGATCGCGCGCGCTCTCATGTCCAAGCCGAAATGCCTCCTGCTTGACGAGCCCTCTCTTGGCATCGCGCCGATCCTCGTCCAAACGATTTTTTCCCGTATCGTGGAGATCAATCGCGAACTGGGTCTCACCATCCTTCTCGTGGAACAAAATGCCAACCTGGCGTTGCGCATCGCCAGCCACGGCTATGTCCTCGAAACCGGCCGCATCATTCTCAACGACACTGCGGAGAGCCTGCGCACCAACCCCGCCGTGCGCTCCGCCTACCTCGGCGAAAGCGCGCCCTGATGATTCATTGGCGAAGGATGGGAGTTTGGCTGCAGCAAGTGTATAAAAAATAAATAACTTATACTAATAGCTCATAGGTTTTGAACCTTCTTTTGACTGCTTGACTTTGGTTGAAAGGCATTTTTGCGATCTGAGGCAGTCGCTCCAGCTGACTCCGTGGATATGACGAGTATTTATTCCGTTACCATGTTTCCTTGCCCGTATGACAGGTGGTGAGCGCTTGAATGTGCGCGTAGTAGGTCCTCTTGGGCACTGAATGGCCTTTTTTCGAAGAACTGGCTTGCCAAGCGGTCTTGCCTCTTACACTTTCCTCGCCCTTGAAATGTAAAGTCGGCCTGCTGGTTGCGACGAGCGCCGCTTTGTCTAACAACTTCCCGATCATGTCTAAATCCCTTGTCATTGCCGAAAAACCCTCCGTAGCCCGCGATCTTGCAAAGTCACTTGGCAAATTCAACAGCAAGGATGATTATTTTGAAAATGACTCGTTGGTAATTACTTCGGCGGTAGGTCACTTGGTCGAGCTTTGCCTGCCAAACGAAATGGACAAGAAGCGGGGCAAGTGGAGTTTTGCCAATCTCCCGATCGTGCCTGATCACTTCGATCTCAAGCCGATCGAGAAGACGGCCTCCCGCCTCGGCCTCATCAAGCGCCTGCTCAAGCGCGCGGACATCACGGAAGTCATCAATGCCTGCGACGCCGGCCGCGAAGGGGAGTTGATTTTCCATTACATCATCCAGCTCGCGAACTCGAAAAAACCGACCCGCCGCCTGTGGTTGCAGAGTATGACGGCCGAGGCGATCCGCGAGGGCTTCGCCACTTTGCGTGCCGGAAAAGAAATGGTTCCGCTCGCGGATGCCGCTGTTTGCCGCAGCGAAAGTGATTGGCTTGTAGGCATCAATGCCACCCGCGCCATGACAGCCTTCAACTCCAAGGGCGGGGGATTCCAACTCACACCCGTCGGACGCGTGCAGACGCCGACCCTTGCGATCCTCGCCGAGCGCGAGGAAAAAATCCGTGCCTTCAAGCCGCGCCCGTATTTTGAAGTTTACGGTGATTTCGGCGTCAGTGCCGGGTCGTATCGTGGCCGCTGGTTCAGCGAGATTTTTAAAAAAGGCGACGATGAGGATGCCAAGGCCGAGCGAATCTGGGACCGCGCCGCAGCCGATGCGATCGTGGCAAAATGCCATGGCAAGCCGGGCGTTATCACCGAGGAGAAAAAGCCCACCACGCAAGTTGCGCCGCAGCTTTACGATCTCACGACACTCCAGCGCGAGGCGAACTCCCGATTCGGCCTGAGCGCCAAGCGCACGCTCCAGATCGCCCAAGCGCTCTATGAGAAGCACAAAGTCCTCACCTATCCGCGAACCGACTCGCGCTACCTGCCGGACGACAACCTGCCGAATGTCAAAAAAATCCTCACAGGGATTGAGCCACAGGACCTCGCACAACACGCCCGCCACGCGCTCGACAAAGGCTGGATCGGCCTGAACCGCCGTGTTTTCAACTCCGCCAAAGTCACCGACCACTTTGCCATCATCCCGACCGGAGTTTCGCCCAAGGCGCTCGATGATTTTGAGCTGAAGGTCTACGACATGGTTGCCCGGCGCTTTGTGGCCGCATTCTATCCCGCCGCGAAATTCGAGGTCACCACCCGCATCACCCGCGTTGAGCAGGAGGCCTTCAAGACCGATGGAAAAATCCTCACCGATCCAGGCTGGCTCGCCGTTTATGGCAAGGAAGCCGCTGGTGATGACGACCAGACTGTTGTGGCGATCCAGGCCGGCGAATGCGCCAAGACCGAGGCGCTCGAGGTGAAGGAAAACGAGACACGGCCACCCGCCCGCTTCACCGAGGCGACACTCCTTTCCGCCATGGAAAGCGCAGGCAAGCTCGTCGATGACGAAGAACTCCGCGAGGCCATGTCGCAGCGCGGTCTCGGCACGCCGGCGACACGAGCCCAAACGATCGAAGGCCTCATCCTCGATGGATACCTCCTCCGTCAAGGCCGTGAAATCATCGTGACCTCGAAGGGCCTCGCTCTCATCACACTCCTCCGCGGACTTGGCATTCAATCCCTCACATCCCCCGAGATGACCGGTGAGTGGGAATTCAAATTGAAGCAAATGGAAGGCGGTGGACTCGACCGCGGACGCTTCATGGAGGAAATCCGCGCCTACACCACCGATATCGTCGAAAAGGCCAAGAATTTCGAAGGTGACACTATTGAGGGAAATTTCGAGGACATCGATGTCACCTGCCCGAAATGTGGCAACAAGGGTTTCAAAGAATCCTTCAAAGCCTTTGAGTGCAAGACCGAGGGCTGCGGCGCGATCGTTTGGAAAAACATGTCCGGACGCAACCTCGAGCGCGAGGAGGTGGAAAAACTGCTCACCGATGGCCGCGTCGGTCCGCTCGAAGGCTTCCGCAGCAAGATGGGGCGGCCATTTTCAGCGATTGTGCAGTTCGACAAAACCGAGGGCAAACAATCCTTCGACTTCGGCGAGAATCCCGACTCTGCCGCGAAGATTAATTTTGCGGAACTCCCAAGCATCGGCACCTGCCCGGCCTGCAAAACCGGCACGATTCACGATACCGGCACCGCCTGGCAGTGCTCAAATGTCGGCAAGTGCAAATTCCGCATGGGAAAATCCCTCTGCCAAAAAGAAATCCCGCGCGAGCAAGTCGAAAAAATTCTCACCGTTGGCAAAACCGACCTCATCCCGCGCTTCATCTCCAAAAAAGGCCGACCCTTCTCCGCCTACCTCAAAATCGAAGACGGCAAAGTGACCTTCGAATTCGAACCTCGCGAAAAGAAGGCTCCCGCCACCAAAAAACCAATCGCCCGCAAAAAGACGCCATCAGCGGCTTCTTAATAAGCGCTCGGAGGTGCTACTTCACGCATCTCAAGTCACCGCAAGAGCTTTTCTTTCAAATCCGCTGGCATGGCGGTGGAGGAGAGAACAAAAGCCCTCGCGGCATTGGGGTCGATTTTTTTCCAGTCGTTTACGATCCGGTTTAGTGAGAAGTTAAGTCTCTTCGGATCGGAAATGCTCGAAGCCCATTGAGCGGCCGTGGCAGGATTGGCTTTGGCCATTTCCACGCTGAAAGCAGCCGTCGCGACATCCCTCGTCTGAGCATCTTTGAGCGAACCAATCCACTGTGCGGCTTTTGTTGGATTTGTCTGGCCCCATGAGGTGGAGACTGCGGAAAGGGCTTTGTTACGGAGTGCGGAATCTGTTATGGAGGTTGCCCATTCAGCAGCCGAAGCTGGATCAAAGGCCGCCCAGCGCGATGAGATGCCGCCTACCAAAGCGGAGGCGTGGGGTTTTGCGGAATCACTCGACAGCCAACTCGCGGCAGCCACCGGGTCCATGGCTGCAAAACGGTGCATAGCAGATTGCGCAAATCCATTGCGCAGAACGGCATCAGCAAGAGTTTGGGCATAATCCATTGCCGCACCGGGGTCGCGCGTGACCCAGTTTCCCGCAAGCTGGCGAAGCGCCTCGCTGCGGAGTTGCGGTGAGTTTTGGCGTATAATCCACGCCCCGGTGGCCTCGGGATCCGTGGCAGACCAGAGATTCACGATCTCCCGACTGGCGGCGAGTTGCACCGGTCCCGAGAGTCCTTCCGCCCATTGCAGGGCGGCATTTAAGTCACCCTTGGCAAAATTCCGGGCCACGGCGGCTGTTGCTACTGTCTGAGCCGATCCCATCGGGAGGGTGGCGATTGCGCTGGCGGCCTGTGTAGGATTGGTCGAGGACCATGAGCCAAAAATCTGCCCGAGCGCGGTATCCCTTGCCAGCGGGGAGTCGAGGTTCGCAGCCCATTGTGCCGCTCCAACGGGGTCGGTCTTGGCCCAAGCATTGGCGGCCGTTTGCAAAAGACGGGGATTCCCGCCTTGGGCGACCGCCTCGGCAGCAAACTCCGCTGCGCCAATCGGGTCGAGCTTGGACCAACGGGTCACCAGATTCTGCTCCAATTCATCGGTGGCGGCACTCGCCATCATACCATCCATTTCTTGCAAGCGGGACCGAACTTCGAGAAGCGAGAGTTTTTCGATCCCACTCGCCGAATTTGCAGGCGGTATGGTTTTTTCTGCTGTCTTTTGAGCGTGTCCTTTGGCTGGCTGCGGTTCGGTTCGTTGGGATTTCAAAGCAACAAACTCTTCTGGCCGTTCCTCGACGAGTGTGGCCCCACCACGGAGCGGACTTTCAGACGTCTTCAGGGAAGATCCAAAAAATGGAATGCCCGCCAGATAGCTTGCGCAAAATCCAGCTGCACAAAATAAAACAAAGACAAAGGATCGTTTCATGGCTGGATAAGACGGTCCTTATTTAACGTCCGGGAACCATAGGTTTTCAAGGGTAATATGCTCAAAAGTTCGAGGCCTCTTCCGTTTTCTAAAAATGTTCGCATTTGCGCCCATGTCTATTGTCGGTTAGGCTGTGCGTTTACCAAATATGTCGTCTCTGACTCTTGAAATTACTTTTATCTTCCTGCTGCTCTTCGCGAACGGCCTCTTTGCCATGGCTGAAATTGCTGTGGTCACCTCGCGTAAAGCGCGCCTGAAAGGCATGGCCGAGGATGGCGCCAACGGAGCAAAGCTCGCGCTCTCCCTCGCCAATTCGCCAGGAAAATTTCTCTCCACCGTGCAGGTGGGCATTACCTTTGTGGGAGTGCTGGCCAGTGCGCTCGGTGGTGCAAATATCTCCGACAGGTTAGCTGCATGGTTGAAAAAAATCCCTGCTTTCGAGAACTACGCGGAGGCCGTCGCGCTGACGATCGTGGTCGGATCCATCACCTACCTTTCGGTCATCATTGGCGAACTTGTTCCGAAGCGCATCGCGCTGAACAATCCCGAACGCATCGCGTCCACACTCGCCCGTCCGATGAACAGCCTGGCGAAGCTTCTTTCCCCGCTGGTGAATTTGCTCAATGTCTCCAGCGATTTCCTCATGGCCGCCCTTGGCATTCGCAAGCCAAAGGAGTCCGTCGTATCCGAAGAGGAGGTCCGCGTCCTGATCGATGAGGGGTTGAGCGCCGGAATTTTCAAGAAGGCCGAAAAGGACATGGTCGAAGGCGTCTTCGAACTCGGCGAGCAAACGGCCGGCGATCTTATGACGCCCCGCGCCCGCTTGATCTGGCTCTCGCTCGACGATCCGGATGAGGAAAATTGGCGCCGCATTGCAGGTAGCGGGCATTCGCATTTCCCCGTCTATCAAGGCACACGCGACAATGTCATCGGTATGGTGAGCGTGAAGTCCCTCTGGGCGAATCTCTCCCTCGCCGGCCGGGTGGAGCTGCGTGCCCTCGTGACCCCGCCAAATTATGTGCCCACGGCCATGCCAGCTGGCAAGCTCATCGAGGCCTTTAAGAAGACCGGAAAACACATCGCTCTCGTTGTGGATGAATTCGGCGGACTGCAGGGAATCGTGACCCTCAACGATGTGATGATGGCTATCGTCGGCAACCTTCCCGAGCGTGAGCAGCGGCATGACCCGAAGGCCGTGCTCCGGCAGGACGGCACTTGGCTCGTAGATGCGATGCTCGATATCGATGAAACCAAAACCAGCCTGGGTATCGATGACGACCTGCCCGGCGAGGATGACAATCGCTACTCGACCCTCGGCGGATTCCTGCTCCACCAGATCGGCCACCTCCCGCGCGAGGGGGAAAAATTTACTTGGGATCGCTTCGAGTTCGAAGTCATCGATATGGACCGCCAGCGCATCGACAAAGTGCTCGTCACCGCCAAGGCTCCCAAAAAGGAGAAATCCAGCGAAGAAGAGGACGACGACGCCGAGGCGTCCAGCGAGGATTGATCGCGGCGTTTAGGCCGTCAATCGCTCGGCCGCCGTCACGCAATTCGCCATGAGCATGGCAATGGTCATCGGACCCACGCCGCCTGGAACAGGAGTGATCGCCGAGCATTTCGACGCGACGGCGTCGTAGTCCACATCGCCGACAAGGCGGTAGCCTTTGGGATGTGTGGGATCGTCCACGCGGTTGATGCCCACATCGATGACCACCGCGCCCTTGCGGATGTGGTCGGCACCGAGGAAATGCGGGCGTCCAATGGCGGCGATGACGATATCCGCGCCGCGCGTCACCTCAGCGAGGTTGCGTGTGCGGGAATGGGCGATCGTGACGGTGGCATCCCCGCCCGGACCGCGCTTCATGAGCAGGAGGGCCATGGGTTTTCCCACAATCATGCTGCGCCCAACCACAACCGCGCTCTTGCCGGCTGTCTCGATGCCAGCCTCTTGCAGAAGACGGATGCACCCAAGCGGCGTGCAGGGAACAAACCCCGTTGGATCCTCCATCGCGAGCTTGGCGACATTGACCGGATGGAAGCCATCGACATCCTTCCGAGGATCGATCGCCAGCACCACTTCAGTCTCGTTGATCTGCGGCGGGGGAGGGGACTGGACAAGAATGCCATGCACGGAGGGATCGGCATTGAGCTCCGCGACGAGAGCCAAGAGCGTAGCTTGGCTCGTGTCGGCGGCGAGTTCGTGTTTGACCGAATGCAATCCAAGCTCGGCGGCCTTGCGATCCTTCGAGCGCACATAGGCGCGGGATGCGGGATCATCTCCCACAAGCACCACGGCAAGTCCGGGCCGGACACCGCGCAGCGCCAAGGCCGCGATACGCGCCTTTGTTTCTTCCATCACTTTTGCGGCGACCGCCGCTCCATCAATCCGCTGCATGTTTTAAAAGATCCTCCAAGTTTTGTCGTTTCGTTTCGAATTCCTCCGCCGTCAATTCAGCAGGAATGGCCAAAGCTTCGTCGATCGTGACTGACACCTTGGAAAATGGCAACGGGATGATGAATCCATCCCAAGTTTTCATTCTCACACACCGCGAGAAGGAGGCGTGTGCAGGCACGATTCGTGTGCCGGTGGTTTGCGCCAGAAGGATAATGCCAGGGCCCAGTGAGTAGCGCGGTCCACGCGGCCCATCGGGAGTGATGGCGATATCGCGACCGCTGCGAATGAGCTTCACTAACTCAAGAAGCGCCCGCGAACCACGCCGAGAACTCGAACCACGCACCGCTTCCATGCCGAAAGCTCCCACAAGCTGGGCGAGAATTTCACCGTCCTTGCTGGGGCTGGTCAGCACAGTTACTCCAGCGCGCTTTTTGGGATAGATGCGGTCGAAGGCGAAGGTGATGCCCAGAATCCTGTTGTGCCAAAAACACACGATCACCGGCGAGCCAGCGTCTTCCTTCAACACGCCGCTGCAGTCCTCGATGTGAAGCCGGAGCGTGAGAAAAAGCGTCTTGAGGATCGTCGCTCCCGTCAGTGCCAGCAACCGTTCGCGCATCATGTCAGAAACTGCTCCAAAATCCGTGTGAGCACCGGCCGCGCCTGCGAGGCCAGTCGCTCATTCGCGTAGGCGATCCACGCCACGCCACTCTCGGTGTCGAGTGGCGCGTCGGGAAAGCCGCCGAGCGGATGTTCAAAAACCACCCCGGCCTTGCGGAGAACGAGCCAAGCGCAGGCGTCGTAAGGATGGCAGACGAGTTGGGATTCCATATCGAGCACACGCAGAATGAGCGGCCGCAGATCGCCGATCATGCGGTCGTGGCCGGTGATGAGTTCATGAAACTGCCCGCCGGTGGAGAGATACTGGTCGTCGAAAATCTGCGGCGAGAGGCTGCTGTTCAATCCGATCAACTCATCCCAGAGCCGCTCCTCGATCTGCGAGGT
The DNA here is from genome assembly GCA_044353785.1 of Terrimicrobiaceae bacterium. Classification (GTDB taxonomy): domain Bacteria; phylum Verrucomicrobiota; class Verrucomicrobiia; order Chthoniobacterales; family Terrimicrobiaceae; genus UBA967. The sequence continues at coordinate 86,922 of JBILBH010000003.1, forward strand.
GAGCGTGCGACCCTCGGGGAAGAATTTCACCAACGAGGAGAATCCATGCGAGAAGTCAGCGGCCTGTGAAGGAACGGGCTGGATGATTTCGACTCCCCCGCCCCGCAGGTCGCGGGCCGTGGAGATCAAGTCGCCGCCAAGCGTGGCGCTGAATTGATCCGCCCGCCACTGCTTGGTGACGGGAATTTCCGTCATGGCTGCGGCGACGATGTGCGAGAGCATCGTTCCCTCGCCAATCTGGGGTGCAATACCGGCGAGTGCCCAGGCGCTGCGCTTGTCATACATGATGCCGCGCGTGCCATCGATCGGGTCGATGAGGCATTTCCAGTCGGTGGCGGATACCTCCGTGCCTTCAGGAAAACAAAGTTCATCCTCGAGGCCTTCCATCACGATTTGGACAGGCAGGTTCTGCGGCCAGTTTACGCGAAACCACGCAACGATCGCCGCTTCGCTGATCTTGTCCACGGCGTAGATGGTGTCGCCGCCTGCGTGACCTGCCACTGCCGAGAGGCGCACAGCATCCAGATGCGTCCGCCCCGAGACGACCGCGTCTCGAATGGCATCGCCAAGGCCACAAAGAAGGCCGCGCAGGGTCTCATGGGTCATTTCCAACATGGGCAAAAATTATCCCGCGGGATGAGCGCTTGGCGAGACATTGAGGCGCTTGCATTTTCGCAGGAGACGGGTGGACATCGCTACGGCTGCGACTCCCAAGCCAACGACAAAACCAACCCAGATGCCGGGTGCGCCGAAGCCGAAATGGAAAGCTGTCACCCAGGACACCGGCAGCGCCACGAACCAGTAGGAAACAATGCCCACCACAAACGGAATCTTCGTGTCCGCAAACCCACGCAGCGCGCCAGAGGAGACCACTTGGATGCCGTCGAAAATCTGAAATACGCCCGCCAGCACCAGCAGTTGCACGGTGAGCGTTCGAACGGCGACATCCGGCGTGAAGCCCGCCGCGATCGCATTTCCCAAAAGTAAATACCCTGCCGCAAAAATAGCCATGACCCCTGCCGTGAGCCCAAGCGAGCCGTGCACGATCGGAGGAATCCGTTTTCCCCGGCTCGCTCCTCGCGCGTGGCCGACCCGCACGCTCACGGCTTGTGAAAGACCCAGAGGAACCATGAATGTCGTTCCCGCGACGGAGAGCGCAATTTGATGCGCTGCCAAAGGCACGACGCCGAGCCAACCCATCATCAGTGAGCCGAAGGAAAAGCCTGTCACCTCGCACAGGTTCAAGCCGCCCGTGTGAATGCCCATTTTTAGGAGATTCCAAGCTTCCTCAAATAGGCCGGGAGCGAACCAGTCACTCGGCCACGCGGCGGTGAGCGATCGCTCAAACGCGGGATAGACCAGAATGCCACACATTACAGCGATCCGACTCAACAAGGTGGCAACCCCGGCTCCATTGATGCCCATCGCAGGCGCGCCGAGGTTTCCATAAATCAGAATCCAGTTCAGAAACACATTCAGCAGCACTCCCGCCATCATGATCCAAAAGGGGACCCATGGCCGCCCCAGCGCCTCGCAGAAGTTCTTCGCCGCTCCGCTAACAAACAGCGGCAAGAGCGACCAGGCGCACAGGAGAAAAAAGACGCCGACCGTCTCGTTCACCTCGTGCGGTTGACCAAGCAGCGGGAGAAAGGGCAGCGCTGCATGAGCCCCCGCACCGACAAGAAGTCCCATCCCCAGAGCCAGCAGCACGCCGCCGCGTAGGCTGTCACCTGCAAGGTGCGAGCGGCCCGCCCCATGCGCATGGGAGGCGTTCACGCTCACTGCGGAGAGCAGCCCGAAACCAAAGACCATTGGCACGACCAGAATCGTATTGGCAAAAGCGCACGCGGCCAGTGGCGTCACGCCCACCCGGCCGACCATGATTGTATCGGCGATGCCGATGAGCATCTGTCCGACGAGTCCTGCTACAATCGGCAGCGCCAGAAAGAATGTGCGCCTGTTTTCGCGAAGCAGGATTTTAAAAGAGGAGGCACTTGTCATAGTGAAAAGGCGGCCGCCGCCGCATATCCTCAGCGGTGGTCGATCAATCTCTGAAACCTCTCGATCGATGCCGCCTTGCCGGTCTCGGGATCGATTTGAATCAAGGCCCCGCAGACCTGTACGATGCCCCGTGCGATCGGAAACTTCGTAGGCATGCAGTCCAGGAATTTTTGGATCACAGGCCCCGCCTCGCGGCCGAGAATGGAATCCACCGCACCGCACATGCCCGCATCGCAGAGAAACGCCGTTCCTCCCGGCAGGATGCGCTCATCCGCCGTTTGCACATGCGTGTGTGTCCCGACCACAGCGGAAACCTGTCCATCCAGATGCCGCGCCATGGCGATTTTCTCGCTCGTCGTCTCTCCGTGGACATCCACAAAGATCACCGGAGTCTCCGCGCGCAGTCGTTCGGCCTCCTCCAGTGCGGCATGGAAGGGGTTGTCGAGTGGTTGCGACATGAAGGTGCGGCACTGCACATTCATAACGGCAATTTTCCCCTTCGCCGTATCCAAGACGATGCTGCCATTCCCAGGAACACCCGCCGGATAGTTGATCGGCCTGAGCAGGCGCGGCTCGGTCGGAAAGTAGGGGACGATCTCCCGCTGGTCCCACGCATGGTCGCCCGTGGTGATCACCGCCACGCCGGTGCGCAGGAGGTCGATCGCAATTTTCGGGGAAATGCCTTTGCCCTGCGCGGCGTTCTCGCCGTTAACCACGACAAAATCGACCTCTCCCGCCTTGAGCATTTCCGAAACCACCACCTTCGCCGCAGCCCGACCGGGCTCGCCGACGATGTCACCAAGAAAGAGAAGACGAATCATCTGTTCTTTTTATAGCAACGCGCCGCGAACGCATTTAAAAAATCCTCCATGCGCAAATCTCTCGCCGCCGCTTTGCTTTTTCTCGCCTGCCTGCACCCCGGTCTGGCCGCCAAACTGAGCCCGCTTGCAGACACCCCGAATTGGTCGCAACTCGACAAATTTCAAAAAACAATCACCCGCGAGGAATTCACCCGCCTCTTGAACAATGTCTACGCCCCGAACAATGCGGCGACGGATTTTATTACGATCACCCCCGCCGCCGCGCGCATGCGCACAAGCGCGGGGAAGCCACCCTACATCCTGAAATTCGCAGAAGCCTCCGCCAACCCGACGCCCCGCTTCTGGCGGCCACGCAGCGATATGGCTCCCGAACCCGGCAAGCCTCTCGCAGGCTTACGCATCGCTATCGACCCCGGCCATATTGGCGGCAAGTGGGCTAAAATCGAGGAGCGCTGGTTCCAGATCGGTAAAAACAAACCTGTTGTCGAGGGGGACATGACGCTCCGTGTCGCCAAGCTTCTCGTGCAGCGCCTGAAGTCCCTCGGCGCCGAGGTGTGGCTGACGCGCTCCGGCTTCGAGCCGATCACAAAACTCCGCCCCGCCCAACTCCGCAAACAGGCCGCCGCCTCGCTTCGCGACAAGGGCGAGAGCTTGACTCCTCGCGCCGTCGCCAAGGAGAGCGAACGTCTCTTCTACCGCACCAGCGAAATCCGCCGCCGCGCGACACTCGTGAACACCTCGATCCGCCCCGATGTCGTCCTCTGCCTCCATTTCAACGCTGAGGACTGGGGCAACCCGGCCAAGCCCTCCCTCGTCTCAAAAAACCACCTCCACTTCCTCATCACAGGAGCCTGGAGCGCCAAGGAACTCGCCTACGACGACCAGCGCTTCGAGATGCTCATCAAGCTCCTCAACCGCGCCTACCCCGAAGAAGTCGCCGTCACAAAATCCCTCGTCAAATCCATGGCCGCCGCCACGAAGCTCCCGCCATTCATCTACCACGGAAAAACAGCCGTTCGCATCGGAGACAGCGACTACATCTGGGGCCGAAACCTCCTCGCGAACCGCCTTTTCCAATGCCCGGTCATCTATGTGGAGCCTTATGTGATGAACTCCCGCGATGTCCACACCCGCATTCAAGCGGGTGACTACCAGGGAAAAAAGAAAGTCGCCGGAGTCTTGCGGCCGAGCATTTACCGTGAATATGCCGACAGCGTCGCCGCCGGACTCGTTGATTATTATGGCAAACGCTGAGCCCAAGCGCCGAAGCTGTTGACAATTCCCCATCGCTCTGCGCAACAAAGCATCTACGGAATGAAAGTCATCGCCATCACGAACCAGAAAGGAGGGGTCGGAAAGACCACCACCAGCGTCAATCTGGCCGCCGCCCTCGCGGAAAAAAAATCCCGCATTCTGCTCGTGGACATCGACCCCCAAGGCAGCGCCACAAGCGTTCTCGACAGCAAAGAGAACGAAAATCCCAGTATCTACTCCGCGCTCATCGGCGAGAAATCCGCTACCGAGCTTGTCATTCCCACCCGCATCAAAAATCTTTCCCTCATCCCGTCGAACCTCGACCTCGCCGGCGCCGAAATCGAAGTGGCCCGCATGGACGACCACATGATGCGCCTGCGCGCCTGCTTCGAAGACCTTCGCAAGCAGAGTCTCTTCGATTACATCCTCCTCGATTGCCCGCCCTCGCTCGGCATCCTCATGTCCAACGCCCTCGCGGCGGCGGATGAGATTCTCGTGCCAATCCAGTGCGAGTATTACGCCCTCGAAGGGCTGGGGCTTCTCATGGAGGTGACCGACCGCATCCGCGCCAGCGGCGCGAATCCCACCCTCTCGATTTCCGGCCTCCTCCTCACGATGTTCGACAGCCGCACGAACTTGAACCCCGCCGTGGAAAAGGAAGTGCGCAGCCACTTTCAGGATGTCGTTTACAAATCCCTCATCCCCCGCACAGTCCGCTTCGCCGAGGCCCCCAGCCACGGAAAAACCATTTTCGAACACGACCCCCATGGCAGTGGAGCGCTCGCCTACCGCAAGCTGGCCAAGGAATTTCTCGACCGCCAGAAACAAGGCATGGCCTTCGTCAATAAGCCGAGCCAGTAAAAAACGATGCACCCCACTCCGTTTCAAAGCAAATTCCTCTGGGCGGCCATTACTTCGCTCTCCTTTCTGGCCATCGGGGCCACGATCCTCCTCGTAGGTTCACTAACGGTCGGCGCGATATCCTTTTTGCAGCCGGTCCTCACACCCATCGCCGTCGCAGCCATTCTCGCCTTCCTGCTCGAGCCGGTGGTCAAATTTTCGATGCGTCTCGGCCTGAGCCGCCTCATCAGCATTATCCTCGTCTACCTCGCCTTCGCGGCTTTTTTTGTCGGCCTCCTCGTTTACATCATACCCCCCGCCTATCGTCAGGGAACCATGCTCGTGCAGAACTTCCCAAGCTACATGCAAAAGACGCAGGCTCTCACCACCCGCACCTTTGAAAATCTGCACCGACTTTCTACGCTCGACTTTCTTCAAAGCGAGACCACCGAGCAGCAGACGAACGAGCAACTCACCGCCCTCGTTAGCCAATCGATCAAAGATGGCGGAGCCTGGGTGCAACAAAAAATCCCCGATCTTGCTGTGGAAAGCGGTCGCTTCCTCCAGCGCAGCCTCGGCGGCTTCCTCGGCGTCTTCGGCCTGCTCCTCAGCATGATCCTCGTGCCGATTTTCCTCTTCTTCTTCCTCAAAGACAGCGCCTCGATCGCCGAAAACTGGAGCCGCTACCTCCCGCTCCGAGCGTCACCCCTCAAAAATGAAATCGTCTCCCTCGTCAGCGAGATCAACTCTTACCTTATCAGCTTCTTCCGCGGTCAACTCATAGTCAGCCTCATCGATGGATTCCTCATAGCCATCGCCCTTCTCGTTATGGGACTCGATTTCGCCATCCTCATCGGGCTCATGGTCGGAGTGCTCGGACTCATCCCTTATCTTGGAATGATGATTTGCTATATCCCAGCCGTCATCATCGCCGCCGCCCAATTTGGCGACTGGACCCACCCCCTCATAGTCACAGTCATCTTCATCCTGGCCAATAACATAGACGGTATATTCATCGCCCCTAAGATCGTCGGTGAATCCGTTGGCCTCCACCCCCTCACCGTCATCATCTCCGTTCTCGCTTGGAGTCTCATCCTCGGGGGCCTCCTCGGAGCCCTCCTCGCCGTGCCCCTCACCGCCACCATCAAAGTCCTCCTCAAACGCTACTTCTGGGACCGCCCCTCCACCTCCCCTTTCCAAGCTGAGCCTCCGATCTGACTGGCAGTCGGGAGAAGCGCTGTTCGTTTGACTCGCATTCCACGATGCGGAACAATCAAAGCTGGTTGGCTGGTTTTCAACGAGGCGTTGTCTTCGAAATCCAGCAACACTGGTGGTATCATATCGCTCTCCTGCTCGAGGGCATGTCGATCAAAGGTTCGCTCCTGACCACGGACATCAAGCTCGCCAAACCCCAATCCGAGCAACTCCCCGAAACGGAAATCACCTGCCTTGTGAGCAGTTGCACCAAGGCCGAAGCCCGCGATGAAGAAGTTCACATTTGAGGGACAAAACGCCCCCACTCGCGCTCGGAGCACCCTCTTTCGTAATCCCGCAGATAGCGTTTGAAGTTGAGCGGCGTGAGACCGGCCGTGCCCATGATGGGGCATCCGCAGGGATTTCCCGCGCTGTGGTAGAACTCGGCAGGTTGCAGCGTCTCGCCGATTGCCTCAAAGACACCTTTGTTGTAGTGGCGGCAAAACTCTGCTGCGCGATCCCACTCGCCGTATCGGATCAACGCCTCGAAGGCCTTGAAGGCATCGACGGGCCAGGAGTAGGCATCGCCCCAATGGCCGCAGAGCGGATTGAAGGACGGATCATCGAGAGCCACCATCGGCACGGGAATTTTGGAGAGGAACTGCTCGGGATCGAAGAGCGCTTCGATGAGTTTTTCTGTTCGCTCAGGCGGCACCAATCCGGCCCACATGAGCCAATAGACAGTGTTTGTGCGCTTCATGACTTTTTGTCCGGTTGCGCGAACGACGGGATAGTAAAAGCCCGTTGCCTTATCCCAAAGGTTCTCATTGGTCCATGCCCGGATGCGGCGGTATTCACTTTGAAAATACGCGGCATCCTCCGCGTGGCCGAGTTCCCCGGCGAAGAACGCCAAATCCTCCGCCATGCGTGCCTGGCAAGCCACGATGTCAGGAAGGTAGGCACGCTCGGGGCGTCCGGCGATTTCGGGAGTGCGAGTCAGCGGGTTGCAGGTGTTTTCAAAAACCTCGGGGTCGTTTGGATCAGTGCCATTGTCCTTGTACTCGCAAATCGCGGAGTAGAGGTCCTGCCCCGCATTGCCGGTGGCGATGATGCCATTGCCCGTGGGGTTGCGGTGCGTCATCCACCAGCGATACCAGTCTTTGAAACCGCCGTAGGCCTGCCCAAGAAAATGCCGGTCGCCGGTGAAGACATAATAATCCCGCACGCACGGCGAGATGTTTGGAATCTGCGAATAGTCGAAGGTCGTCCGCGAAAAAACCGCCTGGGGCACCATTCCCTCGGGGGTTTGGAAATCCAGCAGCGTCCTGATCGAATTGGCAATCGTCTCCGGCGCGATCCAGAGCATGTAGCGACAGGCGGGAAGGAAATTGATCCAGACCGCGTCACCGAAATCCCACTCAGGTCCATAAAACTCGATCAGCGAGGGTTGGTGAATCTGACCACCAGCGCGGGTATTGCGAAGGGCGCGATTGACGAAAGCGGCTACGAGGTTTTTTTCGACTGCGCTTTCCTTGCCCGTGAGAAACGGTTCGATGGATTGCGCGGCCGCAAGTTGATCCCATTGAGTGTCGAAACGGGCCAGCTTGGCGACGCCATCCTTGATCACGGCATCTCGCTCCCACTCGGTCGGGCAATCGTAGACGGCCAATCCCAAAGCTTCGCCTTCGTTAGCACCCGCCTGGAGGAGAACCCCATGCCAACCGCGCTGGTTGTGCAGTCGCCAGATACGGCCATCCTCCACCCTGCCTGGATCAGCGGCGTCAAAATCCAGATTCAACCGCAAGCAAGCCTCGCCGAATCCGGCGAGGCGAATACGAAAGAGAAGCAGGCAGTGAGAATGCACGATCATCTCGAAGGAGCGATGCAAGCCGGGTGCGCGGTCGATGAGTCGCAGAAGATTTCCCGCACGGTAATCGATCACGCTTCCCTCGCCCCCGGAATAGATGGGAGAAACAAATGCATCGCGTTCCACATTGAACCGCAAGGCAGGCGCGAGCGCCTGACGCGTCGGGTCGTTGTAGGTCTTCCTGCGGATGCTCACGCCGGGCTCCGTCGAATCCACAGGGCTGATTTCCCAGTGGGGAAATTTTGGCTCGGGCATCGAAAAATCTGTCGGCCAGAGTCCTTGGAACCAATTCGTTTTTCCCAAAGCGTCCACCCCTTCCCCTTGGGGTGGTTTCATTTCAACGCTCGAGGCCTTGAGCATCAGGGCAAGACTATTTGATTGGGTGTGCGCCTCCCCGGGCGTCACCTCAGGCCTGCCAGGCCCCCCACAGCACAACTCGCGGTAGCATTGAACCGATTCCTGATGTTCAGGACTGGATGACGATGAATTCATAAGAGTAAAAATAGAGGCTCAGCGATCTGTTGCAGGCGGAGCCGAGACCGCTGGCAACTTTACTTGAATCGAGCGGACAACCTCGGTGGCGAGTTTCTCGGAGCCCGCTTTTTTAAAATGCACATCGCCGGGCTTAGTAAAAAGCAAAGGATCGAACGCCGCGCTGGTGGCATAGAGATCGTTGATGGGGATTCCCCGCTTCGTCATGATTTTTGCGGCAACGGCGTTGTATTTCACATCATCGCCCACAAAACGCCCGGCTTCTCCCTCAGGCACAAGCGTTGTGCTGGCCCAAATCAAAGAGGCACCGGTTTTTTGCAGCCGATCCACCAGGGCGTTGAGATTCTTTTCATAGTCCTCAGGTGTGACGGAAAGCTTTCCATTCACCTTGTCACGATTTCCTTGGTTTTTGGACTCGGGATTGCGGTAGCAAAGATCCCAGAGACCCCAGTTGAAATGGATGACATCCCACTTCGTATCCCCCAGCCATTTGTTGATCCCGCTTAGACCCCGGGGCGTGTCGCCGCAGTTTGTATTCGGGCGGGAAACGCTGGCTTGGCCTTGCAAAGCCGCTTTCACGGCAGGGAAATATCCAATCGAAATCGAGTCGCCGAGAATCAGAACCTTCGGCAATCCCTCTTCAGAAGCTGTGGCATTCGCCAAAGCCGCCTTATCAGCCTCGGGGGTGTAAAATTCCCCAGAGTCCCCCGCCGGAGAGGGATTAGCGATCGCATGCAGAACTGTCAAAAACAACGCGGGGATGAGCCGACTCAAGATTGAGAGCATGAGGTCTTCTAAAACAGGGAACTTTAAAATGCAATTGTTTGTATTGGCCTTCAGGCAGAAAGGACCCGCGATCAGCTTTAGAGGGAAGCATTCTTGATTGAACCAATCGCCAAGCAACTGCGCCGACCTCCCCGCTCGAAACATTTACGACATGAGGTCACCCATCCGTTTCTCGAGAGGCACTGGATCTTTTACGATCCATTTCCCGGAGGCGCTCGGGTCGGGCGTCTTTGAATTGATTCAGCACATTGGAGAGTTTCGCTTTCGCGCCGGAGGCAGCCGCATCGAGTTTTGCCTCGGCGAGCGGCGACTGCTCGAGCGGGTCGGCATCCATATCGTAAAACCGTCCGTCGGCATAGAGCTTGAAGCGCTTGTCGAAAGCTAATTCGTGCACATTTGCGAGAGTCGCGGAATACCAACTGTAGATCCACTCGCGAGGCTGACCTTTCCCTCCCCGCAAGATCGGGAGAAAGCTCACGCCGTCGAAGGGGACATCCTTTGGCAAGGCCACTGCCGCCACTTCGCAAAGCGTGGGAACGAAATCCGTGGTATCCACCAACTCCTCGCAGATGCTTCCCGCCGGAATCACGCCAGGCCAACTGGCAATGAAAGGCACATGCATGCCCGCTCGGGTGGTCTTGCCTTTGCCAGCCTTGATTTCCTTGCCCCGCCAGCGCGTGACGACTGGGGCATCGCAACCATTGTCACCTAGAAAAAGAACGAATGTATTCTTACGGATGCCGAGTTCATCCAGTCTGGCCATCAAGCGGCCGACATTTTTATCCATGTGGGCAACCATGTCGGCGAAGTATTGGATATCGCCCTTATAGTCTTTCGATCGGTCGTTTGCCGACGCCCACGCGGCGCTATCGGGAGTCGGAACTTGCGGGCAATGCGGCAGGATGTCGGAGTAATACAAAAGGAATGGCCCGTCTTTGTGACGGGACATGAAGTCGCAGGCGAACTCGAGCGTGAGATCAGGGCCATAAGATCCCTCAAGAGCCACAATTGGCTTGCCATCGCGTTCCAAAACCGGATTCCCGTAACGAGTGTCGGCTTTTTCGGCATCCATTCGTGGCTGCGTGTGCTGCCAGAGCAGATGCTCGTCGAAGCCCGCCTTGCGAGGCTGATCGGGATTTTTTCCGAGCTGCCACTTGCCCACCATCGCGGTCTTGTATCCCGCCTTTTGGAGGATGTTGGCAAAGATCGGCGACTTGGGGTCCAGCTTCCCGAAGCCGACATAGTTGCGGGCATTGCTCTGCCCGGTCATCAACTGCACGCGTGTCGGCGTGCAAAGCGGCTGGGCATAGGCATGATCGAACCGCATCCCGGTTTCCGCCAACCGGTCGAGATTTGGCGTTTTATAGGACTCCCCGCCGTTGACGCCCACGCACTCGAAGCCAAGATCATCGGCCAGGATCAGCAGGATGTTTGGCCGATTTTCTTCCTCGCCGGCGGCCAAAACACCGGTCCACGAAACAACGGACAATGCGAGGGCAAGCCAGAGGGAAAGTTGCATGGAGTCTCGAAACACAGACTCCGAACTAATACAATTGTTTGTTTTTTTACAATCCGGCGGTTTGGATTTTTAGAACGCTGGCGATTGGCGAGGCCAATTTCGCAGGAAGCGTTGTTTTCAAGCCCTCGCTGCGGATATCATAGTCCAGTCTGGCGTCCGAACCCATCAGCGAGATCGATTCAATCTTCGACTCCAGCAGGCCGCCTTTTTGGAGTGGCTCGATGGTCAACGCCTCTCCGGGCTTGGCTCCGTAAATAAACACATACAATGTCTTGTTGTCCTTGCTGCGGGTGAAGCGGATAACATCAGAGCCCCACGGCTGGGAATCATAGCGGGTGCGTTCGCTGAAATGCCCCTTTCGCGTTTGCCCGCCGACACCGTGGATTTTCCAAGGACGGGTGGTATAAACCGCCTCGCCATGGATTTTGAGCCAGTCGGCGAGGCCTTGGATTTCCTTCGCTTGATCTTGAGGAATGGAACCGTCGGCGTAGAGAGCGACATTCAGGAGCATGACTCCATTTTTGCTGACGATGTCGGTGAGCATCTCCACGAGGCAGCGGGTATCGTAGCGGAGATTTTTATCCCCTTCGTCCTCCTTGCGGAACCAGCCGTTAAACATCGTCGTATCGGTCTGCCAGACGAAATCCTGCACAGAATCGAGCTGACCGCGCTCGACATCAAGCATTGCTCCGATCGCTGGTTTTTTGACCGTGATAATTGCTTTGATGTATCCATGCTTGGCGAGGCTTCGACGGTAGTATTCCGTAAGCATCCAGCGTTCGCGAAATGGCAGGAAGCTTCGGTCAAAATAGAGCATGTCGGGGTCGTAGTTTTCGATGAGTTCCATGGTTCGGATATCGATGTCTTTTGGCTGGCCATAGAGCTGCCGGGGATCGAGTCCTTCCCACCACTTGCCCTTGCCATCGGCTTTCGTCTGCGCGAGGTCGTAAGGCACGCCAGACTTAAGGCCGTCTTTATCCGATGTGCCTGCCGGTGGAAAAAACATCCGTCCCACATGCACCGTGGCAACCCAGGGAAGGTTTTGCTTTTTCGCAGCGGCAGCAAATTCGCCCAGCAGGTCGCGCCTAGGCCCCACCTTGACGCTATTCCAATCATGAACCGATGTCGGGTAGAGATCGAAATTCTCATGGTGGTTTGCAATGATTGCCACATACCGAGCCCCCCAGTCCTTGAACTGCCGCACCAGCGCATCGGCGTCGAACTTCTCGGCTTTGAAATGGTGATGAATGAGGTCTTTGTAGCCAAACTCGGAAGGATGCCCATAGGTCTCCACATGATGGCTGTAGGCGTTGCGCCCCCAGCGCTCCTTGCTGACATCGGGCATATACATGTGCCTTGCATACCAACCGCCGCCAAGCCGCGGCACCGATTGGGGGCCCCAGTGAGCCCAGAGGCCGAATTTGGCATCTTGTATCCACTCCGGCGTGGTCCATTTCGCCGCAATTTCATCCCATTCCTTCTCAGCGGGAGTCTTTTCCTTTGCCGTTGAAGCAACCGGTTTCGCCTCAACAAGCACATCTTGCGAGCGGGCGGGAGTGGAAAGAAAATGGGGGCTTGCGGCAAGACCTAGAACGATAAGGAGGAATTTGAAATATTTCATGGGTTGTATTTTTTGCCACACCGGTAGCTTTAGTCATTCATGGAATCCTGATCACTTTGCCAATATACTAACAAAAATGCCAAAGTTCGGAAATACATGGCAGAACTGCGAACCAAGCTTCGGAAGCGTCATCGACGATTTCCGGGTGGTGACTTGGGGATGGCTGCCTCGCAAGAGTGAGAAGGTCGATGCCACCATCGCCTTCGACGGTCTCTGCCTGATTCTAAAAGGCCGCGGCACCTTTCGTCTGGATGACGGTCCTCCCCACGAAGTTGTCGCACCTTGCTTCTTCAACATCTGGCCTGGCCCGCGATTTCGCTACGGCCCGGACGCAGGCACGAACTGGGAGGAACGCTATCTGTGTCTGGATGGTCCACGGGTGGAAAAATGGAAGCAATGGAAATGGCTGCGCCACGCCTCCGCACCGCAACGGCTCAGGGCAAAGGCACTATGCAAAAAATTGCACATGCGTCTCGGCGAGGCCTTCGACCCACCCCATTGGCATTCGATCGATGAAGCCAAGCTCGGCGTAGAGCGGTTGCTTTTTCTTCTGACCAACAGCGAGACCCGCAACAGAACTCTCGATCCGCTTGGACAAATGCTCGAGGACTGGCGCGATGCCTCGAAACGCCCCGCATCGCTCCGGGAGGCCGCCGCATCGGTCGGCATGGGCTACAGTTCCTTTCGCGACAAAGTGGCAAAACGAAAAGGCATGGGGCCGCACCAATACCTCCTTCACATGCGCCTCGACGAGGCATCGCGCCTGCTCATCGGCACCGATGAATCCATCAAGGCCATCGCCTACACCACCGGATTCCACAGCATGGAAAGCTTCTGCCGAGCATTCCGCAGAATGCGCGGTATGTCGGCCGGCGAATATCAGCGCATGCACCGGGTGGGAACAAAATTTTGAAACTAAAGAGCTGCACTATCCATCTTCACGGCACTCTAAAGCATGCGAACGAGACGTTTATATATCCCGCCAAGCGGGTTTCTTCATGATCATCGCGCCGTAGCATCACAGATCCCCATACCCCAAGTTATCTGCGGAGATCAGCACCACATTCGGCCGCGAGGGATTTTCAGCCTGCATGCCGAGGGCGAAAGCCGTGACAATAAAGGCTACAAGAAGCAATATCATGCCAAGCGGGCATTAGGGTTAATCCAGCTTCGGCAACGCGGCACCCACATCGCGGCACCAATCGAGCAGCTTTGCCGTAAGGGTGGAAACCTTCTCGGGCTGTGCGGCCGATAGATCGGAGGTCTCGGAAGGGTCGGCCTTCAGCTCGTAAAGCTTCACCTCGGCTTTGAGCTTCGGCTGCTTGCTCATCGCGACCACCTTCAGGTCGCCCTCGCGGATCGCCCACTGGCGGTTCTCGTAGGCCCAGCAGATGGAATCATGCGGCATGCCGGTGTCCTGGCCATTGAGGAATGGCATCAGATTCACCCCGTCGATAGGCCATTTTTCGTGGGGCTTCTGCCCGGCAAGGGCGATGGCTGTGGCCGTGATATCCATCTGGGTCACCGGCTTGGTGAAGACCGAGCCCGCCTGCAGATGCGCGGGCCAAGCGGCAAACATCGGCACCCTCACCCCTCCTTCCCACACTTCGCCTTTACTCCCACGATACGGCGTGTTGTCGGATCCATTCGGCGAGTTGCGCGTGGTGGCACCGCCGTTGTCGCTGAAAAAGCAGACCAGCGTGTCCTTTTCGAATCCGGCTTCGCGAATGGCGGTGAGAACTTCCCCGATGGCGTCGTCCATCGAAGACATCATCGCCGCGTAGAGGCGGCGCTGCTGGTTTTCGATGTGCCCGAATTTCTCCTCTAGTTCCTTCGGAGCCATCATCGGCGTGTGCGGAGCTGTGAAGGATAGGAATAAAAAAAACGGCACATTACTACCTTTGCGCGATGCCACAAACTTCGCGGCCTCGTTGCCGAATTCCGTAGTGAGGTAGCCGTCTATATCCGCAGGCTCGCGGTCTCTCCAGAGCTTCGCATAGCCATCGTTTGCCTTGCCGCTCTTTTCATTGGCTCCTTGGAAGTAAACTCGCCCGCCACCGAGCAGACCGAAGAACTCGTCGAACCCCCGATTCATCGGATGGAAGGGCTCTTTCTGGCCGAGGTGCCATTTACCGACCAGCGCTGTTCGATAACCCGCCTTGCGGAGATAATCGGCAATTGTCGGCACACCTTCAGCCAACCCGGTTTCGCTGTCTTTTTTCACCCAGTCTGGCACGCCATCGCGGTGCTGGTAGCGGGCGGTCATAAGAGCGGCGCGAGTGGGACTGCACACCGGTCCGGTCACATAACCGTCGGTGAACCGAATCCCAGCCTTGGCGATCGAGTCGATATGCGGCGTGGGAATGTCTTTGGATCCATGGACGCCGCAGTCGGCATAGCCCATGTCGTCGGCGACAATGAAAACGATGTTGGGTTTGGGGGAGGCAGTCCCAGCAATGCAGGGAATGCAAAAGAGTATGGCGAATGTGGCTAAGAGGGCTAAAGCGCGGGGGGCATTTCTGATTATCATTTATTTAAATGCATAGAGGGTGATCTGGCAGCGATTCAATAAATTTGCAAATCTTTGTATTTTTGATTGAAGGCCTATTGTCCCGGTTCTCGCCAGGTAGATTCGCAGAACATGGAGAAAAGGCGCTCACGCTCCGTTGAGCTATCAATTGCAACGGCGAATCCACCGCTACAGTGCGGGAACGATCGCCCCGATCGAATATCGCACAGATCGCCCGCGTGATTCGACGGCCATTCGAGAAAAAGGCCACGCTTTGTCTTCGCGGAATGGTCGAACCCCTCCTCGGTATCACCAACAAATACGCGGATGGAAGCGTCGGCGAGACGCCAAGCGCCAACTGTGACAGGAAAGTGCAATTCCTCAGAAACCGGAACCATGCAATTTTTGGAACGAAGCAATCTTCGCATCGCGCGAGCCACCAGCGCGTAGGCATAAGGGCTTCCAAGGATTTCAGAAATCGGGGGAACCGGCTGCTGATGACATCCCACATTTTCATTGTATTCGCAGGGATCCCAAACCAGCACATTTCCCCGCAATGTCAGCGCGGGACTGCCGGATACTGTGTAAAGGACCTCCGCCCCGTTTTTGGCACGATTGGGCGAGTGGAGGTGGAAAATTTTGAATTCCTCGGGGATCCCCTTGCCCAAATCGGAATCCATTGTTTCAAGATGCGCCACTTTTTGGAGAGCGCCAACGGCTCCAGCATCCGAGACGAGACCGGCCTGGGCGGCGATATCTGGATCGATCCCACCGGCCGGACTTCCCCAGATGGCGAGCGGTTCGCCACTACGGATCAAATCCAGAATCAACTTTTTTTCTGGGGGTCGCAGATGAACCGGCGTTTGAAAAACAAACAAGTCGCTGGTCACGCGCGGGAGATATTCGATCCGCGTCGCCGAGAGGATCGGCACCGAGCTTTTCAGGATGATTGCGGCTTGTTCATCGATCCATTCCTTGATCGAAACATCCGGCGCGTTTGCGCACTGCCACTCGATAGCTTGGCGGTTGTAAACGAGTGTCGGGCCGAGCACATCCGTTGTCTGAAGTGCATCGCGCGCGGCTTCCGTGATATTCTCAGCCAGAAACGTAACATCATTCGCAGGAAGGAACTTTTTTCCAACATTAAGCCACGAGATATAGGAACCAGTTGGAAATTTGAGCCCCCGAGGTGTTTTCACTGCCGCATGGGAATACGCCCAAATGCCCCAGCGGAGCCGATCGGGGGCGACATGGATCACATCGCCAGGCTCCCAAGCATCGTAGGCCTCCACCAGCGTGTAGTGCCGCACCCGCGATTCCGCGAGGATCGCACCGTGGAGGAGCGTAAACGCCAATTGGGCCGTCCAGCCGCGCGTCGGGTAGTTCCAAAAGGTTTCTTTTCGCTGGCCGGTTTCATTCCACGCCCCGCTCCAAGTCTGCTCGATGAAGGCATCGAGAAACCCCTCCTTGGCGATGGACTCCAGATCGAAGCCGCCCACTCGCCAGTCAGCCACAGCGGTGCTGGAATTCGAATACCCCATGAGCCAGACGCTGGGATTCGCCTGCTTGACGGCCTTCACAAAATCACCCCACGCGCAGCTATGACTCGCCAGTTTTGCAGGATCCGATGGGCCATTGGTTCCATAGGGACCGAATCTCCCATACACACCCATTCCGAGCATACTGTCGCGAAGGACCAAGGCATCAAAACCTATTGCTCGCGAGAGGTACCCCCACTGCGCGGAAAAATAATCGATCACGCGCATTCCTTCACGGACACCCTCTGGAAAAGCGGCGCGCGGCGCGGGATTTTCCACCAATCGCGACTCAGGGTTGAAACAATGCCGTCCATTGCAAGTCGGCCAAAACGCCTCGGGATGCCGACGAACGAACGCGCTCTCCTCGCCTTCGTAGATCGAAGCCCAGCCGACGACAAAAGTTCCCACCCGCATTTTACCCACCCCGCGCCGCGAGGCGCTGTCCTTCAATTCGCGAACCAAATGTGCGATATCGGCATAGGTCCACGCCGGATACTCCAGTGGAACAAACTCCACCTGCTCGAAGCGTCGGCGCCAATTTTCCATGCGCTCGGCCGTTGTTCCCGTGTTTGGCAGATCGAGCGTGTAGTGCTGCGTGGTCATTTTTTGGGGAAAAGAAATCCGGGAGTTCGGATCGCCGCTCCACTCGGTCACAAAATCCACCAGCCAACCGATATTGAGAATCACCCCGCGCTCGCCGCCCACGCCCTCGAAGAGGGGCAGGCATCGATCCCAAAATTCCGCCACGCGTGTTGCGATGTTTTCACGATCAAACCAATAGAGGTCGATTTCGACCCAACGATCCATCGGAATGTCGCCGGTTACTTGGCTGGAGGGTTTGCTCATGGAATAAATCATGCAAACGATTTTATAAAATGATCAAGGGCCGATCCAACTTTGGGGCTGATCAGCCAGTTTTTCGTGCTGACTTGGCGGATCTACGAATGCAGCGCAGCTCGGATGGGGATTGGCCTGTGCGGGATTTGAAGACACGGCTAAAGCGGGCGGGGTCATGGAACCCGCAGGCAAAGGCGATCTCGGCGGCGGAGAGATTCCGGGTTCGCAACAAGTGAGTGGCCTCGCCAATGCGGCAATCCTCGATAAAGTGCCGGGGAGTCATGCCGGTCTGTTCATGGAACAATCGAATGAAGTGCGAACGGGAAAGTCCGGCCTGACGGGCCACCTCGTCAATGCCGATCGGTTCCGCAAAGCGTCGACTGATGAAGTGCATGGCCTTCAGAATTCCCTCGTGCACGCCCGCGTGGCGACTGGCGGGATTGGCCGTGTGGCACCAGAGCAAAACCTGCTCCATAAGATTTTTTGTCATTTCCGCACGAAATTCCCAGGCGCTTCGCTGGACCTCGAGCCCCTGTTCCAGGGCGGCTTCGATCTTCTGGCGTAGAGGGCTTTCAAAAGTGAGCATCATGGCTCCCGGGTAGATTTCGGGCCACAACAGGAGACGCAGCCAGTCGGGAGGCGGTGTGAAAATACAATAGAAGCGCGTCCAATTCTGGCAATCAGGAGCCTGCCCAAGATTGCGAGGCGTGCCAGGTTTGATGAGCACAGCCGCGCCTTCACCGATTCCGGTGATCGCCCCGTCGGGAGCGATGATTCGCTCGCGGCCGTGAATCGTGAATTCAAAACTCCACTCGGAAGATCCTCCGGGTGAGTTGTCCCACCGAAGCCGTCGCGAGCTGCTCGAGGTGGTTGAATCTTTTGAAATATAAATCGATCGATTCTCCATGAAGGGTGAATGAATTTCAGAACATCGCCCGCACTTGACAGCATTAAACGACAAGAAAAAAGCACGATCGTCAATTGCGCAGAAGAAAAGCGGAATTATAATGCAAAGGTTTTTATCAGCCGGTTTCCCTTTCATCTAACCCAACAAGAACTCCAAACCCTAATCGCACACACCCCTGCCACCCCCTTCGGGTTCAAATGATGAACAAGACTTTTTGCCAACCCTTCCCTGCCTCTTCCAGGCACCTTTCCCTCGTTACTGCCATGGCGCTCCTCTTTGCAATGGTTCCACTCGTCGCCCAGACCCAGGATTCTGCATTCGTGGCCCATCTGGATTTTTCAAAAGGTCTCGCGGGAGAAACCTCCGGCAATGTGAGGTTGGAGAGTTTGGAAACGGAGATGGGGGGCCATCTGGACCGCTATCAAGCTGCCGCATTTGCGGGCAAAAACGCGAGTTTGGCTTTTGAAGTGCCTACTCCCGCCAAAGGGGAGGATTTGCTTTTGGAGATTCGTGAAATCCACAACCGCCGTCCGGGAGTGTTCGGCTACACCGTGCTGGTCGATGGACGAGAAGTGTATTTCCGCACCTACGAGGAATACGGCGCGGGACCGAACCATTTTTTTGTTCAGGTGACAGCCCAATCGCTTGCCGCTTCGGGAAAAGTGCGCGTGGAATTGCGCAGCGAAAGCGCCACGCCGTTCAGCATCGCGGACATCTGGGCTTACCATGATTTTTCCAAGAAGGTCGCAGAGCGCGAGGCTGTGTATCGTCCCATGGCACTGCACGGCCTGAAACCGCCAAAGGATGGGAAAAAGTCCCGCTTCAACTCCTTCTCGCCGGTGGGAACCCTTTCAATCGCCTCCTATGGCTCGCGCCACCCGGAATCAGGACGCGCCACCTTGATTAAGAACCTCAACACCGATGCCGCCATTGGGGAAATGAGCGTGTGGCTCATCAACGGCACCGCTTGGGGCGGGAAACCGAATGGTCCGGATGGTCTCGGGGGCTACTTCAGCGATCCACGATACAGCCTGCTCAACTACGATGCCGCCAATGGTCGCTTTATTCCCTCCTGGCCAGGCATGTGGTCGAACACCGCCTGGCCGACTCTGCGGGATGAAAACATGAACGCTTTTCTCGAAACGCGCTTCCAACGAATGATGGCTGGCCACACCGAGGCAATCGACCATCTCAAGGCGCAGGGTCTTGCCCCCAACCTCGTGATCGTGCGCGAGTGGGGCCCAGCCATCGGGGAAATCAGCAACACCGCCATCGAGGACGCCCGCCGCGACGGGATCGATCTGGATCCTTCGGGAGGCCTCGATCCGGAGGCGCGCCTGTGGATGCATCGTGATGGCGTGAGGCTCTGGAAGGATTTTGCCGCCAGCACCCGCCGCGCCGTCGAACGCGACAGCGTCCTAGTGGACAAAGGAAATCTCGTTCTTCCCGACACACAGTTGTTGGACAATCTCTACTCCCAGCCGGATTTCCTGACCGATTGGCCGATGGAGGACCTTCGATGGAGCGCCGGCCAACCGGGCATGGTTCCAGGGCTCTGGAGCAGTGGCGAAATGGGAAAGGGCACCGAATACCGCGAACTGGCCATGTATGACTACCTCCGAGCCCGCGGCCGGCTTGCGATGGTCAATATGGAGCGTACGATCCTCAAGGACGATTTCTCGGTGCTCAAAGACCACTACGCACGCGGCTTTCAGTTCATGACACTCTTCAATACCTACGATGGTGATGAGAAATTGGTCGAAGCCGTGGATCGCTGCGACAGCGAGCCCGCACTGCCCGCCGTCCACCGCGAGCCTTCGCTTCTCGCTCTGGATTTTCCGCAACAGAAAAAGTTCGGTCCCGAGGAGGCAGTTGTTTCGAAACAAAATGTCACGATCGAGCATGCCAAGACATTCCGCGCGGGCGAGCACGGCGCCCCCCGCTTGGCCGTGGTCGATTCCGCCAAACCTGGCGATATCACTTACCGCATCGAAAATCCGGACACCTTCACCGCCGCGCTGAATCTGCACTTGCAAGGGCGCATTTCAACAGTGAAGGGAAATAGCATCGAAATCCTCGCCGGGGAGTCGCCGGAGAATCTGGCAAAAATCAAGACGCTGAACGCAGATGATCTCCCCACACCCAAACGGTGGACGCCTCATGTGACCTCGGAGACGACCATTGATTTGGGCCATGCGATGATCGGCAAAACAGAATACTACATCCGATTCGTGCTCCACTCACCCAGCTCACGAGACGCCGCGTTCCTGATGAAAATCGCCGTCGGCTCGCAGTGGGGACGAAAAAGCGGGTATCTCTCGGGCAATCCTCTCAAACGTCAAGACCAGCGGATTCAGAGCCTCTGGGTGCAAGATCGGGCGATCGCCGAGAACATGTTTCGGCAATACACGGAAGCATCCGGAGGTGAAGCGGACAAATCAGCACACGAAGCGAGAATTCAAAAACAGGCCGAGGATTTGATCAGCCGTGGATGGTATCGCAGCGCCTACCGGTTGCTCGCTGGCGAGATATCGCAAATCCTTCCCGCTCGCTATGTCGTTCGCGGCTGCGGCACGCTGGGCTGCTGGCCGGTGGAAGTCGCCATGCCATCCGAGAAAGACAGTGTCGTGGTGAGGCTGCTCAGTATCGCCCCCGAGAAAGTGTCCTTCTCCATCAAGGGCGATCAAGAAGGGCAGAAAGTCGCTTTAGCATTTCCTGGCCTTGATCCCTCGAAAAAATGGACTCTGAAATCAACGGGTGTGAACAGCTATGAAATCCTGCCTGCGAAAAGCGGAGATCCTGCCTTGAGTGTCGAGGACGGCAAAGTGGGCACCAACATCGTTGTCAAACCGGTGCCGCCTGCAGCCTATAAACCACTCCCTCGCCAGATTGTCGGTCGAGTCCTCGGGTGGAACAAGACCCGCATCACCATTGATACGCAGGACCTCGAAGTGATGGGCCACAACGACTCGATAGCGATCCCGCTCTCCAAAACTGTCCAAGTCTCCCGCAAGGCAGACCAGCTCACCGATCCCAAGGCAGGGACAGCCCCTGACAAGCTCGACCGTGTGGCGCTGGAATTGGATGAAAAAGGCGAGGTCCTCAGCGTCGATGCCCGCTACGGCCGTGACCGTGGACGCATCAAGGAATTTCATGCCGCCATCTTGATCGGCGACCTAGCCGTCGGTGGCATCACTCTGGAAAACGGCCGCCGCTATGATTTCAACTATGACAAGACCCACGGCACCCGCTTTGCGACGGTGGCCTTGAACAACCTGATCCTGAACTACGAACTGACCCACCTCGCCGAAGGCCTCAAGCCCGGCACAGAAGTCGAGATCGCCTACACACCCGCTTTGGAGGAAGGGCGTCCGCCGAGGCTCGTCCTTGTTACACAGCCGACCCGTGTCGTGTTGGAGGAGGACTACACGGTGGCCAACGACGACTCTTGGCGCAAAAAAACCACATCGATCGAAGGGGTGGATGTCATTGATCACCGACCCGAGCCGAACTACTTGCACAATGTGTTCATCCGCCTCCTGCGCCCCACCACATGGTTCCAGCCCGGCCGTGTGGTGTATCCGGTGAAAAGCGAAACTCCGCTTGGCGACACCGCGCTCGAGTTCAATGCGCGGGCGTTTGAGGATTCCAGCCGCGTGGAATTCTTCACCAGTCCGGATGGCAAAAAATGGACCAAGGTCGGCCAGTTCGACAACACCTGGCAGAACAACATCCCTCAAAGCCCGAACAGCAAGACCTGGAAATTCCCGCCGCAGACGGTCGACCTGACGCCGAGCGTCAAAGGCCTGAAGGATTTTTACCTGAAAATCTCCCTCACCACCGGAGATGCCGATGACCGTTTTTGCTTCGGTGGTTTCCGCGTTCTCACCGCTGACACGACCTCCAGAGAAAACTGATATGAAAACACCCCTCACCATCCTTTTCGCCGCTGCGGCTGCCATGCCCCTCATCGCCGCTCCGGCTAAAAAATCCGAGCCCCCGATGCCAAACATCATTCTCATGGTCGCCGATGATCTCGGGTTTGGTGACCTGGGCTGCTACGGAGCGACGAAAGTCAAAACGCCGAATATCGACCGTCTCGCCTCACAGGGCGTTCGCCTTACCGATGCCCACGCCCCGGCTGCCGTCTGCCAGCCCACGCGCTACGGGATTCTCGCCGGGCGCTACCACTGGCGCGCCAAGCGCACGGGCAATGGGTATTATTTCCAGGACAACGAAATGCTCCTGCCCGAAGTCCTTCGCCAGTCCGGCTACGCCACGGCGGCCTTCGGCAAATGGCATCTTGGCTGGGGACTCGACGAGAAATGGCCTAACGATCTGTGGACCAAACCCATCAGCCACGGTCCGAACCAAGCCGGCTTTGACTACTCGTTCATGCAAGCCAGCGGCCACGAGTGGCCTCCGTTTGTGTTTGTGGAGAATGGTCAGGTTTACAAAGGCAACCCGAAAGATCCGCTTGCGATCGTCAAGGAAACACCCGCCAACTTCATCGCGGCCTACGCCGGCGGGCAGGGTTCGAGCAAGGGCGCCAAAGCTGCCCACGAAGCCTACGATGTCGAGCGTCTCGATCTGGAGATCGCCGAACGGGCCAACGAATGGATCGGGCAGCAAAACAAGCCGTTCTTTGTTTACCTGCCCTTCTTCGCACCCCATGTGCCGATCCTGCCCTCGAAGGAATTTCAAGGCACGAGCCAGTCTGGAATTTACGGTGACTTTCTCCAGCAATTCGACCACGCGGTCGGGATGGTTCTGGATTCTCTCGAAAAAAACGGTCTCGCGGAAAACACCCTCGTCATCCTCACCAGCGACAATGGCGGGTGCCATGTGCAATGCTCGATCGACGCCGGGCACCGCAGCAACGCCCACCTTTTGGGTTTGAAGACCGATTCCTGGGAGGGCGGCCACCGCGTGCCATTCATTGCCCGTTGGCCAGGTAAAATCCCCGCCGACACCGTCTCGGATAAGTTGGTTTCTCTTACCGACCTTTTCCCAACAATCGTTGCTGCCACAGGCACCGCTCTTCCTCGCGACGCCGCGCCGGACGGACTCAACCAGCTTTCCCTCCTTGAACACCCGATCGACACCCCTGCCATCCGCTCCGAGATGGTTTACAATGGCAACGCACTCCGGAGTGGCGACTGGGTCTATCTGCCCAAGCCCGGCAACATGGGGGCGTTTGGCACCTTCTACTTCAAGCCGTTCGGCTATAAAAATTCCCAACACGATGCCGATGGGAAGCTATTGCCCGAAGCCTTGCCTGAGCAGCTCTACAATCTCCGCAAAGATCCCTCGCAAACCACCAACCTCGCCGCCAAGCAACCGGCCATTGCCAAGCAAATGGCTGCACGGTTGAAGGAAATCCAGCGTCAGTCGAAATCCAAATGAAAACCCTGCTCCTCGCCCCCCTCGCCCTTTTCGTCGGATTCTTTTCACCCGCCCAGGCAACAACGACGCGTCCAAACATCGTGTTGTTCCTGGCCGACGACTTGGGCTTCGCCAACCTCGGCTGCTACGACCAACCGGATTTTCACACTCCCCATGTCGATGAAATCGCCGCCCGGGGGGTAAAGTTCACCGATGGACACGCGCCGGCTGCCGTTTGCCAGCCCTCGCGCTACGCGATTCTGGCGGGCCGGTGGTATTGGCGCTCGATGTGGGGCCGTTACCAATCGGGAATCTATTTTCAGGAAAACGAAATCCTCCTGCCCCAAGTCCTCAAGGATGCGGGTTATTCCACCGCCGTATTTGGCAAATGGCACCTCGGATTCGGTCCGCGACAAGGGCGCGGCGAGGAACCGGACTGGAATGCCGAACTCAAACCCGGCCCTCTGGAGTGCGGGTTCGACGACTGGTTCGGAATGCCGAATGCCCACAACATGCCGCCCTTCGTGTTTGTCGAGAACCACCGCGTTTACAAAGGAGATCCGGCAGATCCAATCGTGATGCACTCCACCGAGGATGCGAAGGCGAAGAAAATCCCGCAAGCCACAGGTTGGGGCGCGAGCAGCGGAGCAAAAGCCGCCCACGAGGCCTGCCCACGGGATCGTATCGACCTTATCATCGGGGAGCGCGCCGCCGCCTGGGTGGCCGAGCAAAAACCAGACAAACCTTTTTTCCTCTATGTGCCCTTCTTTGCTCCCCACGCGCCGGTTGAGCCTGCTGAAGAGTTTCTTGGCCAAAGTCCCATGGCAAAGCGTGTGAAGAAAAATACCAACTCCACGCGCACGGCCGATGTCGTGCAGCAAATGGATCACGCCGTTGGCATGGTGATGACTGCATTGAAGGAAAAAGGCGTGCTCGAAAACACGATCGTGGTCTTCAGCAGCGACAACGGAAACATCAACCTCGGCGACAACCAAGCCATCGGCTTCCGCACCAACGGCCCGTTCAACGGCAACAAGGGGGAAATTTGGGAAGGAGGGCACCGCGTGCCTTTCCTCGTTTCCTGGCCTGGCCACATTCCCGAAGGAAAGACCTGCGACAAGTTCATCTCGCTGATCGACCTCTACCGCACTTTTCTGGCTGCGGCTGACATCCCGCTCCCCGAGGGTGCGGCTCCGGATGGTCTCAACATGCTTTCGCTCTGGGAGCATCCGGACAAAGGCGAAGGACGAAAAATCATGCTCTATCGCGGCAAGGGCCATGCCCTCCGGGTTGGCGACTGGGTTTATGTTCCCCCGGCCGAAGTTCCCAATACAAAACCCGTGAAACTCGTATCCCAGGGGGCTGGGGGATTGGCCGACGGGGGCGGAGGCCCGGCCGTGAAACTCGGCTACACCAACAGCGATTTTGATGAAAACGGCAAGCTGAAGCCGGATGCTCCGGCGGAACAAATTTACAACCTCCGCAACGATCCCTCCCAGACGAACAATCTCTTTCAGACCGAAAAAGAGCGATTGGCTGTTCTTCAAAAAATCCAGCAATCCCTCAAAACCAGTCAAAACAAGCCTCTCGAGGATCTCCTGAAGACGCTCACGCCAGAGGAATCCTCGCTGCTCGGCATCTAATACCTCCTTACCACTCATGAAAAAAACGATTCTCGCAACACTCGTTGCCCTCACCCCGTTGCTCTCCTTCGCATCCGGCGGGATTTCCGATCAGATTCAATTCGGAGACGCCGCCAGCGAAAAAAGCCATCGCGCGACCTTCTCATCGGGCGTGGAGAGCAAGAAACTCGATACGACCGTCGGCCTCATGAAGCACAGCCACGCCACCCGTGAATTCTCTGGCAAAGGCTCTGAGGCCTCCTTCCAGCTCAAAGTGCCGCTCAAAGAAGCCGCACCACGCCTGCTTCTCGAAATCCAAGAAGTCCACGATCGCCGCAATGTCTTCGGCTACTCGGTTTATGCGGGCGGAAAGAAAGTTTACTTCCGCAGCTACGAGGAAATCAGCGGCGGCCCCAACCATTACTTCGTGGAAATCGACCGTGACTTGGTTGGCAAAAACGGACTCTTGGATGTCAAAATCGTGAGCGAGGGATCCGCACCCTTCAACATCTCCCAGGCTTGGATTTACCCCGACTTCAACAAACTGGCCGAGCAAGAGAACATCTTTACCAAGCTGGGCTTCATCGTGGCCCTTTCACCGGAGTTGGCGGGTCTGCAAGTCGATCCAAAGGACGACAGCGTCGAAACCGGCGTCAAAATCGCCAATGGCATCCGCGAAAAATACGCGACCCAATCCTACGACCTCGGATTCCTGAGTTTCATCGGATACGCGCGGCGCTCCGAGGAGGAATCCCGCACGGCGATCGACAAGGCCCTTGCTGTCTCCGCCGCCACCGGCCTGCCCTACCACTTCATGCTCCAATCCTGGTGGGGCGGTGCCAATGTCGGCCCAGATGGCTTGGGCGGTTACTTCTCCGATCTCAAATACGAATGCGTCAACTACGACCCCGAAACAAAGGAATTCACCCCCTCTTTTCCGAATCAGTGGGGCAATTCTCTCTGGCCGACCAAAAACAACCCGCACCTCAACAAGGTCAATAACCACCGCATCGGCAATGTGGCCCGCTACATCGCCGACCGCACCGAAGCGCTTCGGGTCTCCGAAGGGCATGTTCCCGCGCCGGTGATCTATGCCGAGTGGGGACCGAACTACGGCCCCGACTACAACGCCGCCGCTGTCGAAGCCGCAAAAAAAGACGGCGTCATCCTTGACCCACGCAATGGCCTTTCCCGCGAGGAGGCGCAGTGGATTTATGAAAGCTACGGACAGTATTTCGCCCAACAGGTGCCGACCTACACGGAGTCGCTCGGCCGAGGGCATGTGATTGTGAAAGACGGCAAGACCCAACCTCCCGTCGACCCGCTCATCGACAATCTTTACACCCACGGCTTTTGGGATCACGGCAACCCGAACTACGACCGCAAGCAGGGCTACTGGCAGCAATGCATGAATGAAGGCATGTGGACGAGCGGCGAACTCTACCCCCGCTATCCCCAGGCTTTCTACGACTACATCCTGCCCGTGAGCCGCGTGACCTGCGTGAACCTCGAGCGCGCGATGGTGAACGATCTCGATTTCATGAAGGACAGCTACGGTCGGGGATTGGAGTTCGTGACCCTCTTCAACTGCAAACCCGGCGACGAAGCCCTGCTCAAGGCCGTGGATGGCGTGGAGGATCTCCCCAAGCCGGTTGAATCCTACGACCGGCATGTCTTGGATGTCTTTTTCGCACGCGACAAGTCGGTCGAAAAATCCAGCGGCTATGTGAATGCGAGTGGCGTGGAAATCGAAGGCTCCAAATTGCATCCCTCCGAATCCAAAAAACCCGGCCGCGTCGTTTATCGCATCGAGGATTCGGGGACCGCCTTTGCCAACGGCTTGAAATTGGAAATCGTCGGGAGCATCGGACGCCGCGCGGCGGGCGACGACTGGACGATCAAGGTTTTCGCCGGAACGGATCCTCGGAAGTTGGAACCCGTGGCGACACTCACCTCCATGGAACTCGCCAAGGCCAAAGGAAAACTGGCCATGGTGGATCTCGGAGATTTGGCCAAGGGACAGAAGCAACTTTTCACTGCCGTGGAACTGCGCTCCGGTGGGCAACCCGACGAGGTCGAGGTGCGGGAAATTTCCGCCTTCATCCCATGGCCTGAAAAATCCGGTCAAGCCGATGGCTCCGTGCCGACGATGAAACAAAACCGCCTGCGCAGTTTGTGGCTCCAACAGCGGGCTCGCCTAGATCGCGCCATCCGCGACTTCCAAGCACGAGGCGGCTCCCCCGAAATCCTTGCGAAAGCCAAAACCCTGCGTGAAGAAGGCCGCTATGCCACAGCCCACCGCTTGGTGACTGGTGAGATCGCCAGCATCCTCCCCGCCCGATACTCCATTGCAGGAGAAGGTCTCCTCGACCCTCACCCTATCGCCGTGAGCGCAGCCGACAAAAAAGCCGTCGTGCAGGTGGAACTTCTCTCCTGCGACAAAAACGGCGCAACATTCCGGTTAAACTCCGATCGCCCCACCGAAGTGACTCTGCGGATTTCCAAGCTTGAGCCTGGTCGCAGCTACTCGCTCGTGGAAACCACCCCCCAACTCTACCGCGTGGAACCGGCTGCGACTGGTGCGGCGATCGCTCTAGGAGCCGATGGCACGCTCGCACTCGAACTCAAAGCCGCCCCTCCTGTGCTCCGGCCGGAGTTCCCATTTGAGCCGCTCAAGCAGGTCACTATTCCCCGTAAAACCAAAGGGAAATACGAGGTCGTGAAAGGCACAATCCGCTCCTTCACCCCGCCTTCTCTCGAGGGTGAAGGATGCAACGGCATTGTCGAAATGGACAACGGCGAGCGCTACGAACTCGCCTACCTCCCCTGGTATACCAAGACCAACCTCGTGGGTTGCTCGGATCTGAAATCCCTCGGCTTGGATGGAATCACCAGCGCCTTCCGGCCCGGCACCATGATCACCCTGGAGGTCGATCCCATGACCTACGAAGGCAAGCCGCCCCGCATCATTAAAGCCACCCAGCCGGTGAAAACTCTCCTTTCCGAGGACTACACCAAGGCCGACGACACCTGGGCCAGCCGCGCGGCCGAGGTCTCCGGACTCCATGTGAAAGACTACCGGGGCAAAAAGCTCTACCCGGTTAAAAATTGGCAACCTGGCCATGTGGTCTATCACCTCGAAAATGGAGGAAAGCCCTTTGGCCAAACCGCCGTCGCCTTCAACGGACGCGTGATTTTGAATCCCGCCAACAAAGTGAGCTTCTTCGTCCGCACCGAGGGCGGTGACTGGAAGGAATGCGCCACATTCGGAATCAAGAGCCCGGGCTCCAACAACCCCCGCGCCACCAAATTCATCGATGTCACCGACTTCGTCCAAGGCAAGACCGCCTTCGACCTCAAAGTCGAAATCCACACCGCCAACGACACCTGGGCCATGGTGGAAGGCCTCCAAGTCAGAACCCTCGGGGAGTGATTCTATGAAAAAGCGCACCGCAAACAAGAGTTGGCCAAAAACATTTTTCGCCAACTTCTTTTTGCCAATGCTTTTTGGGTTGGCACTCTACCATTTGACTTGCCATAGTGGAGGGGCTTCAAGTTAGAACGCTTGGGGAGTGATTCTATGAAAAAGCGCACCGCAAACAAGAGTTGGCCAAAAACATTTTTCGCCAACTTCTTTTTGCCAACGCTTTTTGGGTTGGCACTCTACCATTTGATTTTCCGGGCTTTTGAATCCAGTAGCCCACGAGAAACTGCAGTTTACGGACTTCTCGTATTCCTCTCCGCTCTGGCGTTTATTGTTTTGATTAGCCCCACAGCGTGCCTGCAGATTAGCGCGGCAATCCTACGGCGATTCACCTTCAAGCTATTCCCCAAAAGTCGTTTCGCGAAACCGCCACTTTCCTATACCCGGGCTCGCCGATTCGTCGCCGATCAAAAATACGATGAGGCCATCGTCGCATTCCAAGAAATCCTCCGTCACTACCCCGACGAAAAGGAGCCTTACAGTCAGATTATCTGGATTGCAAACCTCACCGGCCAAGACACGTTGGCTAAGAATTTTTTACGAGAATTCCAAGAGCGATTTGAGTAGGCGGAAGTCGGTTCTGGAATCCCGCAAAAGGAATTACCGTTTTTCAGAAATTCGATAAATTGGAATTCCGTAGTTGAAAGGCCGGATTCGAACGAAAAAGCTGATTTTTGAGGTCAATCCAACTGCTCCGCAGTGAAACATTCGGGATACAAGCACGCTTTAAAAATCCCGATTTTGACGAGGGACATGGAACGATGTCGTCTGTATGTCCCGAGTGTTCAACTCATTTACTCTTAAAAAGTAAAGTATGCTTGGGTTCAGAAGGTCATGCACACAGGTGCTGACTCATGCCGCAGTCCTTCACAAGTAAAAAATTTCCTTATTAAAAATTATACCAAAATCTATTAGGCTTTAAATTTTAGCGCACCGTTTTAACTTGTAGCGGCGTCTCTATGAGCGCCGGAGTCGCTAACCATCGTCGGTCATAGACCGCAGCTACAGTAGAGTCCAAAAGCATTCAGCTCTTAGTATTAAAATTCTCTACGGCGTACGCGCCAGAGGAGGAAGGCCGCGCCGATTCCAATGAGAATATAAGTTTGCGGCTCGGGAACGACCGAGTAAACGCCGATGCGCTCGCTGGAAGATAATTCCCCATCTCCTTCGTAACCAACAATGAGAAGGTTTTGTCCATTCGGACTATCGGCAGCTGAAATGAAGCTCATTCCTTCTGGACGCAGTGGGGTATTGGATCCATCCGATGTGCGGGTGTAGCCGAAAAACGATGGGGCGTTCGGATCAGTGATATCGAACATGAAGATGCCATTGTTTCGCTCCATTCCGATAAATGCAAATGTCTTGCCATCTATTTCACCCAAAGTCAGGCCTTCTGGTTCGGGGCCCTTGTCATCGCTGCGGCCATCCACCCAGCCAGTGGGATCGTTATCACGGATGTATGTTTCAAAATAACTGCCCGAGTCATAGGTGAGTTGCAAACCGGCGTCGGTGACCTCCCAAATCGAAAAACTTCGGGTTCCGATCATCGTTGGATCGTCGATTTTTCCATCTCCATCGGTATCGCCGTCGAGACGAGAAACGTTGAGGCGACCGAGTGCTTCGTTCGCGCGGGCACCTGTCTGAGTGAGCGGAAAATTAGATGGGGCGTTCGTGTCGATGATATTGTTCATGCTGTCGTTTCCCGCGATGTCTCCGAACCGGCTGACGTCGCGATCGTCAGTGCGTGCATCGCCTTCATTTGCAGTAACGACATAGGTTTTTCCGTTTTTTGAGTATGTGGCGATCATATCCGGCATGGGGAGACCTTTAACTGTTTGCGTAATGGATATAGTGGATCCCGTATCTGTGGCGTCGATCGTTTGAGTGATCGTCCCCAGGTTTGTCACCTTCGTCCACTGGTTCTGTGTGAGGTCGTATTCACCAATGGCATTGTTATCTTGGAGGGAGACATAAACTTTATCTCCGATCACCGAGGCATACTCCGGTTCGATGGCATTGTAATTTTGGTTTGCGGCTTGAGTAAAATCAGGAACCGAAGAAATGAAGGTCCCACTGGTGCCAACGGCCGCGACATTGGAATTGCGAATGCCGCTCAGAGAGACTCCGGAGGCAAGGTTGCCGGAGGAAAAATCTCTGGTGATAGGCGTGAGAGACACAAGGTTGGCAAGGTTGCCGCTGTTAATGCTCGACACATCGATAATGGAAATCGAGCCGGGTGCGTTGGCGGCAGTCGGATTCGTGACGCTGGAAGCATTGAATTCCCCTTCATTCACGACAATGAGTTTTGATCCATCAGGCGAAAAAGAAACGCTGTCCGGGTGGTAACCTACGTCGATCGTTCCCAGAGAAGTTCCGGAGGAAAGATTGAAGAAGCCCACCTTGCCATATGCCGTGGTATTGGCCTTGGGAATGAGTGAAGCGACGCCAAATCCCTTGGAGGAATTGATGGCCACGCTGCTCAGACTCGACATATCTGAGGCAAGACCAAAGGTCGTTGAAAAATCAATCGCTCCGATCCCCGATGGACTTGACGGGTTCGAAAAGTCGAACATGTTGACCTGAAAAACACTGGTCCCGGAACTTGAGACGAAGAGCTTGTTGGTGTTTTTGTCAAAAGCGACAATTTCGCCCGCGCTGGTGCCGTTTCCGAAGTTCGCACTGAAGTTGCTCAGAAGGCTCATTTGAGCATGGGAAGCTTCTGATGAAAAAACCGCACAAGCGGCGAGAAACTTAACGATATTTGTTTTTTTCATGAATTGGAGATTCGCAAACCGGAATTGTTTTTTTGATTTGCTGGAGAGGAGTTTTTAAAAATTCCGATTTTTGCAAAGGGAAGGATCGTTACAATTTCGTAACCCCGTGTAGCCTCGGGTTGCGGAATCAGCTCTTCAAAAAGAGTCATTTCACGAAGCCACGGGCGCTGCTCTCTTGAAGTGGAAGTCACGAGGACGGCCCTATCGCGCGGGCGGAGTGTTGCGCGAAGATAAAGAATGGAGGATGGCCGTGTAAGACCAATAGCTCATAGGTTTTGGACCTTCTTTTGACTGCTTCCAGCGTTGGGCGCATGGTCCCGGGGAGCACGCCCGCCCCTCAGGGCGGCATGGACGCTCGCCGAGAAAATCTTCCGATCAAACCATTTTTAAAATCTCAGAGCAAAAGGGCTTTTGTATTATCTTGAAAATTATAGATATGTAAAAATATCCATTTTTTATTTAAAATTGCTTTTTCAAAACGCCAAAGGCTGAAAACGAAAAAAGGAGAAAATGAACCCTGACCCCTAGTTTAGTTGTATCTATACTTGTTTTGATTTTTGCGCGTTACTTTACAAGCGGGCGATGAGGAGTTCGCGTTGGAAGATGATTTCTTTTGGGAGTTCGCTGTAGAGTTTGATGAAGAGTTCGTCTTGAAGGAGGAGTTCGCGATGCCACTCGGAGGTGTCGATTTTTTGGGCTTCGGCGAAGATTTCGGGTGGGACGGTTTTTTCGAGGCCGTCCATGTGGATGTCGGAGTAGTCGGGGAGCCAGCCGATGGCGGTTTCGAGGGCGTGGGCGCCGGGGTGGCAGCGTTCGACCATCCATCGCAGGATGCGGGTGTTTTCGCCGAAGCCGGGCCAGAGGAATTTGCCTGCGGCGTCTTTGCGGAACCAGTTCACATGGAAAATGCGCGGGACATATTTGATGAGTTTGCGCATTTCGAGCCAGTGGGTGAAGTAGTCGCCCATGTTGTAGCCGCAGAAGGGCAGCATGGCCATGGGGTCGCGGCGGACTTGGCCGGTGGCTCCGGCAGCGGCGGCTGTGGTTTCCGAGCCCATAGTGGCTCCGAGGTAGACGCCGTGGACCCAGTTGAAGGCTTGGAAAATGAGCGGCATGGTGGTGGAGCGGCGTCCACCGAAGATGATGGCGCTCACTGGCACGCCGGCGGGGTTTTCCCATTCGCTGTCGATGAGCGGGCAATTCCTGGCGGGCGCGGTGAAGCGGCTGTTCGGATGGCTGCTGAGGATGGGCTTGCCGGCGGCATCCGTTTGTCCGGGCGTCCAGTCGCGGCCGAGCCAGTCAATGAGGTGGGCAGGTGGTTCCTTGGTCATGCCCTCCCACCAGACATCGCCGTCATCGGTGAGGGCGACATTGGTGAAAATGGTGTCGCGGGTTATGGAATCCATCGCCACCGGGTTGCTTAAATACGAGGTGCCGGGGGCGACGCCAAAAAATCCGGCCTCCGGGTTGATGGCGCGGAGGTAGCCGTCGGGGCCGGGCTTGATCCAGGCGATGTCATCACCCACGCAGCTGATCTCCCAGCCTTCCTCGCGCATGTCGGGCGGGGGAACCATCATGGCGAAATTCGTCTTTCCGCAGGCGCTGGGAAAGGCGGCGGTGACGTAGGTTTTCTGGCCGTCGGGGGATTTCACGCCAAGCACGAGCATGTGTTCAGCCATCCAACCCTCGTCGCGGGCCATGGCGGAGGCGATGCGCAGGGCGAAGCATTTTTTGCCAAGCAGGGCGTTGCCGCCGTAGCCCGAGCCGAAGCTCATCACCAGGCGCTCCTCGGGGAAGTGGGTGATGTAGGTATTCTCCGGATTGCACGGCCAAGGGACATCCTTCGCACCGGGGGCGAGGGGACAGCCCACGGAGTGCAGGCATTTCACAAACACGCCGGATTTTTTGATTTCCCCATACACGGCGGTGCTCAGGCGGGTCATGATCCGCATGTTGGCCACGACATAGGGGCTGTCGGAAATCTCGATGCCATATTGGGCGATGGGAGATCCGACGGGGCCCATGCTGAAGGGGATGATATACATCGTCCGGCCCCGCATGCAGCCTGCGAAGAGGCTGTGCAGGCGGGTCTTCATGTGTTCTGGCGCCTCCCAGTTATTGGTCGGGCCGGCGTCTTTTTTGGAGCGCGAGCAGATGAAGGTGCGCTCCTCCACGCGGGCGACATCGCGC
This sequence comes from Terrimicrobiaceae bacterium, assembly GCA_044353785.1. Classification (GTDB taxonomy): domain Bacteria; phylum Verrucomicrobiota; class Verrucomicrobiia; order Chthoniobacterales; family Terrimicrobiaceae; genus UBA967. The sequence goes on from JBILBH010000003.1 coordinate 120,563, forward strand.
GCGTCGCTGCGGACGAGCAGGGAATTCGGCCGCTTCCCGGCCTTTAGCCAGAGGCCGGCACCCGAGGCGACGATCGCCTCGCGCATGGCAAGATCCTCGGCTTCCGAGCCATCGCACCAATGGATGGCGTCGGGGCAGGTGAGCGCGGCGATTTCCTCGACCCAACGTGTCACTGCTTGCGGTGCGGGGTGGTCCATGGCGTGAGGTGATTCAATTTTCATAAGTATTTGCACTATGTTGGTTGTATTTTATCGGGCAAGAAAAACGCTCGGGTCAGGAGATTCTCAGCGGGCGTGCGGTCTCGATGCCGCCTGCGGAGAAGAGGAATTGGAAAACCTGCAGGCTTCTGGCTCGAAAGGCCCCTGAGCAGCTCAGGAGATAAAGCCTCCACATGCGCACGAACTCCTCGCCGTAGCGCTGGCGGAATTCCTCCCGCGAGCGCATGAACCCGGCTTCCCACGCCCGCAGCGTCGGCACATAGTAAGGCCCGAGGTTGTGCATGTCCTCATTTACGAAATACGGCTCGGCCGCCTGCAAGACTTGGGCGGCAGTGGGAATCGCCGAGTTGGCGAAGATGTAGCGCGAGATGAAGCGGTCGCACGCGATGCCTGGCTCGTTTGCCGTGATGGTGTGGCAGAGAAAAAGCCCGCCCGGCTTGAGGCAATGGCTGGTGAGGTCCATGTAGCGCCGGTAGTTTTTGGGTCCCACATGTTCGAGCATGCCGACGCTGGCGATGGCGTCGAATTCCCCCTGCACATCGCGGTAGTCTTGCTGGCGGATATCCACCGGCAGGCCTTTGCAATGCGCCTCGGCGTAGTTTTTCTGCTCCTCGGAGATGGTGATGCCCACGACCTCGCAGCCGTGGTTCTCTGCGGCGAATTTCGCCAACCCGCCCCAGCCGCAGCCTATGTCCAGCAGGCGCATGCCGGGCTGGAGGGCGAGTTTTTTGCAGATGAGTTCCATCTTGAGTTCCTGCGCCGTGGCGAGGTCGGTGGTGTCGCGGAAATAAGCGCAGGAATACTGCATCGACGGATCCAGCATCGCTCCGAAAAAATCATTCCCGAGGTTGTAGTGTTGATGGGCGACGACACGGGAGCGCGACTTGCTCTGGAGGTTCAGCAAAAGCGAGAAGGCCACCTCCACAAGCGCTCCGAGAGTCGGGCGGATCGCGGTTTCGATGCGGCCGTGGATCGCCCGGGCGCACAGCTCCTCGATGTCGTCGCAGTCCCACCAGCCCTGCATGTAGGACTCGCCAAAACCCAGCGTGCCATCCTTGAGAATGCGGCTGTAGAAGCGATCGTCATGCACCTGGATGTCGCACGGCCGGTCGCCGTTGATTTCGATATCCGCCCTGGCGAACAGCTCGGCCACCACCCGCTCTGCGCGCGTGGTGCGCTTTTTGCGGGGGTGGACGATGGTGATCTCAGGCGCGGCGGATCTGGCGGGTGCTGTCTGCGTGCTCATGGGCGGTTCTCCCCGTAGAATTCAGAGAGGGTTTCAAGAAGCTCGCGGAGCTTATCCTCGGATTGCTCGCGGAGCCAGTGTGCGAGCGATTCGTCGCCCGACTGCACCGGCGGGAGCGGGCGGTCGGGAACGATGTCGAACATCTCCAGCTGGGATGCTGCGGGGTGCGGTTCAATTTGGTTTTGCATAGGCTTCAGACCTAGTCGCAGAGCGCCTCCCCGCGCCATGAGGTGATCACCCTATCGCGGCCGGCGGCGTGGAATGAAATATCTGCCTGCGTGCCACGGCATGTGCCGCCGGCTTTCCAAAACAAACACAACAAACCTCAAAAAACACACCACCGCCATGGATCAACTCCTCGACCAAGTCTCAGACCTCGCCTCCACCGCCGAAGCCCCCGGTCGGCCATTCCGCATCGTCATCCTCTATGAAAATGTCGTTTCCGCCGCCCGCGCGCTGCGGGCCTGTGAGATTCTTCGCAGCGAGATCCCCCACGACGCCGCGTTGGAGATCAATGTCTGGAAAATGAGCGGCCTCGGTGTCACGGAATCCCGCATCCCCGCCGCCTCCGCAGCCGCCCGCGCCGATGTGGTCATCGTCTCGGCATCCGGCAGCGATGAGCAGCCCGCCCACCTGCCGATTTGGGTCGATGAATGGCTGAGCCAGAGTGCGGCGGCAGGTTCCGCCCTCTTCACCCTTCTCGGCGACCATGCCTCGCCGGGCGCGATTTCGTTCGCTTCCTGGCTTCGCGAAAAGACATCGCCCAATGGTATCGATTTCTTCAGTCATCCCCCGCTGGACGCGCAAGAATGCGCGCCGCTTCGCGACATCCCGCTTCTCATGCCGCCCAGGGCCCTGCCTGATGCTGTCCGCATTCCGATCGAGGAATGGCGTCCCGGTTCGGCCTCGTCCTCCGAGCACTGCGAGAGCGCGTTCGATATCATCGAAAATTTCGGCGCCCATCTGCGTGCCCGTCTGAAGGAGGTGCGGCTATGCAATGAGAGCAGTCAGTATCAGGAAAAACCTGATGCCGTATTTTGCTAAATCCCTGACCCTCTCGTGGCTTGACATTCACGGGATTTCGCAAGGGAATAAATTCGATACCAACAAATGTATGTTTATAGCTTCTTATTTGGGGGTTTTTTGTTATAAGTAATTGTCTGGCAATTTAATATATCTCCTATTTTGGAATAATCTCAAGATCACCCATGAACAAGCTTCTCCTCAACCACTTTCCCAGTCCGGAATGCATCTCTTGCAGTGAGCTGCAATTTCGCCTTCTTGCCGAGCAAATGCCGGACGTCGTTTTGCGCATGGATGCCAAGGCGCGATTTGTCTATGTGAATTCGCGCATCAGGGATCTCATTGGTATCGAGCCAGAGGCGTTCTTTGGGAAGACCTGCCGTGAGGTGGGGTTTCCGGAGCATTGCTCGTTGCTTTGGGATTCCATAGCAAGGGATACCATTGCAAGCGGAAGCGGTATCGATCGGGAGGTGCAAATCGAGTTGGAGGGCAGGATGATGATCCTCCACATCCGCACCGTTTGCGATTCCATATCCCCGGAGAGGTCGACATTCATCGCCACGGTGAGGGATATCACTGCCATGCGGCGCGAGGAGCGCCACGTTCAGGAACTCGTTCAGCGTTTGACATATCATATGAACAACACGCCTCTGGCAGTCATGGAGTGGGACCCGCAAGGAAGATGCCTCTTTTGGAATGACGAGGCTGAGGAAATGTTCGGCTGGACGCGGCGCGAGTTGAGGAGCGGTTGTTTTGATTGCCTCGCCTTGGTCCACCCGGATGACAAGCCGGCATTTCGCGTCATTTTAGAACGCCTCCGACTGGGGCAGGTGGCGAGCGACTTTGTGAAATGCCGCGCCTTGCATTACGATGGTTCACTCTTGTTTTGCGAGTGCCATCTCTCGGCCCTCCTCGATGCCGATGGCCGCGCCAAATCCATCCTCTGGGTGGCAAACAATGTCACCCCGCGCGAGATGGCCGAGCAGGAGATGCAAAGGCTGAACTCTGGACTTGAGGTCAGAATCCGCGAGCGCACAGCAGAGCTGGAATCCTCAAATAACGAACTCCAGCGGGAAATTCTCGCCCGCAAGGCAGTGGAAGCCCAGTTGATCTCCATCAGCGAGCGGGAGCACCGCCGTGTCGGCTACGATCTCCACGATGGGGTGTGTCAGGAACTCAGCGGCGTGCGCTACTCTCTCGAGGCCATTTCCAAGAAGCGTAGAAAGGGCACTCTTCTACGGCAGCAGATCGATCAGCTCAGCGGAGCGCTCGAGCGGGCCGTACACCACATACGCCTGCTCTCTCGCGGCCTCGCCCCGCTGGAACTCGAGGGGGGCAACCTCGCCGCCGCTCTCGATGAATTAGCCGCAAACACCAGCGCCCTCTTCCAAGTGAAGTGCACCGTGAAATGTCGGGGTCGCTCGCAGAGGCTCGAAATCGAGAAAGCCATCAACCTCTTCCGCATCGCCCAAGAGGCAATCCAGAATGCCATCAAGCACGGCGATGCCACCCAGATCCGTGTGGATTTGGATTTGGTCGAGGGCGCACTCTTCATCACGGACAACGGCAACGGCATCAAGGACGACGCTCCCGCTCCAGCTCGCGGCAATGGAATGGGGCTGAAAATCATGCGCCACCGTGCGGATGCCATTCAAGGCACTGTCGTTATCGAGCGCATTCCCGCCGGCGGGGTGCGCGTTATCTGTCACTTTCCCAAATGAAAAAAACAAAGCCCTCCCCCAAGAGTAAAAAGCCTCCGAAAAAAGCCATCCTGCTCGTCGAAGACCATCCCATGACCCGCATGGGCCTGAAAATGATGATCGCCGGCGAGCCCGGGCTGGAGGTGCGCGGCGAGGCGGGAAATGCGGGCGAGGCGCTGGATGCCGCCTTACGCCTGCAACCCGATCTGGTGCTTACCGATGTTTCCCTGCCCGGGCGGAGCGGATTCGAGTTGGTGCAGGATCTCCACGCCCGCTGCCCCGAGATTCCTGTGCTCATTCTCTCGATGCACGCCGAGACGAGCTATGCCCGGCGCGCCCTGGAAATCGGCGCACGAGGCTACATCATGAAGAGCGAGCACAGCGACAAGGTGCTCGAGGCGATTCATACCGTGTTGCGCGGCCGCATTTATGTTAGCGAGGCCATCGCCGGGCAGTTGCTGGAGTTTCTCTCCCACCGGTCGAAAAACAAGCAGTCCGGCCCCGACGCGCTCAGCCCGAGGGAGTTCGAGGTTTTCAAGCTCATCGGCGAGGGCGTGGCCACCCAGGATATCGCTAGGCGCCTGAACCTCAGCCCGAAGACGGTCGAGACCCACCGCGCGCACATCAAGGACAAGCTCCACGCAACCACCGCCTCACACCTCATCGCCATGGCAGCTGATTGGATTGCAAGACAAAGTATGGCGGAAAACAATTTTTCGGGTAGCGTCCCGTAGATGTCAGGCCGTTCCGAAACCGTGATAGAAAACACCCCCGATTCGAAAGAATTCCTCGTTGCCGTGGTGGGATGCTCCGCTGGAGGAGTCGAAGCGCTTGATGCCTTTTTTGCTGAGATCCCCGGCGACCTGCAGGCTGCCTTTGTTGTCGCCAGCCATTTTCCGGCGGATGGCGAGAGCCACTTGGTCGAGATTCTCTCTCGCGAGGGCGGTCTGCCCGCTGTGTGGGCCCGGGCTGGCGCTGCTGTCGAAGTTGGCAAAATCCATGTCCTGCCGCCGGGCCATCTTTATGGGTTTGAGGGCGGCTGCCTTATTGAAAAAGGCAAGCTCCCGGCGCAGGCCGCGCCTGTGCTTATTGATACGCTTTTGGCCTCCCTCGCCACCGCTTTTGGGCCGGAATCCCTCGCCATCATTCTCTCCGGCACAGGTTATGATGGCTCATATGGAGCCCGCCTTGTGAAGCAGGCAGGTGGCATCGTCTGTGTGCAGGAACCGGCATCGGCGGGATTTGGCGGTATGGCCACGAGCGTGCTTCTGAGCGGCACGGCGGATTATGTCCTGCCTCCCGGGCAACTCGCCCACGAGGTTGTGCGCCTGGTGCAGCATGAGATTTCCTCCGCCCCTGCGATCGTCCCGGCAGCCAGCGATGAGGAGCAGAGTGCCATGCGCCGCCTCGCCGTCTTGCTTCGGCGCCACACCGGCTTCGACCTCGGTGCCTACAAAAGCGAGACGGTGAACCGCCGCATCGAGCGCCGCATGGGCCTTCGCCACATTTCCGACTTCGAGGAATATGTCGACCTTTTGAAAAAAGAGCCCGCCGAGTGCGAGAATCTCGCCAAGGACATGCTCATCAGCGTGACCCGTTTTTTCCGCGACCCCGAAGTCTTCGAGCACCTGCGCCAAAATGTGCTGCCCCGCCTTGTGCGCTTGGCCGGCGGGCGCTCTCTGCGCTTTTGGGTGCCCGGCTGCGCCACCGGCGAAGAGGTTTACTCCATCGGCATCCTGCTCGAGGAGGTGTTGCGCGAGTGCGGCGAGATCAATTTGCCCTGCCGCTTCTTTGCCACCGACCTCGACCGCCGCGCCACCGAGATCGCCAGGCAGGGCATTTATCCCGAGTCCATCGCCGCCGACATCCCGTCCCACTACCTGGAGAAATACTTGACCCGCCACGGCGACCATTACCAGATCTGCCGCACGGTTCGCGAACGCATCGTCTTCGCCAAGCACAACCTCCTTAAGGATCCCCCCTTCACCCGCATCGACTTCGTTAGTTGCCGGAATGTTCTCATTTACCTCCAGCCCGCCGCCCAGCAGCGCGTGCTCTCCATTCTCCACTACTCCCTCCGCCCCGAAGGCGTCCTCGCACTCGGGCTCAGCGAGAGCCTCGGCGACCTCCAGAACGACTTCGAGACGCTGGATGCCCACAACCACCTCTTTCGAAAAAAAAACACCATCCCCACCGCATTGCCCGAGGCGCTGCAGTTCGGCGTTCTCCGCGCGGCAGTCGACCATCCCGTGAACCTACCTGCCATCCCGAGCCAGCCGCTCTCCAATGAGCCAAGCCTCACAGACTCCTTCACAAACCGCATCCTCTCCCGCCTCGGTCGCACCTGCTTCGTGCTCAATGACCAGCTGGATATCCTCTACAGCTTCGGAACCCCCGCCAAGTATGCTTCCCTCTCCGAAGGCCGCACGAGCCTTAAGCTCACCAGCCTCCTCCCTCGCGACTTCTCCGCGAGCCTCACAGCCGCCGCCGGCAAGGTCCTGAATGAAAGCCGACCCTTCAAATTCGGCCCTGTCGAAACAGGCCAAGGCACCGTCAATGTCCTCGTCGAATCCTTCCGCTCCCCCGGCCAGGACCGCGTTTACCTTTTGGTATTTTTTGAAGACATGGAAAAAAGCCTCCCCGTCGAACATCCCCCCTTCGAACTCAAGGAAAGCATGCTCCGCATCGCCGACCTCGAAGAGGAGCTTCGCGCCAGTAAAATCCGCCTCAAGGCAGCCATCGAGGAACTCGAGGCTTCGAACGAAGAACTCCAAACCTCGAACGAGGAGCTCCAAGCCTCGAACGAAGAACTCCAAAGCGCCAACGAAGAGCTCGAGACCGTCAACGAGGAACTCCAAACTCTCAACAACGAGCACCAAACCAAAATCGCAGACATCACACAGGCCAACGAGGACCTCGACAACTTCATCGCCAGCACCGATATCGCCACCATTTTCCTTGATAACGGACTCCGCATCCGAAGATTCACGCCGAAAGCCGCTGCCAAGACCGGTATCCTCCCCCACGACACCGGCCGCGAAATCACCGCCCTCGCACACCCCCTTCTGGCTCACGCCGCCGAAGCCGCCCGCCGCATCCTCGGCGGCGAAAAGCTCGTCGAAGCCCTCATCCCTGCCCTCGAAGGAGAAAAAATCCTGCTCCGCGCCACCCCCTTTCTCCACAAAGACGGCACCTGCAGCGGAGCCACTGTCAGCCTCATCAAAATCAGCTCCCAACAAGCCAGCGAAGTATAAAAGAGCCCTTCGCTTCCCAAGGGCTTTCAGGTTTGTCCACCGGTTAAAAAACCGAACGAACAAGCGCGGCAATTTCCTTCTCTGGAGCTTACCGACCGCATAGAATCCCCACCGTGGCAACCCAGCCTGATACCATCATCCGCAACTACGAGCCCCGCGACCGAGAGGCTGTGCGTCGGCTTTGTTGCGAGACGGGCTTTCTTGGCAAGCCGATTGATCCGGTTTTCGAGGATCGCGAGCTCTTCGCCGATTATCTCACCGCCTACTACACCGATGTGGAGCCCGAGGCGGCATTCGTCCTCGAGCAAGGCGGCGTGGTCAAAGGCTACCTCCTCGGGTCCCGGCGTCCGCTGCGCCACCAGTGGTATGGATTTTTCCAAAACCTCCGCCTCTTCGCCATCGGTATGTTCCGCTATCCTGGCTACAACGAGGCCACGCGCGGGTTCATTCGCTGGATTCTCAAAAATTCCTGGCGCGAAGTTCCTGCCGCACCCCGCCGCACGGCACACTTTCATTTCAATGTCCTCCCCGAGGCGCAAAAACTCGCCACCACCCAGGCGATGACGAAAATGTATTTCGACTTCCTCCGCGCGCACGGGGAGAAGGAGGTCTTCGGCCAGGTCGTCACCTTCGAGTCCCGCCGTGGCGCGAAGCTCTTCGAGCGTTTTGGATTCCGCGTCGTCGAGAAGCGGGAGATCACCAAATACCGGGACAAACACCCCGAGCCGGTCTACCTCATGACCGTCATCAAAAATCTTACCCAAGCGGATTCACGCACCGTCACCGGCAGGTAGAAAATTTTGTTTCCATTCCCGCTCGCCAATGGTCTGCTGTGCTTCTCAGCATGAGCATAAAACGATTTGAAAATCAGGTCGCCGTCGTCACCGGAGCGGGACGCGGCATCGGCGAAGCCATCGCAAAACGCCTCGCCGCCGAAGGCGCAAAAATCGCCGTCGTCAGCCGCACGGAATCCAACTCCGCCCGCACGGCAGATGCCATCAACACTGTCACGCCGGGTGCAGCCAAGCCCTACGCGGTGGATGTGGCCGACTTCGACGCCGTGCAGAAGACGGGCGATCAAATCCTCGCCGACTTCGGCCGTTGCGACATTCTGGTGAACAATGCCGGCATCACCCGCGACACGCTCGCCATGCGCATGTCGAGCGACGATTGGGATGTCGTGCTCCAGACCAATCTCAAAGGGGCCTTCAATTTCACCCGCGCCATCCTCCGCGCCATGGTCAAGCAACGCTCCGGCCGCATCATCAATATCAGCTCCGTCAGCGGACTCATGGGCCTCGCCGGCCAGGCCAACTACGCCGCCAGCAAGGCCGGCCTCATTGGCATGACCAAGAGCATCGCCCGCGAAATCGCCAGCCGTGGCATCACAGTCAATGTTGTCGCCCCGGGTTTCATCGAGACCGACATGACCTCCGTCCTCAACGAAGAAGTCCGCAAAGGCGCGCTGGCGCAAATCCCGGTCGCCCGCTTCGGTGCGACGGATGACATCGCCGCCGCCGTGAGCTTCCTCGCCAGTGCCGAAGCCTCCTACATCAGCGGCCAAGTGCTCGCGGTCGATGGCGGCATGAGCATGTAAACAAGGAAGCCTCCCTCCATGACGATTTATTTCCTGCGCCACGCCGAAGCCGAGGATCTGGCAGAATCGGACTTTGACCGCAAACTCACGCCCAAAGGGCTGCAGCAGGCTGCGAAGGTTGGTAAATTCTGCGCCAGTCATGGGCTCCAGCCAGCCGTTATTCTGAGCAGTCCCGTGACCCGCGCCAGGCAGACAGCGGAGATCGTCGCGGAAACGCTCGGGCGTGAAGTCGCCATCGAAAGCTGGCTCGCCTGCGGGATGGAAACATCGACTCTACTTGCGCGACTCGCGCCTCACGCGGCCAGCGACTCCGTTTTAATCATCGGGCACGAACCCGATTTCAGCACAGCCATCGGCGAGCTTTTGGGAACACCCGAACCTGCCGCCGTGTTGGTCAAAAAAGCCTCCCTCACCGCCATCGACGCCCCATGGCTCGAGCCCGGCGCCGGCCAACTCCAGTTCTCCATCCCCTGCCGTTTGATGTAACAAAACCTTCCGCCTTTTCATGAAAGCCCTGTTCCTCACCAACGAGTATCCACCCCACATCTACGGTGGCGCAGGCGTTCATGTCGAATACCTCAGCCGCGAACTCGCCAAGCTCATGCCCGTCGATGTCCGCTGTTTCGGCGACCAGAACACCTCCTCCGGCCAACTCTCCGCCCGAGGTTTCGGCCTCGACACCGCCGGGTGGACTTCTCCGAAACAGCTCCAATCCGTCTTCGGCGCACTCCAGCGCTGCTTGGATTTCAATACCGCCCGCATTGATGCCAGTGTCGTGCATTGCCACACCTGGTATGCACACTTCGGCGGCATCCTCGCCAAGTTGAACTACGGCATTCCGCTCGTCATCACTGTCCACTCGCTCGAGCCGCTCCGGCCCTGGAAACGTGAGCAACTCGGCGGCGGCTATGATTTCACCTGCTGGCTCGAACGCACCGCCCTCGAAATGGCCGATGCCGTCATCGCTGTCTCCGAAGGCACACGCCGCGATGTGGAAAAGCTTTTCCAGATCGACCCCGCCCGCCTGCACATCATCTACAACGGTATCGACCCAGCCGAATACCAAGCCGTCGCCACGCATGGCGTGTTGAGCCGTTTTGGCATCGACCCAACCAAACCCTACTCGCTGTTCCTCGGCCGCATCACCCGCCAGAAAGGCATCGTCCACCTCGTCAATGCCATCAAGCACCTCGACCCCGGCTTTCAGATCGTCCTCTGCGCCGGAGCGCCCGACACACCCGAGATCGCAGCCGAAATGAAAGCCGCTGTCGCCCAAGCTCAAAGCCAGCGCGACGGCATCATCTGGATCGACCAGATGCTCGACAACAAATCCAAGATCGAACTCTACAGCCACGCTGGAGTTTTCGTCTGCCCCTCCATCTACGAACCCTTCGGCATCATCAACCTCGAAGCCATGGCCTGCGGACGCGCCGTCATAGCCAGCGCTGTCGGAGGTATCCCGGAAGTCGTCATCCACGGTGAAACCGGCTACCTCATCCCCGTCGAGCAAATGACCGCAAGCCCCTTTGAACCGGTCAATCCCGAAAAATTCTCCCGCGACCTCGCCCAAGGCATCAACGAAATCATGGCCGACCCCGCCAAACAAAAAGCCTTCGGCAATGCGGGCCGCCAGCGCGCCATCGACACCTTCTCTTGGGCCTCCATCGCCAATCAAATCAAGGCCCTCTACGAAACGCTGGCGAGGTAGCTTCGAGATCTCGCAGAGTCCAAACTCAGGGAATCACCGCGCGATAAAAGGCCTTGTTAGCCGGGGGACTCGCGTCGGTGAACGTGCCGCTTGTCTCTCCTGCAGAAATGACCTCCCACGCGGCTCCCACCAAATCACTGCACCGCTCGATATTCACGGGTGTAGCGGCCGGCGAGGTACTCCAATTGATCCGAAATCCCTGCTCCACTCGCTCGAAAGATGTCACGCTCACACTCACTCGCTCGACTTTGCTGACTAGAATAAGACTACTGACATCCAGAGAAGGCTGGATCAAGGGCAGTTCGGAAAAAACTCCGCCAAGTTGCACACTCGCGTCATACACAGGCACGCTCGCCATCGCGTCCAAAACCGCTAATCCCGAATTCCCCACCACCCGACCAAATACGGCATAGTTTGTGTCGAGTCCGGGGTTGTCAGTGTGATTAAAAAACCACTGGCTGGTGGCACTATTGGGATCGTTGGTCCTCGCCATGGCGAGTGTGCCGCGAAAGTTGCTCCCACGTGGCTCGAGCGGAATAGGGGCATCGGTTGCCACATAGGAAAGCCCCGATCCTGTCAGCGCAAAACCTCCTCCCTGCACGATTTGAATATCGGCCGGATTGTAAGTCGTGCTGCGATGGATGATGGTCGAATCGTAGCGGCTGGAATCGACATAACGCAGGAAATTTGCGACTGTGACTGGCATGGTGTCGTCAAACAACTCGACATCAAATGTCCCGAGATTTGTGGTGAAGCGAACGATCGTGGCGCCGTGGCAGAGCGGCCCGGCCAGAAGGCACAAAGCCAACCACAAGCAACCAATCAAGCGCGCACTTTTAGGAGACCAAGACAAGCTCACCTTAAGACCAAAGCGTCCTTAGAGGAGTTCGTCAATGGACAGTTTCAAAAAAACTGAGTGGCATGGAATCAAGCACGCAGACGAAGGATGAGATCGCCCGTATCCACAGCTTCACCGGCATTTGCCAGGATCTCATCAATGATGCCATCCGCTGGAGCGTAAAGGGTTGTCTGCATTTTCATGGCTTCGAGCGTCAGGATTTTATCGCCTTTTGCCACTTTTGCGCCCACGCCCACGGAGAGCGAACTCACCATACCGGGAATCGGCGCACCGACTTCGTTCGGCTTGGACGGATCGGCTTTGGGTCTGGCGACGGATTTCGTCTGGAGCGAGCGATCCAATGTGGTCGCCTCACGAGGCATGCCGTTAAATTCAAAGGAAACCACACGGCGCCCATCCTTGGCTGGCGCTCCCACATTGATGAGTTTCACGAACAGCGTCTTACCCTCTTCGATGTCGATGGCGATCTCCTCGCCCGGCTTAAGACCATAGAAAAACGCAGGCGTCGGCAGCTTGCTCACGTCTCCGTATTCGCGCTGGAATTTTGAAAAGTCGGCAAAGACGTCCGGGTACATGAGGTGGCTGTAGAGGTCATCATCAGTCGGCTCGCGTTTGAGTTTGGCCGTGAGCTCGGAGCGAATCTCGGCGAGGACCACCTTGGGAGCGCGGGCCTTGGCGGGTTTGGTTTTTCCAAGAACGACCTCGACAAGTTTCTTCGGCCACCCTCCGATCGGCTCCCCAAGCCCACCGGCGAGCATGTCTTTCACGGATTCGGGAAACGAAGTGCCCGGCTCGAGATTGAGGACATCCGCCGGCCGGATACCACGAGTGAAGAGGAAGAGCGCCATGTCGCCGACGACCTTGCTGGAGGGAAACTAGGGGTCAGGGTTCATTTTCTTTCACTTTTGCCCCCTAAAGCTGGCACAGTTGGTGTTTAAAGAATCAGGCACGCTTGGGCACCGGGGCCGTGAACGCCTTGGATGAGGATGCCTTCGACATCGGCTGTCTTCGAGGGGCCTGTCACCCAGATGAGGTTGGGATCGTCTGGCATGGCAGCGATGGCGTCGGCAATGGTGCGGTGGATCTCGGCGCGGCTTACCAAGGCGATGTGATGCCATGGGGCAAGGGCGGCGAGGCGGTCGGGGGTGGATTCGTCGCTGAGAATGATGCTGCCGGATTCCGCAATGGCTCCGGCGGAAGGAGTGAAAGCAGCATCGATCTCGTTGACCCGGGCGCGGGTGTATTCGGAAGTGACTTCACAGAATTCCGAACAGAGCGCAGCGAGGCGGGTGAGTGGCGCGGGGATATAAACAACGCGGACTCCTTGGCTGCGCAGCCACGCGGCGCACGACTCCATGTCGGTGAAACATTTTGTGCCAGTGGCCTCGGCTCGTTTTTGAAAGAGAGCGATGGAATCTGTCTCGGTAGCGAGCCACTGCGGTTCAGCGGCTTCTTTTGAAAAGACAGGGCGCGTTGTGCGTTCGGGCAATGGCGCGAGGGCTGCACGGACGCTGGAGAAGATTTGTTCGCGGGCGGTGCTCATTTTTTACGGCGGTCTTTCATCCAGGAGCGGAACTCACCGCCGCGCCACTCGGGGAGCGTGCGGGTTTTCAGCCAGGGTTGCAGGTAGGGAAGCGGAAGTTTTTCCAGCGGGACGAGGTTCATGACCTTATTGCTCTTCATAGCGAAGCGCCAGAGCATCGGGCTGGAGGCCAGCTTGGCAAAGGCACCCATGGGCGGGGTGCCAGGGGACGGGGCATGTTCCTCGTGGCCGCGGTTGCGGAGTTTGAGGAGCAGGTCGGGAATCGGGATATCCACCGGGCAGACTTCATTGCAGGCGCCGCAGAGGCTGGAGGCTTTAGGCAGATCGGCGAGTTGTTTGAAGTTTTTGCCAGCGAGGAGGGGCGAGAGAACGGCTCCCACGGGGCCAGGGTAAACACTGCGGTAGGCGTGGCCGGAGGCTTGGCGGTAGATGGGACAAACATTCAAACAGGCTCCGCAGCGGATGCAGCGCAGGATCTCGCGGCAGTCCGAGGCGAGGATCTGTGAGCGTTGGTTGTCCACGAAAATGACATGCATTTCTTGTGGGCCGGAGGGCCGATCTGTGCGGGCGGGACCGTTGATGAACTCGGTGTAGACCGTGAGCTGCTGGCCCGTGGCGGAGCGGCCAAGGAGGTTGAGAAGAACAGCGAGCTCGGCATCCGAGGGGATGACTTTCTCGATTCCCACGAGGGCGATGTGGATCTTCGGCGCGGCGAGGCAGAAGCGGGAATTGCCTTCATTGGTCACCAGCACGAGGCGACCAGTCTCGGCGGAGACGAAGTTCGCGCCGGTGATGCCGGCATCCGCTTGCAGGTATTTGTCCCGCATGAAAGCGCGGGCGCGACGGGTGATTGTTTCCGGGTCGTCGTTGTAGTCGCCCAGGCCCTCGCGCTCGAAGCTCTTCGCGATATCGCGCCGGTTTTTGTGGATGATCGGCTTGACGATGTGGCTGGGGTGGTCGCCATCGATCTGAATGATGTATTCGCCGAGGTCGGTCTCGACGGACTCGATGCCGACGGAGCCGAGGTGGTCGTTCAAGTGGATCTCCTCGGAGATCATGCTCTTCGACTTCACAACCTTTCTGGCACCGGCTTTCTGAAGAATGTCGGATACAGCGCGGCAGGCGTCCTCAGCCGTGACGGCGTAGTGAACATGGGCGCCTTTGCGTTTGAGGCTTTGTTCGGCCTGCTCGAGATAGGTATCGAGATGCTCGATCGCGTGTTGGCGGATCTGGCCGGCGAGGCGGCGGAGATCGTCGGGAGCGGAGTAGTCTGTGCCAAGAACGCTGTAACGCTTCTCGGTGCCGGCAGCACTGTTGCTGCGGACGGCTTGTTGAACGCCCCGGTCGAGGCGGCGGGCGAAGAGTTCGACTTTTTGTTCAGCCATGACGGTGGAGGGCGGTTTGGAGGATTTGAACGAAGTGGAGTGTTTTAACCGGTTGACCGCCGCGATCGGCCAAGCCGCCGAGGTGCATCAAGCAGCTCATGTCTCCGGAGACGATAAAGTCGGGATTGGCCGCTGTCATGTGCTCGAGTTTCAAACAGCCCATGGACGACGAGACATGTGGGAAGCTCACAGAGAATGTGCCGCCGAAGCCGCAGCACTGCTCAGCTTCACCAAACGGAATGACCTCGAGACCATCGATGGATTGGAGGAGCTTCAAGGCCGCGTCGCCACTGCCGGTGCCGCGTGTGTGGCAGGCGCGGTGAAAGGCGATGCGCGCGGGAAAGCGGCCTGGCCATTTTTCGATGCCAAGACCATTCACGAGAAAATCGGCGAGTTCCCATGTCCGGTTCGCGAGCTTCTGAATGGTGGGCAGGTCTTTTTCCTTCTCGAACTCGAGCGGGGCACCGTGAAAAAGCATCGCCGCGCAGGAACCAGATGGAACGATGACGGGTTTGTCGCCTTCGAACACGCGGGTGGTGTGTCGCATGACTTCACGCGAGGCCGACCAGTCGCCGCAATTAAAAGCTGGCTGGCCACAGCAGGTCTGATTCTCGGGAAATTCCACTTCGCAGCCTGCGTGTTCGAGTACCTCGACGGTCGCTTTCGCCACACTGTCGAAAAAGGCGTCGCAGAGGCAAGTGGCCATGAGCTGAACAGTCCGTCCAGTGGTGCGTGAGGGGCTTTGTGTCATGGAAGTGTGGATTGGATTTGAAGGAAACGCTGGACTTTCTCAGACCATGTTACGCTGCGAACCGGTTCGTGGATTTGAGGATTGCAGGAATTGCGTAAAATTTCGCGTCCCTCGGCGAGGGATTTGATTTCTCCGGTGGCGATGAGCTGGGCAATGATGTTTCCCGAAGCTGTGGCCTCGACAGGGCCTGCTTCCACGCGGAGACCGGTGGCGTCGGCGGTCATTTGGTTGAGTAAAGCATTGCGGCAGCCTCCGCCGACGACCTGAAGAGTGTCTGGCAGATCCGGGATCATGTTTTTCAACCTCTGAATCATGAGGGTATATTTGACGGCGAGGCTCTCCAGGATGACGCGGATGATTTCGGCCTTGGATACCGGAGCGGGTTGTTTCGTTTTTTTGATCCAGTCCAAAATGGCCTGAGGCATATCGCAGGGTTTGCCAAACTCCGGTGCATCGGGATCGATCAATGCTGGGGCGTTGGCGTTCCGAGCCATTTCGACCATTTCACCATATTCAACGGCATGCCCCTGCTCAGCCCAGGCACGGCGGCATTCTTGGAGGAGCCACATGCCCGCGATATTGGTCAGGAAGCGCGTGGTGCCTTCGAGGCCTTGTTCGTTCGAAAATTTCGCGTCGAAGGCTTCTTGGCTTAGGACCGGCGCAGCGAGCTCGATTCCGAGAAGTGACCATGTGCCGGAGCTCAAAAAGAGAGGTTTGGAGCGCGATGGCACGCCAACCACGGCCGATGCGGTGTCGTGGCTGCCGCAGGTGGTTACTTTCACGCCTCGCAAACCGGTTGCTGCGACAAGTTCCTCGGTGAGTTCGCCAAGAATGACGCCCGGTTCGGTGATCTTTCCCAAGATGTGCCCGGGAATTCCGAGTTTCTCGGCCAATTCAGCATCCCATTCTGCTGTGCCTGCGCGGAGGAGGCCGGATGTGCTCGCAATGGTCCGCTCGATGGCCCTCACACCACAAAGCCGGTAATTCAGGTAATCCGGCATGAAAAGCAGGCTCTTCGCTTGTTTCAATGCCTGCGGAGTCAGCTTGGACTCCGCCATGAGTTGGTAGATCGTATTGAAAAACAGTGGCTGAATGCCTGTGCGATTCCAGATTTTTTCCTCGCCGACCACGCGGGAGGCTTCGGAAATCATGCCATCCGTGCGTGAATCCCGATACATCCAAGGTTCGTTGAGCGCAGTGCCCTCCGGCCCGATCAAGGCGTAGTCCACGCCCCAAGTATCAACCGCCACGGAGACAATATCCCCCCCGAAACGCCCGGCGGCAGCAGCGAGGCCCTGTGTGATCTCCTTCAAAAGCCCCTCGGCATCCCAATGCCAGCCGTCGGCCGTTTGCAGGCCACTGTTCGGAAATCGTAACCCTTCCTCGATTTCGAGTCGGGATCCATCGAAATGTCCGGCCATCACTCGGCCACCCGAGGCGCCGAGATCAACGGCCAGATAGGTTTTGCGGGCGGCGCTCATTTTGCCACCTCCAAGCGAACCCCCTGCGAAACGACAGCATCGCGCACATCATCCTGCGGGGGAAAATCAGTAATCCAAAAATCCACATCGGAATTCTTGGCGAAGAAAAAACTCGAGGACAAGCCAGCTTTTGTTTGGTCGGCCAAAAGGACAACCTCCGAGGCACGCAAAACAACCTGCCTTTTGAGTTGAGCCTGCTCCTCGGTAGCGTCACTGAGTCCGAGCGCGGGGTCGAGTCCACGGCAAGAAATAAAAGCCGCGTCGATGCGGTTCATTTCAAGGCCCTGCATGGCAGCCCAGCCAGTGCAGGAGAGGGATGAATGGGCCAGGCGACCGCCGAGAATACAGACTGTGATGTTCGTTTTTTCGGTGAGCGATAGGGCTGCTTGGAGAGAATTGGTGATCACAGTGAGGGGCTTGTCTGGAAGCACTGCCGCGAGCTGGAGAACGGTCGTGCTGGCATCAAAAAAAACCGTGCTTCCTTCGACCACGCGCTCCAAGGCGGCGCGGGCTATGCGCGCTTTGGCGGTGGCATTCTGAGCCATTCGCTCGCGCATCGGAAACTCTCGGCGGCTCACATCCAATCGCAAAGCCCCGCCGTGGGTGCGCACGAGTTGCCCATCTGCTTCCAGACGCTCGAAATCACGGCGCACGGTTTCTTCGGTGACGCCGAGTTCGGCGGCGACCTCAACGGTTCGCACGCTGCCCCGGGCGTTGAGGCATTCGATCAATTTACGATGTCGTTCGAGAGCAAGCATTGGTTTTTTCTTTGTTTAGTGCATTTTTTATTCGACAAGCAATAAAAAACCAACATAAACAAAAACGATGCCAACAACAAACCCCACCCCAACCACCATGAAACATGTCACGATGCACTGGAATCCCGCCGACCCTGTCGCGCCGAATTCCGTGGAAGAACTCATTCACCGCTCCAACTGCCTTGGCACCGACCAGCGGATCACCAACACCGGCGGAGGCAACACCTCGTCCAAGATTTCCGAAAAAGACCCGCTCACCGGCGAGATGGTCGAAGTGATGTGGGTGAAGGGCTCCGGCGGCGACTTGCGGACCTCGAAGAAGGAAAACTTCTCGTCGCTCTACCAATCCAAACTCCTCGACCTCCAGCGTGTCTACGCAGCCCGTGCCGAGAAAGGTCTGAAATCACCCGCCGAAGACGAAATGGTCGGCATGTTTTCGCACTGCACATTCAACCTGAATCCTCGCCCCTCTTCGATCGACACGCCGCTCCACAGCTTCATCCCGCACGCTCACGTGGACCACACGCACCCGAACGCCGCCATTTCCGTGGCCGCCTGCGCGAAGAGCATCGAGGTGACGAAGGAAATCTACGGCGACGAGGTCGTGCACATTCCTTGGATGCGTCCCGGTTTCGAACTCGGGCTGGCCATGCAGGAGGCGTGCAAAAAGCACCCGCAAGCCAAGGGCTTCATCATGGGCCAGCACGGGCTCATCAACTGGGGAAAAACCGGCCGCGAGTGCTATGAACTCACTTTGGAGCTGATCGAAAAAGCCGCCGAGCACATTGAGAAAAAGCAGGCCGAACGCGGCGGCGAGGCTGCCATTTTCGGCGGAGCCGTCCAAGCCGCCCTGCCCGAGGAGAAGCGCCGCGAGGTCTTCGCCGCCCTGCTCCCATGGCTTCGCGGCCAAGTGAGCCAAAAGAAACGCTTCATCGCCACCATTCAAGACGACGAAAAAATCCTGCGCTTTGTGAACTCGAAGGACGCCCCGCGCCTTGCGGAGCTTGGCACCAGCTGCCCAGACCATTTCCTTCGCACCAAGATCAAGCCGCTCTACATCGGCACCGCGCCGAAGGCGGACACGCCCGTCGAGGAGATCGTTGCCTCACTGAAAACCCAACTCGCCGCCGGGCTTGAGAAATACCGCGCCGACTACGCCGCCTATTACAATGCCTGCAAGCGGGCCGATTCTCCCGCCATGCGCGACCCGAACCCCACCGTCATTCTTATCGCCGGCCTCGGCATGGTGGCATTTGGAAAAGACAAATCGGAATCCCGCGTCACGGCGGAATTCTACAACTGCGCGGTCGAAGTCATGCGCGGCGCCGAAGCTCTCGGCGGCTATATCTCACTCCCGGCTCAAGAAGCCTTCGATATAGAATACTGGGCTCTCGAGGAGGCCAAACTCCGCCGCATGCCAGCTGGCAAAGAACTCGCCGGCCGTGTTGTGGTGGTGATCGGTGCCGGCAGCGGCATCGGCCGCGAAACCGCCCTGCGCCTTGTTCGCGAGGGGGCACACATCGTTTGCGTCGATCTCAACCAAGCAGCGGCACAAGCCACGGCGGATGAAATTCTCGCCAAAACCGGTCTCGGAATCGGTGTCGCTGGAACCGGCATCTCCGGCTGCGGGTCGGCCATCGGTCTTCAGGCCGACATCACCAAGCGCGACAGCATCCGCGCCATGCTCAATCAAGTCATCCTCGCCTACGGCGGGTTCGACTCGATTGCCGTCACGGCCGGCATTTTCGTGCCGAGTGACACGACCGGCCACATCCCTGACGACAAGTGGGCCCTCACTTTCAATATCAATGTCACCGGCAGCTACCTCGTCGCCGACGAAGCCTCGAAGGACTTCAAAGCTCAAGGCCTGCGCGGATCGATGGTCCTCACCACGAGCGCCAATGCCGCCGTTGCCAAAAAAGGCAGCGTGGCCTACGACACCTCAAAGGCTGCAGCCAACCACCTCGTGCGCGAACTCGCCATGGAATTGGCCCCGCTCGTGCGCGTCAACGGTGTCGCCCCGGCCACCGTCGTTCAAGGCAGCGCCATGTTCCCTCGCGACCGCGTCATCGGCTCACTCGCAAAATATGATATCGCCTACACCGACGACGAAGCCACCGAGTCGCTCACCACGAAACTCGCGCAGTTCTACGCCGACCGCACACTCACCCGCTCGCCGATCACCCCGGCCGACCAGGCGGAAGCCTACTTCCTCCTCATCGCTGACCGCCTGTCCAAAACAACCGGACAGATCGTAACGGTGGATGGCGGCTTGCACGAAGCGTTCCTGCGTTAATCCCAAGGAAAAATCCCAACTCGAAAAGGCAGGGCAGCGATGCCCTGCCTTTTTTGCACCCTGATGATCAGTGTGGCGCATCGCCACGCGGTTGCGTTAGTTTTCAGAAGTAACCATGTCTAAACCTGCCAAGCTTCCCTTCCCGCAACTGGTGCGGGCTTTTTGGAGTCCCTACCTGCGTTTGCTCGGATACATGAAGCCCTACCGCAGACAGTTTTTCATGGGCATCATTTTCGGAGTGCTTGCCGGCATCGTGAGCGGATCTCTCACGCTCGTTATCCTCAAGGCCGGTGAATCCATTGGGGTGAAGATGGACAAGGCCGCCCTTATCCCGGGAGCGATTTCAAACGATGGGCCAGGCATCGGGGGAGTCATTGGGATGAGCCTGCTCATCCCGCTGGTGATGGTCTTGCGGGGACTTTTTTCCTATCTGAATGTCTACTATCTGGCGTGGGTCAGCCTGCGCGTCCTTCGAGACATCCGGACCCACCTTTTTTCCCATCTCATGTCGCAGTCGCTCGATTTTTTCAATCGGGAAAAAGCTGGCAAGCTCATGTCGCGGGTCATGAGTGACACACGCGTCACGCAGAACGCCCTGACCTCGATTTCGGGTGATATCATCAAGGATCCGATTGCTATCCTCACGCAAGTCGGCGTGCTGGTTGCGATCGATTGGAAGTTCAGCCTGACCACACTGGTGCTTTTCCCGCTCTGTATTGTTCCCGTCGTTTTCTTCGGGCGCAAAGTGCGCTTGGCAGGCAAGGCGGAGGAAAAAGAAGCGGCGCAAATGTCGATCATCCTCCAAGAAACCTTTGCAGGCGTCAGGGTCATCAAAAGCTTTGCCCGCGAGGACTACCAGACCGCGCAATTTGCGAAATCCAGCGACACCCAATGCCGCAATAGCCTTCGAGTGCGCAGAAGTTCCGACATCGTTCAGCCCCTCATCGAATCCGTCGCAGCCTTCGGGGTCGTTTTGGCCATGATCTATGTCTACTACTACGACATCAGTTTCATCAAATTCGCCGCCCTCTGCGGGGGGATTTTCATGCTCTACAACCCCGTGAAAAATCTGAGCCGCATTCCGATGCTTATGCAAAAGTCGATGGTGTCGGCAGAGAATGTTTTCTCTCTCATGAGCATGACGCCAAGCATCACGGACAAGCCTGGCGCCAAGGTTCTCACGCGCAGCGAAGGCCGCATCGACTTGGAAGATGTGAGCTTCGATTACGGTACGGATAAAGCCGCCGTTCAAAATGTGACCCTCCATATCGAGCAAGGGAAAAAATACGCCTTGGTCGGAGCCAGCGGCGCGGGCAAGAGCACGATCCTCTCGCTCATCATGCGGTTCTACGATCCCCAACACGGCGTGGTGCGTCTCGACGGCACAGACCTCCGCGACCTCGCTCAGCACTCGCTCCGCGAGCAAGTCGGCATGGTCACGCAGGAGACCTTTTTGTTCCATGACACGATCTTTGAAAACATCCGCTACGGACGGCTCGATGCGACCAAGGACGAAGTCATTGCGGCCGCCAAATCCGCCTTCGCCCACGACTTCATCCTGGCTCAGCCGGACGGCTACGAAACTGTGGTCGGCGATAAGGGCTGCATGTTGAGCGGCGGGCAACAGCAACGCCTCGCCATCGCGCGCGCCCTGCTCAAGAACGCCCCCGTGCTTCTCCTCGACGAGGCCACCTCGGCACTCGACTCCGAAAGCGAGCGCATGGTCCAGGCCGCTCTGGAGCGCCTCTCCGAAGGCCGCACCGTGGTTGCCATCGCCCACCGCCTCTCGACCATTCTCAAATCCGACTGCATCGTCGTCATGGATCACGGCCGCATCGCCGACACCGGTCGCCATGAGGAACTGCTCGTGAAATCCGATCTCTACCGCAGCCTTTACGAACTCCAATTCCACCATAGCGAGGGCCCAGTCCCCTCGGTGACCGTGTAATGAATCTGCAACCTTGGATGCGACCGGAGCATCTCGCTCCGGGCGACGCCAAAAGTTTGCAAGGCGATTGGAGCGGAGTCGCATTGCACTCGATCCGAAGTCCCCAAGATCCGTTTTTCGAAACAGCCTTCGGAGCGCTCTGGGCGGAATTCGGCCCGGCAGGCGAAATGGAGCAGGCCGGTGTCATCGCCGAGCGGATGAAATGGCATCCCTCGGAAATGCGCGACGGATCCGCCCTGCTCTATGCCATGCAACTCATTACTCGGAATGGCGAATTTATCGCGGTGCGCGATCACACCGCTATCCTGCTCGAGAACGCCCCCGGCACCGTTGTGCATCTCTCGCACAATCTGGTTTCGCTCGCATGGCGGCGCAGCGGGATTGCAGGCTGGATGCGCGCCCTGCCGGTTTCGACCGCTCTGGAGGCGCTGGCCGACTCAGGCCGTGCGCTCGATTCGGCGATCACGCTGGTCGGCGAGATGGAGCATTTCCACCCCGGACACAATGCAACCGGTGTCCGTCTTAGCGCTTATGAAAAGGCAGGATACAAAATGGTGGACCCTTCGCTCGTTGACTACCGCCAGCCGGACTTCCGCGATCCGCAGGTCATCGACCGCGAAGGCGGCCCCCACCCGCTTCCGCTTTGCCTCATGCTACGCCGCATCGGCAAGGAGCAGGAGAATTTTGTGAGCGGCGCCGAGGCCCGCCACTATGTCAACGCACTCTACAAAATGTATGCGCGCGGCTTTCGCGAATCCGACATGCAAGCAGTCCTCGAAACCCTCAAAAATTACCCGCCAGCGGATGCGCACATCCCGCTCGTGCCACCCACAAGCGTGCCGAAGAATCCCAAATAAGCTTTGGAGAGTCCTTTGACTTGACCTGTCCGCGTCTTGAAGGCGAGTTTAGCCCCATGGGCCTCACGCGCATCGCCAATCCAATTTACGACGGAGCGTTCAAATACCTGCTGGACGACAACCGGGTCGCGCGGCTTTTTCTCTCGACGATGATCGGTGAGGAAATTGTCGAGCTCACATTCCGTCCGACCGAGCACCGCACCGATGTCGAACAACGCAATGTCACGGTGTTCCGCATCGATTTCTCGGCCCGTATCGCACTGCCCAACGGCGGAGAAAAGCTCGTCATCATTGAAATCCAGAAGGCGAAATTTGCGTCCGACATTATGCGCTTTCGCAAATATCTCGGTCGGCAATACCTCTCGAAGGAGAATTCCTACATGGTCAATGGCGAGCTGCGCGCCATGCCGATCCTGAGCATCTAACTGCTCGGGCATTCACTCGAGCATACTGAATCACCGGTGATCCGAGTCGTCCGACAATATCTTGACGCCACCGGTCGCGAACACATTGCACACCCAGAGGACTTCATCGAAAGCCTCACCCACGACAGCATCATCGTGCAGATTCCGCACCTCAAGCAGCGCCGCCAAAATGATCTGGAATCCCTGCTCGGCATCTTCGACCAAAGCCAGAAAGATCCCGCCGACGCCCACACGCTCAGCATCCGAGAGGAAGACTACCCGGAGAAATTCCACGGAGTCATCCGCCGCCTGATCAAAGCCATCAGCGAACCCGATGTGCGTGAGACGATGGAAGTCGAGGACGACTACCTCGAAGACCTCGAGGACATGGAACGCCTGGTCGCGGAAACAAACGCCGCCCTGGCGGCAACACACACCGCCCTTGCCGCGACAGACGCTGCTCTCGTCGAAAAAGACGCGGTGATCGAGAAAGCCATCTCGATGCTTGTCGCTGGCGGTCTGAGCGAGAAAGACGCCCGCGCCAAGCTTCTCGGGTAGCTGGGACCATCTGCGCGAGCATCCCCGATAGCCAATCTTCTTCCTTGCTACCCCTCGTGAACTGGGGGTCAGTGTTCATTTTTTTTCAATAAGCTGATAAACTTCCTGGAAAAAATGAGATATGATTTCGTTTTGAGGCAGGCGCGCCTGCCTCAGTGGGACGGCACGGAGGCCATCCCTCCACGGTTTTTTTGATAAGAGGTGGCAAAATCATTTTTAGCCTGAAAACGGGGAGCGCGTAAACTGGGGGTCAGATGACATGAAAGCCTTTTGCAGCCTCGCTCTGCGGTCATTTTGAGCTTCCGAAGCGCATAAAATCGATGTTGTAGAATGGGAGGCTATGAGTCAAACC
>JBILBH010000094.1:0-3642 GCA_044353785.1 Terrimicrobiaceae bacterium
CGGACTTTGAACTCCGTGGCATTGCCGACGACCCACGCCGGGTGTTTATGCTTCAATCAGGTCAAGACCTGCCCTTCCGACGGGTCGCGAACCGCATCGTTATTGACTGCGGCGGGGCAACACTCGACCCATTGGGAGCCACCGTCGCGGTGGAATTCGCCGAGCCTCCCGCCTCCCTCCAATTCACCTCGACCGTATTCACCGCCAGAGGAACGCCTCTCTGGTAGCCACCCCTCGTATGTCCTCTAAATGGCTCCGGTCTTTCGGGGTTCCTTTACTCGCCAAAACAACTAATAACCACAACAACTTCCCAACGATCAGCTCTCCTCAAATTCTATGAACGCATCTCCTCGCTACACCCGCTCCGGCGACATATCCTGGTTTTTAAACGATGCCTTTGGCATGTTTATTCACGTGGGCATCAATTCCTCTGCCGGCATTGAACTTAACATGAAGTCCTTCAGTGCGGTGGATTACGAAGCAGGTTCAGCAGATTCGTGGTCACCGGAGCGCTACTACGCACTGAAAGATCAGTTTGGCGCGGAAGATTATGATCCTCGTGAATGGGCGAGGGTCGCCAAGGAGGCTGGATGTCGTTATGTTATCTTGGGCGCAAAGCATCACGATGGCTTCTGCCTATGGCCGACGAAGACCAAGGATCTCCACTCAGGCAATCATGGTCCCAAGCGGGATATGGTGGGGCCTTTTGTGGAGGCGGTCAGGGAGGCCGGGTTGAAGGTCGGCCTGTATATGTCTCTGATTGACTGGGAAGATCCCGATTTCACGGCGCTACCCGCTTCAGTGCGTTTTTCGTCTCCCTTGCGTGCGCATAAATTTTCTCCAGCCGGCTGGGATCGATTTTTAGAGCGTGTCTTCACTCAGGTCGAGGAGTTACTCACCTGGTATGGCAAGATTGATCTGCTTTGGTTTGATGTGCCGGGATGGGGTTCAGACATCTGGCATGCAGATGAATTAAAGATGATGATGCTATCGATTCAGCCCGATATTATTTGTTGCGACCGACTTCCTGGGTGTGGAGACTACACCACCCCCGAGCAGCAGATTCCTGTATCCCCACTCTCCGTGCCCTGGGAGACTTGCATGACCTGCAACGAAAGCTGGTCTTATCACCCTGATGCCGAGAAGTACAAGCCAACACGCGACCTGGTGCGTAAACTGTGCGAAATTCGCTCTCTCGGTGGCAATCTACTCTTGAACGTGGGTCCCGATAGTCGAGGGCGATTTCCAGAGCCAGCCGTGAAGCGTTTTCTTGAAATAGGGGAATGGCTGCGTCGTTCCGGCGATTCAATTTATGGTGCAGCCCAAGGGGTGGATTATTCACATTTTTGGGGGCCAAGCACACGAAAGGGCAACACGCTTTATTGTCACTTGCTCGCTCGGCCCGATCCTGAGCTTGAGCTTCGTGGCATAGCCTCGGATCCTGAGAGAGTGTTCATTCTGCAGACCGGTCAGGTTCTGCCGTTTAGGCGTGTGAGCAATCGCATCGTGATCGACTTTGCCGAATGCGAATTCGACCCGCTCTGCACGACGGTAGCCGTTGCTTTCAGCGAGGCCCCCGCTTCTCTGGAATTCACATCAACGGTCTTTACTACAAAAGGGCCTGCGCTTTGGTAGCCTGGTGTTAACTCACACCCCTTTAACCACTTTGTGATTGCCCCGCGCCATTTATTAATAAAACGCCCCAGCACACCCGATTCGAACTTATCTTGGCCTAGCGCGAGGTCAAAGCAATCACAGGACCATATCAATATTTAACTTAAATCGTTGCTGCCCAACTTTTTTTGTCTGCCCCCAAAGCACTCGCAAAAATATTTCTTGATTCGGACTACACTCGTGGTATCGTCTAAACATGAGTAAGACATTTTCGGCTTCCAAAATTTCCGCATCCGAGTGGGAGATCATGGATATCGTCTGGGACAAGCATCCGATCACGGCTCCGGAAGTCTTCGCGCTTCTTGGCAAGGATCAGAACTGGTCGCAAAAAACCGTCAACACATTCCTCGCCCGGCTCGCCGTGAAGGAGGC
This sequence comes from Terrimicrobiaceae bacterium, assembly GCA_044353785.1. Lineage (GTDB taxonomy): Bacteria > Verrucomicrobiota > Verrucomicrobiia > Chthoniobacterales > Terrimicrobiaceae > UBA967. Next base: position 2,047 of record JBILBH010000094.1, read on the forward strand.
GCTCGCGGTCGAGAAGCGCTACAACATGAATTTCTATTCACCTCTCGTTTCCCGCGAAGAATCGGTCACCCGGGAAAGCCGCAGTTTTCTTTCCAGGTTTTTCCAAGGTGGCACCGGAGCGCTGCTGGCACATTTCTGCGAGCAGGGAAATTTGTCTGATTCCGAACTGGCGGAACTGGAACGACTCATCTCATCCGAGCGCTCGAAACGAAAGAAGAACAAATGAACTTTCAAGAACTCACCACCCAGCTGCTTGCCAACTCCTGGCGGGCAGGGATTCTCATTATAGTGCTTTGCGCTGTCCGCAGTTTTCTGCCGCGATTCATTGATGCACGGGTGATTTACTGGTTTTGGGTGCTGGTGGCGGTCAGGCTGCTGCTCCCGTTTGATGTGCCTGTGCCGACCAGCGCTGCGCCCTATTTTCCTCAGGTGCCTTGGACCGATGCAACGGTCGAATCTTTATCGGTTTACGGATCCATGACGGCTGATTCGTCCGGAGACCGTTCTCTCCGTGAAATTCTCTTCAACGAGAAATTCCTTGCGGCGATCTGGCTAGCTGGAGTGGGCGTTGTGCTCCTGGCCTCTGTGGCGGCCAACATTTCGTTCCGGCGTCAGCTCTCGCGCAGCAGTCGGCGGGCCGGCAAACGGACAGATCGGATGGTTTACGACTGCGCTCAGGCAATGGGGGAGAATTCCGTTCGTGCTTTAGAAATGGACGGCCTTTCGGGTCCGGCGTTGTTTGGAGTTTGGAGGCCGCGTCTTCTTTTTCCAGCTGGACTCGCAGAGCAGCTTTCCGACGAGGAACTGCGGCTCGTGGTTTTACACGAACTCGGGCATCTCAAACGCCGCGATCTTTTCCTGCAGGGGCTGCTTGTCGTTTCGCAGGCGGTCCATTGGTTTAACCCGCTGGTCTGGCTGGCGGGACGGCTGGCGCGCGAGGATCGCGAACTGGCCTGCGATGAATTTGTCATGGCGCACACCTCCCATTCCGGGAGCCACGCCTACGCAAAAACGCTGCTGCGGGTGCTGGGTCTAACTCGGCCGGGTCGCCCCATGCTCCCCGCAGTCGGCATCCTAGAAACAAAAAACCAAATCAAACAACGCATCATTATGATTACAAAATATCAATCGACAAACGCCCGGCGACTCCTGCTGGGAGCAGCATCCATCCTCGCTGTTAGCGCAGGACTGCTCATGGTTAATGCCGCCGAGAGCGGTTCCAATGCTTCAGCTGCGGCATCACCAGAAACTTCAGATGCTCAGTTGAACAGCAGCAGTAACCCGAAAGCCGCCATCGGAGATCCAAAAGCCGGAAAAATAATCATTCCGAAAATCAACTTTACAGATGTATCTGTTGAAAAAGCCTTGGAATTCCTGCGGGCAAAAAGCCGCGAGCTTGATCCGGAGAAAAAAGGGGTTGAAATCATACTCAAGGATTCCCACAAATCAAAAAACGCCGTTATAATAAGTAGTCGGCCCTGAAAAACCCTCACGCCGGAAGCGGCGAGCAGAAAGTCCGACATTCTCGGCTCCAATTTTGGATTGCTGAAACAAGCGCAAAAAGAACCTGCCTCATCCAGAGGCTCAGGTTCGAGG
>JBILBH010000067.1:0-11695 GCA_044353785.1 Terrimicrobiaceae bacterium
ACTCGATCCAGTTTGTCGGCAGCGATCAAAAGGACACCATACAGACTGCCAGATAGTTTCAAACGCCAACGAGGATTCCCGAGAAGCCGATTGAATGATGCGCGAATCCTTGCACAATACCGCGCGACATGTCCGAACTGCATAAAGCCTACGAACCGCAAGCCGTCGAAGATAAATGGTATTCCTGGTGGATCGAAAACGGTCTCTTTACCGCCGACCCCGCTTCGCCGAAGCCCGCTTTCTCGATCGTCATCCCGCCACCCAATGTCACTGGCGTTCTCACTCTCGGACATGTTCTCAACAACACACTTCAAGACATCCTCGCCCGCCGCGCGCGCCAGACAGGGCATGAGGTTCTCTGGCTTCCAGGCACCGATCACGCTGGCATTGCCACGCAGACCGTCGTGGAGCGCAAGCTGCGCAAGGAAGAGAAAAAGACACGACACGACCTCGGCCGCGATGAGTTCCTAAAGCGCGTCTGGGAGTGGAAGGAGAAGCACGGCGGCATCATTATCAACCAACTCAAGAAGCTCGGTTGCTCGTGCGACTGGACTCGCGAGCGCTTCACGATGGATGAGGCCTATGCGCGCAAGGTGCAGGAGGTTTTCGTTGATCTCCACGCCAAGGGGATGATCTATCGTGGCAAGCGGATGGTGAACTGGTGCCCCGTCTCGCTGACAGCGCTCAGCGACGAGGAAGTCATTCCAAAAAACCAAAAAGGATTTTTCTACCACTACAAAGTTGAGGTCGTGGAGAAACCCGGAACCTATCTGGAAATCGCCACCACCCGTCCTGAGACAATCATGGCGGATGCCGCCGTGGCGGTGAATCCGAAGGACCTCCGCTACACCGCACTCATCGGGCTCCATGTGCGCCGTCCCCTCCCCGCCTGTGTGGAAGCCATTCTGCCGATCATCGGCGACGAGGCGGTGGATTTTGAATTCGGCACGGGTGTCTTGAAGGTGACTCCAGCGCACGACAAAACCGACTACGAGATCGGCCTGCGTCACAGCCTCCCAGTCGTTGATATTTTCAATCCGGACGCCACGCTGAATGATCTCGCAGGTGAAGAATTTACAGGTCTCGACCGCTTTGAAGCCCGCACAAAAGCGGTGGATAAGCTTCGCGAACTCGGACTCCTCGTTAAAGAAGAGCCACACGAAAACAATGTCGGCTTCAGCGAACGCGCCGATGTGCCGATCGAACCCCGGCTCTCGGAGCAATGGTTTTTAAAATATCCAAAAACCGCCGAAGCCCGCGACGCCGTGCGGAACCACCTCATCCGCTTCTTTCCCGACCGCTGGGAAAAAGTTTACGACCACTGGCTCGAAAACATCCAGGACTGGTGCATCTCGCGCCAACTCTGGTGGGGCCACCGCATCCCGGTCTGGTATCCGGCGGGGGAGATCAATGCGGAAAATGCAAAATGCCAGATCGAATCGCCCGGCGAGGGCTGGGTGCAGGACTCCGATGTGCTCGACACCTGGTTCTCCTCGTGGCTGTGGGCGCATGAGACGATGGAACCCGCCGCGCTGGCGAAATTCTTCCCGACCAGCGTGCTGGTTACCGGCCCCGACATCATCTTTTTCTGGGTCGCCCGCATGATCATGGCGAGCCTCGAATACACTGGGCAGGTTCCCTTCAAGGATGTGTATTTCACTGGCATCATCCGCGACAAACAGGGCCGCAAAATGTCCAAGAGTCTCGGTAATTCGCCTGATCCACTTGACCTCATTGCCAAATACGGCGCGGATGGCATCCGCTTCGGACTCCTCCGCATCGCCCCACAGGGGCAGGACATCAAGTTCGACGAGCAGCAAATTGTCGAAGGCAGGAATTTCTGTAACAAGCTCTGGAACGCCTGCCGGTTCCGTCAAATGCAGGGCGAGCTCGACCCGAATGCGGATCCCACGAAACACGAACTCTCCCTCTTCGCCAGCGATCTGCTCGGCCGTCTGGACAGAACCATCCGGCGCGTCAACGAGGGCTACGAGACCTACCGCTTCAGCGACATCGCCCAGGCACTGTATGACTTCGTCTGGGGTGATTTTTGCGACCGCTTCATCGAAGTCGCCAAGTCGGATTTCACCACCGACTCCCCTCGCCGCGTCGGGACGCTCGCGACGCTGGACTACACCATCAAACGCATCCTCCAACTCCTCCACCCCTACGCGCCGTTCATCACGGAGGAACTCTGGAATGGACTGGGTCTCGGCACCGACAGCCTCATGCACAGCGGCTGGCCGCAGACCGCTGGATTCAACGCCGACCCTCGCTCCGCAGCCGTTTTTACCGCTGTCTCACAAGCCCGCAACATCCGCGCAACCTACGGCATCCCCGGCAACAAGCGCCTGCCTTGGCAACTCACCCCATCGGCCGATTGGGTCAAAAACGAGGCCCAGGTCCTCTCGATCCTGCTCCATGCGGAATCCCTCACCTTCTGCGAGTCCGCGCCGCAAGGCCATGCCGCTTGTCCAACCGACATCGGAACGATCTACCTCCCGCTAGAAGGCATTATTGATCCCGCAACAGAGAAAAAACGCCTCGACGGAGAAATAACCAAAGTCGAAGCCGAAATCGAAAAAGTCGCTCGCAAACTCGCCAGCGAAACCTTCGTGAAAAACGCCCCTGCCGAAGTCGTCGCCGAACACCGCCAGCGCCAGCAAGACTGGATCAACCGCCTCACTGAACTCCAACGCGCCCGAACGGGCTTGCAGTAGGCTCGATTTTTGTTTGCACTTGGGCTTGCGAAATATAGCCCAACACGGTGCGCGCTGATCGACCAGAACCAACAATCAGAAATGAAAATGGGGCACTGCGAGGCGCTTTAAGAGACCGTTTTTGTTCAGGCTGTAGTTTTTGAGAACTCGAGGTGGCCGTCTTTTTCCTTGCCTTGGATGTGGTCGCCTTCCCCGAAGTGGCCGTCGAGGATTTCGAGGCTGAGAGGATCGAGGATCAGGCGTTGGATGACACGTTTGAGAGGGCGGGCGCCATAGGCGGGGTCGTAGCCTTCCTTGCCGAGGAAGAGCTTGGCGGAGTCGTCGAGCGTGAGGGTGATGTTTTGCTTGGCAAGACGGGTGAGCAGGCGGCGGAGCTGGATGTCCACAATGTGGGTGATCTGGCTGGCATCGAGCCGGTCGAAGATAATCGTCTCGTCGATGCGGTTCAGGAACTCAGGCCGAAAGTGACCACGGAGGGCTTCCTGCACGCGGCGGTTGCGCTCGTCTTTCGGCAGGTCTTCCATGATGTATTGGCTCCCGATATTTGAGGTGAGGATGAGGACGGTGTTTTTGAAATCCACCGTCCGTCCCTGGCCGTCGGTTATGCGACCGTCGTCGAGGACCTGAAGAAGGACATTGAAGACATCGGGGTGGGCTTTTTCCACCTCGTCGAAAAGAACGACCGAGTAGGGCTTGCGGCGCACCGCCTCGCTGAGCTGGCCGCCCTCTTCGTAGCCGACATAGCCGGGAGGGGCTCCAATGAGGCGCGCAACAGTGTGCTTTTCCATGTATTCCGACATGTCGAGTCGTATGATCGCGCTGTCGTCGTCGAATAAAAATTCCGCCAGCGCTTTGGAGAGTTCGGTCTTGCCGACACCGGTGGGGCCGAGGAAGAGAAACGAGCCGATGGGGCGGTTTTCATCCTGAAGGCCGGCGCGGGCACGACGGACGGCATTTGAAACGGCCTTGATGGCCTGTTGCTGGCCGACGACGCGCTCCATGAGGCGTTCTTCCATTTTCACAAGCTTGGCGCGTTCGCCTTCCTGGAGGCGGGAAACGGGGATGCCGGTCCATGTGGAAACAACCTTGGCTATATCCTCCTCGGTGACTTCTTCGCGAAGGATGGCGGCGGCTTTATTCTCCGAGTCACCAGCAGGTGCGGCGTGCTCCATTTTTTTGATTTCGCGCTCCATGTCGGGGAGAAGTCCATATTGGATTTCGCTGGCGCGGTGCAGATCGCCACGGCGCTGAGCCTGCTCCAGTTCGGCGCGCAGCTGCTCGACACGCTCCGCGACTTTTTGGGTCCTTCCGATTTCCTCTTTTTCCTTGAGCCACTGGGCGCGCAGAGTCGAGGCCTGCTCCTTGACCTCGGCGAGTTCTCGCTCGAGCTTCTCAAGGCGCTCGCGACTGGCGGCGTCTTTTTCTTTTTTGAGGGCCTCGCGCTCCATCTCGAGCTGCATAATCTGGCGCTCGAGCTGGTCAATCTCGGTGGGCAGGGATTCCAACTCGATCTTGAGACGGGATGCGGCCTCGTCCATGAGGTCGACGGCCTTGTCGGGCAAAAACCGGTCGCTGATGTAGCGGTGGCTCAGAACGGCAGAGGCGATGAGGGCGGCATCCTGGATGCGCACGCCATGGTGGACTTCGTAGCGTTCCTTGAGTCCGCGAAGAATTGCGATGGTGTCCTCGACACTCGGCTCGCCGACCATCACTGGCTGGAAGCGGCGCTCGAGGGCGGCGTCTTTTTCGATGTATTTACGGTATTCATCGAGCGTGGTTGCTCCAATAGTGTGAAGTTCGCCACGGGCGAGTTGGGGTTTGAGCAGATTGGAGGCATCCATCGAACCCTCTGCGGCACCAGCTCCGACGATGGTGTGGAGTTCGTCGATGAACAGAATGACCTCGCCCTCGCTGGCGATGACTTCTTTGAGAAAGGCCTTGAGACGGTCCTCGAATTCGCCGCGAAACTTGGCACCGGCGACCATCGAGCCGATATCCATCGCTATGAGTCGTTTGTTTTTGAGGGATTCCGGCACATCGCCGCTGACGATGCGGCGGGCGAGGCCCTCGACGATAGCGGTCTTGCCGACGCCTGGCTCGCCAATGAGCACGGGGTTGTTTTTAGAACGGCGTGAGAGGACCTGCATCGTGCGGCGAATCTCCTCGTCGCGGCCAATGACCGGATCGATCTTGCCTGCGCGTGCGGCGGCAGTGAGGTCGCGGCCGTATTTTTCCAGCGTCTGGTATTTGCCCTCGGGATCTTGATCGGTGACGCGTTGACTGCCACGCACGGCAACGAGGGCCTGCATGAGCTTATCGCGGGTCACGCCGCTGTCCTTGAGCATTTTTGCGGCGGCGTAGTTGGTGTTGAGGAGCGCGAGGAGGAAATGCTCCACGCTCACGAAATCATCCTTGAGCATGGCCATTTCGCCCTCAGCGGCTTGAAGGACTTTGCTGAGCTCGTTGGAGAACTGAGGTTGCGATCCACCGCGAACCTTGGCCAGTGCCGCAATGGCATCTTTCAAACGCCCCTCAAGGGCCGGAATGGAGACGCCGAGTTTTTCGCAGAGGGGACGGGTGAGACCATCCGACTGCGCCAAGAGGGTGGAAAGCAAGTGCTCGCAGGTGATCTCGGGATTCTCGTTTTTCGAGGCGGACTCCATGGCGGAATTCAAGGCCTCGCGGAGTTTGATGGTGAATTTTTCAGGACGCATGATGGGAAAAAATTGGAGCGATAATATACACAAAAGTCATCGCGGGCAAAAGGTGGGGCATGTAAGAGTTTCTGGCATGAGCCAGATCGCGGAAAATCTTGAAATCATCAGGCATCGCATCGCCGCAGCAGCGAAGCGTAGCGGGCGTTCAGCGGGCGAAGTCAAACTCGTAGCTGTTTCGAAAACCTACCCACCGGAGGCGATACGAGAGGCGATGGATGCCGGGCAGCGGTGTTTTGGCGAAAACCGCGTTCAGGACGCCCTGCCGAAAATTGAAGCCCTGCCGAGTGATCTCGACTGGCATCTCATTGGGCACTTGCAGACGAACAAAGTTCGCAAAGTCATCGGGCGTTTCTCACTGTTTCATGGCGTCGACAACACCGCTCTCGCCCTGCAAATGAACCGGATCGCAGGGGAATCGGGTGTAACGGCAAACATCCTGCTGGAGGTGAACATCTCCGGCGAGGCCAGCAAGTTTGGATTCGATCCCACCGCACTTCCCCCAGCGCTGGATGAACTTCTTCCCCTACCTAACCTGCGTATCGAGGGCTTGATGACGATGGCTCCGTTTTCCGATAAACCCGAAGCCGCGAGTCCGGTCTTCGAGGGCCTGCGGAAGCTGCGCGATGCACTTTCCGCCGCGACTGGACATCAACTGAATGAACTCTCCATGGGAATGAGCGGGGATTTTGAACAAGGTATTGCTGAAGGCGCAACGATTGTGAGGGTTGGATCGGCTATTTTCGGTTCCCGCCCGACTCAGGCAAAGTGGTGATTTTCGCAGCTTGATCTTTCCGGCATGTCACCTCAAAGTTCTCTCCGCACTCCACTCGAAGAGATTGCGAACCCATTTTTTCCTACAAATTAATGAACACCTCCGTTCCCGCTCGTGCAAACGAGACGCTGATCGACGAAATGCACCAACGCTGGCAGGCCGACCGGCATTCGGTGTCACCTGACTGGGCCGCCTTTTTCGAGGGATTTGAACTCGGGCTTGCCCGATTGAACAAGGAGGAGGAAGCCGCCGCCTCGGGCATCGCCGCCTCACCGCTCCAGGCCCGTGTGGATGCCATGGTCGCTTCCTACCAATCGATCGGCCACACCGCTTCGCACCTGAATCCCCTGGCTCCTTCCGCGCCGGAAAACTCGCGGCTGTCACCGTCTGAATTCGGATTCACAGAGGCGGACATGAGCGAGGTCGTTTCATCGCGTCATTTTCAGCAAGGGCGAGAGATGCCTCTTGGCGAAATGATCTCTGCCCTGCGCAAGACCTACTCCGATACGCTAGGCGTGGAATTTTCCCACATCGAAAATCCTGAAATCCGCGAATGGGTCGCAACGCGCGTGGAGAACCGCCACCGCGCCGACAGGAACTCCGCCGAACTTCACCGCGACATTTTGGGCAAAATCTACGAGGCCGAGACATTCGAGTCTTTCACTCACACAAAATATGTGGGCCAAAAACGATTCTCTCTTGAGGGGGGGGAGTCACTCATGCTTTCGCTCAATACCATTTTAGAGAATTGCCCCAACCTCGGCGTGCTCGAAATCGTCATGGGCATGGCGCACCGCGGACGGTTGAACGTGCTGACCAATTTCCTACACAAGCCAGCGAGCGTGATTTTTAACGAGTTCCAAGATCACTTTAATTCCGAGTTGGTGGGCGGCAACGGCGATGTGAAATACCATCTCGGCTACCAAACCACACGCGAACTGCGCGACGGACACAAGGTCGAGATTCGCCTCGCGGCAAACCCCAGCCATTTGGAAGCAGTGAATCCGGTCGTCGAAGGCAAGGCCCGCGCCCGGCAACGCGTTCTCAAGGACACCAGTGAACGCAAAAAGGTGGTCCCGATCCTCATCCATGGCGATGCCGCCTTCATTGGACAGGGCATCGTGGCAGAGACATTCAACATGTCGCAACTTGAGGGCTACCGCACCGGTGGGACGATCCATCTCGTGGTGAACAACCAAATCGGATTCACCACCCTGCCGGCGGATTCCCGCTCCACGCGATACTGCACCGACATCGCGAAGATGGTCGATGCTCCGATTTTCCATGTGAACGGGGAGGATCCCCTCACCGTTGTCGAAGTTGCACAGATCGCGCTGGAGTTCCGCCAAAAGTTCGGCCGCGATGTGGTGGTCGATATTTACTGCTACCGCCGACATGGACACAATGAGACAGACGAACCGGCCTTTACACAGCCCGACCTCTATAATGTCATCCGTCGCCATCCACTCCTGAGCACGAAATTCGCCCAGGAGACCTCAGCGCTCGGCACCGTGTCGGATAAAGAGGCAGCGGACATTAAAGCCAAACTTATCGCCAAACTCGAAGCCGAACTCAGCGAGGTCTCCAAGCCTAGCGAGGGCAAAAAGAAAAAAAACCCCCTCAGCGGCTCCACCGCCATTTTCCAACCGCCTTACTCGCACGACCCGTGCAACACAGGGATCACAAAGCGCACGCTCGACAAAATCGTCAAGGCAATCACCACGGCTCCCGAGGGATTCAATGTCGTTCAAAAAATTCAACGCACCGTCCTAGAACGCCGACTTCAGATTTGGAAGGACGGCGGCCCCTACGACTGGGGTCTGGCGGAGGCTCTGGCCTTCGGATCGCTCCTTCTCGAGGGCACGCCTGTGCGACTCTCCGGCCAAGACAGCCGCCGAGGCACATTCAGCCACCGCAATTCGGCTCTCTATGACGAAAGGACCCGCGAGCGCTACATCCCGCTAAAACACATTTCCTCCAAACAGGAAACCTTCTGCGTCTACAACAGCCCGCTCTCCGAATACGCCGTTCTCGGTTTCGATTACGGCTACTCGATGGATTTCCCGTCCATGCTCTGCATTTGGGAGGCACAGTTCGGCGATTTCTCGAACGGGGCGCAGATCATCATCGATCAGTTTATCGCCTCGGCGGAATCAAAGTGGGGCCGCCCCAGTTCGATTGTCATGCTCCTCCCCCACGGCTACGAAGGCCAAGGCCCGGAGCACTCCAGCGCCCGCTTGGAGCGCTTCCTCCAACTCTGCGCGCAAGACAATATGCAGGTCTGCAATCTCACTACGCCCGCGCAGTATTTTCATGTCCTGCGCCGCCAGATCCACAGAGGCTACCGCAAGCCGCTGGTGATCATGACACCGAAGAGCCTTCTTCGTGCGGAGGATGCCTCATCTCGAGTTGAAGATTTCACAAATGCACGCTTCGAGGAAATTCTCGACGACCCTTCGGTGAAAGACGCCAAGAAGATCGACCGCGTCATCCTCTGCTCCGGCAAAGTCTATTACGACCTCCTGAAAGCCCGAGCCGAAGACAAATCCCGCGCCACAAGCGCTATCGTCCGCATCGAGCAACTCTATCCGCTCAACGACGCGCGCCTGAAGGCGATCTTCAAACGCTACCCGGCGGCAATGAACATTGTTTGGTGCCAAGAGGAGCCTAAAAACAATGGCGCATGGACATTCATCGCCCCCCTCATTGCTGAGATTTCTGGCAAGATGCCCGCCTACGCCGGCCGCCCCGAAAGCGCCAGCCCGGCTGCCGGATCCTCAGGAAAACACAAAGAACAACAAGCATCACTACTCAACCAGGCCTTCAAAGCCTGATACACCGACTTAACCAATGAATATCGAAGTCAAAATCCCGAGCGCCGGCGAATCCATCACATCCGGCGTCCTGTCCATCTGGCATAAAAAAAATGGGGAACGCGTATCCCGCGACGAACTCCTCTTCACCTTGGAGACGGACAAAGTTTCGCAGGAAGTGACAGCAGCCGATTCCGGCATCCTCCACACCAAGGTCGCCGAAGGCGAGGAAGTGAAAATCGGGCAGGTCGTGGCGGAAATCGAGCCAGTAGCCGCAGGTGCCCCGGCTCCCGAACCCACTCCTGCTCCGGTCGAAGAAAAGGCTCCAGCTCCCGTCGTCGAAGTTCCCAAAGCAGCCGCTCCAGTTGCCACACCGCCGCCCACCGCAAAAGCCCCGGCTCCCGCGCCGAAGCCGGCCGAGGCTCTATCGCTGCCAACCGACTCCCGCGCCTCCCGCAAGAAACTCAGCCCGCTGCGTCGCAAAATTGCCACCCAGCTCGTCATGGCACAGCAAACGGCCGCAATTCTCACCACTTTCAACGAATGCGACATGAGCGCCATCATGGCTCTCCGCAAAGAACTCCAAGACGACTTCAGCAAAAAGCACGCTGTCAAACTCGGCTTCATGAGCTTTTTCATCAAAGCCGTCGTGGACGCACTCCAAGCCATCCCGTCCATCAACTCACGCATCGAGGGGGATGAACTCATCACGAACAACGCCTACGATATCGGAGTCGCCGTCGGCACCGAGCGTGGGCTCATTGTTCCCGTGCTCAAGAATTGCGAAACACTCTCCTTCGCCGAAATCGAAACCAGCCTCGCCGGCTTCGCCACCAAGGCCCGCGAAGGCCGCATCTCACTCGAAGACCTCTCCGGTGGTGTCTTCACCATCAGCAACGGCGGCGTTTACGGATCGCTCCTCAGCACTCCCATTCTGAACCCGCCCCAATCCGGCATCCTCGGCATGCATAAAATCCAAGAGCGCGCCGTAGTGATCAACGGCCAGATAGTGGCCCGTCCTATGATGTATCTCGCCCTCAGCTACGACCACCGTGTGGTCGACGGCAAAGAGGCCGTGACCTTCCTCGTCCGCGTCAAGGACTGCCTCGAAAATCCCGCACGCCTGCTCCTCGGAGCCTGACCATACCATGAAAGTAGCACAAGAATTTCGCGAATTCATCTCACGAGGCAATGTCATCGACCTCGCAGTCGGTGTCATCATCGGCGCCGCCTTCGGAAAAATCGTCAATAGCCTCGTCTCGGATGTCATCATGCCCCCGATCGGTGCCGCGCTGAAAGGCGTGAACTTCAGCAATCTGTTCGTGGCGATTGATGGCAAAACCTACGAGACGCTTGCGAAAGCAAAGGAAGCTGGAGCGCCTGTCATCACCTACGGCGTGTTCATCAACCAGGTCATAGAATTTTTCATCATAGCCGCCTGCGTTTTCGCGCTGGTGAAAATCGTTAACAAAATCAAACGCGCACCGGCTCCCACACCCACCGAGCCTCCCCTGCCCACACGCTCAGAAGTCTTGCTGCAGGAAATACGCGACGCTTTAAAAAAATAAACGTCCGACAGGCCTCATCCTGTTCAGGAATCAAACCTCTTCGGCGCTCGGGTCGGACTTAAGGTTACCGAATAAATCATTCACTCCGCAGCACAGACCAACAATGTGCTCCGTTTTTAAAAACAAAAACCTCGTTCTCAAACCAGGCTGCGTTTTGCAAGGCGCAAGCATTCAGGGACAAGTCTCCGGCGTCTGGGCGGGTTTTGCGCGCTCGGAAATTCTGGCCTGGTGGCATCGGCAAGGCGCTGAGAAAGTCGAACTCACAGCCTCATCATTCGCTGAGCGTTCGAGCAGGTCCGGCCAACTCGTCTGGGAGGAGATTCCAGATGACCATGTCATCAGCGCCATCCTCGACCACAGGGAAAATCCCGCTCTCCTAAAAGTCGTAACCCGCCCCGCTAATCCCGACGAACTCGCCAAATTCGAACACCCCCGCCTGCCATTGCTAGAAAAACGCAAATTCACTCCCATTTCCCCCGGCGTAGAGGAACCCGAGCTGTTCTCAAACTGATCGATACAATTCACCACCACCTAAAAAGCAGCAAATTCGGAGTCAATTCAAACTGGGGGTCAGTGTGGAATGGCGCTAACTTAAGGCCGGTTTGGGATGTTTGGCCGGGGGGCGTTTCTGGGATTTCCGAGGCAAAGCGAAAATGACTTTCTGCGTTAGGGCACGCATTTCATCGATGATGGCGTCCATCTTGCGCTGGTTGGAAATGGCCTGCTTCATGAGGTCGGCTTGTTCAGCGCTCAGACCACGACTGACCGTTTTCCCTGAAACTTTTCGCGTCCAGCGCCAGGCCGCCGGGGGTTGTGGCATCACGCTTCCCTGACTGATCAAAGTCAAGCTCCCGAGCTCATTGGCCAGTTCTTGGCAGCGCTCATTAAGTTTCTTTATCTCTTGTTCGCTCATCGAATTATTTTTATTTCTATCTCATTTATTTCTTGACGTCAAGCATGCGTAGCTATACGCTTATTTTCTCATGAAACACACCACGCCTTTTCTTCCAGCCTTCGGTCCATTGCTCTTCGGCCGCCGTCCCAAATCCGAACAAGCCAAAGCACTCGAAAAGCTCAAATCCACCAACACCTTGGGCGATCTCAA
>JBILBH010000068.1:0-11668 GCA_044353785.1 Terrimicrobiaceae bacterium
TGCCATTCTCGAGGAGTGCAAACAGGAACTCTCAGGCCAGGGGATTCCCTTCAATCCGTGGATTGAAGTCGGAGTCATGATAGAGACGCCCAGCGCTGTCCTTGTTGCTGACCACCTCGCGCGGGAGGTCCGTTTTTTCAGCATCGGAACAAACGATCTCATCCAATACTCCATCGCGGTGGACCGCCTGAACGATCGCATCGCGCATCTCTACAATCCCACGCATCCCTCGATCTTGCGGATGATTAAAATGGTGGTCGAATCTGGGCGCACTCGCGGTATCTGGACGGGAATTTGCGGCGAGATGGCATCCGACATCCTGCTCACCCCGTTGCTCATCGGTCTCGGGGTGGAGGAGTTGAGTGCCACTAGCGCCATGGTTCCACGGGTGAAAAAAGCTGTTCAGTCGCTGGATGCCGTTGCCTGCAGCAAGCTGGCTGCGCAGGCATTGGAGTCCGACGACTCCGCCGCCATCTTGGCACTTAGCCAATCCATGGCTTTGGCTAATTACGCCGACTTGATGGATTAGACTCTCTCTCAGCTCCGGCGCTTGAACGCCACCACCGACAGCGGCGGAATATCGATTTCGATGGAGTGGGGTTGGTCCTGCCAACTCCAGTGTTCATGGGCCTGGACACCACCATAGTTTCCGACATTGCTGCCGCCGTAGATGTCGGCATCCGTGTTTAAAATTTCCTCATAGAAACCAGAGCGAGGAACTCCAACGCGGTAGCCTCCACGAACGACTGGCGTTGCATTCACCACAAAAAGAATGCTTTCGCCGGTGCGGGATTTTCTCATGAACGACCACACCGAGTTGTCGGCATCGCGGAAATCGAGCCACTCATAACCATCGTAGCTGTCGTCCAACTCGTAGAAAGATGGCTCATGGGTGTAGAGCCAGTTCAGATGTTGCATGAGCCTGCTGAGACCTTTGTGGAAGTGGTGCCCGGTGAGATGCCAGTCGAGGCTGAAAGCATGTTTCCACTCCGAAAATTGGCCGAACTCGATACCTTGGAAGATGAGCTTTTTTCCAGGGTGCGCCCACATCCAGGCGAGGAACATCCGGCAGTTGGCGAATTTCTGCCAGTCGTCACCGGGCATTTTATTGATGAGTGATCCCTTGCCGTGAACGACTTCATCGTGGCTGAGAACAAGAATGAAATGCTCTTGGAACGCATACAGCATGGAAAAGGTGATTTCCCCCTGGTGATAGCGGCGATGGATGGGATCCTTGCTGATGTAGCGCAGGCTGTCATTCATCCAGCCCATGTTCCACTTGAAGCCAAATCCCAAGCCTCCCGTGTAGGTCGGGCGTGACACGCCGGGCCATGCGGTGGACTCCTCCGCGATGAGGGACACGCCGGGATGGCGCTCGTAGCAAACCTCGTTGCAGCGCTTCAAGAAGTCGATGGCTTCCAGATTTTCTCTACCGCCAAAGCAGTTTGGAATCCACTCGCCCGCCTTTCGCGAGTAGTCCAAGTAGAGCATCGAAGCGACGGCATCCACGCGCAGGCCGTCCACATGGTATTCCTCCAACCAGAAGAGCGCATTGCCGAGGAGGAAATTTTTCACCTCGTTGCGCCCATAGTTGAAAATAAGCGTGCCCCAGTCCTGGTGCTCTCCCAGGCGGGGATCCTCGTGCTCGTAGAGGCAGCTTCCGTCATAGCGGGCGAGACCGTGGGCATCTTTGGGGAAATGTCCCGGCACCCAGTCCAAAATCACTCCGATTCCCGCTTGGTGGCAGCGGTCCACAAAATTCCGGAACTCGTCGGGATTTCCAAAACGGCTCGTCGGCGCGTAGTAGTTCACCACTTGGTAACCCCAGGATCCATCGAAGGGATGCTCCATCACCGGCATGAGTTCGATGTGCGTGAACCCCATTTCCTTCACATAGGGGATGAGGCGGTCACCGAGTTCGCGGTAGCTCAGCGGACGGTTGCCCTCTTCAGGAATTCGCTGCCATGAGCCGATGTGGACTTCGTAAATGCTCATCGGCGCGTTGTAGGAATCAACCTGCGGGCGCTTGCGCATCCATTCGTCATCGCTCCACTCGTAGCGGCCAAGATCGAAAACCATGCATCCGGTTTCTATGCCATGCTGGGCGAAGAATGCATACGGGTCGGTTTTCAAAAACACATCGCCATGTTGGCTGCGAATCTCAAACTTGTAATGAGCGCCTTCATGCACGCCCGGCAGAAAAATCTCCCAGACGCCGGATGGCAGAAGCTTCCTCATCTGGTGGACACGTCCATCCCAGTTGTTGAAATCGCCTACAACACTCACGCGCTGCGCGGACGGTGCCCACACGGCGAAATGCACGCCCGGCACATCGCCGATCACCTTCACATGCGCGCCGAGCTTTTTGTGAATGTCGTAATGCGTGCCTTCGTTAAAGAGATAAATGTCCATTTCACCGAGCACTGGAGGAAAAGAGTAGGCATCCCGTTGCCGCCATTTCACGCCATCGTGACCTGTTAATTCGAGTGTGTAGGTCATTCCATCGCTGAAGCCGGTGATCTCTCCTTCGAAAAGGCCATGCTCATTCAGTCGGGTGAGCATTTGCGGTTTTACCCCCCTGCCATCGAGGATCACTGCTGCCTCCGCCGCATCCGGTCTTAAAATGCGGGCCACAAATTTTCCATCGCAGGATCTTATTCCAAGAATGCGAAACGGGTCGCAGTGGCGGGCTTCAATCAGTGGATAGTAATCGTCAGCCTTGAGGCGGGCAGGAATCATCCTTGCAGACTAGGAAGCTTATGGCGCAGTGAACAGATTTTCCTGCGCCACAAACCGGGGGTGTTAACCTTAGGGCTTGAACCGATCGCTGCGAGCATGCTTAAAGAAAGGGAGATGAAACCACTCGCCCTTGTTATCCTTTTTTCCTGCTTTTTTGTTCTCGGATGCTCCGGTCCCGGTGGCCCAGCCCAGCGCGCCGGTGCTGCTGTGGATAATGCTGTTTACAAAGTAGGCGAAGGGATCAGCACTGTTGGTCAAAAAATCGAAGGATCCGCGAAGCCGTGAGATTTTCCACGATGGCGAGGTGGTTCGTGCCCGCCTCGCTGTTCGCGATCTTAACGTACATCTTTTCCGCCTGTGGGAGTCGCGATGCCAACACGTTCGTGGTGGGAATGGATTTATCCTATCCGCCATTCGAAACCATCGGGCCGTCTGGAAAGCCCGAGGGTGTCAGCGTGGATATCGCCGAGGCGCTTGGGAAGTTTCTCGGGAAACCGGTGCGTATCGAGAACATCCCGTTCACCGGACTCATTCCCTCGCTTAAGACCGATAAGGTCGACTGCATTATTTCATCGATGACCGATACGCCGGAGCGTCGCGCATCTATTGCTTTCTCGGATCCCTATCTCTCGACTGGTCTTGCCCTTTTGGTCTCGCGTGAGAGTCCGATTCAAACCCAACAAGATCTGGATCAGACTGGAAAAATTCTGGCCGTGCGCCAAGGCACGACCGGCGAGGTCTGGGCGAGGGCGAATATCAAAAATGCCAATGTCCTCGCGCTTGAAAAGGAATCCGCAGCCGTTCTCGAGGTCATCCAAGGCCGGGCGGACGCTTTTCTTTACGACCAGATGAGCATCTGGAAAAACGCCCAAGAGCATCCCAACAAAACCCGTGCGCTTTTGAATCCGCTCCAAAAAGAAAACTGGGCGGTCGCCCTGCGCCACGACGACAGGCAACTGCGCGACCAAATCAACGCCTTCCTCAAGTCATTTCGCGAACAAGGCGGCTTCGACACTCTAGGTGATAAATATCTCGGCGATCAGAAATCAGCCTTCAAGGAGCAGGGAATTCCTTTCTACTTCTGATCCTGCGGGCTGCTTGCGTTCAGACTAAAGACGTTCCAGCAGCTTCTGGTGGATTCCATCGAAGCCGCCATTGCTGAAGACAACAATGATGTCGCCGGATTGCACAAGCGGTTTCAGGCGCTCGATAATCGAGTCGGCGGTCGGTTCGTAGTAGGCGGGCCTTCCCGAGGCGGCGATATCCGAGACCACGCGCTCGGGGTTTAATCGCTCGTTTTCGGGTAGTTGGTCAAGGCGCGCGATTTGGGAAATGAAGACGCCGTCGGCATCAGCGAAGGCTTTTGGCAGGTCATCCTGAAACACCGCCCTGCGTGTGGTGTTCGAGCGGGGCTCGAAAAGTGCCCAGAGCCGCACCGCACCGAACTTCTTCCGCAGTCCGGCTAGTGTTTCACGGATGGCTGTCGGGTGATGTCCAAAATCATCGATGATCGTGATGCCGTTCACCGTGCCCCTCACTTCCTGGCGGCGGCGTATGCCTTGGAACGAGGCGAGGGCGGTGCGAATCTTGTCGGCGGAGATGCCGTAGTAGTGGGCGGCAGAGGCGGCCATCGCGGCGTTGCGGATGTTGAAATCCCCGGAGAGAGGGATGAAAAAAGTCTCGCCGAACAGTTCGAAGTTGGAGCCCTCTGGCTTGTGGACGACATGGCGAATCTGGTTGCCGCAATTTGGCGAGAAGCCGACCTCCACAACTGGCGCGGGACATTTTTGAGCGGCATCGAGGCAGTTTGGATCGTCTCCGTTGAGCAGAACCATACCCTCGGATGGCACGATGTTCAGCAAGCGGCGGAAGCTGGTCTTAATCTCGTCGAGGTCGCGGTAGATGTCCGCATGGTCGAACTCGATGTTGTTCACGATGACGAGTTCAGGCAGGTAGTGGACGAATTTTGAACGCTTGTCGAAAAATGCGGTGTCGTATTCGTCTCCTTCGATAATAAAATACTTCGAGTCCCGCAGGCACGCTCCTTGGCCCAGATTCGAGGGAATGCCTCCAATGAGGTAGCCGGGCCCGAGCCCTGCCGATTCAAAGATCCAAGCTAGAATCGATGTGGTCGTGGTTTTGCCATGCGTGCCGGTCACAACCAGATTGTGGCGTCCGCGCAGGACGAAATGACGCAGCGTCTCGGGCATCGAGAGATAGAGCAACTTGCTGTTCAAAACAGCCTCCACGGCAGGATTGCCGCGCGACATGGCATTTCCGATCACGATCAGATCCGCAGAAGGAATATCATCCGGCTTGAATCCTTGAGTGATGGCAACTCCCTTGGCCTCCAAGAAGGTGGACATTGGCGGATACACATTGTCATCCTGACCAGTCACCCGGAATCCTTTGTCTTTCATAGCGGCCGCGACGGAGCCCATCGCCGTGCCGCAGATCCCGAGAAAGTGGACATGCTGCGGAGTGTCGTTCATTTTTTCAGTGAAGTATGGTTCTGCGGAGCAGGGGAGCGAAAGCGCATCAGGAGGACGATTTTTAAAATCATCACAGCGACGCCGACGAGGAGGATCGGCAGCATCAGGTGCTTGGCGCGGGGTTTATTAATAAACGTCCTTCCGGTAGCGTTTCTCTTTTTTCAAGGCGTCGACAAATTCTTTCGCCTGCTCAGGAGTCATGTTGCCATGACGCTCCGCAACGGTGTGTAGCGCTGCGTCGACATCCTTCGCCATGTTCTTGGCATCGCCGCAGACATAGAAATAACCGCCCTTCTGAATCCAATCGTAGAGTTCTGCGCCGTGTTCGAGCATGCGGTGCTGCACATAGATTTTCTCAGCCTGGTCGCGTGAGAATGCTGTGGTGAGCTTGGTCAGGACGCCAGATGCCTGAGCGGCTTCAAACTCGTCTTGGTAGAGGTAGTCGGTGGCGGATTTTTGATCTCCGAAGAAAACCCAGTTCGGTCCCTTGGCTCCTGTGGCCTTGCGCTCCTGCAGAAAGGCGCGGAAGGGTGCGATACCGGTGCCGGGACCGACCATGATCACTGGAGCGTCGGGATTTTCCGGGACGCGGAAATGTTTCGCCGTATGGACAAAGACTGGCGCCGAGCCGGCATCAACGCGCTCGGCGAGGAAGCTGGAGCAAACGCCCTCGCGGTCGCGCTGGCTGTGCTCCACTTTGTAGCGGACGACAGCGACTGTGAGGTGGACGGATTCGCCTACGGCTCGCTGAGAGGAGGCGATGGAGTAAAGGCGCGGCTGGAGCTTACGGAGGACTTTGACGAATTCCTCGGGAGTGAAGCGGGCGGCGGTGAACTCTTGGAGCACATCCAGAACATCACGACCCCAGAGGAAATTTTCCAGCGCGGCCTTCTCTTCGGGAAGGAAGAGATTGGCGAGAAATGCTCCCGAGCTGTCTTTTTCGGCGACGGCTAAAAGAAGCTGCTTGGAAGGCTCGGTGAGGATGTAGCCCTTCGTGAGGGCATCACGCAGGGAGGCGGGAGCGCCGTCAGCCGTGGTGACCTGCTCTTCACCGGAAAAACCCCGTTCCTTGAGGACGAGTTCCACGAGAGCGGGGTTGTTCGATGGAAAAACCCCGAGCGAGTCGCCGACTTCATAGGCAAGGCCCGAGCCTTCGAGCGAGATTTCAAAATGGCGTGTATCCTTGTTCGACCCTTCGCCCGTCAGTTTGCGATTTACAGACAGCTTGGCCGGAAAGGGGTTCTTGCGTGAGTAACCGGATTCCGTTGATGACATATATTTTTAATTAAAGGGATGTGGTGCTAATGGTGCAAGTGTGATTCGGTCTTTGTTCAAGCCCCGTGCACTCCTGCGGCGACTTTGAGTCGGAGGCCGTTCAGGCGGATGAAGCCGGTGGCGTCATCTTGGTTGTAGGCCTGTGTGGGATCCGCCTCCATTGTGGCGATGTGAGGATTGTAAAGGCTGAGCGGGCTTTTTACTCCTGCGGCGTGGATGCCGCCCTTGTAAAGTTTCACCCGCACTGTGCCGCTTACATTTTTCTGCGATTCGGTGACAAGGGCCTGAATGGCCTCGCGCTCGGGCGCGAACCAGAAGCCATTATAAACGAGTGTCGAGTATTTTGGTATCAGCGAGTCGCGCAGGTGCATGACTTCGCGATCCATCGTAAGAGACTCCATCTGGCGGTGTGCAAAGTGCAGGATCGCTCCACCCGGTGTTTCATAAACGCCACGGCTCTTCATGCCAACGAAGCGGTTCTCCACCATATCAACGCGGCCAACGCCGTGCTTGCCTCCGAGCTTGTTGAGTTTGTTCATCACGCCGAGCGGATTCAGTTTCTCGCCGTTGACTGAAACGCAATTGCCGCGCTCGAATTCGAGCTCCACATGCTCCGGTTGATCTGGAGCGTCCTCCGGCAGGACCGAAAGGGTCGTGAAGTAGTCGCGATTTTTCAAGTCGCCAGCATCATACCAAGGGTCCTCGAGAATTCCTGCCTCGTAGCTGATGTGCAGCAGATTTCGATCCATCGAATACGGCTTCTTCGCGCTCGCTGCGACTGGCACCCCGTGCGCCTCGGCATAGGCGATCATCTCCGAGCGGCCGGGGAACTTTTCGCGGAAGCGCGCATCCCGCCATGGGGCGATGACTTCGATTTCAGGTGCGAGAGCCGCTGCTGTGAGTTCAAAGCGAACCTGGTCATTGCCCTTGCCAGTGGCTCCGTGGGCGACAGCCATTGCGCCCTCGGCGCGGGCGATCTCGACCATGCGCTTCGCAATGAGCGGGCGTGCAATGCTCGTGCCGAGAAAATACTGTCCCTCATAAATCGCCCCGGCCTGCAGCATCGGGAAAATAAAATCACTGGCGAACTCCTCCTGCAGGTCATCCACATAGCACTTCGCAGCCCCTGTTTTGAGAGCCTTTTCCTCGAGCCCATCGAGTTCCTCGGCCTGCCCCACATCCGCGCAGAAGGCGATGATTTCGGCTCCGTAGGTATCTTTGAGCCAGTTTAGAATGACCGAGGTGTCCAGACCTCCAGAGTAAGCAACGACGATTTTTTTCATACGGGCGCGGAGTCTGCTCGAAAGAACAAGCTTTCGCAATCCCGGCGAAAAGGATTCTTGTCCTCAAAACAAAAAGGCGTGGAGGAAGGGGGGGATTCGAAACAGAGGTAGGTTTTAACAAAACTCTACGACAGATTGTTGTCTTGCCAATGGGATCGAAAAAGAGGCGGGGATTGATGCAAATGGCATTGGCCCAAGATTTCTGCTCGGACTCGCCACTTGCAAGCAACCCCCGGCCTTAGTCAGGTCTCGTGAGCTCGATCTGATGTGAGTTATGGAGTGTTCAAAGTGACAGACACATCGCTAAACGAAATGGAATCGGCCGAAAGAAGTTGATGCGTTGAAAATCCCAGGGCATCGAAACTGGTTGTTGCCGGCGAGGCATCACTCACCATGTATTTCAGGAGCATCGCACTTGGGTCGTCCTCAACTGCCATAATGGCTTCACAGTCGATGCCTTCGTCGGTGCGTGTGAGCTTCATGGTCAGAAGATAAGCGCTGTCCTTGATATTTTTGAACGGCACCTTGCTTTCTCCAAGGACACGATTTGAGGCGGTGTCATAGCCGACATCGTTTCCCGGATCGCTCGCAAAGAGGCCGCCCTTTGGAAATTTTTTGTCGATTCCCGCATAAGCCGTATAGCCTATCCAGCCGCGCGGATGGTCTTTTGAGCGCTTCTCATAAATGCCAAACCGGAAATTACCCATGCCCGAAACGCCCGTGAATGTGACCTTGGCGGTTAATTCCAGAGAATCTCCAACGGCCAGTTCCGTCTTTGGAAAGAAGGCGGCTTCATTTTTACCTTTTTCGCCAAAACCGGTTCCTGTGAAGGTAATTTTTCCGTCTTCTTCTTTCGGTCCGAAGGCTTGAGCCTTGTCGCCAATGACTGTCCATCCCGATACGACTATCGGCTTGCCCGATGCGGATGTCGCGGCGGCCGTAGGCGCTTGTGCGAAGAGGGTGGAGGTTGCAAGGAGGGAGAGAATGAACTGTGAGGTGGGAATTTTCATCACGCCTCTTCCACAAAAAAATGAGTCGCACAAATAAAAAATCAATAAATTGCAAAAATTTTCAGTGATGTGCATTTTTTAGTTTCCATGTGATAAATCTTCAAAGATAGTTGCAATCTGATTCCAAGCATTCGTCAATTCCTCCAATAAAAACCATGAACTCCATCCTCCGCTCATCCTTCATCTTGTGAACGACGGCTCTCATTGCAACAGCCCTGGCAAGCTTCGCTGCGGAGAAATTTTTCACTCCGCCTGATGCTGCATTTGTTCTGAGTTCAGATGAGCAAAACACGCGGATATCTGTGGCTGCCGAGTCGGCGGATGAGGCGCAGAAGGTGATCGATGCGGCAAGAGCTGCGTCGCCTGGATCATTTTTGATCATTGATGTGCAGGGGACGCTCAAGGTCGAGGCGAACCCGCTCCGCCTCGGATCAAAAATGTGTCTGCAACTCGCGCCAGCATCTGCCATCAAGGCAGACGAGGATGCCACGGCGCCAAGCCTGATCTCGATCGTCGATGCAGAATTCGTGTCTGTAAAATCAGCAGGACCGGGATTGGCGCTCATCGATGGAGGCAAAAAGCAACTTGTAGGAATCAGCGTCACCGGCGGAAGTCGACTGAACTTTGACCAACTCTCCATCATGCGCTGCGGGGTAGCTGGTTTCGACTACAAGGGCAAGGAGGCGACAGCAGTCAACCAAGCAGCGAGTGTGACGCGCTCAGAATTTGAGGCAAATGGCGATGGGCTTCGCGTTGATGTCACCGCCGGTTTTCAATGCCTTGATAACATCTTCAAAAATCAAACTGGCACCGCATTGGTGATCAATTCCCTCACAAGCGTGGTGGCCGGAAACGAATTCTCCGGAAACCAAGCCGCAATTGTGAGTTCATCCGACAGGGGAGTGATTGCCCAAAATCGGATCGCCGATTCCGCCGCGCTGGATATCACTTCCGCTGGCCCCGGCCAGTTGGTAACTGAGAACATTTGCACCGCGAAGGATCTGAAAATCAAGCTCGCCGGGTCCACCCAGCAACTTTTCAGAAACCATCTCGAAGGGAACGCGACCATTGCATCCGAGAGCAAAGATATCTTTTTAATTGGAAACAAGGGGCTCTCGGTCGATCCAGCTTCGTCGGGTCTGAAACTTTTCAATCCGCCCACTTACCGCGACCCGCACACAAATCCAGTCATCGTTGCGGGAATGGGGCGCTTCGATCTGCCAGAGATCATTGGCGGAAAAGGAAAAAAGGTAATGAGGAAGCCGTGCCTCCCGTGGACATTGCGGTTGCGCAGGAAGCTCTGAATGCCGCCAGCGAGGAGCATCCGAACGATGTTCTCGTCCTCAAACTCAAGGGGGAGTTTGTTTCCAAGACTCTCGCCGGATTGGAACTCCCGCCGAATACTTGCCTCATCCTCGATGGCCGAATTCTTGCCGATCTCGGATTGCCACTCGATCCACCATGGGTTCGCGGCGAGCCAGTTGGTCAAGTCGTCATGCTTCCGAAGACTGGTTACTCGTCGGTCTCGGGCGGAAAACTCGATGCGGGGCGCCAAGCCAACCATCCGATCAACGCCTTCAAAGGCAGCATCGCAGTCATTGAAAATGTTAACATGACGGCTGGATCTCGCGACGGCATCAACACCAAAGCCCGCAGCAAGAACG
Source organism: Terrimicrobiaceae bacterium (assembly GCA_044353785.1). Classification (GTDB taxonomy): domain Bacteria; phylum Verrucomicrobiota; class Verrucomicrobiia; order Chthoniobacterales; family Terrimicrobiaceae; genus UBA967. The sequence goes on from JBILBH010000068.1 coordinate 10,464, forward strand.
ATCCGCTCTTCATCTACCGTTGCAATGTCTATGGCAACAACTCACGCGGCATTTGGACGCATGTGGCGACCCGCGTTCATGCCATTGCCAACAACTGCTCGGGAAACAATCTCGATGGCATCGATCTTGATGCTCATGCGATTGATTGCACGGCTCTCTTCAATACGAGCAACGGCAACCGACGTCATGGTGTCTTCATCGAGGAGGGTGTCGACCACAACATTGTTTTTGGGAATGTCCTCAATGACAACTTCGCCACCGGTGTGCATGTCTGGAACGAAGAGGTGAAGCAAAACACCGGCCCGAATGTTGTCTCAGCCAACGAGTGCAACGGCAATTACCGCGGCACCAGCGTTGGCGGCCGGGCGGATGACAAGGCATCCCATGACAACCTTTTTTTCAACAATGTGACCCGCTATAACCGCCTCAACGGAATCTTGGCTGGAAACTCCAAGGCCACCGGAAACTATTTCACGCAATGCGTCGTCGGTCAGAATGTCGGAGAGGATATCGCCACCCACTCTGATGCGGTTTTTTTCAATACTGTTGAGCCTCGCGCGAGGTAAAAAAGTTACCCAGCTGCCTGCGGGGCCAGCGGCTTTGAGCTCCGCGTGCCAAAAGAAGGATGGACTGGCAGTCCCGAAATTCGAAAAATGCATATCCACCTATGTTACTTCAATCCCTCCCTCTGCTGGCCTCGGCCGCTTCACCGAATCCCATGTCCACTTTGGATATCATTCTCTTCCTCGTCTTTGTCATCGGGGTGGTTGCCCTCGGTATTTACCAAGGCGAAAGGTCCACCGGCGACAATCAAGAGTCCGGCGGAGCAGCGAGTTATTTCCTCGCGGGGAGGGGACTCACTTGGTGGCTCGTCGGCTTTTCCCTTATCGCAGCAAACATCTCGACCGAGCAATTCGTCGGTATGTCGGGCGCGGCAGCCGATTGGTTGGGAATGGCGATCGCCTCCTATGAATGGATGGCCGCGATCACGCTGGTGGTTGTCGCATTCGTCTTTTTGCCGAAACTGCTGCGATGCGGCATCTACACGATTCCGGAATTTCTCGAGTATCGTTACGGGCCGTTCTCCCGCCTCGTCATGGCCCTCGCGACACTGGTTATTTTGGTAGGCGTGCCGACGGCTTCCGTCATCTACTCAGGCGCCAAGGTCGTATCGGTTTTCTTTCAAGGTCAATCGCTCTTCGGCC
>JBILBH010000018.1:0-41309 GCA_044353785.1 Terrimicrobiaceae bacterium
CTTGATGCGATAGAAAAATTTTGTGCTATATTAAACATTAAATAGGGCATTTTCTATGAATTTTTGCATCCTGCACTCCTGTCGAAAAATCTGTTTTCGGGATTAGGCAGACTTTTCTTTTAACAAATTCACGGATGACTTGAATCTCGTAGTCGAGGATTTCTTGGGTCAGTCCGGGGGAGATGGAGGTCAGGTTGTCAATCTTGCGGCATACCATAGTGTCCAGCGGCAATTAAGCGGTTTCGCATCTCCTCGGTAAGAGGTTTGAATCCCATATCCAGCAGCATTTTTTCAACATTTTTTTCAAACGGGCGAGTTTCCCGTCGCTGTTCCAATGGAATTTCTGGCAAGGGAACAATGGGGAAGTTACTGGGCTTTCCAATTGGCGATGTAGTTTTCATGATTTTGTTTAAAGTCATTTATGGCATAGGTAAGAGCAGAATCAAAATCCATCTCAATAAGCCATTGTTTTTCAATGATATTATTTGATTGCGTTAGAATATCCCGATGAGGCGTTCCATGGGCGGTATCATATCTCGCAACATTGTAAATCGATCCATCCAAATCAATCATCAAACGAACAACAAAACCTACGACTCTACCTGCATCGGTTTCATAATCAATAACCAAATTTGAAAATCTTTTTGTGGCACTTGTGTTTGGGTCTGAAAATTAATCCACTGGATTCATTAATCTCACAAACTCACGAATCACTTGAATCTCGTAGTCGAGCATTTCTTGGGTGAGGCCGGGGTAGGTGCCGAGGAAGATCGCGGTGTTCATAATGGCATCGGCTCCAGGGAATGCGGCGGCGATGCTGGAGTCGCTGATTTCTGGAAGGGTTGCGCCGTGGGAACCGACCAAGCGGATGGACTCGGGGCGGTCTTTGCGCATCTGCACGAAGACGGGTTGCCTGAGGAGATTGCCGCCAAAGAACATGCGATTGCCGATCTTTTTGGCATCCAAGTGGTGAGCAAGGTCGCTGTGCGTAAAAGGTGCTGTGGGTTTGACGCGGATCATGAAGCCAAACCACGAGCAATCGGTGCGGCAGCCAGTGGAGTCCCAGGAGAAGGAAGAGACCTGAGAGCTGAAACCTGAAGCTTGAATGGGATTTGCCTGATTCAAATTTCCAGTCTCCGGTTTCCCGTTTTTCTGATTGCCGGGTGGTTGCCATGCAGTGGCGTGGGTGGGGAGGCTGAATTCGAAGACATTTTCGAGATCGGCGAGGCCGACGCGGAGAGTTTCCCAGTTTCGCTTGCGGGCCTCGATGAAGGCGGGGAGTTTTTTGAGCTGTTGACGGCCGATGGCGGCTTGAGGGTCGAGCGGCTTGAGGTTGTAGCCGAGGTGGCTGTAGATGTATTTGTGGTCGTAGCCTTTCGGCAGCTCGCCAAGTTGCCAGCCGAAGCGTTTGCCGCAAGTGTCGTCTTTGCCGGAGGCGCACCAGCAGTCGCGGCCCCAATCGCGGAAACTCTCAGCGTAGGTTTTAAGCGGTGGGTGCTTGATGATATTTACAGCGCCCCCCTCGCCCATCGTGAGGTGGTGTGGCGGGTAGAAGGATTGGGTGGAAATGTCGCCCCAGACGCCTGTTGGCGCGGTAAGAAGTTTTCGGTTTTCGAGTTCCTCAAAGCGGATGAGCGAGTGGGTGCCGGCTTCGGCGATTTTGAGGAGGTGGTCGAGAGCGAGTTCGCGCGCCAACTCGACGGGCATGGAGTAGGTGCAGCCGAGGGCGTCGCAGTTGTCCTCGATGAGCCAGAGATCGTTCTTGCGGCAGAACTTGAGGACGTCGGCGATCGGAAAGGGATTGCCCAGGGCGTGGGCGATCATGACGGCCTTGGTTTTGCCTGGCGAGTATGCGGCTTCCAACTGCTCGGCGCGGATGTTTCCGGTGGTGGCATCGTTATCGACAAAGACGGCTACGGCTCCAGATTGGATAATCGGCGCAACGGTGGTCGGAAAACCTGCGGCGACCGTTATGACTTCATCGCCGGGCTGGATGCGTTTGTGAGGCGGCAGCTTGTGAGTGGTGAGTGCGGCGAAGGCAACGAGATTGGCCGAGGAGCCGGAGTTGACGAGCAGCGAGTGGCGGACGCCGAGGAGTGCGGCGAGTTCTTTCTCGAAGGCCTCGCCCTCGGGGCCGAGCGTGAGCCAGAAATCCAGCGTGGACGAGACGGCGGCCTGCACTTCGTCTTCAGTAAAGACCCGACCGGCGTAGGGAATGAGATTTTGCCCAGGGATAAAAGCTGGGCGCTGCGGGTCGTCACCCGGGCGGTTGGCGGTGTGAAATGTGCGGGAGTAGGTGCGCGTGGCTTCGCTGATTCGTTGTTTGAGAATGGGAGCCACGAAGGCCATATTTAATTGGCCGCAATACCTCGTAACCGAGGCGGCATTGGTTTTAGCCACATCGTTGACTATGATCCAAGACTCCATCGGCAGGCTTCCTTTTTGAAAAGAACCTGGCTCGATTTTGATCACTCCAGATGCATCGGATACCTTGCTGGAAATCTTAAGAACTTCAAAATCCCCCCACTCGTCGGCATTTGAGATAATCAAGCATGGGCGCTCTTTGAAGAGAGGCTTATCCGCCAAGGGAAACTGAGCAAAAATGACATCGCCTATCATAAAATCTTAGGCTTTGAATTCAACGAGTGGCAGAGTCGCAGCGGCCGGGAGTGCCTCCACGGCTTGATCCCACTCGTCTTCCGTCATCCACTCTTGGTAGCTCTTCGATTGGGTCTGAAACATCATGTCCTCGCGGCTTTCCTTGGGAATGGACTGCCAGATTCGCTGAGCGGCCAATTTTTCGATCTCCTCGCTTGTGAAAAGCTCGATCTCGCGTCCTTGCGGCATCTCGCCAGTGCAATCAATAATGCGAAGCGTATTTCCTTCTGCAAAAACTTTTATGCTCATAATATTTAAAATTTAACTGAAAAAATTAAAAAAGGTCGGCAGCGTCTTCACCCTCATCACCGCGAATGAAAGAGGGCATTTGCAAATCGAGCATTTGCTGGCGCTCTACAATATTACCCATGCATGTCCTCGAAGTTTCATTTATTAGATTTTCTACATTCTGTAATTCTGTAGAAAAAAACTTTTCTGCTTCAAATGAATCGTTGCGGTTCATTTCTTAACTCAAATACTCTTTGATTTGACGCTGCGTCAAGTCCGCAGGGTTGGCACCTACGTGCATGGCGCGATACCATTCCACTGTTTTTTGGACAGCGGTTTCAAAGTCCCATCTGGGCTGCCAACCGAGCAGATGAAAGGCTTTCTCGGTGGTGAGATTCAGCTTGCCGGCTTCGTGAGGTGCGTTCGGGTCGGATTGGTCGATCCATTCGCCGGGCCAGTGTTTGAGCGCCTCGGAGACGACATCCGCCACTGTGCGGTTGGCGCTGAGATGCGGGCCGAAGTTGAAAGCGGAATCAATCGTGCAAAGCGGGAAGCTGCCTGTGGTGAGCTGCGAGGCCAGCAAGAGGTAACCGGAGAGCGGTTCCAACACATGCTGCCAAGGGCGTGTTGCCGTTTTATTTCGAACTGGAATGGCTGTGGAATTTTTAAGGGAACGGATGCAGTCGGGCACAATACGATCCTTGGCCCAGTCGCCACCGCCGATGACATTGCCGGCTCGGGCGCTTGCAATTTTGACAGGATGATTTTGAAAGAAGGAGCGACGCCAGGATGAAATTGCAATCTCGCATGCAGCCTTGCTGGAACTGTAGGGATCGTGACCGCCCAGCGGATCCTCCTCACGATATCCATGCAACCACTCGCGGTTCTCGTAGCATTTATCCGTGGTGACCATGACAGCCGCGCAAGGCTTTTCCAACTGCCGCAGAGCTTCTAGAACATGGATCGTCCCGAGCACATTAGTTTGATAGGTTTCAACAGGCTCCGTGTAGGAGAGCCTCACCAGCGGCTGCGCGGCGAGGTGAAAGACAAAATCCGGCTGGCAGTCGAGCATAGACTTGCCAACGGCAGCAGAATCCCGGATATCGCCTTCCTGCCAATCCACGCGCGACGCCAAGTCGAGTTGCTGAAAAAGTGCAGGATCAGTCGGCGGCGGAAGCGAAAAGATGCGAACATTCGCGCCCATCAGGCAAAGCCACTCCGCAAGCCAGGATCCCTTGAACCCTGTGCCTCCAGTGAGCCAGATCGTTTTGCCAAAAAAGTTTTTCTCAAACATAGAAGTCACCAAACCTTCCACGGCGCTTTGCCCTCGGCCCAAAGTTGATTGAGATACTGGCTTTCTTGATAGGTATCCATAGGCTGCCAGAAACCCTCGTGCCTGTAAGCATGGAGCTGGTTGTCCTGAACGAGGTCGTCCATCGGCTGTCGCTCCAACATCATGTTCGGATCATTTGGAAGATAATCAAAAAGCCTGTAGTCGCAGACCATGTAACCGCCGTTAACGAAGGCGTCTTCAAACTGAGGTTTTTCGCTGAAGGCGTGAATTTTTCCATCATCTTCAATGCGGAGTGCTCCGAACCGCCCAGCCGGATGCACAGCTGAAATTGTGCAGGTTTTTTTTGACTGGCGGTGAGCTTCGATGGTGGCGTTGATGTCGATGGTGGAAAGCCCATCTCCGTAGGTCAGGAGAAAACTTTCGCCTTGCGAAATGTATTTTTGGATTTGCTTGACGCGATAAGCGGTCATGGACTCCTCGCCAGTATCCGCCAGAGTAACCGACCAATCCTCCTCCCCATGGGATGTGTGGAACTGGACCGAGGGATTTCGCCCCAAAGAAAGCGTGGTATCACAAGTATTCCAAAGGTAGTTGCGAAAATACTCCTTTATCATATCCCCCTTATAACCAAGGCAAAGAATGAATTCACGATGGCCATAATGCGCATAGGTTTTCATAATATGCCAAACAACCGGGCGATTGCCAATAGGCACCATAGGCTTCGGGCGATACTCCGTCTCCTCGCGAAGACGAGTGCCCTTACCGCCGCAGAGAATAACGACTTTCATGTTTTTAAAGAGTTCACTTTGGCTGCCTATGCGCTCGAAAAAGTAAACGATCAGATGGCAGAAATATCAATGAGGTTGAAGCAACTCAAGCATTTTTTGCAGTTTTTTTGCAGGGTATATCAATCCGCTCAGGATCAACACTATCGTAAGAATGGATCAAAAAATCCCGCATTCCTGGCCATTCATGAGGGTAAGCATTGGACAGAATCGGAGAATAGCGGAGAAAGACCGCTTTAGGCAGCCAAAAGGGTAAGTTTCGCAAGTCAATGAACAGAGTTTTAAACCACAAAGCACGCGAATTGACACGAATAGGAAGAAGGCTTTCTAACCACGGTGGAGGTCAAAATTTTGAAGGCTGGATGTTGGATGTTGGATTCGATGGCAGAAGCAAGGGTTTTCATAACAATTTTTAAATTCTTGTTCAATTCTCAACCTCCCAGTATCCGCCTTTTGCCGAGCCATGGCGGCGGAGTTTTCCGGTTTTTTTGAGGAGACCAATTTGTTTTTCCACGGCTCTGGAACTCATGTTCATTTTTTCTGCAAGGGCTTTTGCGGATAATCTGGGTTCTCGTTGGAGGAATTCGAGGATTTTCTCCGAACTTTTCTCCGAACTTTTCTCCGAACTTTTCTCCGAACTTTTCTCCTGCATGGGCACGCCGGGTAGAGCAAATGTGATGCTGACAGTGTCGGTGCCCGCTTGAAGCTGAGGCGCGGTAAGGCCTGCTTCTTGCATTAATTTGACGATTTGCAGGGTGCCGCGACCCCAGGTTTCTATAAGGCCGCGACGATAGAAAACTTTAGCGATCCATGGGTTCCACGGCTTGTGTGAAAGGGGTCAGGAATAAATTGTTGATATTTCCAGAGGGCGGCGGCAGGTGAATATACAGGCAGTCGAGCGGCCAAAGTCGAGAGTCGAGAAAGAATTTGCTGCGATCCGCCTGCGCGCTGCGCCACTCCGGCAATAAATGTCCGCCCATATGCACGCTGCGCGGCTCCGGCGGGACGGGGACGGGGACGAGTGGCGAGTGATGGCGTGGCGATTAACTTGTAATGGGGGGAATTATTGCCACGAAGAGGCGCAAGAAGTCACGAAAAGAATTCCTGAAGGAATAAAACCTAAAGATCAATAATAGGAAGCCCGATCAAAATGGCCATAGCGAGTTGACGGGCATTTGTCGAAAGGAAGGCTGAAATCTCGAGGGACTGCGCCAGTGCACAGTGTAAAGTATCCAGTGACCGGCTTCCTGTTCCGGAGGAATATTGATTCGCGAGTCCAACGGCGAGATGGATTGTAGTGCTATTAACATTGTCGATAGCAATCAACTTTCCGGTCGCCAAGTCTTCCGAGACAGAACGGAGCGTGGCCAGTACTTGGTCTTCTGTAGCTTCTTGGCGAAAGACCTTGAGTCGCATTGCCGATGTTAGCTCAAGATCATGCAACGGGGTGAAAACAATTGGTAAGCCTGCGGTTTTGGATGCAACAACCTCGCTGTCTTCCTCCGGATAATAGAGTTTCACCAGACAACCGGTGTCAAGGTAGACCATAAATCAGGCCCGGCTACGGGAAACCAATTCGCTCAAGGCCACGCCGTCCGGCCGATCTCCCCAAATCTGGCGAGCCCTCTCCAAAAACTGTGGTTCAGGCGCTGATAGATGGCGCGATGATTTTCTTGCCCGGCGCCTCTCAAGCCATTTAGCCAATTGGTCTACATCCAAATCAGGAAGACGATCAATCGCTTCTTCGATTTCAACAAGTGTGCTCATAAAACAATGAATATTATAAGTAACGCCAGATGCAAATCAAGTTTTTTAGAAACCCAAGGTGGTGAAAAAGTGAGAGGCCGCGGCTGCGGCGTGGCGAGGTGGTAAAGAGTAACGGGAAGGACGAAGGAAAAGGAAGCTTAAAAATGGAGAAGCGAAGAGAAATTGGAAAGTTCAGAAACCGATCCGCCTGCGCACTGCGCCACTCCGGCATGACTGGGGAGAGTGAAAGTGAGGATGACGATCATGTTTTAAAGTTCACTTTGGCTGCCTATGCGCTCGAAAAAGCAAACGATTAGGCTGAAGAAATACCAATGAGGTTGAAGCAACACAAGCATTTTTTGCAGTTTTTTGCAGGGTATATCAATCCGCTCAGGATCAACACTATCGTAAGAATGGATCAAAAAATCCCGCATTCCTGGCCATTCACGCCATAGCGCATGAGGGTAAGCATTGGACAGAATCGGAGAATAGCGGAGAAAGACCGCTTTAGGCGGCCAAAAGGGCGAGTTTCGCAAGTCAATGAACAGAGTTTTAAACCACGAAGGACACGAATTGACACGAATAGGAAGAAGGCTTTCTAACCACGGATAGCTCGGATATACACGGATAAAAAATCAGAAAAAAATCACGGTGTTAATTCGCTGCGCGAATGCTGGATCTGTTGTGGAAAAAACCCTCGCAAGCGGGCTTGCGGATACTTTTTCACAACATCTCCCCGCTTGGAAACCAAGCGCAACCCAGTGTTTTCAAAAAGATTTCCGGGCGAAGCAGGGCCATTTGCGTAGCAAAATGAGCGAAGGGCTTGTCAGAATCCCGTGCGAGCTCGCTTGCGAAGGGATTTGGAGGCACAGCGCCAGCTTGGCTTGCCCAAGCGCAGCCCTGCGTGTCTCTGTCTTCATCCGTGCCCATCGGAGTAATCCGTGGTTCCCAAAATGATTTTGCTGCCAATGATTTTAGCGCCAGCACAAATGAGGATCATTTTTTGAAAAGCTCACTATGCCTCCCCGTGCCCATTACAAAATCTGGAAAAATTCAAAATTTTCAGCGTTCAGTTTTTTTAGAGAGGTCAAGAGCGTATAGCGGATGGCTGAGGACGAATTCTGGTGAGAGAGGCTTCCGAGGAAGTTTTAGGCTTTTTGCAAATCGTCTGTTCGCTCTTTGCCGTAATTCTTGCGAAATTCTCATGGAAAAATTGTTTCAGTTTTTCTAAAAAGCTCGAAGGCAGACAGCTAATGGCTGAGCGCAAAAAATCTGCCTTTAGTCGTTCGCTATCCGTTCTCCTCTTTCTTCCAGCGGATTCCAAACTTTTTGAAAGCCAAAATTCTCAAAGTGCTTGGTATTAACTGTCGCAAGGTCATTCACTCCATGATGCCTCAAGGTTAAAGCCAAGCGTGCATCGATAATATGTCGGTAACCGGCCTTGCTTTTTGAAACATACTCCCAAAGCTTTGCGGAGACCGCTGCGTCGTAGTCTATGCAACGCCATTCTGGATTGGACTTTAAAGCGCGACAGTATCCCGCAGCCTCTGTGGCGGTGTAGGGCTTTTTAAAAACAGTGGGATTGCGTAGCAGAATGTAAACCTCCACCAGAACCAGTTCGCAGACTACAAAATCCTCGCCTTCCGAACTCACCCTGTGAAAAAAACGCTTTGCCGAATCGTGTAAAACGGAATCCGGGTCCGCAGCGTGGATGAACAAATTGGTATCAGCGGTGAGCATCCTCGGAATCAGCAAAACGCTCTTCAATGACCATGGACTCTGCTTGGCACTCGGAAACATCCCTCAAATGTCCACCGCTCCCTCGCAAGGTAGGAAAAACCCATTCCTTGGGTTTCGCGGATGCATCCGGAAAAGTGCAAGCGTAAGACTCCATTCCCCGTCGGACGAGTTCAGCAAAAGACCAATCCCGCTCATCGGCGATTCGTTTTAACCGATGAAGTAGCGGCTCCGGCAACTGAATTTGCATTCTGATCATGACATCAATTCATATCTGCCATCATCCTGATGTCAAGTGGAAGAGTTTCGGTGGAGGCACCATCGATCACCAAATACTCCAACTCGGCGCCGCAGCCATCCGCCGCAAGCAGCACGCTCTGAATCGTCTGCTCCAAATGCGCAGCTTGGTTATAAGATGGCGTGACGATGGAAATTTTCATGGAGACTTGGACAAAATTAACAGAATTTCAAAATGTAAGGGAAGACATTTTAACCACCAATCACACTAATTGACACGAATAGAAAGAAGACTTTTGAACCACAACCAAGCACCGGGGCAGGTGCGAGGTAGAGCAACCGAAGGTTGGCCCGAAGGGCGAGATGAGCGGGAGCGAACGAGTCAAATGCTCGGATGAACACGGATAAGAAGACAGGAAACATGGTGTTTTTTCTATTTTTCACAGCTTGCGCGAGGCGCGAAAAGCAGGGCCATTTGCATAGCAGAATGAGCGATGGGCTTTTCACAATTCCTTGAGAGCTCGCTTGCGAAGGGATTTGAAAATCCATAGCAGCTTGGCTTGCCCAAGCATAGCCTTGCAGCTTAATCATTAATCCGTGGTTTACTGTATTGCCGCAAAGGGGCGCGAGAAGCTGCAAAGAACTTACGGCAGCCAGGTTTCGGAGCCAGCCCTGTGCTTGTTCAATGTGTCGATTCGATCGAGATGAGAGAAAACCCTTCTTTACCTGCCGAGGAAGCGAGGTTTTTGTCAAGAGTGACAAATGGCAATTCCGGCACTTGAATTCCGGAAAAAAACAAGGCGCTGGCGAGTTGGAGAGCATCGGCTGCACGCAGGGGATGAGTCATCAGAAGACGACGAGCAATGCGACGAACCTCCGTGGTAGGTTGCACCTCGTAGGAACGGCTAAGAATTTTTGCCAAATTCCCTTCCGCCAACGAAACTGCTGCGCGATCCAAGCCACCCTCGCGCTCCCTGCGAGCAAGAGCAGAAAGGCACTCTGTTTCCGTTCCCCACCAAACGACCATTTCATCATCCGATTTTTTGAGTTCCAAGAGAAACGGCGTCGTGCTTTCCTTCACTATTAGCGGAAGAATCGCCGAACTATCCCAAAACTTCATCGCCCAGCTCTCCTCTCTTCCAGTAGCAAGTCCGAGAGCTGACTGCCACCAATTGATTCGATAGGATCGATATCAGCAACCATATTAGATTCCAATCGAGGTCTTTTCAATTGCCCAAGTTTTGACAACTGAGCAACTCGAGCAGACCAATTTCCACGAACTTGTGATGACGTAAAAGGAATGAGCATGGCCACGGGCTTATTCCTATCGGAAATTACAACCTCATCACCACAAGCGACTTTTTCGATAAACTGGCTGAGATTGTTTTTGATTGTGGATATGTTGGCCTGAATCATATAGGCATTATGGCCTATAATCTCGGGTTGTCAACTCACTTTAACCCAATCACGGAATACTCGATTTTTTGTAACACCAAACTGAAAGGGGTCAGGAATAAATTGTTGATATTTCGGCGGGCTTGAACCCCGAAGAGAGGTTGGTAGCGAGTGAAAATACAGGCCGTCGAGCAACCAGAGTCGAGGGTCGAGGATGGAATGTGTATCAAACTTAGCCAACTTCTTTTTTACGATCCCACACTTCGTCATGTTTTAACAGTGGGAAGGGATCATTAACCGGCTATCAATTCTTTCTCAGGTAATCGAATGATTCCAGCTAGAGCACGAAGAGACTCATTAACGGATTGAGCACTTGTAAATATTTTTGCGACGTCTGGCTCCAATGGGACTAAGTTTGTGCCTTTGGCATACCGCTTCGCGTATTTGCCTCTAACTCCACCCCGAAAATCATAATCTGCCTCACTATTAACTTTCTTGTTCGTAGATTTCTTCATAGGTTTTTCTTTCTTTTCGAATTGGTTGCCTGGCGCTGATGATTCGAATTTTATCGCCACGCTCTGTATGCACAACAACAATTACTTGAGCGGAGATTGTTTTACCAATTGTGACGAATCGAGCTTCTTTCTGAGAATGCTTGGGATCTGGAATAGTAATCGAACATTTATCTCCAAAGATAGTCGTTGCCTCGGCAAAAGATACACTATGTTTTGCGATATTTATTGTCGCTTTTTTACTATCCCATTCAAAAACTAAACACATTATTTTAAGATTTTATCATCAGCATTTATGTTCCACTTTTTTAAAAAGTCAACAGCAGATGAAAATACAGCAAATCTTGAATTGCTAAAAGGGGGCAGGCATAAATTGTTGATGTTTCGGCAGGCTTGAACCCCGAAGAGAGTTGGTAGCGGAGGAAAATACAGGCCGTCGAGCGACCAGAGTCGAGGGTCGAGGAAGAAATTGCCGCCCTCACATCGAATTTTTACTTTTACTCCAAAGCCGCCAAAAAAATTTCCTCCCTCATCATACCGAACTCCGAGTCCGACTCTAAAAAAGGGCCCAAATCCCGATGAATTGCTCCCCAGTCAGCCACCTGCACCAATTCACAAACAGCCCGCCTCCAATTTTCCGCATTGGCGCAAAACTTTGAGGGCTGCTGTTCCAACGCATTCTGCAAAAAAACGGTATTCGGCTCGACTTTTCTTCCTAAATACCACAACAAATCATACCAATCCCTCCCCTTTGTGTAGGAACGGGCCAAGACCGCATGCAATTTCCCCGCCATCAAAGAGGGCAAATCATGCAAGCCCACCGCCATCAAGACGGGATTCGAAACTACTTGAACCGAAAAATTTGCACCCGGCGGCGGATTGAGATCGAACTCCAACTTGATCCCGACCTTCTGCGAAGACATCGGCGAAGCACCGACCTCCTTCAACAAACCGGGGAACCTCACCCACAGCGAGCGAACCGCTCCGTGCGTTTTCCCGACGACCACTTCCGCATCGCCAAAACCGCGCGATTCCAAAAAACGCCCCAACTGCTGTGGGAAGCCCTCTAAAAAAGGCACCCCACTACGAGTCCGCGCACTAAAATCCAAATCTTCAGAAAACCTCCTGAGCCCATGCATCAACCGCAAGCATGTGCCCCCAACAAAAACCACCTCCCGAAAAGCCTCAACCCCGTGCATGGCGGCCAAAATCTCCCACTGCAGCGATTCCCTAAGCAAATTCGCCGCCTTTGCCCCCCCGCCCCTTGCCGTCTCGACAATCTGGCGCCTCATTCCATTTCCTCCACGTCCTTGCGCCACTCGAAAAAAGTTCCCCAAGCCCGCTCCACCCTAGGTGACCCGAACCCTACCACAAATTCCTGCAACCTATGCTCCCTCAGACCCCCGATTTGCTGATACCTCATCTCACGATGTCGCTCTACTGTCCACTCCCCCCCAGCCAAATACCACTCATCACAAAGCGCCTTTTCCGGCACAGCGAGGAAAACATGTCTTCCATCCCATTCAACGCGCTCGTATCCTGAAAAAAATTTCACCTGCCTATAGCTGAACCTCCCGAATGGCGTCTGCCAAACCTTCCGGCGAGGCGACACCCGACAAACACTCGTATACTCCCAGACAGCCTCAGGAATCATTCCATAGTGCCCCAAGGCCCAAAGACCAGAGAGGTAACTCGGTGCGACAATCTCATTCGCCAACCCCGGCAATCCGGCCCTAATATCGCCAAACGCATAAAGCCCCTTGCGGATTTGCACCAACCTCCCCGCCTCACACCAGCGCGTCAACTGAAGCGACAGATACCTAAGCTCCAAATCCGGAAACATCTGACGCAAAAAAATTGTCGAAAAGTAGGGAACTCCCACGTTCGAGCGAAAAAAATCAAATTTCACAAGCTCTATTTATCATATTTGATAAACTGAGCAAGCAGTTTTATAGAAATGGCAAATTCCGTCAATGCCTGCATTTGTTAGAAACTGTCACATTTCGACAGTTTGACGCAAGAAAAATCTGCTGAACCCAGCTCGTCACTCCGGAGCCGCGTAGCGCGCAGGAGGACTACCAGTGCCTTGCCGCTCCAATGATTTTGCCAACCACTAATCACACATTTTAACCACGGATTACCAAGATATACACGGATAGAAAATCAGAAAAAATTCACGCAGTTGATTAACTGCGTGAATGCTGAATCTGTTGTGGAAAAGACACTCGCAAGCGGGCTTCCGGATGCTTTTTCACAACATCTCGCCGCTTGGAGACCAAGCGCAACCCAGTGCTTTTTCCCGAGGATTCCAGCGCAAAGCAGGGCCATTTGCGTAGCAAAATGAGCGATGGAGTTTCACAATCCCGTGTAAGCTCGCTTACGAAGGGATTTGAAAAGCCGGCGCCAGCTTGGCTTGCCCAAGCACAGCCCTGCATTTTTTCATTAATCCGTGTAAATCCTGCCCATCCGGTAATCCGTGGTTTAAAATTGGTTTATCGAACCACTCGCTTCCATTCCAGCTTGGCGTTTTTGAAATTGATCAGCAGACCCAAGTCGAGACCCGTGATTGCCAAGTAGCCGATCATCTGGGCCACATGGGAATCGTTGAATGCCGATGCCACTTTGGCGTCTAAAATAACCTTCCCATCAACAATCAAATCTGGGACGAGAAGCCCAACCGGTTGGCCTTTGTAATGGACATCGAATCGGCGCTGTTGATCCACGGATAGTCCCGTTTCACGAAGCTCAAGGACCAAAGCATTCTCATAAATCTTCTCATCAAGACCCGGCTTCAGTTCGTTGAGCACACGCATCGCAGCCCCGATTATTTTCTCACTCAGTTCGGAATGGATCATTTTTTAACCACGGATAGCTCGGATTATCACGGATAAGAAGACAGAAAAAATCGCGGGGGTGATTCGCTGCACGAATGCTGGATTTGTTGTGGAAAAGACACTCGCAAGCGCGCTTGCGGATACTTTTTCAAAAACATCTCCCCGCTTGGAAACCAAGCGCAACCCGTTATTTTTCGATTTTTAAGGAGAGGCGAGAGCAAGCTGCAGGGCCATTTGCGTAGCAAAATGAGCGATGGAGTTTCACAATCCCGTTCAAGCTGGCTTGCGAAGGGATTTTGAAGCACAGCGCCAGCTTGACTTGCCCAAGCACAGCCCTGTTTTTTAATCCGTGCTAATCCGCCCATCCGTGGTTCCCAAAATGATTTTAGCGCCAGCACAAATGAAGATCATTTTTTGAAAAGCTCACTATGGCTATCTGTTCGCTCGAGAAACAAACTCTCCGATTCAAGTCTGTAGAGTAGCAGCCAATCTGGCTCGATATGACAATCGCGCGAGCCTTGCCAAGGCCCTATCAAAGCATGATCCCGGTATCTGGATTCCAACTGCCTCTCGGAGACCAAAATCAAAACGACCTCTTTTAACTTTTCTAAATCTTTGCCTTGCTTCTTGAGCTTTTTGAGATCTCGACGGAATTGGCTGGTTTCATGAATTGTTCTCATTCATTCCAGGTTGCGAAAAGCTGATCCGTAGTGGTGTAAGTGGTAAGATTTCTGTTTTTTCTTGAGTCGTCCAATGCTTGGACAGTCCCCTCATTTGGAATAGATACATTAAATGGAAGGCCATTGCGCAATGTTATTTGCGTGTAAAACAATCGAATCGCTTCCGTAGGACTCAAACCAAGTTTCCGCAAAATTTCTTCGGCAATTTTTTTGGTTTCCGGTTCAATCCGACTATGCACAGCAGCAGTTTTCATGCGAAATAGTGTGTTGCATTTGAAATACGCGGTCAAGGTCTTTTCAGGATAATCTTTTGCGCGGCTTCGGCGTTAAAGGGGTCAGCAAATTGTTAATATTTCAAGCGGATAGCGTATGAGAGACAGAGGGGATGAAGATCATTTTTTGAAAAGTTCACTTTGGCTGCCTATGCGCTCGAGAAACAAACTCTTCGGGTAGGTTTCAAGCCTTGAATTCAGCCAGCGGGAGTAACGCAGAGGCAGGGAGCGTCTCCAACGCGTCGTCTTCCATCCAGTTTTCATAACTCTTGCAGTGAGTCTGAAACATCATGTCCTCACTGCAAACCCGCTCTTTCCACAGATTCGAGGTTTTGATGCCTTGTTCGTTATTCATGTATCGCTTAATAATTCTGCTATATTGGCGCTGCAGGTGGCAATCATTTATTAGCAAAGATCGGGCGCTACGCGCATAGAGGGAAAGGAACCACGGAGCACGGAGAGCACGGAGGAGGTAAAGTTAACCACTAATCACACTAATTGACACGAATAGGAAGAAGGCTTTTTAACCACGGATAGCTCGGATATACACGGATAAAAAATCAGACAAAAACACGGGTTGATTAACTGCGTGAATGCTGAATCTGTTGTGGATAAGACACTCGCAAGCGGGCTTGCGGATGCTTTTTCACAACATCTCGCCGCTTGGAAACCAAGCACAACCCGTTTTTTTCAAAAAGATTTCTGGGCGAAGCAGGGCCCTTTGCGTAGCAAAATGAGCGATGGAGTTTCACAATCCCGTGTAAGCTCGCTTACGAAGGGATTTGAAAAGCCGGCGCCAGCTTGGCTTGCCCCAGCGCAGCCCAGCATTTTTTTATTAATCCGTGTAAATCCTGCCCATCCGTGGTTAAGAATTGTCACGCTTCGCTCGGTTGTGGCTGCAAAAATGATTTTGCCAAGAACCTCGCCAACTCGCGCCCGCTAGGCGCGCCCAATGCCTCCCAGACCCATTTTTCGTGAAATTTCGCGTCTATTCGTGGCTCCAAAAAATGATTCTGCCATCCATGATTATGCCAGAAAAAAGTCGAGAGACGAGCGTCCAGGGTCTAGAGCCTCTTAACCAGTTACCCACCACTCGTTACTTCTTACCCATGCTGTCAATGATTTTACCAGTTTTCTCCCAATATCTTCATTTACTCCCAGAGAGGGAATACTTGATGATACACCAGATGGCGCGGACGCCGTCTTTCCAATTGATCTTCTTGCCTTCGGCGTAGGTGCGCCCGTGGTAAGAGACGGCGACTTCGTAGATGCGGATACCCTTCTTGGCGAGCTTGGCGGTGATCTCCGGCTCGAAACCAAAACGGTTTTCTTGGATTGGGATGGATTGTAGAATTTCGCGCCGCACAGCCTTGTAGCATGTCTCCATATCCGTGAGATTCAGATTGGTGAACATATTGGACATGAGCGTGAGGAAGCGGTTGCCCATTGAGTGCCAGAAGTAGAGCACGCGATGCTCCTGCGAACCAATGAACCGCGAACCAAAAACGGCATCAGCTTTTCCACTGAGGATCGGATGCAGCAAAATCGGATATTCCGTGGGATCATACTCCAAATCGGCATCTTGAATGATGACAATATCCGCTGCCGCATGGGCTATGCCCGTACGCAAAGCAGCGCCTTTTCCTTGGTTTTTTTCGTGGTGATAAACGCGCAGGCGGGAATCGGAATTTTTGATACGCTCGAGTTCCTCGCGGGTGCCATCGCTCGACGCATCGTTCACCACGATTAACTCAGCAACTTGCGGCTGCTGAAGAACAGTTTCAATAATTCCAGCTACGGTGGCCCGCTCGTTGAATACGGGCATAATGACAGAGAGGATTTGATTCATAAAATATTATTGCACATTAAGTTGGCTGTTTTTCGAGCCTATGAAAAAGGTCCAGTTCGGAAGATATTTCGAAAAATGAGATTCTGGGACTATTTTCTGCATGCCGATTCTTTGGCAAATATAGCTTGGCGCACCAAATGGGCGTGTGGCTATTTGAAACGGTTGTGGTGGCAAAAATGCATCAAAGGAATCCTTACTTCTTTCCCACCCCGCCGACTCCTCATAACGCAGGCAATCATCAATGTGATACAATTTCCCAGTAGCAATGAGCGTGGAAAAAATCTGCCATGGGAAATAGAATCGGGGAAATGTCTCAGCGGATTGGTGGTGCATTTCGTATTTGAGCGCTTGAGTATGCGAGTTATTACACCACAAATACCATCCACAATATGTTCTATAATATGGAAAAAAAGCGAAGAATAAAAATAAAAACAATGATAATGCAGTTAGCCCAGAAGTTGTAAAAGCGTTTTTATGTAATATTCCGAATGATAAAATCTGATAAAGTAACAAAATCAAGGCCATTAAGATAAAGAAAGATGGCAGAGCAAGGTGATTCGAATCTGCGCCTATTTTTGTTCTTGTTAAGATTGAAAAAGGAACCAACCAAACTCCTAGGGCCAAAAGGAACAAAATAGATTTTAGACAATTTATCTCAAGTTTTATCTTCTTTAACATTACAATCAAAATCAAGACTGCTGATGCTGCAAGCAGTGGTATATTTAGAAGCCAAAGCTGCCTAAAACACTCTCCAATAGGTGTGATACTTGCCTGTCTCATTGGCCAATGCCAAACCATTTTATAGGCTTCGTAGAAATTTTCTCCTGAAATAAGCAAACACACAGCCACAAGTATGAGAGTTGCAATGCCCGCGAGGGCGAACTTCAGTGTGTTTTTCCAGCCATGGAAAAGAACAAGTCCAACCGCCAATACGGGAACAATGGGCCAAACTGACTGCTTGGTCATTGCAGCCAAGGAGAATAAACTACCGCTGGCAAGAAAAAGTTTTACCGGATAGATTTTCGAGTCACTGAGCGGAAGTATGAGCACAACGCTGATTCCAAGAAAAACAGCCGCAGGCGAATCAACATGAACCATTGTCGCGAGGTATCTTAACTGTGGGAGTGCAAGAATAAAACACAGCCCCACAAGAAAGCATGACAATGCGACGGGAGTAGACAGGATGAAATGGCTACTGCTTTTTGCGCGACTAAGCAAAAAAAATATTGGCAAGAGCATACAGAGTAGACTCATTAACCAACCTAAAAACAGGGCAATTTGTGCCGACTTAAATAATAAACCCAGAGCCGCAACTGGAATATAAAACCACGCTCCAACGGGAGGGTAAAAAAAGCCATTTGATGGCCCAGCTTCCCCAGAATAAAGACTATAACCACAAAGAATTCCACCAGACCAACTCAAACGGCACGCGCTCCAATCATCCGGAATAAACGATACCGCTGTCAACAACCCTAAACTTGCCAAACCACCGAAAAGCCCTGCTAACCCATGAAAAATCCATGCCTCGCGCGATCGATCTCCAACTTTGCACGACAAGGCCAAAGAAACTCCTCCCTAAAAGAGACTCAAAATGAGGAAAGTCACAAAATTTATCGGTATCGCTGGTGGGTAAAACATTTTTTAATGTTTAGGCATCACTGCTAATTCAGCAGGCCTCTTAACAACCAACACGCACCTGTCTGCGATATCGTAGTATTTGTGTTCGGTATAGGTCGTTCCAGAGGCATTGATGATTTCGTCCCAGACCTTCCAAGATGGAGAATCTGCAAAGTCGGCGAAAACGACGAGATTTTTTGACACATCATCTCGCCAACTCCATGTGGGATCGATTTGATAATGAGGATAGAGCTGCTCGTGTCTGGTTTGCCATTTTTTCCAACCTTTGTCGGATCTCAAGGAATAGACCATGGGCCAATAGACGAACCAATCGGATGAGACAAGTGTGGGTTTGTGTAAAGGTTTTTGCGGTAGATCTCTCACGAGCGATAGCAGATCGCTGGCAGCTTTTTCTTTCATCTCGCGCGATGAGGTGCGCGCATCGAGTCCGGAGTTTCCGCCCGTGCTGAGAGCCTCATAAAAATAACCGTGCGCTACCTGCAGGCTGAATAGGACTGGAACGCAAACACCAAGTGCGAGGATGAGCCTTCTATGGCTTGGGTAGAAATTTATGGCCTGCGACCAAGCACGACTCACAAGCAGGATGCCAATTGGCACGAGCCAGAGTCCATAGCGATCGTTCCAAACGGAGATTTTTTCGGGACCATTGAGCAGAAAGAAAAGGCAGGCGCTCCCGAGAAATGTGGCGAGGAGGACGATATCACGGCGTTGGTTCAGAGGAGTGGTATTTTTAGGCGATACAAATGTCCTAAAAGGGTTGAGAATGAAGACGCAAAATACCAATGCCGTGAAAGCAATCAAGTCGGGCCAAAGAATGGATGGAAAATGTGACTGATCGAATATCTCGCGTGCTTGCAGCCAGGAGCCTGGCAAGTAAGACAGCGCACTTACCCCATTAAAGATGCGAAACATGCTCAACAAGGAGCGGCCGCTGTCCCCAAGCCAAACAAAGCTGCCCAACCTCTCGAGCATTTCCGAGCGGACTGCTGCGGGAGCGAGTAAGATCGCGGTGCCCCCCAGGAGCAGGAAACCCAAAAGCAACCCAGCAAAGTAGCACAGGAGGGCAGTGTGTGACTTTTCCGGATTTATAAGCCGGGCTAGAATCGCACAGCCAACGAACCCTGAGAGAAAAAATGTGGTGGGATGGACGAGAAAGGCCAAAAAAAGGCTGGTTGCTATAAGCACCAATCCACTTGGGAAGAAACTGCCAGAGCCGCAAAACCAGAGCGAAAAATAGATGACTGGCAGGGAAAAAAGAACGATTTGCGAAGGTTCCCAGCCAAATCTGCTGTAAACAATATTCATGGGCAATAACGCCAGAAGCAGTGTGGATGCCCAAGCCGTGCGAAGATCGTAAACTTTTCTACAAAACAGAAAATTGACTGGCAAGACGAGCAGTCCGCTCATGACAGAAACTGCGCGCAAGAGTTCCACGGAAGGCGTGAAAATCTTGTGCAGTGCCGCAAGGGGAAGAATATAAAATGGACTGGTCAGGTTGCCGCTGTTTGTGATCCAGTCGAGCTTGCCATTCCTTGCAAATTCAAAGGCTTTCCATCCCAGCCAGGCTTCATCTCCATTCACTCCTGGAATCGTGCCCAGCTTCCAGAGGCGGAAAAAGACTCCTACCAAAAGAAGTGCAAGCACAACGAGAGCAAGAAGATTTTTTTCAGAAATCCAGCATGCCGCTGCCGATCTGTGGGTATTTCTATCCAAAGAGTGTATAAACAAGATTTCTCAAGAGCGTGGAGAATTTAGCTCTGAGTATGCGGATGCGTTTATGCAGTGTACTGAGGGATTCGGCATACTTCTTCGCAAAGGGAAGGGAATCAAACTGATCAAAGTCCAGATGCTGTGAGGTGGAGGAAACGGCTTTGCCATGGATGCGGAATCCGGCCTGGCTCTCGTGGAGAATCCCGCAATCGTGGTCTTTGAGGAGGCGGAACCACATATCCAGGTCGATAAAATAGCGCTGGGCTGAGGAAAAGCCGCCAAGCGCGAGAAAATGCTCCCTTCGCGCCATAACGGTAACGGGTTCTCCGATGAGATTGCCTCGCTTGGCAAGACATTCATGGATAATGAGATTACCATCGTAAATTCCGCTGGGACGACGGCGGGGCCGCTTGAAGAGTCGCCGCCCAGCGTGATTCAAAATATCGCACCCGCCAACAACAAGCCCGACTTGGGGATACTCCATAAGCAGAGCGGCCTGTGCAAATAATGAACCAGGATAAATCAAGTCGTCCTGCCCGATGACTTTCACATAATCATGAGTAGAGGCACGCAGGCAGGTGTTCCAATTTCCCGCCATTCCTTGGCGCTCCGCGTTCTCCAGAACCACCCATTTGAAATCGGGATGAGTATTTTTGAACTCTCTGACAATTTGAAGTGAGGCGTCTGCGGACTGGTCGTCCGAGACAACGATCTCCAAGTCGATGCCTTTTTGAGAACAGACGGAGGCGAGCGTTTCCCGAAGATGCTGAGCCCCGTTGTAAATCGGGACGCATACGGAAACTCTGGGCTGTGTTTGGATCAAGAGTTCGATTTTTCTGAACCAGTGTTTTCCATTACGACAAACAGTGGTCGCTTTTTTTGCTCAACAAACATTCGCCCAAGATACTCACCGATAATCCCCAGCAAGAGAAACTGGCAACTGGCAATCATCAAGACGACGACCATGAGGCTCGACCACCCCTGGACGGTCTTCGCCATAAAATGTCCGACGACGACATAAAATACCGCCAGAAGACTCGCGATGGCAAAAACCGCAGCAAATGTCATAGCAAGTCTTAATGGACGAACCGAGAAGCTGGTGATCGCCGTGACCGCAAACCGCATCATGGCAGCAAAGGGATACTTTGTTTCGCCTGCAAAACGTTCTGCCCGATCATAATCGATGGGAACCTGCTGGAATCCCACCCATGCAAACATACCTCGGAGGAAGCGATGCTTCTCCGGCATGGAGAGAACGGCATCCAAAGCACGCCGTGAGACAAGCCGAAAATCGCCGGTATCCTTGGGAATCTCAATATCGGACAGCCAGTTAATAAATCGATAAAAAGCAAAGGCCGTCGCAAGCTTGAGCGCACTCTCGCCCCCTCGTGATACCCGTCGGCCATACGCCACATCCGCTCCGGCATCCAACGCAGCCATCATCTTGGAAAGTAACTCCGGAGGGTCCTGCAAATCGGCGTCAATGATAAAAATCCTGTCGCCTTGTGCAGCATGCAGGCCGGCAGAAAGGGCAATCTGGTGGCCAAAATTTCTGGCCAATCGGATTCCAAGAATTCGCGCATCGTCACGCGAGGCTTTGGAAATACAGGCCCAAGTCGCATCTTTCGAGCCGTCATCAACAAGGATAATCTCAAAATCCTTGCAGACCGGCTCCACCACGCCAAGCACCCGTTCCAAAGTCGCGGGCAGAGATTCCTCTTCATTAAAGCAGGGAATAACAATGGAAACCGTCATAATGCGGAGTGCTTAAAGATGTGAACCAACTTGCCATTCGGATCGCTGAGTGTGGATACCTTGGACCAAGTGGGGTTTTTCTCGATATTTAGGATCATTTCTGGAATTCCCGGATTTAGCGGCAAATCAGAAAGCCCTGAAAGCCCATTTTCACACATGACGACGAAATCTACATTATCCGGAGGCTGCCCCTGAATGCTAGGCGAGCGCTCGTAGTAGCTCAGTGCCCTCCACTTCAAGCCGCGCTTGATGGCCTCCCACGAAAGGGTGTTTCCATCGAGCCAACCGTGACAGCCAAACCAAACTACCGGAATTTTCTGAGCTGGGATCTCGCGGTGAATCACTTCAAAAACACGCGAGGGCGCCTCTTTGCGCCATGCCACCGCCCCAGCCCCTTGCTTGGCCGTTTCGGCAACATAGTCTTGACTCACAGGAACTCGCCAAACTAACAAGAAACCCAGAGCCAGAATGAGCGGAGGAACGAATGGCCATTTCTTCGGCAAAATGGACGCCCCCCAAGCCAGACCAGTGAGAGCTGTAGCAGCCAACAGAAGATTAAATGTCATGCAAAAATAGTTTTGCACCATTTGATTCACAGCGATCCCCAAGTAGGAACAGCATGTGAGGAAAAACAGGCAGCGAATCGTTTGAGAGAGTCGTCGATCTCCCGTATTTCTCAGAAAAAATGCGCACAGCGCGGCTCCACTCGCTAAGATCAGAAGTGGCCACTTGTAAACACCAAGATTCAACATCGCAGGAAAACCAGTCAAGTGGTATGTCGCTTGGCTCCAAAAATTTCCACCTTGTCTGTAAAACTCAGATTTAAACGCTATACTGTCTATGTAACCCCAAATTGTTGTTTTATTAATCCAGTAATGAAACGAAAATGGCAGTATCGCAGTGACGCAAAGAACCATAACCGGATACAGGATTTTTGCGATACCAGAAAAGTTCAGACACGCAAGTCGCTTCCACTCCGGAGTAAATACGAGCCAAACCAACGAGGCAGCGCCCATCATGCCAAAGGTATAAGGGAACATCGCCGGCTTGATGCCAAACCCGAGGGCAAAGAGAAGGCCGGACAAAATTGCAAATCGCCAGATTTTTTCAGGATTCAAGACGGCAAGAACCATGAGGCTGGAAGCACAAAAGAGAATCGGGGCTAAAGCACACTCCGAACGAAAGTCGTAAATGACATTAAAGACAACTGGGATACATAAAAAAGCGACAAGATAAAGCATATTCCCATATCCGATGCGGCCCAACAACAATGCCATCGCGAACAGAACGAGAAAGACAAAAACCACATTCCCCCAATACACGACACTATCATGCAGGCCAAAGACACCGAAGAGAGCCAAAGTCCAATAGTAATGCACAAACGAATGCGGCGGTCTGGCAATGTATTCCATCCAAGCAGCTCCAGCGCCTTCTTCTTGCAATGTCATTAAGCGCAATGCCCCTTCCACCATGCTGTGGCTGTCATCATACCATGGTGGAAATGCGAGTTTTCCGCTCTGTGATGAATAATTCACCACAAAAGCCGTGAAACAGAAGCTGAGAATAGCAATCTGCGCCAGCCTCCAAACGAATTGGTTATTTCTGATTTTACTGAAAGAATTCAATTTTTAAAACTTGCAAGGGTTTTTAGCCAGCCCACGGGCGCTGCGCGGTTGGAGAGAAAGTAACCACTGATATTCCTTGATTGGCACAACCGAGCGCCTGGGCATGCGCGAGGAAGACTGCAAGAATGCAGCCCGCAGGGCGAGAGAGCGGGAGCAAGCGAGTCAAATGATCCCAGCCAACTGGGATTGGCAGAAAAAAGCAAAAATCGATCAAGCTTGCTTGCAGAGTTTTTGTTTTTTGCCCTGCCCTATTCGCAACGCGAATGCGCCCGTACCATACAAACCTGCTCCGTGCTCTCAGCGTCCTCTGTGGTAAAATAAAATGCTTGGGGGTAACATTATAAGACTTGTTAGTTAGGAGGATAATCTTTTGCACGCCTCCGGCGTTAAAAAAGGCAGCAAATTATTGATTTTTGATCAAGCAAAAACACTCAGAGTGGCTGGTAGTGAGTAGATTGTAGCGGGTGAAAACACAGGTAGTGGAAAGTAGCAAAAAATTTTGACCCTGAGCATCCCCCTACGCGACTTGAGCGTAACGAGTAGGCTAAAGAAAAAGCTGAAATTAGAAGGCGGTGACCAAGGGCGGAAGCGTGTTGTAGCCGCTTTTATCTCCCATAAGAATTTATGATATGTTGCCACTCATTTTCAAATAACACCTTATTTCGCACTATGGACAATTTTGTGTCACAATAGTTGAGCAATCGCACTGAAACCCCGAGCAAATCAGGCAGGACTTCCTTGAGCCCATTGAAATGCAAAGCAATATCTGCATAATGAATCGAATAATCGTGCGCGGCCATATTCCTGAGTGCCCTGATGCGTTGCCAATCCCGAATCGACTTCACAACACCGACTTTTTCAAAAAAACCCAAGACTTCAAGAAATGTGGTTGTTTTTTCTCCGCTCAAAAGTGCAGCATGCCTCATTGTGGCCGCCGACGAGTCCTGCAATTTGGAAAATCTTTCATTAAAAGCCGCCAATTTGTCAAACAAATCAAAATCGTTACAACGGGACTGGAGCAAGTTCCCTGTTAAGGGCCAGGGAATGCCGGAGGATAATCGATCACTAAAAAACGCACAACGCATCATGGCCTCTAAAAGATCGGCCAGATGCTGACGCTCCAATTCGGCCGGGTCCGGAGTCATCATAAAAGTCCACTCCTTGAATAAGCAAGCTCCTGAAAAGCACTTCGCTCTTTGCCTTTTTCCAAAAAAATTATGTCCAAAGGTAAATCGAGTTTCTCTTCCAAATCCAATTTCAAATCGGCGCGGCGTAATGCATCCACCGGGGCATCGCATTCAACCAACAAATCCAAATCTCCTCCGCGCTTGGAGTCATTTAACCGCGAACCAAAAACTCTCACCTCTGATCCCTTTCCAAGAACCGTCTCCACCACGGTGCGCACTGTTTCTATTTCATTGGAATCGAGTCTCATTTTATTTCAACAAAATACTCTATCATTGAGATGCCTGTTGGCAAGGCTATAGGTAAGATTCCTCAATTTAAAGGTTAATACAAAAGTTGCACAAAAATATTTCTTATATATATAAGAAATATTTTTGATCTGTAAGAATCGAAAATAGCCAGATAATCAACCTAATGCGTGATATGTTTGCAGAACCTCGTGCGGATTGCCTATTGCCTCAAGGCGGGATTGATGAATGAGCATGGCTCTGTCGGCAAAGCGCTCCATCGCAGAAGGATCGTGAGTAACAAGAATGATAGTTCGGCCTTTTTTGCGGCATTCCTCAAAGTGGGCAAAGCATTTTTCTGCAAAAACAAAATCACCGACGGCCAGAACCTCATCCAATAGCAGGATGGGTGACTCCACCTGCATGGCGACAGCGAAGGCCAAACGAACGGACATTCCGCTGGAGTAGTGCTTGACTTGCAACTCCATAAACTGCTCCAACTCGGCGAAGCGTACGATACGCTCGTAGCGATCCGAAACTTCCTGCCTCGTCATTCCCATGATCGTGGCATTGAGGAAAACATTCTCGCGACCAGTGAGTTCAGGATTAAACCCGACACCCAACTCCAGCATCGGCGCGATGCGCCCATGGATTGTCACTTCACTGCCTTTGTCGGGTCGGTAGATGCCTGCCAAAATTTTGAGCAAAGTGGATTTGCCTGAACCATTTCGGCCAATGATACCGAAGAACTCGCCCTGCATGACGTCGAAATTAATATCATCCAGCGTTTTGCGAGCCTTCACCTCATTGCGCTTATGAAATTTCATGAGGCGCTCGCGCAGTGTGCCACGTCGCTCACCCGGAAGGCGGAAAGTTTTGGAAAGGTTTTTTACAGTGATTGCGGGTTGCATAAAATTAGAGATCCTCCGTCATTTCGGCTTCTTTCCATTTGAAGACAAGAACTCCCAAGCCAAACAGGACAAGACTTATGCCCATGACATACGCATATCCAATCGGCGTCACTTGGCCTGTGCCAACCAGGAAATTTCGCGAGTAGTCCAAGATGCCACTCATCGGGTTAAGATACACATAGAAGCGCCATTTTTCCGGAACGCTGCTCATGGGATACATAACCGGAGTGAGCCAAAAACCAAGCTGCACGGCCACCTCCCAGAGATTGATGGTATCCCGGATTTTTACAACAACGATACTGAGAATAAGCCCAATTCCCATCGCAAGTAGATAAACAGCAAGAATAAGCGGAAAAAACCACAGCATGCGCGGATGCCAGGAGAGGCCATCAATAAGAGCGAATACAAGAAAAATCACCAAGTTGAAAATAAGCCCCAGAAACGCGCTGGAAACTGCTGCTGCAACCAAAATAATGCGAGGCAGATAAACTTTCCGGATGAGGGTATAATTGCCAATAAAGCCATTCATGCCGGCCGTTGTGGCCTCGACAAAGAAATTCCAGAGAATGATACCGAGCAAAAGGAATAATTTGTAATGAGGAGCGCTTTGCTTCATGAACATCGTGAACACGATGTAAAGCACACTAAAAAGCGCTAATGGCTTGAGTAAGGACCAAATATAACCCAATATGCTGCCGTAATAGCGCATCTTGAAATTGGTCCAAGTCAAGGTGCAAAAAAGACGCCAAGTGTAACTAAGTTCGAACTGCTGGTTCATTATGAAGTGGTTATTTTATCCGCTCGATCTCCAGTTTCATGTTCAATTTTCGCAAAATCCCAGAGCGAAGATACGGTGACATCCGACCCCTCAGCGAGCGGTCTCGACTCAGCTGTCCTGCAACAGATAATTTTTCTTTTCAAACTCTTTTCACCGTGCAGAGCCGTAAATTTTGAAAAAGCCGCCGCTTGGTGCGCCGAGGGCATGATGCTAGCTTTGGCTTCAACGGCAATAAATTCCTCCGGTCCGACTTCCATCAACAGATCGATCTCATCTCCCGCTGCCGTGCGCCAAAACCACAATGGCCTCGGATCAACTTGAAGACAACGCATCTTCCGTGCCTCTGACACCACTGCATTTTCCCAAACAGCCCCCCAGTAATGACTCGCCTGCACATCCGACCAAGATTGAAAGCCAAGCAGAAAAATCAACATCCCCGTCTCTTGAAAGTAAATCTTTGGGGTTTTGATAAGCCTTTTTCCACGATTCAAATGATAAGGCTCCAAAAGAAAAATCTGTTGGCTTGCTTCCAATATGGAAATCCAAGCTCTTGCTGTTCCCACGGAAACACCAACATCTCTAGCCAACTCGCTGAAGACACAAAGTTGCCCAGCCCGCAGGGCAACCCCGCGTAAAAAGCGATCAAAGTCTCGCAAACTTCCGATATTTCCAAGCGTGCGGACATCCCTCTCCAAATAAGTCGCAAGGTAAGATGACAGCCAAAGCGTTCGGTCGAGATCACCGCGCTGCCAAAGCTCCGGAAACCCTCCCCTCCACAAATAGCGATCCAGTTCCACTTGATCTTTGATTTCCAACTCACGGCTTGATAACATCGGGAGGGTAAGAACGGCACATCGCCCGGCAAGGGATTCTGAAACGCTGCCCAGGCTCGAAAACTGCTGAGACCCCGTGAGAAGAAATCTTCCCGGACGCCGATCTGCATCGATCAACACCTTAAGGTGACGCGTTAGCTCGGGCACATACTGAAATTCATCCAGAATCAATGGTTCACGGCGTCTTGAAAGAAAACTGGCTGGGTCAGCTGCAGCAAAAGCAGCGTCCGATGGGATGTCAAAAGTGACATAGTCCGCTTTGGGCATCACCGCCCGAGCCAATGTCGTCTTGCCAGACTGCCGAGCCCCAGTCACAACTACAGCTGGAAACTGTTTCAGTGCAGCAAGCAAAGCAAATTTGAGCTTTCTATCAATCATTAATTTTGATAATCTACATTGATAATGTGCATCTGTCAATTTTATTACTGGTCAAGTGAACTTCGGGCCGCTCAAATACGCCGGGAGATCGTGAGGCGTGGAAATGATCATTATTTCCAGTATTCCAGAAAGCATAAGCACCGAGATCTGTTAATAGACTATCTGCTTGCCATAGAATGGCATAAGTTATTTTTAAACAGAAAGCATGAACGGATGGAGATGCCACTGATGGCTACTTATACGATTAATGCGAAGTAGATATGAACGCAAAATGAGAAAACAGGCAGCTCAAAATATCTGTCGAAAAAATGGGCGATGGCTTTGTCGGTGCAACTCCTCACTTTTCGAGAAGCACATCAAGCACCTGGTTGACCCCGTGCTTCCAATCGGGCAAGTGAAGCCCGAAGGCGGCGCGGAATTTTGAGGTATCGAGGCGGGAGTTCGCCGGGCGCGCGGCAGGGGTTGGGTATTCGGCAGCGGGAATCGGCAGGATGCGGTCGATCGTGGCTTGGAGCGGCGAGTTCGCGGCTGCGGCCTTGGCGATAATATGCTGAGCAAATCCATGCCAGCTTGTCTCGCCACCGGCGGCGAGATGGTAGAGGCCGAAAGGGAAATTTTCCCTGCCATCGCGCAGGTAGCGCGTGGCGATGTGGGCGGAGGCGTCGGCGAGGAGTGAGGCTCCGGTCGGAGCGCCGACTTGGTCTGCGACGATGCGGAGTTCGCCCCGGGTGGAGGCCAGACGGAGGATGGTTTTGATAAAGTTTTTTCCGTGGGCACCGAAGACCCAGCTCGTGCGGAAAATGAGGTGATCGGCACCACTGGCAGCCAGTGTATTTTCGCCTGCGAGCTTGGTCTTGCCATAGACGCCGAGCGGGTTCGTGGCGTCCTCTTCGCGGTAGGCGGTAGTTTTCGTGCCGTCGAAGACATAATCGGTCGAGTAGTGGATGACGAGAGCGCCGAGTTTCGCGGCCTCCTCGCCGAGGATTCCAGGAGCAGTGGCATTGACGGCGCGCGCCAGATCCGGTTCGGACTCGGCTTTATCCACTGCCGTGTAGGCGCCGGCGCTGAAGATCACACGCGGATTGGCGGCGCGCACGGCGGCGCGAATCGAGTCGGGATTCGAGAGGTTGCAGGCATCGCGTCCGCAGGCCACCACCTCGCCGAGCGGAGCCAGCGCGCGCTGAAGCTCGAAGCCGAGCTGGCCGTTGGCTCCGGTGACTAAAAACCGGGGCGTTTTGCCTGAATGAGAAGGATGAACCATAGAGTGCAAAGAATAACTGACGGAATGAAGTGCGCTTGGGTGGTTCTACGGGCGTGTGCCGCGTTGAGCACGAGCCAGCGCGCGACCGAAGGAAACGAGTTCGCGGATGAGGGACTTGTAGCGTCCGTAGGCGTTGTGGCCTTCTTTCATTAAGAGATCGTAGAGGACCAGCTCGGCTTCGGCGAAGGGAGCCTCACCAGACACGAGACCGGCTGCACGGAATTTCCCGAACGCGATGGCCACGAGGCAGGAATTGATGGTGGTTCGCCCGTCGCGCCAGTCCTGAAGGCCTTGCAGCATTCTCTCCCCTCCGGGCAAACGCATGATTTCATCAGGTGAAGGCGTCATGATTGAGCGCAAAAATCCTGCACAGATTTTGCAAAGGCCAGTTCATCGATCGCAGGGAATTTTTTAAGTGAAGGGCGAATATCCTCAAAAAAATCACGCAGCTTTTGCCGATCCACCAGCCCTTCTGCCACAAAGGCCCGTACATCCAACATGTCGCGCTCATGTCCACGCTCCAGCTTGGCGAGCACTTGACTGTAAAAATCAAAATGCCGGAAATCCACCTCGCCAACCCGTCGAATAAACGCGCTGCGCTCGCGCCAACCGGGCAATTCTGGAATGAAAAGATCCGGACTGGCGAGTTCCACATTGGCGTCGAGGCATTCCTTGAGTTCGGCAATGGCTTCGAACAGTCCCCGGGGTTCGGGATCCGCCTTGATGTCCACATCGATGGTTTTCGCGCGCCAGCCAAAAAGCAATGCAGTTGCTCCACCGGTGAGGTAGATCGTGCCTGGTCCCTTGACGCGCTGACCGAGGGCTTCCATGAACTCCTCCAGCTTGGCTCTATCGGAATCGGCCCTCACAGGTACTTCTCACATTCCGCGAACGAAGCGGCCTCGGCATCCTTCGGTGAAACAATCGGGTCGATCCCAATGGCCAGCGGCCAGTCGATGCCGATCGCGGGGTCGTTCCAACACAGGGCGCGCTCGGTCGGCGGTGCGTAGTAATTTGTGCACTTGTAGTGAAAATCCGCCATCTCGCTCACAACCAAAAACCCATGCGCGCAACCAGCAGGCACCCACAGGCGCTCGTGGGCATCACTCGTCAGCATGTAGCCGTCCCATTTTCCGAAGGTCGGCGAGCTTTTCCGCAAATCGACGAGCACATCGAAAACCGTTCCCGATGTGACCCAGACGAGCTTGCCCTGCGCCGCATCACCGATCTGGTAGTGCAGGCCGCGCAGCACATTCTTTGCCGAGCGGCTGTGATTGTCCTGCACGAAATCCGCATCGATCCCAAGCTTGGTAAAGGTTTCCTTGTTCCAAGACTCCAGAAAAAATCCACGCGCATCACCAAACACACGCGGCCGCAGAAGGTAGGCACCATCAATTTTTGTCGGATATTTTGTCATGGGAATAATGAGAAATGCGCGAGTGGTAAAAACCTGTCGGATCCAGACTGGATCAGGCTCATCGCCGGCATGCTGCCGCCCTTGGTCATCAGCGGAAAATTTTCCCCTGGTCCAGAGCCAAGCCAACATGTCTTCCCGTTTTTCACAGGTTTGCCGCACAAGGCGGCGCGGGTTATTTCACCAGAAATTTCAACAACCAAGGCAGCATGCTCTCACCACGCTCAAGCCAATGTTTAAGCCGCTCGAGGCGCTCTTCCGCAGTCGAGCGCTCTTCAGGCTCCAGCTCATTGGCAAGGGATTCCATCGTGCCAATCCTCTCCAGAGCCCGATCCAGCCTGGGTTTCAGCTCCTCTTGGATGAATGCGGTCGCAAATTTGCTCAGCTCCAGATCCGCCACATAGTGGTCGCGCCGATCCCCTGGCATGTACACCGACTTCACCGCTCCGACGGATCGCAGCACCTTCAACCCCTGGCTTGCCGCTCCCAAACTGATTCCCAGCCGCGTCATGATGTCATCCATCGCCAAGGCGCGTGACGACACAAAAAGCAGACCGTAGATCTCCCCCACCGACTTCTGCAGGCCGATTAATTTGAAAAAGCCAATGAAAAGCTCGATCGACTCGACTTCCAGAGCCGAAAGCGATTGAGGCTCGGACTCGAGCATAGCGGGAGCGACTTGCATTCGTGCGCGAGAGAAAATCAAAAGACTTCAAGCGCTTCAATAAAAAATGAAATGTCGCAGTTAAAACTTCCGAGCTGCCGAGATTTTGCAGCTTTTTTCTAGGGGAGCCTCTAGCGATTGTGCGGCGCTGGTCAGTGATGAGCAACTCACTGGCGCTCGATGGAGATTACAAAATTGCCTGGGGTAACATGGGACGTTTTAAGTTGGGAGACTACTGAACAACGAAGGCCCCATTCGAAAGAATGTTGCTCCAAATCTGACGAAAGCAGCGCCTCGCCACTTTTTATTTTTCTTGTGCGGAAGGGATTTTTTTTATTGCGGCATGCCAACGAGTATCGCAACTTGAAAGTCATTCTCCCTTAAAATGATTACAACATCTCGCCACCCAGATTGCCTCTTTCTCAGCATCCTGCTTACTGCAATTCTCTCCTTCACAGCCTACCTAACTGCGCAGGACGGCAATCCAGCTGATATGAAGCGCGGCGCTATCATCATCACAGCTGTCCAAGGAAAAGCGAAAATCATAAAGCCAGGAGCAACCGAAGGAAAAAACGCCACCAAGGGCATGGCATTGCAGCAAGGAGAAAAAATTATCACTGAGAAGGACTCCAATGTCTCGCTGGCATTCGAGAACGGCTCAGTGATCCAAGTCGAAGCGGAGTCAAATTTTCTCGTCGAAGAGTTTCTTCAAGCCCCCTGGGAAGTTTCAGAACAGGCTCTCAGCGAGATGAAAACCGAGCCAAGCAATTCCAAGCTTGCGACTTACCTTGAGTATGGAGAGGTGACATCGGGCGTCAAAAAACTCAACCCTGGCTCGAGCCTCATCGTGAGCACCCCGCTCGGCACGGCGCGGATTCTCGGCACGGATTTCCAAGTAGGCCTCCAGAGAGGTTCAAAAGGTGGATCCAAAGAGCTGAGCGTCGGCGTGGCTTCAGGAGAAGTCGCCGTGGAAACACAGGGCGGAGCGGCATCCGTAAAGGGGGGATTTTCCACAAGCGTCACAGTGCCCCCCGGCGAAAATGGAGCCCCAGCTCAAGTGAGCAAACCGGTTAACAGTAATCTCCCACCAGAAGCCACCTTGGCGATCCTCCAATCAGTGAAAACCCAACAAACATCCGCGGCGCAAATTTTAAGCACGACACTCCTTCAAAGCGCCGCAACTCGCAAGTTTGACCTCAATAGTAGACAACAAAATGCCATTGAAGATGCTGCGGAGATTGGCGTGGATGACCTTGTTGATGTTGTCGAACAGCTTTCTAGGGAAAAACCCTCGTCATCACCAGAGATTGCGGCCTTTGCAACTGTTTTGATGCCCGAGGCTGCCGATGAGATTGCCCGTGCGGCAGCCACAGGCGCTCCAAAACTCGCTCCGGAAATTGCTGCCCTCGTGGCATCGATACTCCCATCCTCCGCAGACCAAATCGCAAGCAGCGTTGCGACAGCCGCCCCTGAATCCGCGCCCAGAGTAGCCGCCAGCGTGGTTTCGGTGGTTCCTTCACAGGCTCCACAAATTGCCTCGACAGTCGCCGCAGCCCTGCCCAGTGCAGCGCCTGCCATTGCACGGAGCGTAGCCCGGGCACAACCCCAGCAGGCAACAGAAATCGCCCTCCAGACCTCCATCGCAGTACCGGAAGCCGCTGCAGAGATAGCTGCCGAGATGGCTGCCGAAATTCAAGCCCAAGGCGAAGGCGGCACCGATGCCAACCCCAATCAAATCGGCATAGGCGACCTCCCACCCGTGAATCCAACAAACCAGGTCCCACCGCCGCCGCCAGCACCAAAAATAACGCCAACACCTGCTCCTACGCCGGCACCACCGGCACCGCCGGCACCGCCAACACCCACGCCCCCAAGCCCGACAGCAACCCCGCAGCCAACAAGGCCGCCAAATCCCAGCAACCCCTGAGGTAAAAGCTCACGCACCATGGTGCGACAGCGCCCCTCGTTTCCCCCAAGGGTGATGCGCCGAGATTTCCGATTTTCGCGGCGAAGCCGCCTTTTCATCCACCAATGGCGACTCCGTAGCCTGAAGCTTGGGCCCCCTACGGCCTCCGGTTCGTGGAGCCTGCGGACGTCAGCGAGGCAACAAGCGCCCTCAACCCGGAAAAAGGTCGGCATTCACGCCAAATCAAGATCCTCGGTCTGGCGAAAAGAGTGATATGCGGCCAATGCCACGGCACCGATCACCAATCAGGCCTTACGCCTGCGCCGCGTATGCGGAGGCCAGCCAGTGTGCGTCGGGCTGCTCCTTGGTTCGGCTGGGTAGGCTGCGAGCGAGTAGACCAGCCTCCACACGGCCGAGACGGCCATGCCCCCATCTTTTGCGATGCAAAGTCCGATATCAAAGTGACACCGGTATCACACCGAGGCGCTCGATATGGAGCGATGCCGCTTTTTAAATTGCGCCGCGACTTTGTTTGCGCGACCTCCCTTTCCCGCGTGGCCCACATTTTCAAATGAAACGCGGCGGCTGTTGACAAAGTTGGCAGATCGCAAGAGCCATCGAATTCGAGTCTGGAATGGAGCCTGCGAGCCTGCCAAAGTCGCTCACATGAGCAAAAAATCCGAAAGACAGAAATCCGCGAAGCCCCTGCGCCTCCTTGGCAATGCCTCCGCCCTTCCCCAGCAGCCCTCGGTGGAAATTCTGGAGACATTTCCGAACAGCCATCCTGCGCGGGGTTATGTCATTCGAGTGGATACCGAGGATTTTTCCTCGCTGTGCCCGGTGACCGGTCAGCCCGACTACGCGGAGATCGTCATCGAGTATGTGCCCGCCGCGCGCTGCGTCGAAACCAAGTCGCTGAAGTATTACCTCGCCGCATTCCGGAACACGCCGTCATTCAACGAGCAAATCGTGAACCGCATCTTGGACGACCTCGTCGCGGTCTGCGCGCCAGAGAGCATGACAGTGACCGGCGCTTTCGCCGCACGCGGCGGCCTGGCTTTGACTGTCACCGCCACTCACAAGGGGAAAATACAACGCTAAGCTCATGAAGACTTTTTGCCGATTTTTTCTCGGCGCGCGATTCGAATGCTCCTGAAACTTTGAGCTCTCAACAGACCGCGGCACAGGACCATAAACATGATCAAATCACACGCTGGCGGCCTACTTTTTATAGAATGAAATCGCCGTTACGAGATCGACGGCGCGTTGGAGGACGGTGTCGCGGAGGGTTTCGGCCTCGTCGTCGGTTTCAGCGGTGGCGCTGATTTCGGGGTTTGTGTTGGCGACGAGGGCGGCTTCGTTCATGCGGGGGCGTTCGATATCAAAGACGAACTGGCTCACGCCTTTTTCTTTGGTGAGGTCGAAGATTTTTTTCTGGGTCTCGGCGGGCAGGCTGATTTCGATGTCGGGCTTCACGCCGTCTGGAAAAATCGGCCCTGAGCCGGGGAGGGAGACGCGGGATACGGCGAGGTGGATTGTTTTGCCGCCGCCGATAGGAAATTCCGAGAACTCCACCGCGCCGCCTGCGGTTTTTTCGCCCACAACCATCGCTCCAGAATTTGCGCGCAGCGTGGCTGCGAGGGCTTCGGCGGCTCCCGATGTGTCGGCATCCGTGAGCGCCACGAGTATGCCTTGAAAGACGGCATCCCGATCGGCTGTGAGGATGCGTTCCTGTTTGGCGTTCGGTTTTTCGATGGTGAAAAGGATTTTCCCCTTGGGGCAAAAACGCTTGGCAAAATCCGCTGCGGCGTCGAATTCCGATCCGCCCGGTATGCCTCGGAGGTCGAGGATCACGGCTGGAATGGATTTGTCACCGAAGTTGCCGAGCGCGGAGTCCGTCTGTTTAAGGGCGGCGGCATCCATCGTTCCAGGGCGAATGTAGCCGATGCGCCCATCGAGGATCTCGGCGAGAAAGGGAATAGCTTGCGGCGAGGGCTTGCCTGCGGAGTTCAAATCGGCGCCAGCGCCCAATCTCAACAGCAGGCCTTCCAAAAGCGCCCGCTGGCGGGATGCGTTATCGAGCGCCTCAGGGGAGAGGTAGTTCGCATTCAAGGCGTCGATGGCTTTTTGAATTTGCGATTCGTCGAGGGCATCCACGGCTTCCCTCAAAGCGGGAAGAGGCGTTGGAGCAGGCTTGGCAGCGGGCACAGCGTCCGCCAAGGCAGTCGTGGCGAGGCAGGCCAAGAGAACGAGGGGTAAAAATTTCATGAGTGGGTCGGCGTGGCTCCGATGTCATTCCGGCGCTGGACTCCGTCGAAGAAAATCCTATCCGCAGCCTCATAGGCCAGGCTGCGGGCGGCTTCGAGCGTGTCTGCTTTTGCCGTGACGCCGAGCACGCGCCCGCCGTTTGTGAGAATGTCATGACCCGCAGTCTTTGTGCCCGCATGAAAGACTTCCACGCTGCCAAGAGTGGCCGCATCGGTGAGGCCGCTAATGGCTTTGCCTTTTTCGTAAGAGCCGGGATAGCCCCCCGAGGCGAGGATCACGCAGACGGCGGCCTTTTCGTCCCAGGCAGGAGTGAGTGAGCTCAGCACACCAGCTGCGGTGGCATCGAGCAATGGCAGGAGGTCTGATTCCAGGCGGCGCACCAGCACTTGAGTCTCGGGATCGCCCCAGCGGCAGTTGAATTCAAGAACTTTGGGGCCGGATGCCGTGAGCATGAGGCCGGGGAAGAGCATGCCGCGGAAGTCGAGGTTGTCGTTTTTGATGCCGGCGATGAACCGGTCGAGGATCTCGGTGCGGATGCGGGCGCACAGGGCGTCGTCCAGCGATCCGCTGGGGCTGATCGTTCCCATGCCGCCGGTATTCGGGCCCTGGTCGCCGTCGCGGGCTTTTTTGTGGTCGCGGCAATCGGGGAAAAGAAGGTAGTTCGAGCCGTCCACAAGCGCGTGGATTGAGCATTCGACTCCTTCGAGAAATTCTTCGATCACGACGCGGCTTCCGGCGTCGCCAAATGCGCGGTCCTCCATGCAGAGGCGCAGGGCGACATCCGCCTCGGCGAAATTCGCGGCGATGATCACGCCCTTCCCGAGCGCGAGTCCATCGGCCTTCACCACGAGCGGATACTTTGCGCTGCGGCAGTATTCGCGGGCCGCTGTGCTGTTGGTGAATTCGCGGTAGTCGGCTGTGGGGATTCCGTGCCGGATCATGAAATCCTTCGCAAACGCCTTCGAGGACTCGAGGCGAGCGGCGGCCTGGCGCGGACCAAAAATTTTCAAACCTGCATCCTCAAAGGCATCGACCACGCCAGCGGCGAGTGCGTCGTCCGGACCGACCACCGTGAAGTCGATGGCATTGGCCTTGGCAAAGGCCAGGAGGCTTGGGACATCCTCGGCGGCAATGGCGACATTATCGCCGATGCGCGAAGTGCCCGCATTGCCAGGAGCGATGAAGATTTTTTCCACGCCGGGGGATTGGCTGAGTTTCCAAGCCAGCGCGTGCTCTCGGCCGCCTGAGCCGGTGATGAGGATTCTTTTGATCACGGATTGAGGAGCAAGGTTGTTGTTTGATGCGGAAGCATCTCACGGGTGAAGGCGAATTTCGACCCCTGTGAGGAGCGCACCTCGCCTGTGCGCCAGCCACGCGCTCCGCTGGGAATGACGAGGCGGGGACGGAGTTGAGCGATCACTTCGGCGCGCGCCTCGGGCGGGAGGGCGTCCGGCGTAAAGAGCAGGACATCCACCGTGCCGATCTGCGCGAGTTGATCGGCATCAAGCGGGTGGAGCAGGACTCCCGCAAAGCAGAAGCGCATGCCATCCATCGTCCAAGTGTAGATCAAGCTCATGCCGTCGGAGGCTGGCATTTCCGGATGTTTGTAGCACGGCACGCCGAGGATGCGGATGCCGGTGACATTGTTGACCCCGATTCCCACGCCTCCGCGCAGGACGGAGGGTTGGTTGTCGAGAGCGTTGATGTTGTTGAAATCGGGGCGCTCGGAGGTAATCAGGACGACATCGCTCTTGAGCGGTGAGGGCAGGGTGCGGCCGCCGGTTTTTGCGGCGTAGGGATTTGCCAGAATGGTGGTGCCGATGGACGAGGTGAAGCGGTAGCACTGGTTGCCCAGCCACTCGACTTGTGTCTCTCGCAAAGTCGATGCCTGTGTCGGCGTTTCCGGCGTTCCGCATCCGGCGAGAGCCAGTGCGGCCGCTGCCAGGAGAGCAAGGCGGCGCATTCTTAGGAGTTGAGAGCGAGTTGCGTGCCGAGGTCTCCGATGCGGCTGAGGGTCAGGCCTCGCAGGGCGGAAACCTCGGACGCCATGACTTTGAAGACCTCCTCGATCGTGTAAACGCCGTTTGATCCGCCGGTGGCTTGCACGAGATCGCGCAGCACTTCCCAATCGTCGCGGGCCTGGCCCGGAGGTTGGATGGCTTGGTTGAGGCGTTGGATGCGGCCTTTGATATTGACCATGCTGCCGCGTTTCTCGGCCCAGGCGCTGGTCGGCAGGACGACTGTGGCGCGGCGCGTGGTGGCGGTGGCCAGAATGCCGGTCACGACGAGTGTCTCGAGATTTTTCAGGTGCTCTTCAGAAATGCCGCAGTCCACGGCATTCTCTCCCAGCACAATGAGGCCAGTGATTTGGCCCGAGGCGACACCAGAGGCAATCGAGGCCAGTTTTCCAGTGGCCATGCCGAGGAGCTTCGCGCCGGTGGTATTCGGATTTCCATCGTCCGAGATGAGGAATCCGTCGCCCTTTTGCGGACGGGGCAACACATCGAAATTCTCGATTTTCAGCCCTGCAGCGAGGCGGCGGGCGAGGAAGAGTTCCTCGTTCGTCATGCGTGCGGACGCGATGAGGGCGGTCTTCGAGGGATCGCGGCCCTTGAGTTGTTCGGCGGCGGCGGCGAGGGCGCGGGTCCAATGCGCCGGCACTTCTTCGCCTTTCACAACGGGATCGGTGAGGCGGGATTCGCTGTGGAGATAGTGGAAATTCAGGCGGTGGCTGTCCGGCATCCAGCAGGAGTTCACGAAATCGTTGTCGCGGGGAGTGATGCGGTGAACGGTGTTTTCGCGGCTGGAGATCAGGATATTCGAGCCGAGGCCGCAATTCACATCGATGCTCTTGGTTTCCTTCAAAAACCAGACACGCATCTTGAAGCGGAAGTCCTTGCTGGTGAGAGCGCCCACGGGGCAGATATCCACCGTGTTCAGCGAGTAGTTGTTGTCGAGTTTCTTGCCGGGATAGACCGAGAGTGTCGTGTAGCTACCGCGATTCAGGAAGCCGAGCACATCGTCGTGGGCGATTTCCTTCATGAACCGGATGCAGCGTGAGCACATGATGCAGCGCTCGTCGTCGAGCACGATGCGCTCGCCGAGATCCACGCGCTTGGGCTTTTTCACCTTGTCTTCGATGAAACGCGATTCGCCCTTGCCGAACTCGACAGAAAATTCCTGCAACCGGCACTCGCCCGCTTGATCGCAAATCGGGCAGTCGAGCGGGTGGTTGATGAGCAAAAATTCCATCACGCCTTTGCGACATTCCTCGACAAGCGGGGAGGAGGTGCGAACGCCCATGCCCTCTGCGACTTCCATCGCGCAGCAAATCTCAGGCTTCGGTCCCCAGCCGATCTCGGGCTTGCCATTGGCATCCAGCACGGGCTGGCGGTCGGGAGTCATCTTCGGGCGGCCGGTCTCAACGAGACACATGCGGCAGTTGCCGGGCGAGCTGAGTTTGGGGTGGTAACAGTAGTGCGGAATGAATTTGCCGCTCTGCATGCAGGCCTCGATCACGCGCGTTCCCTTGGGAAATTGTTTCCACTCCCCGTCGATCTGCACATTGACCATCTTCACTGGTGTTGCCGTTTCGCTCATGTTTGAAAATCCTCTGGAAAAATCCCCGGTTCGGGGTGTTTACAAGGCGTCAACTTATCGGCGGATGCCCCTGCGGAGGCAAGCAAAAGAAGGGAGATGACATCGCGTCCCAGGAATGCCTTTAATTCAACCCATGGCAATGCATCGATGGACCCGCTTGAGCACGCAACGGATGGAGGAGGATTGGTATGCGCGACTTTCACATATCGACCCCGAGCATTTGGTCATGCTCACGCAGCATGGATCCAGCGCGCTGAAGATTCAAGTTTTTGGGGACAAGAAGACTGTCGAGAAGCTGGTCCGCGACTTTGGTGGTAAGATGACGCAGCTCTCGCCGGAGGTCTGGATTGGCGGTCAGGCCCGCGCGCCGCTCTCCATTCGGGGGCGTCTGCGGGTGCATTCGGATGAAGTCTCGTTTCGGAATGCAGAAAATACCGGGCGCGATATTTTCATTCCCGCCGGAATGGCATTCGGAACCGGCGACCATGCGACCACGGCGACCTGCCTGCGCCTGCTCTGCGATTTGCTTCCCACGCTCCCGGCAAATTGGAATGCGCTCGATGCCGGCACTGGCACCGGAATCCTCGCCATCGCGGCGGAAAAACTCGGTGCCTCTGCGGTGGAGGCCTTCGACTTCGATCCAGTCTGCATTCGGGTTTCCAAAGAAAACGCCAAGGCCAACCGCTGTCGAAAAATCGCGTTCTCCGTCGCGGATTCCCGCCGCGTGGGCGCGTTTCAGAAAGCCGATGTCATCCTCGCCAATCTCTACAGCGAACTCCTCATCGCCTCCGCTCCCGGCCTCGCCAAAAAACTCAAGCCTGGCGGGCATTTCATCTTCTCCGGCGTCCTCGTGAGCCAAGCCGCCGAAGTCAGCGCCGCCCTCGAAACTTGCGGCCTCGGCACCCCGCGCCTCATCAAGCGCGGCAAATGGTGCGCTGGCATCTGCCCGGTCTGAAACGACCGCTCAGCTCTTTCCTCGTGCCCGCCTCCTGGAAGGTTGGGCGAACTCCTTCATCGTTGTCGCTTGAAATTCCGGCACTACCCCGGCCGCATCCACCGGATGCCCGAGATAGGTCATCAGTCGCGCAAGATTCAGCACGGAAATATTCCCGCCTGCCTCGAAAGCGGCGGATCGTCGCGATCCCCACGCCCGAGCGCTTGGCCAAGTCCTCCTGCCGCACATTGGTCGCCAAGCGCAATTCCTTGAACCGCATCGCAATCGCCTCCAGTTGCTCGACGGGTGTTTCAAGCAAAAGTTCATTGGGAATCATATCTGATTTTCTATTGAAATCACCAAATACACCTCAATTTTCTCCAAAAACCTCCCAGCAAGCCCGCGCCGTGTTCAAGTGCACGCGGACGACCTTTTCGATTTCGGGGCAGTATCCACCTGCAAGCACCCAGGCGACGGGGATTTTTTCGGCCTCGGCGAATTCGAAGACTATTCGGTCGCGCGTTTCCAAGTCTTCGTGCGTGAGTTGAAGCGGGGAGTAGGGATCGTCGCGCAGCGGGTCGGCGCCGGCTTGGTAGAGCAGGAT
Organism: Terrimicrobiaceae bacterium; assembly: GCA_044353785.1. Lineage (GTDB taxonomy): Bacteria > Verrucomicrobiota > Verrucomicrobiia > Chthoniobacterales > Terrimicrobiaceae > UBA967. The sequence continues at coordinate 39,919 of JBILBH010000018.1, forward strand.
GTCCGGCTTGCCGTCTTGGATCAGCCAAGGCAGATGCCGCTTCATCGCTTCGAGGAGAACCTCGCGGTCGCTGTTTCCCGAGGGAATCAGCGGCGCTGAAAAATGGTTGGGGCCGTCCGTGTGATGGCGCTCGCGCACATCGCGGAAGGGTTGGTTATTCCAATAATCGTTGCCGTAAATCGATAGCGCACGAAGCCACGGGCGGGATGCCGCGAGGGATGCCGTGCCATTTCCATAGTGCAGGTCCATGTCGAGGATGGCTGCCGTGCGGATTTTGCCTTCTGCGCGAAGCGCCTCCAGCGCTACCACAAGGCTGTTGAAGGTGCAGAAGCCCTCGCCGTGATCTGAGCAGGCGTGATGGAATCCACTCGCCAAGGCCGCCGATACACCGCTTTCCAACGCACTCCGCGCCGCTGCCAGCACGCCGCCGCCGGTGAGGCAGACGCTTGGAAAAAGCAACTCGCTCCAAGGGAATTTTTGCGACTCCGCGAGGTCTCGAGGATCGCCGGTTCTCACCGCATCGACATACTCGGCCGTGTGGACCCTTAAAAAATCCTCCCGGGTCAGCGGCTCCGGTTTTTCCATGATGACCTGCGGCAACCAAGCCCGCACCTCACCGGCCACCAACGCAAACTTCCGCATGGGCATGATGTGCTCGCCAATCGGCGCAGCAAATCCCGGTTCGTAGAAGAATTTCATCGGTGCAGATGAATTCGGATATCTCTCATGTGCGGAGCGCAACTAATTCTTGTTTAAAGAGATCAATAGCCAGCGCAGGGGATGGGTTCTGGAGAAATTGAGACCACCTCGCATCCAGCGCATCCTTTTCTCCCTGCGTTGCCTCCATGCCAGCAAAATCGGTGAAAACCGACTTCCAAATCTTATCCACCAATTCCAACTCTTCGGGGTTGGAGAGCGACTGGACTTGTGGCAAATCGACAGGACTCATAATCAAAATCTACCCGACGAGAACAGGACGACAAGGGAGCATTTTAACCTGACTGGCCTTCTTCTTCAACCGGAAAGGCCGAAAAAACGGCGCCCCCCGCCCTTTAACCCGACGGCTATCAGATTTCCAACGCTCCAACGTCGTGGCTCGCGCTCCCCGTTTTCAGGCTAAAAATGATTTTGCCACCTCTTATCAAAAAAACCGTGGAGGGATGGCCTCCGTGCCGTCCCACTGAGGCAGGCGCGCCTGCCTCAAAACGAAATCATATCTCATTTTTTCCAGGAAGTTTATCAGCTTATTGAAAGAAAATGAACACTTCTCTGAAAAAGCGTTGTCAAGAGGGTAATTTTCTTTTCATTTATTATCAGTAGCTTGCAAATAATGCGCAGTCGACCGTTTCAGATATTTGCTTTTAAAAACCGATAGCTCAGGGCACGACAAT
>JBILBH010000019.1:0-40873 GCA_044353785.1 Terrimicrobiaceae bacterium
TTTGAGTGTGCGGGCAGGTTTTGCCTGCAGTCCGACACAGCAGGAATCATGCCTATTACATTCCACGAAAATTAGTTAAAATGTTTTTCAGGGCCGACTAACTACTTTTCACTTTATTCGATGGTTGCCTTTTCCATGTCATAAATAGCGCGGAATGGTCGGTCCCCCCGTATAGATACGAGGACTCTGCCATTCTGGCTGAGTTATTTTGTGATCGAAAACCAACTCCGCCACCCCAACCTCAAGATCGGATGGTGGCGGGGTGAAGGAATAGCCGACGCAGGAGAAGAAGGCCCACATGGCGCAAAAAAGGATGAGCCTCTTGGCGTTATTAGTCTTATGTAAGCAGACTGAAGTCATTTGTGATTAAAACTTACTCCTCGTTTCGCTCGATCTTGTTGAAATTAAGGACGGCCTTTTTTCCCGATATCGGCCCGGCGAGTGTCACGACACCACCGCCGGCCTCTCCGCGCAAGAAGGGACTGTCAAAAGTGGGGCTGTCGTAGCGAACAAATTCTCCTCCGACTCGGGGAATTTGGTTGCTGGAACAATTCAGCTCCAGCTCCTTGGAATCCTTGCCGCAAGCGCGGTAGGTCAGCAGGAAACCATCGGCAATCACCTGTTTGAGATGTATCGGGTTATCCAGAACATCCTTTTGAAAATCTTCAAAAGTGGCATGCTGCTCTTTCCTCGAACTCTCCACAACCAGCCCGGAATTCAGGTTCGTGGCAGTCATGGTCTTGCCGGCATTGAGCGTGGCACCTTTGAATTTCGGAACGCCCTCCTCCAATATGTAAGCCTTGGGTTCAAGTGCAAACAAGCCGAACCCTTCCTTGTCGAAATCCACCGGCGTCGGCAGTGGCCTGCCAAGCGCATTGACTTCCTGGTTTTCCGCAGCGGGCGTGACAATCCGCAGCGCGGTGTAGGCATTGCCGGCTTGAACAAAGACCCAACCATCCTTCTCCTCGATCCGATCTAAACCCGAACCCAAAATCACCTGCAAGGGCTCATGCTGGGGCGAATAGGCTGGAAACCAAAGGGGGTGCTGGTATCGCACCGTTTTCTTTTGCTGCATCAGAGCCGCGCCTTTGTCCTGCACGGCCAATAGATTGCCTCCCCACTGGATCATGGCATTCGGGTTCGTCGGGAAATTCACCCCCCCACGAGCGGTGCTCAGGTGAGAGTAGAGAGCATCCGGATGATCCATCCGTGTTCCCATCGAGTAGTCGGGAGTCACCCAAGTGTATCGAACCAAACGCGAGTCTGGACGGGCAAGAATGGTGTATTCCGTTCCCGTGGGTTGGGGCCACACATCCTGGGCCTCGTTCGGTTTGCGTGAGCTGAATGCGTATTCGCCCATGCCTGGACGATCCAGCAGCATTTCCCAAACTTGGCGCGGCAATTGGTAATCACTGAAGCCGTAGAAACCTCCCAATCCCGGTGCCCCCCCGAGGAGAAACTCCGACATGCGTCCCATACGGGTCCACCCTGGACCGCCACGCACTGCAACGCCAGTATTGATCGAGAGGATTTGGTCTTGCGCCCATTGCGCCCAGACAAGATCTATAAACATTCGGGCCTGCTCGCGCACTTTCTTGTCCTCGCTCCAGGCATAGATGTCGTGGAGGAAGCGCTGCGTATGGGACATGTAGCCCGGAGCATTGTGCTCGATGAAAAATCCGTGGCGGGCCCTCTCAGCCAGGAAATCTTTCCAGAAGGCGACCCATGCCTCGTAGTGGTCGGAGGCGTTGTAGTCGTTCCCGTCCTTGTATCGACCGCTGCCCATCTTAATTACCGGACTGCCTTGACCCGCACGGAATGTGCCACCGGATCCATAGCCATACCCCTGCATTCGGCCAAGATCTGGGTAGATTTTTTTGGCATAATCGGGATTATTTTTGAAAAGTTGGCTGGAAAGAAGGTTGGCTGACTTGAAGTTGATGTCGTGATTTTCACTTCCTGTTACCCACCAGGAACTCTGGCGAGCAGTGGCAATGTCGTTTTTCAGATTGAGGTGCTTCCAATAATAGGATAGCAGCTCTTTTTCGCATTCCGGAGTCAGGCGGCCGGGAGCAATTTTTCCCTTCGAGGAAAATCCGAAGAGCAACCAGTGCAGGGCACTGTTTGTCCACAATCCCCAGGAGGCATTGTCGGTAGTGCTGTTTTCCCCATCCTCCCCGTTTTCTGAATGAAATTTGCGCACCCACGCAATAATCTCTTGGTTAACTTTTTCGAGATTGGCACTGGTGTAAAGATCGGCAATGAATTGGAAAGCAGGGCTGTTATTCGGAGTGGCCAAAAACTCATGAACCCTTTGAGGCCGAGAGGCCTCGGCCTCAGCCATGTATTGGGTCACTGTTTTATCACTCACACCCAGCGTCTCAGGCCCATTTTTGAATACCACATCGTCGAGCCAGATCCTAGCATTTTTGGGCAACTCGGTTTCAACCTGGAAAGATATGACCTTTTTGAAATCAAAGCCCTCATCTACTGACAGTGAGTCAAACGGGATAGAAAACTGGTGCCATTTGCCATCCGTAGCCATCCCCTCCAAAACGCCGTGGGCTCTTTTTCCAACTTTGTCAAAGAGCGCAACGATCCAATTCGTCGCCACAGTCTTGCTTTCAGCCTTGATCCAAAACTTCACGGAAAAATCTCGCCCTAATTCCCACCCCGCTAAATAAGGTCCCGCCTGAAAACCAAATGCCCGCTGGCTTTGCGGGTTTTTCACAGTGTATCGCACCGCAAAATAACCGGCCTTGGCATCCGTTGTATCTAACAGATCGTGATCTGGTTTGTATCTGCCTTGGATCGCCTGCCCTGCTGGCCCGGTCTGAGCTGTCAGCCAAGCATCAACCCAATTGTCCACCCGCTTCTCAGCTCCCGCGCGTGTGGGTTTGGTTACTCTGGTCGGAGCAGGAAGAAACAGAGAATCTGCTTTCTGCTTTTTGCCATTGTCTTGATCTTTAACAGCCTTATAGACACTCGCTCTGTTTTGGGCGGACAAGTCATCCTTCCCCCCAGCTGCCACAGAAGTATCTCCCGGAACTTCTTGCGCAAACACAATTGTTAAGCAAAAAACGCAGCCAACAAAGCAGAGGGCTGTAGTTGGCGTAACATTTGTATACTTTAAAAAAAAATTTGCAAACATTATGAAAATTTAAATTAAATGGATTCGAGTTTAGACCGACTTTTTTAAGCAAGGATTTGCACCACGAAGGCTACGAGGCCGCTCAGGCAAAATCTCAGCCCTATCAGAAATAACAAGCAAAGGAGGTATAACCATAATCGCTCAAGTGTCGCAGCTCTTCATAACAAATCCCAAAGGGCCTGCAATCGCAGGGAACAAACTGATTGTTGACAAAATCGCACGACGAGACCATGTTCAAACCTCATACAAAGGAAGTCAGGGCGGGCCAGCGCAGAAAAATCGGCCTATCTGAATTCGCTTCACCTTTGTGAGCTTGGAGGTGGCCCTTATACTCCTATACCATCTATATAAAATAGCTATACATAAATTTAGCTGAGTAAAATAGACGAGTGAGAAAACAACATTTCAAACTTAGGCGACCTGATTTAAGCGCTCAACTTGAGGATCGTTATCGTCAGGAAAAGGCCGCGTTTCCCTTTTGCGGTGTATTACCGCGTCTGGCCGGATCACCCTTCGCATTTTGGCGTTCAAGCATCACAGCCGTAGCCCGAAAAAAATCGCTCCGCTTGTGTTTATAGGCCTCTCCGGTCGGGAAGAAGGGAAGTCAGGATAGTTCTCGACGAATACTCACGCGAGTGCCTTGGCTTGGAGGTGGAGCACGCCATGGGGGCGCGGGAAGTGGTTGGCATCCTCGAAAAGTTGGTAGCGAAGCATGGAGCGCCGGAATTCATTCGTAGCGACAACGGCCCGGAATTCGTCTCCCGGGAGGTCAGGGAATGAATACAATCACATGGGTTCAAGACGCTCTACGTCGAACCCGAAGCGCCATGGAAAAACTCCTACACGTAGAGCTTCAACGCCAGGCTCAGGAACGAATTCCTCAATGCGGAACTCTTTTCCAGCAAACTGGAGGCCAAGGTCCTGAGCGCGGAACACCGTGAAAAATACAAGAACCACAGGTTGCATTTTTAACATTAGGTAATTAACCGAGAGTAGTTTGAAGCAAGATTTCTTGCTACGCTTCGGCGGAGTCGGCTCCTGGGCTAACAATACCAACCTCGCCATCTGGAACTGGAATGGAATCGACCAATATGGAAACGCCGTGGGCGACGGTGCGGCCAATCGTCATGTCGTCTTCACCGGCGGTGTCGGCCTCGACTCATACCTCAACCGTATCAGCTTCTATAGCGGAAGCGGAACGGGTTTCGCCGGAAGCCCTTTTGAAATGGGATTCAGCGGTGGAGGCACGGAAATCAAAGCAGTCCCCGAACCCCGCATTTTTCTACGAGGTCGGGGGCGGCCCCATGTTCGACATGGGCCCGTATTACATCACTGCACTGGTTCATCTTCTGGGCCCGGTGAAGGAAGTCAGTGGTGTGAGCACGTGCGCCTTCGAGGAGCGAATCGCAACCTGCAAGGAGCAGTTCGGGAAGCTGCTCCCCGTTTCCGTTCCGACCCATTCCTCAGGCACACTCGTATTTCATTCGGGAGCCATTGTGACGGTGACGATCTCATTCGATGTGCACAGCCACGGGCACAGCCCGATCGAGCTTTATGGCAGAGAAGGCTCGTTGAAGGTGCCGGATCCGAATACCTTCGGCGGTACGTTGGAGATTTGGACACCAACTACCGGCGAGTGGCGCAATCAGGCTCTGAGCCATCCGTATAGCGAGAACAGCCGCAGCATCGGAGCCGCTGACATGGCCTACGCGATCCTTGATGACACCAGAAAGCGCAGCCACCGCAGCAGCGGGGCGCTCGCTTACCACGTGCTGGAAGTCATGCACGCCTTCGAAAAGTCTTCCGACCTCAAGAAGCACGTTTCCGTGGTATCCAAGCCGCCGCAGCCCGAACCACTTCCGCTCGGATTGATCAAAGGCCGTCTTTAGTTAGACCCCTCATATCGCCCATCCGCTGCTTGCGGTGGGCGATGGCCTTTCTTAAGACATATTTGCGCGGGACAGCGTCGTATTAACTCCAAGAAGCCAGCCTTCAATCCTCTTCCGATCCGACTTCATTCTCCTCGCTCGAGTCCAGCCAGTGTTCTTTGGGAGAGTGAGCTCAAAGAGCGGATGAAATTGAGCGCCTTCTTTTCTAAAGGGGTCGCCTGGTAGCGGGAGGATCGCTTGGAGCTCGGCTTGAAGGCCTTTTTCTTCAGGCTCGTTTCCCATGCCTTGCGCCTTTCACAGCCAGTGTATATGGTGCCCAGCATGCGCTACTTGGATCCAAAAAACGACCTGACCTTTAAGAAGGTTTTTGGTCAGCATCCGCACCTCCTCAAGAGCTTTCTTAACGCGCTGCTGCCTCTTGAACCTGACGCCCAGATCGAGGAACTTGAGTATCTTCCCAGCGAGTTGGTCCCCGAAGTCCCGGAGACACGAAACAGCATCGTGGATGTTCGCTGCGTGGATCAGAAAAAACGCCAATTCATCGTTGAGATGCAGATGCTCTGGACCGATAGCTTCATGAACCGGGTTCTCTTTAACGCTTCGAAGGCTTATGTGAAGCAGCTGAAAATCGGTCAGGAATACCACCTTCTTCAACCTGTCTATTCGCTCAACCTCGTCGACGATACCTTCATCAAAGACAGTCCCGAGTGGTATCACCACTACCGGATTGTCCACGCCCTTGATACAGGTCGCCAGATCGTAAAAGGGGTCGGGCATTAATTCTTGATATTTAGTTTCCTGAAGCATGCCTTTTAATCAGGCGAGAGCAAGAATTAGCCCCGCATTTTGACGCACTGGGTTTCGCGGACTTGCCGTAGAGTCATCGCTTAGAATTGCTGATGCCGACGAGGGCGTCGGCGTTCCGGCCGAGAACTTTTCTCCGTGTCTTTGTGTCTCCGTGAGAGGCTTTCCCCGCAGACGGGCTACCTCGAAGGTAATCTCAATGACACGGCGTGGATCGAAGGAGTCGAAGCGCTTGTGGGCACAATAATCTTCGAGGTTAGCGCCGAGTTTTTTTGATCAATAAAAATCACTTGCCTGTATATTTTTGAAGTATACGGTATGCGAGTGATTGACTGGTCGCAAATAACCGGTTTTGAGTGGGACTCGGGTAATGCTTTAAAGAGCATCGACAAGCACGGCGTCTCTTGCGATGAGGCGGAATCTGTTTTTGCTCAGAATGAAGTGTTGATTTTAAAAGACGAAAGACATTCGCAAAGCGAGATACGCTGGCATGCATTTGGTGACTCGAATCGGAATCGGTTGTTGAGTGTCACCTTCACAGTCAGGGAAAATTTGTTGCGTGTGATTTCGGCTAGGCCGATGAACAAAAGAGAAAGAAAAACCTATGCGCTCGATCAAAGATAAAAAAGTAGCTCGTGAAGAAGAAACAAGCACCGACCATTTGGATTTGTCCAAGGCGGTCCGGGTTTCGATGCCGAATTTGAAATTTTCCACAGAGACGATTTCGCTGCGTATGCCAGTGGCACTGCTGGGGCGCATCAAGCAGGAAGCGAATCGAAAGGATGTCCCCTATCAAAGCCTTATTAAAATGAGCCTCGCCGAAAAGTTCAGCTGAAGCGGCTAAAATGATGATTCGAAAAGAAATACCTGATCTGCTTTTTGCAACATCGCGACCTGGTTACGACTACGGCGCAAATGCGCCAGTGTCGCCGGAAGTGGTTTCCCACTGGGTCGCAGAAGTCAAAAACAGCGGAGCGAAATCCATCCTCTGTCTGCTTAATGAGCAACACTTGAAGCTGTATGGTGGACTGCCGACCGGATTGCTGCAGGCTTACCGTGATGCAGGTTTCCAAGTCGGGCATGTGCCTGTGGTGGATCATCAGAGACCGCCGCTCTCAGGCATTGAACTCAAGGCAGTGGAGCAATTTTTCAACGAACTCTCCAAACCAGTGCTCATCCATTGCAGCGCCGGCGTCGATCGAACCGGCGCCGCTGTCCGCCACTTAAAAAGTCTCCTCTTCGACAGCACCAGTTGACGCATTTCAAATAAAAAGAGCAGAATTTTAGATTTTTAACCCCTTTAAGAAGGCTTTCCCACATTGAACAACTCCAGCGCAGTAATCCAAGGCTGGTTAAAATTCATGCCTCTGTCCTGATCGGGAGCAATGCGAAATGCGCTCCAAGCAGGTTGAAATCCAATCAATAGCCGCTTAGGCAATAGCCAGTTTTTGGGGGCGGACGCTGAGGAGTTCGCCATTTCTCAAGGATTCGATCTGCGATTCGCGGGCGGTCACTACGGCGAAGGCATCTCCCACTGCATTGCAGACCTCCAACTCGTAGCCTGGTTCTTGGCCGGGACTTCCCTCGTAGTATTCGACAATGGTCGCCAGATCGCCGCGACGGAGATTTTCCTTCGGCAGGTCATCGGCGAGCGCAACGCGTGTGAAGAGCGCGTATTTCATGGTTTGTCGGGATACAAGGTGATGAAGCGGGTTAGGCCTGACGCCTTAATGGTAGCCCAATGGAAACCACCTACAAGCGAAGGCCATTGGGCCCCTGCAAAAAACCGCGAATCCGAAACTTCTCGCCATACTCGAACGGGCCGATGTTGTCTGCATCGAGAGGGAGCAACTGTGTTCTGATATCATCCAGTAGTCTTTGACTGTCGGCCAGTTCATATCCTGCATCAGCCAAAAACTCCGACTTGTCGCTCTCTTCCAGAGGTCGCAGCAGGTAGTGGGAGATTTTGCGCGGATCAATAAACGAATCTGCCGGAATCTTCATACTATTTTTAGGGAAAAAATGTGGTTAGCGAATGCTACGGTGACTTTAGAATTTTAGGATAAATTTCTAATATTAAATAACTACAAATCATTGATCCAATTATTTTTCCAATCTATGTCGACACCTTGCTTGGGAGCGAAGTGCATTCGCATTTCACAAAAAAACCGAGGCGTGTTTCGAATCAAAAATGGGTCAGCGAGCACGCTGATGCGCGGTGGGTTGTAACTACGCCGGAACGACCGGCGCTTCATTGATGGCATCGAGAAGCAAACGAATCTTTCCGAAGTCGCGTTTCTTGGGCACGAGTACGATGCGGGGCATGTGGTGGAGGTGGTGGTCGTCGGCTTCTTCTTCGAGGGCGGATGTTTGATCGATACTGCCTGAGGCGAGGATGCCGTCGAATCGGGCGTTGAGGTCGGCGATGGCTTCTTCGGTGAGGATGTGGTTGATGCGGATGACCATTTTTTCGCGCACCCAGCGGTAGGAGTGGAAATTCCGGTAGAAGTCGGAGATGTGCTTCACGGCGTCGTCCACATCGTAGGTGAAGTGGATGAGGTGGAAATCTGTGTCGGAGACGAGTCCGTTGGCCAAGAGGTCGTTTGTGATGAATCGGCGCCATGTCTCCCAGTAGTGGCCATTTGGGCGGTCGACCATCACGATGGGGACGATGGGCATTTTTCCGGTTTGCATGAGGGTGAGGATTTCGAAGCCCTCGTCGTGTGTTCCAAATCCACCCGGGAAGAGGGCAAAGGCACTGGTCTCTTTGGCGAAGTTCAGCTTGCGGGTGAAAAAATAATTGAAGTCGATGAGTTTCGGGTCGCCGTGAATGGTCGGGTTGGCGGACTGCTCGAAGGGAAGCCGGATATTGAGTCCGAAACTCTTTTCGGCACCTGCACCAGCCTGCGCGGCGCCCATGATGCCATCTCCACCGCCTGTGATGAGCATGTAACCGGCTTCAACGATTTTTTTTCCGAATGCGAGGGCTTGCGCATACTCAGGCTGCGTGGGCTTCGTGCGGGCACTGCCGAAGACGGCGACTTTGCGAATGCGGTTGTAGCGGGCAAAGACGCTGGCGGCGGTGCGCATTTCGCGCAGGGCGCGGCTCATGAGCTTGAGTTCGGCGATGGTGGCGTGATCCCTGCCAAAACCCAGCGCAGTATCGATCATCTGCTCAATGTATCGGGTGGCTTTGCCCTCGGCGACTTCAGCTGTGAGGGAGTGGATGCGGGGATCGGTTTCTTTTTCTTTCATGAACGGAGAGGAATCAGATTATGCTTGCGACGCCATAGGGCAAACGCAAAGCGAGTTTCCAATAATGACTTCTACAGACCATCCCAAATCACCGAAGCGGTTCCGCCCGTTTCGCCGGATGGCGTTTGCCTGCTTGCTTGCAGCGTCATTCCCTGCCCACGCGGTTGAGCTTTCGATTCCTGCCGGGGGAACCTTTGATCCTTTCCTCCTTGCCTTGAAACCAGGTGTACAGATGAGTCCCCTACCCACTTGGATGGAGGGGCCAGCTTCCATCAGGCCAGAGGCGGGGCATGTGGAAATTCCTGTTGCTCCGCTCTGGAAGGAATCCAGCGTGGAAATGTATGCCGTCACAGTGGTCTTCGAAGACACGGGAGATGGCGGCCCTGCGCTGGAGTGGAAACACGGCGAGGAAATATCGACAGTCTCGAACGGACTCGGCGAGACTGGGAATCCTGTGGGATTAAATTCGCGCACCGTCCTGCTGCCACAGTCCCTGACCAAGGATGGTGGAACGCTGGTGATTTCGTATGTTGGAAAATTCGACTCTTTGCTGAGCCTTGCGGTGAGACCTGCCAGATTGGATGAAACCGCTGTGCTTGGAGGCAGGCGCACGGCAGCACTGATCGATGATTCGTTTCAGGCCTATGACGACCGTGAGGTCAGCGGTGCGCGACAAGTGCCGCTGGCTGGAGATGTGAGAGTCGGCACCATTGTCGAAGCCGAATTGTCCTCCGCAGTCGAGCCACTCAATCAAGCACTCGATTTTGTCGCCCCGGTTGAGGGAAATGTGGAAGGCGCAGTGATTCATCTGGAAGCGCTGGGTCTCGACCCGGAAGCCGAGCTTCGCGTGTCCATCAATACGACACCAGCGGGCCAAATTTCCTTCCCATCCTTTGCGCTGGACGATCCCTCGCTTGTCACGGACTGGAATGGCCGCTTGCTACTTGCCGGTTGGCGCAAAGGCTCACTCTTCGTTTCAGCCCGCCATTTCAAGCAGGGCGAAAACACGATCACAATCGACCTCAAGCGATCTCCGGGGGAGACTGGGCGGGAGGTTTTCCTGAGAAACAGTTCACTTCACCTGCGCTTCACTCCGGCCGCATTTTCGCCACCGCCCGAACCGACGCCTGTTGGCAATCCCGCCGAGGTCACATTAAAAGATGCTCCCCCAGCAGTGGATTTTTACGCCATTGATCCGATTCTGCCCGTCGAGGACGGATCAGAACCTCCGATGACACGCTGATTTCATGTCTTTTCGCTCAATCATTGTAGCCATCATGGCCACCCTGCTCGTGACAAAGTCGGCGGTGGTGACATGGGTGATATTCAATGCAACAAATTCGGCTGTTCAGGAATTGGCTCTGGGCCAGATTAATGCATCCCTGGATTCGGTTGCGGAGCAGATCGAGAGCCTCTTTGAACCCTGCGAAAGAATTCTGCTTTCGCTGACTAAAAACTTCCGCTCCGGAAATATTCCTCTGAACGATCCGAAGGAAATGGCGACCCAATTCGGAACACTCCTCGCTTTTGAAAAGGGAATCACATGGATCAACTTTGGTTTTGCCGATGGGAGCTTTGCCGGAGCGCAGAGCAAGAATGGAAAAATATCGATCAGCGTCTCAAACACTAAGGATGGCAAAGCCGAGTCTTGGGATATCAACCCCACTGGTTCGGTTGAAAATGGGCGTCTCGAAAAGACATTTGAAGGCTTCGACGCACGAACGAGACCCTGGTTTCAAGCAGCACAGGCTAAAAGCGGCCTGGCATGGACGAAGCCCTATGATTTTGTGGGAGGCGGCAGGGGAATAAGCTGTTCCCTCACCTACCGAGATCAGGAACAGAGATTGATAGGCGTGTTGGTGATCGATTTCAGCTTGGAGGAAATCACAAACTACCTCATGGAACTTCAGCAGAAATCAACATGTGAGGCTATTGTCTTCCTTGAAAATGGCCAACTACTGGCACCACAGAAAACCAAACACGCCCAATCTCTCGTTTCCGAGGTACTGTCTCTTCTGGCCGACGAGCAAAAGAAAGATGATCTTTTCAATGGCAGTGGACGCATCGTCGAGGAGTTCTCATCGGATGGCCAAAGTCTCATCATCGGCCTCCGCCTGACACAAGTCGCAGGTGGTGTGAAATGCTTGAGCACGGTGGTTTTCAACCGCCATAAAACTTTTGGATCGGTTGAGAAGTCTTTGCGGAGTAGCGCTATCCTTTCCGTAGTGGCATTGGTCATTACGCTCATTGTCGCGACCATGGTCGCCAAACGCGTCAGCAGTCCTCTGCAGAGCCTCACAAGCGAGGTCGCCAGAATCGGTCGCTTTGAAATAGATTCCATTCAACTTCCCCAATCCTTCATCCGCGAAATCCAGGTGCTTTCAGAGTCCATCGGGCGAATGCGCGACAGCCTGAAGTCTTTTTCCAAGTATGTTCCCATCCACATCGTGCGCGACTTGGTCAAGACGGGCGGCGTGGCCTCGCTTGGTGGCGAGAAACGCCTCATTACGGTGCTTTTTTGCGATATCGAGGGTTTCACCGGCTATGCCGAAAAAGTTACTCCGGAGAAAGCGGTGGATACACTCACCGGCTACTTTGAGGTGTTTGGCGAGGCCATTCAGAATGAGGATGGAGTCATCGATAAATTTCTCGGCGACGGCTTGATGGCTCTTTTCAATGCGCCTGCTCCCCTCGCCTTGCATGCGCGGGCGGCTTGTCGGACTGCTATCGCAGCCCAGCGACAACTTCTCCAGCACGCGAATCAAGGGTGGAGCCTCAAAGTGAGAATTGGTCTACACACAAGTGAAGCGCTGGTTGGCAATGTCGGAACGGCACAGCGCTTCAGCTACACTGCGATCGGTGATGGTGTGAACCTCTGCAGTCGCCTGGAGGGACTTAATAAAATCTATGGCACGCGCATCATTGCGAGCTCGGACACCATGGACGCATCTGGTTGCACCGATTTTGCGTGGCGCAAACTGGATCGTGTAGCCGTAGTCGGACGCACAGAACCGCTCGAAATCTACGAACTGCTTGGCATGAAGGAGGAGATCCCGAAGGAACTCATCCAGATCGCTGAAACCTACACCCAGGCTCTGGAACATTATTTCCGCCGCGATTTTCAACAGGCTCTGGAACTGCTGAAGGGAATTTCAGAATTCGATTCGCCCTCCCGCTTTTTGTTCAAGCGCATTGCCGAACTTGAAATGAAAGACCTCGACTCGTCTTGGGATGGCGTCTTTAAAGCGACAAGCAAATAAAATAGCCGAGCACTGACTTTCCGCCATTCAAGGATCGCCCCCAATCGCAGTCACAAAACAGCGCCTCCATTTTGGTTAATCCCCTATTGGGATACTAGGATTCCATTTGAGCCACTCGGGACGGGGGTTTGGGCTCATGTCAAACGAAGCCCCGTCTGCGGCAGCAGCACCCATCACGGCGTTATCCGGAGTAGCAAAGGCTATGCGGCCATCGGGAGCCAGCATGGAATCCGTCTGAATTCGGAATTGAAGGAAGCCCAACGACGCCTTGAGCCCACTTGCATTCCAAAATTTTGAGTTCTCACGTACGAGGTGGCGGTATTTTTTCTCAACAACAATCGTCAATGAGATATCACGACCATCGGGTGAAAGAGACTTCCCTGTAACACGCCCTACGCTGATTCCCCGGTAAAAAACAGAGGCACCGGCATTGATCGCGGTGGAATCCGAAAGAAGGGTTAGGGTGAGACCGTTTTGCAGAATCTCTTCTGCATCGATGGTCGAGCGCCCTGTAAAAGATTCCGCGAGTCGCCTAGAGGAACCGGGTGTGCACTCGATGTAAACGCCGCTGATGAGCGTTTCGAGGCCGGTGATGCCTTGAAGGGAAATATTCGGGCGGACGATCGAGAAGAAAGAATCCTCCCGGCGCAGAAATTCATAGCCTTGATTGAGGCGGGCCGTGACGACGACGCGACCCTCGGCTGTTTCGACGCCTTCGACCAAGCCGACAGGAACGCCGAGGTAACGAAGTTCTGTGCGACCTGGAGCGAGTCCCCGCCCGTTGATGAAACGGATTTTAATCGGAGCCGAAAGGGCTCTGGCATTTGCTTCATCCTCGTAGAGCGCGAAGTTGGCATTCTGCGAAGCCGTTTTGGTTCTGGGTGTGAAAGTATCGAACGCCACCGCGCCTTGCATGAGGCCCTGAAGACCATTGACATCAAACTGGAGGAAACCCGGACCCGCTTTGATGGAGGTCGCCGGAACACGCCAGAACCGGGCGTCGGCATCCAACGCATTGCGAAACTCTGGGCGAATCACGCCATGGAGGACAGGCTTTTCGCGGGCATCGAGTTTCTTTTCCAGGATCGAGCCCACAACGACTCCTTTGTAGAGAACAGGGCTCCCCTTGCCCATCGGCGGGAGGTTTTCAGCGGAGAGTGTGAATGCGAGGCCTTGGCGTTCGGTCTGCAGGCGCTCCCACTCCTCATTGGTCACCGAGCGACCAGCGAAGAGGTCGGTGTGTGTGCCCCCAGTGCCAGGGGCGAGTTCGATATAAACTCCGGTAACGAGTGTATCGAGGCCGGTCACGCCTTGGAGGGAAACATGAGGGCGCACGAGGGTAAAAGAAGCCGATGTATCTGCGAGATGTTCGTATTCCGGGGTGAGGCGAACCGCTGTGAGAATGAGCCCAGTAGATGGACTGGGCTGAACGGATTCCACAAGGCCGATTGGCTGACCGAGGTAGCAAACTTTGGTTTCTCCGGGCGCGATGCCTCGGGCATTGTCGAAGCTCACAGTGAGGAGACGCCCTGCGCTCCGTGCGGCAAACTCGGACGAAGAAAGCTCGAGCAATGCGTCATTGGAGATTTCCATTCCATTCCTGTCGAAGTGATCAAAAGCCAGCGCGCCTTGCACCAAGGCATCAACCCCCTCCACATCGAGCTTCAAGCCATGCTGGCCAAACTTCATGGATGTCGCGGGCAATCGCCAAAACCTCGAGGTCGTGTGCAAGGTGCCTCGATACGCTTGTTCAATCATCACGCGAAGCTCGGGCATGCCATTTTCATCGATGAGTTTTTCGCGAACGAGTCCGACTTTGACTCCCCGGTGGTAGACCGGTGTGCCTCTATTCAAAAAAGGAATCTGGGCTCCCTTGAGGCGGACGGTGAAGGCACCGGGAAGAAGCGGCATGAGGGGCGGTTCGGGGAGTCCCACAAAACGGGTCGCCGGATCGCCGCCTGGGTTGCGGGCTCGAATCGAGTTGCCCTGGATGATGGATTCCAGACCGGTGAGTTCCGCCATGGTGATCACAGGTTTTTCCACCCAGAAGTCGGTCTCCTCGCTCGCAAGACCTGCTGCAAATTCCTTGAGGCGGACTTTCACCAAAACCTTGTTGAGATTTTTGTCTAGTTCAACTGCCGTGACCATCCCGGCATCCACGCCGCGATAGACGAGCGGAGTTTTACCCGCCTGAATACCTGGAACCTCATCGAATGAGATTTCGATTTCAGGACCCATCGATTTGTAGTCTGTCCACAGAAACCAAGCAGTGGCTGCGGCGGCGATGATCGGAAAAATCAAAACCCAGGCAACGCTGCGTTTGCGGGAGTCGCTGATGACTCCATGGTCTTGTTGTTGGTGCTGATTCGTCATTGGGATTTCGGCAATGGCTGCTGCCAGATCATGTGAGTCTTATAGACATCCGCAGCGTAGAGCGTGCAAATAATCATGGCTGCGAAAAAAAGTGCTCCGACCTCCGATTGCACGCTGGCTAAAATCCCAAGCTGGCCGACGGCGACAAGGATCGAAAGCAGGAACACATCGATCATCGCCCAGGTGCCTATGCGCGTCAGAAATGCGTGAACCTTCATGCGACGGGGTTGCGAGATGTCTGATCCGTGCAAGCTGAGCAACCAGGAAAGCGATACGAGTTTCACCACTGGCACAACGACGCTTGCCAGAAAAACCACGGCTGCCACGGGGACAAGTCCAGTGTCGTAGAGTTCCATAACTCCCCCCATGACGGTGAGAGATTCGACCTGACCGGTGATCGTTATTGTCATAACTGGCAAAAAATTGGCCGGGATATAGAGAATAATCGCTGCGGCTGTTATGGCCTTTGACAGATTGAATCGGAGTTGGTCTGTCATTTCGCGCCCTCAACATATAGCTCGACGCATTTCCGGTCGAAGCACTGAACGGCCAACATGGTGAGGAGCGCTGTGGCGAGGATCCAGAGCGAGCCTGGCTCCCAACTCACCGTGCCAAGGGTTCGGAGTTTCACAACGGAAACTATGCAGGCGATGGCGAAAACCGGGAGAAGATTCCAAGGTTCGAGCGCTTCGACACAGCGGAACGCCGCGCCCATGAATGGAAGGCGCATTTGAAGAGTCCAACAGGCAGAAACATAAGAGACCGAAAGCAGATAAAAAACCGGCGCTAAAATGGCAGAGAAAAAAACGAGTGCGCCGAGGGGTTGGAATCCCTGCATCCATAAACCTTCGACGCCTGTAATAATCAAGTTTTCCTGATAATTTCCCGCTACGCTGAAGATAAGAATCGGATTCATATTGGCCGGGATGAGAGTGATCAAAGCAGCCATCGCAAAAGCCCAGGCGGCCATCATCGTGCGCCCAGGGTTCGAGGATTTGACCTGCTCGCCGCAGCGTCCACAGCAAAGGTATTCATGGGTTCGTAATGGCCGGTCACGCAAGCTGGCATGGCAGCGGGGACAGTGAATCCACAGCTCGTCTGAAGGTGTGGCTGGTGAATTGGTCGCGGACATATTTGAGGAGCGAATGATGGCTCCAATCAGGCTGAGAGGATCATTTGCCGGATTGGCGGGGAACGATCGCGAGAAAATTCCGAACACGGGCGATTTCTGCCAGTGAGATGTCATTTACTGCCCACATGCCACTAGAGCTACCCCCATCAAGGTTGATCGCCGTTTCTGGCTTCCATGTATCCAAAATTGAAGGCAGCGCGAGGATGCGGGCGGCATCTGCCAGTGTGACGGATGAGATGTAGATGAGAGCGGTTTCCCCGCGAGTTCCCTTTGCCACGACAGTCCGGCGGGCGATGCGTTCGTCATTGAGACCGGAAACCAACTGGTCATCCTCAACGAGCATCGGACCACATTGCAGGGCCTGAAAAAGTTGCGATTTGCCGGAATCGTATTCCCCCGAGCGAAAGATCGAAACATGGCCGTCCGCCTTCACTCCCACAAGTCCGCTAAGGAGCTTTGCTTTCTCAAAGCCGTTGATTGTTTTGCCATCGGAGATCATAAGACCCACTGGACGGTAGTCTTTATGGAAATAGCCGCCATTGACCCCCGCCACCACCTTGGCGTTGTTCAGAGTATTGGCGAGCGTCGCATTTCCCGGCGAGGGACTATCGATGACACGAAGGGTGTGGTTTTTGTCATTGAAGCAAAGTGCTGTAACCCGAGCGGTCTGGTTTCCGTTCACACAACGGGTTTCGATGACCTCCACGCCGGGCACGGGCTCTCCGAGACCGGTCGCCGAAACGATGCTCCACTCCGCACCAGCCGAAAGAATCGTGGCGAGAAGGGCGACCTGAGTGATCAGGAGCGCCCTCAACCTGAAACAACTACGAATTCTCGGGATGATTGAATTCATGCTGAGGCAGGAGGTCGGGTGGAGCGTTCGTATGTTCAATGTTACTCGTCTTTTGCAGAGCTGAGGCGTGTGAGAACGCTCAAATCCTCGAGTGTGGTCGTGTCGCCGGTGATCTGAACTCCGGCGGCAATTTGCTTTAAGAGACGGCGCATGATTTTTCCACTGCGTGTTTTTGGCAGGGACTCGGTGAAACGAATTTCGTCCGGCTTGGCAATGGGACCGATGACTTGTCCGACATGGTTGCGGATTTCCGCCGAGAGCTGCTTCGATGCAGCATGGCCTTCGCGGAGGGTGACGAATGCCACCACGCCTTGGCCTTTGATCTCATCGGGACGCCCCACAACTGCCGCCTCAGCAACGGAAGGATGACCGACCAGGGCGCTTTCGACTTCGGCCGTTCCGAGGCGATGACCGGCGACATTGAGCACATCGTCGATGCGACCGACGATCCAGAAATAGCCATCCTTGTCGCGGCGGGCGCCGTCGCCCGTGAAGTAGGCGCCTTTGACTTCGCTCCAATACTGTTTTTTGTAGCGCGGCTTGTCTCCGTAGATTGTTCGCAGCATGGCTGGCCAGGGCTTGCGTATGACGAGCTTGCCGCCTTCGCCGTGTTTCACTTCTTTGCCATCGTCATCAACGATGGCCGCATCGACGCCGAAGAAGGGCAGCGTGGCAGTGCCTGGTTTGAGTGGTGTGGCACCTGGCAATGGTGAAATGAGAATCATGCCGGTCTCAGTCTGCCACCAGGTGTCAACAATCGGACAACGCTCCGCGCCGATGTGTTTGTGATACCACATCCAGGCTTCGGGATTGATGGGTTCTCCGACGCTGCCGAGGAGTCGGAGTGAGGAGAGGTCGTGCTTCTTTGGCCATTCGTCGCCCCACTTCATGAAGGCACGGATGGCGGTGGGTGCCGTGTAGAGGATCGTCACGCCAAGTTCCTCGATGATTTTCCAAAAGCGATCAGGCTCTGGCCAGTTTGGGGCGCCTTCGTAAAGAACGCAGGTCGCGCCATTGGCGAGTGGTCCATAAACGAGGTAGCTGTGCCCAGTGATCCAGCCCACATCGGCTGTGCACCAGTAAACATCCTCCTCCTTGAGGTCGAATATGTATTTGCTCGTGGCAGCGGTGCCGGTCATGTATCCGCCAGTCGTATGCAGAATACCCTTCGGTTTTCCGGTTGAGCCGCTTGTGTAAAGGATGAACAGCGGATGCTCGCTGTCGAGGGGGATGGCAGGGCAGTTCGCATCGACATATTCAGCCTCACGATGCCACCAGACATCGCGGCCTTCTTCGATATGGACATCCATCGTGGTGCGCTTGGCAACGATGACGCGTTTGACCTCGGTGTTTCCTTGGAGGGCGTGGTCGACATTCTGCTTGAGCGTGACGCATTGACCACGGCGGTAGCCTGCGTCTGCTGTTACGACAATTTTCGCGCCGCTGTCCGCGAGGCGGTCTTTGATGCTCTCGCTGCTGAACCCGCCGAAAACAACTGTGTGAACCGCTCCAATGCGGGCGCAGGCCAACATCGCGATGACAGCCTCAGGAATGAGAGGCATGTAGATCAAAACGCGGTCGCCCTTTTTGACGCCATTGCGCTTGAGGACATTTCCAAAGATGCAGACTTCGCGATGGAGTTGGTGATAGGTCAGCGTGCGTCGCTCGCCGGGCTCACCTTCCCAAATGATGGCCGCCTTGTTGCGGCGAGGTCCGTTGAGATGGCGGTCGAGACAATTTTCCGAAGCGTTTAATTGGCCCCCGACGAACCATTCGGCATAGGGCTCTTTCCAGTTCAAAACTTTTTTCCACTTCTTTTGCCAAACGAGCTCTGCCGCCTCGCGGGCCCAAAATTTCTCGGGATTCTTGAGAGAAGCAGCGTGGAGTTTTTTGTAATCGGCGAAACTTTTTACTGATGCTTTTTTTGAGAAAGCGGCGGCAGGTTTGAAGATGCGTTTTTCTTGGAGGTGGGATTCGATGTTTTGACTCATAGGGGCTAGAGGGCAGATTTAAGTCAGATCGGTTGTGGTTTTGCAACACAGCATCGAAATTCAGCATCGAAATTCCCTGCTTGCCAAAAAGGGATGCCAAGCGGGTAGTGTGGGGTTGTGTTTCAAGTGATTTTCAATCGAATCAGCGCTGCGGAGATGGCTGCGCTGCCAAAAGATTTGCAGTTGGACCTGCTGGCGGAATTTCAGTTTCTACCCGGAGATATAGAGTCTCTGGAGGATGAGAAATTTGGAAAAGTCTCTAGGGATGGAAGATCCCTGCTGCGCTACCGGGCGAGAGATTACCGGATTTATTTTGAGAAGCATCCTGAGGGGCTTTTGATCTACCGAGTGCTGCATAAAAACACGATTCGCGACTTCCTTTTTCGCTCGAACCTTCCGATTGATGAAGAGGACGGCGAGGTCGCTAAGACGAATGATTTCTGGTCGCTCATCCGCGAAGCCGAGGAGTCGAGAAAGTGAGATTTTTCAAGGACGAGGCTGAGCGCAGGCGGGAGTTTCCTGTTGTCGAAAACGGAATTTTTCTTGGCCACGCCGGTGTGACAATCCTCCCGCGTCGCGCG
This sequence comes from Terrimicrobiaceae bacterium, assembly GCA_044353785.1. Taxonomy (GTDB): domain Bacteria; phylum Verrucomicrobiota; class Verrucomicrobiia; order Chthoniobacterales; family Terrimicrobiaceae; genus UBA967. Next base: position 19,290 of record JBILBH010000019.1, read on the forward strand.
GCGGATGCCATGAAGGCCCATGCGGAGGCGAGTTGCCACAAACATCAGGAATTTGGAGAGGTCCTGCGAGATGTCGCTCGAACGCGCTCGCTCTGCGCGAAGCTCATTGGCGCAAATGCCGATGAAATCGCGCTGCTCGGGCCGACTTCACTTGGGCTGAGCTTGTTTGCAAATGGGCTCGATTGGCAGGCCGGTGATGAGGTTGTTTACTACGGAGACGACTACCCTGCGAATGTGTATCCGTGGACTGCGCTTGCTTCGCGCGGTGTCGCTGCAAAGGAACTTCACCCTAATCAGCCTGGAAGTATCACTCCGGAACTCGTCGAATCCGCTCTGACGCCGAGAACCAAATTGGTCGCGCTGGCATCCTGCCATTACCTGAGTGGGCGTCGAATCGATGTCGAAGCAATCGGCCGCATGCTTCGGGAGAAAGGCGTCCTGTTTTCGCTTGATGCCATACAGACCCTTGGTGCAGCGCCACTCGATGTCGAGTTCGTCGATTTCCTCAGTGCCGATGCCCATAAGTGGATGCTTGGGCCCATGGCAATGGGAATCGTTTTTGTGGCGCGGAGGAATTTTGAAAAATGCCGTCCGACATTACTCGGTGCTTGGAATGTCAAATCCCCAGATTTTATCGCGCAGAGGGAGATTGTTTTTGAGGAGACGGCCCGACGGTATGAACCTGGCGTTTTGAATATCGCCGGTATGTATGGGATGAAGGCCAGTCTCGAAATGCTTCTCGAGATCGGCTTGGAAAATGTGCAATCCGGGATTTTGAAGAACAGGGATTATTTGGAGGAGAAACTTAGCTCGGCAGGCTTTGAATTTCTCTCGCCAAGAGCTGGTGATCCTATGAGGTCTGGGATTTTAACGACGAGGCACGCATCCATCGAAAGTGGCGCGATATTTTCCAAACTTGAAACTGCTGGAATCAGTGCTTCAGTAAGAAAAGGCCATTGCGGCGAGAACTGGATTAGGTTCAGCCCCCATTTCTATAACACTATTAATGAAATGGAACGCGTCGCTGAAATCATGACACAGGATTAGTGTAGAGGCAAGAAAATAAATTTTTTGGCGCGTATAATAATTTAGTGGCATTTTTGTATGGTCCATTTACAATTCGTGCCAAGAAAATGCCAAGAAGAATATCCCATTCCAGAGTCTACTCGGTTATAAAAGCCGCCGAGTGCTTTCCTTTTGGAGCATCGATCAAGGACATTCTCAGCATCCCCATGATGCGAAGAACTCCAAAAAGAACGCTCCAAAGAGACCTCGACCGCTTAGTTCAAGCCGGACACCTTAAACTTAAGGGCAAAGGACGCGCAACGCGTTACGTTATTCCTTTTGAAGAAGAGGGATCAACGAGCATATTAAGAGAGGAACCGGATTCCATCACGAGCGATACACCATGGCTGTCTCCCGAAGGGCGCCGTATTCGTTATTTGGTTCAGAGACCTCGGACTGAGCGTATTCCAGTCGGATACAAATCCAATTTTTTGGATGCATATCAACCGAATCGCACATTTTACTTGCCCGCCGAAACGCGCGAGGAACTGGCGCGATTTGGATATGTAGGCGCGGACGAATTGCCTCCTGGCACTTATTTGAGGCAGGTTTTGCAACGCCTGTTGATCGACCTGTCTTGGAACTCGAGCCGTCTTGAGGGAAATACCTACTCATTGCTTGAGACCGAACGCTTGCTCCACCTCGGTGAAGCCGCCGAGGGGCATAAATCTGAGGAGACGCAAATGATCCTCAATCATAAAGCAGCTCTCGAGATGCTGTCTGACAACCCTACTGGCGTGGGGTTCAATAGCCATACTGTCTGCAATCTGCATGCGCTGCTTGCCGATAATCTCCTTCATGACCCAGCATCGTGCGGCCGCGTCCGCTCGCGGCCGGTTGGCATAAGCGGAACGGTTTTCCATCCGTTGGCCGTTCCTCAACTTATTGAGGAAAAATTCGAGCAGATCTTATGGGTGGCGAACGAAATCGAGAATCCCTACGAGCAGGCTTTTTTTGTGATGGTGCACTTGCCGTATCTGCAGCCCTTTGAAGATGTAAATAAAAGGGTTTCGCGCCTTGCTGCAAACATTCCGATGATTCGCCATAACCTCTGCCCTCTCTCATTCACAGGGGTTGAGCAAAAGGATTACATCGGCGGGCTGCTTGGCGTCTATGAACTGAACTGCATCGAGTATCTGCGCGATGTGTTTGTCTGGGCCTACAAAAGCTCCGCAAACCAATATATCGGCGTCAAAGAAACCCTTGGTTCGCCCGATCCATTTCGTTTGAAATATCGAAGCGAAATAACGCGTTTCGTTAGCGAAATCGCACGCAAACAAATGGATCGATTGCTATCCCTGGAATGGACGCTTGCCGAGGCGGATAGGTCCTTACCGAAAGACGATAAGGAGAGATTTCAAGAAGTCATACGCATCGAATTGGAGGGGTTGCATTCAGGCAATATTGCGAGACATCGCCTGCGCTTGTCGGAATTCGAGGCTTGGAAAAACAACTGGAAATAACATCGCGCCGCCATTGGGGAAAATCATTGCCCCATGAGGCGAGGTGAATGCTTTTTTTCCTGAGCGGGAAGATTAGCTCCCGTGTTTGGCGTGCCAGTCCTTGTAAGCGAAGGGCGAGATTTCGGAGGGTTTGATCTCGCTGCGCCCGCCCCAGAAGACATTGGAGTAGGAGACAGGCATGCCTGCTTCGACGAGGTGGGCGTCGATGGCTGCCTTGAATTGCAAGACGCGATCTTTTTCTGTGCCGTGGGATACGGCCATAATATTGACATTATTGAACTCTGGGCCGCCTTCACGCCAATAGCAGTGGGTGAGACATTCGTGGCGCCCAATGTGTGCACCAGCCTCTTCTTCGCGTCCTGCTGGAACAGCCCAGTGGAACAGGGCGTTGAAACGAGTCACGCGCACGCCGGTTTGCGAGGGTTTGACATGTTCGAGAAATGTGGAAAAACGGCCCAGCAACTTGCGTTGTTGGAGAGACTCAGCCACTGCATAGAATTCCGCGAGGCTTACGCCTGCCTCCTCAGCGCGAGAGTGCCATGCCGGCTCGCGAATTTCTTCTGGAGCAAATTCGCGCTTGAGGGTCATGAGAACACGCCATTCGTGATCGGTAAGATGAACGACGCCCGTTTTGAGCATGCGTGCAAGGCCTTCGGATTTGTCGCCAGGTTCGATCGTCTTGCGGCGAACATGCCCAACACCGAGAGCAAAAATTCCCTTCGCCGGCATGAGGCGATAAGCCTCGGCACCGGTCAGGCTCATGAGAAGACGGCAGTGGTCATCGAGCGACTGTCCAGCGGGCACCTTCAAAGTTGTCCAGAGTTTATAGGCCTCGCCGGGGATTTTGGCATCGGTGGAACGAATCACGACATGGCCCGAAAAGGGATCCTCACGAAACATGAATTCAAACGCGGCATCGAGTTTTTCGGCGGGCACTTTCCAGGCCACAAGCGCCCCCTCGGCGAGATTCGTAGCCAGGAGAGTCTGACGGACGCGGCGGATCGTTCCTGCCTCAACCATGGCACGGATGCGTTCGATAACGACGGGTAACTCCACACCGCTAAGGCGGGAAATTTCTTGAAACGGCTCCCGGGGAAAACCGGAAATCTTGTCTTCGGAAACGGCAAGGATGCGGGCGTTGATGGGGTCGTGGTGCTCGGTAGGAATCATTGGAAGACGGGGATGATTGCCGCACACATGGACTCTCTGCAAGGCGGGATGTTTTTTTTGGCGGGGCGTTTCTTGCAATCAATCGCCTGAACGTTATGCTTGCGGGCTCATTTTTTAAACGACATGAAAAGCATCCTGGATCCGGCCCGTGTGGAAAAAATCGACTTCAGCAACGACGAGGTGGCCCGCTACTCGCGGCATCTCATCATGCCCGAGGTCACCATGGAGGGGCAGAAGCGCCTCAAAGCAGCGAAGGTTCTCTGCATCGGCACAGGCGGACTCGGCTCGCCAATCGCTCTTTATCTGGCCGCTGCGGGCGTAGGCACGCTCGGGCTTGTGGATTTCGATGTCGTAGATTACTCGAACCTACAGCGCCAAATTTTGCACGGAACGAAGGATGTGGGCCGCAAGAAGCTCAACAGCGCCCGCGACCGCATCAAAGAAATCAATCCGAATGTGCAGGTAAACCTCCACGATGCGCTCTTCCAAGCCGAGAACGCCCGCGATATCGTCGGGCCCTACGATATCGTGATCGACGGCACGGATAATTTCCCCACCCGCTACCTGAGCAACGACATCTGTGTTTTTCTGAAAAAGCCGAATATCTACGGCTCGATCTTCCGCTTCGACGGGCAGTGCACGGTCTTTGCCCCGCATCTTGGCGGCCCCTGCTATCGCTGCCTCTACCCGGAGCCGCCACCGCCAGGGATGGTTCCAAGCTGCGCCGAGGGCGGAGTTCTGGGCGTACTGCCAGGCGTGATTGGTGTGATGCAGGCGATTGAAGCCATCAAACTGATTGTAGGCATTGGCGAACCGCTCATCGGACGCCTTGTTCACTTTGATGCGCTGAAAATGAAATTCCGCGAGTTCAAAATCCGCAAGGACCCGAGTTGCCCGGTTTGCTCCGAAAATCCGACAATCACCGACCTCATCGATTACGAAACTTTCTGCGGAATCCCTCAGGCCCGCGCTGAAGAGGAAGCGGAACAGCCAGTGCCTGAGATCACGGTGGAAGAGCTGAAAGCCCGCATCGACAGAAACGACAAATTCGTCCTTCTCGATGTGCGCGAACCCTACGAATGGGATATCTCCCGCCTCCCTGGGGCGAAACTCATTCCGCTCGGCGAACTCGCGTCGCGCATGAGCGAACTCGATACGGCGGATGAAATCATCATCCATTGCAAAGTTGGTGGACGCAGCGCCACGGCGGTGCGCCATCTACAAAAGGCTGGCTTTTCGAAGCTCCTCAATGTCGCCGGCGGCATCCTCGCTTGGGCTGACCGGGTGGACACATCGATGCCGAAATACTGAACACCAATGCTGCGGGATTAACCACAGAGGACACAGAGAGCACGGAGGAGAGATGGATTCTCAAATTTGAGAGCTTAAGTTATCTGCGATATCAACCTAACTATCCCGTCATTCTGTCCCAAATTTCCTTTTCGAGTTTATATTTCCACTTCATGCAACCTGCCCAATCCCAGTTCATCTGCCCGCAAACGCGACAACCGCTGCGTGAGGCGACAAGTGAGGAATTGGCTGCCCTGCGGAAAATGCCTGCACAAGCGAAGCTGGAAGCCGCTTGGATAATTCCAGACTCCTCTATGGCCTACCCCGTTCAAAACGGCATTCCTCAACTCATCCCATCCACTGCCATTTACCTCAACCAAGCCGAAATTCCCCTCTCCGCTCCGTGATCTCCGTGTCTTTTGACTCGCTCACACCCACTCGTCTCACCCTTTCGAGCCAACCTTCGGTTGCTCCATCTCAAAGGTCCCACCTTTTCGATTGTGGTGAAGACCTCTTAAAACCGCCATCTTATGACTGAACTCGAACGCATCCGCCACTCCGCCGCCCATGTGCTTGCCACGGCGATTTTGAAAATCTGGCCCGAGGCCCAGTTCGCGGCAGGTCCGCCGGTGGAGAACGGATTTTATTACGATCTCGAACTCTCCCACCGCATTTCGCCGGAAGATTTCGCCCGCATCGAGGAGGAGATGAAGCGGGAGATCAAAGCCAACCATGTCTTCGAGCGTGTCGAGATTTCCCGCGCAGATGCCCTTGCCATGGCCGAGCGTGGCGAACTGGCATCCCTCGCTCCGCGCGGCGTGGCATCCAAGTTCAAGCTCGATATCGTTCAAAACATCCCGGAGCACGAAACGATCACCCTCTACCGCAACGGCGAGTTCACCGACCTCTGTGCCGGCCCCCATGTCATGCGCACCGGCAACATCGGGGCGTTCAAGCTCACCCATGTCGCCAGCGCTTATTACAAAGGCGATGAGCGGAATCCCCAACTCCAGCGCATCTATGGCACGGCTTTTAAAAACAAGACCGCCATGGAGGAGTATTTCAACATGCTCGAGGAGGCCAAAAAGCGCGACCACCGCAAGATCGGCGCTGAGATGGGGCTTTACGCCATCGACTCGGAATTCGTTGGCCCCGGCATGCCACTCTGGCTGCCCAAGGGAACCGTCCTCGTTGAAGAACTTGAAAAACTGGCCAAGGAATCGGAATTCGCCGCCGGCTATGTGCGTGTCCGCAGCCCACACCTCGCCAAGGAGAAGATGTATAAAACCTCCGGCCACCTCCCCTACTACGCCGAAAGCATGTTCCCACCGATGGAAATGGACGAACACCGCGAGGAGCGCGCAAAAATCCTAAGCCGCATGACGGAATTGGAGCGCATTCTCGCATCAGAGGCCTGAAGAATTCGGATTCCGAACTAACTCCGCTGGCACAGAGCTTGCCGCAGGCGCGGATGGCGGGGATATTTGGTGGGATGTTTGTAAGAGTGCTACCTGACCAAGCCGCCGGGCGGATGCTGGATTACAGCGTTCCCGAGGCTATGCAGGAGGCGGTTGGAATTGGGTCGCGGGTTCGAGTTCCGGTGCGAACCCGGCTTTTGCCTGGCACGGTGATTGAAATTCTGGAGGAATCGGAATTCGCAAAAGTGCGGGACATCGCCGAGTTGCTGGACGAGAAGCCGATGATCCGTCCATCGCTATTGGAATTGGCGCGTTGGATGAGTGACTACTACTGCTGTCCGCTCGAAACGGCCGTGCGCAGCGTTTTGCCAGTGGCGGTGAGGGATGGAAATGTCGGGGCTAAGAAGCAGAACGCGGTGCGGGCCGCGAGGGTGTTCACCGAGGAGGATTTTGAAGCGATCGCCCGCCGGGCTCCGCGCCAGGCTGATGCGCTACGCGTGCTGACGGAGGATCCACTACTGGTTACGGAGGCGGCAGCAAAAGCCGGAGTCCAAGAAAGTGTCTTCCGCAGCTTGGAAAAAAATGGCCTTGTTGTTATTGAAGTCTCGGTTGTTTCCAGGAATCCCTACTCCGAACGCTTTGTGCCGGGTGCCGAGTTGACTTTAAATGCCGAGCAGGAGGCTGCGATGAAGGTTGTTGTCGAGACAATGGCCAAACCCGACAAGCCGATTCTGCTCTTCGGTGTGACCGGTTCAGGAAAAACAGAAATCTACCTGCGTGCCATCCGGCATGCGCTCGATACCGGCCGAACTGCTCTGGTGCTTGTTCCAGAAATCGCCCTCACTCCCCAAACCGTGGAGCGCTTCAAGTCACGCTTTGCCGAAATGCAGGACCAGATCGCCGTGCTGCACAGCCATCTCTCCGTGGGCGAGCGACACGACGAATGGCATAAAATCCACAATGGCACAGCGCGGATCGTCATCGGCGCCCGGAGTTCGATTTTTGCTCCTGTCGAGAACCCGGGAATCATCATCGTCGATGAGGAGCATGAGAACTCCTACAAGCAAGATGAAGCCCCACGCTACAATGCCCGCGATATGGCCGTGCTGCGCGGAAAGCGCGAAGGCGCAGCCGTCTTGTTGGGAAGCGCCACGCCATCCCTCGAAAGCTGGCACAATGCCCAGTCTGGAAAATACCAACTCGTGCGTCTCGACCAGCGGGTGGATGATAAAAGCATGCCGGTCGTGCGGGTCACTGATCTGCGGCGTCCCACGAGGAATGATCCGGAGGGTGGAACTCTCTCCCGGGCGCTGCGCGAGGCGGTGGAAGGACGGATGGCCAAGGGGGAACAGACGATTCTTTTTCTGAACCGCCGGGGTTTTTCCACATCGATGATCTGCGAGGCATGCGGCCATGTGTGCCAATGCCCGGACTGCAGTGTTTCGCTCACCTACCACCGCGCCGCCGAGCGGTTGATGTGTCATATTTGCGGCCACAGTAGTCGCGCGCCGAAAGCATGCCCGAAATGCTCGGATCCGAAAATCCGATACTCGGGAACCGGCACGCAAAAAGTCGAGGAGGCCCTGAAACGCATCTTTCCAAAAGCCCGCATCGCCCGCATGGATGCCGATTCCATGACGCGGAAGGAAGCCTACCGCGAGACGCTGGGAGCGTTTAAAGAAGGGCGAATCGACATTCTCCTCGGCACGCAAATGATCGCCAAAGGCCTGCATTTTCCCAATGTCACGCTGGTGGGCATAGTGAATGCCGACCTCGGCTTGCACATTCCGGATTTTCGCGCTGGCGAGCGAACATTCCAACTCCTCACGCAGGTCGCAGGCCGCGCTGGCCGGGGCGAGATGGAGGGCGAGGTCTATGTGCAAACTTTCACGCCATTCAGCCCATCGATCCAGTTTGCCAGGCATCATGATTTCGAGGGCTTCATGGAGCAGGAAATGGAATTCCGGAAACGCTTCGACTACCCGCCGTTTGGCCGCATGGCCATGATCACACTTCGTGGAGCCATGAGGGAGCGGGTGGAGTTCTCCGCTCAAACACTCTCGCGAAAACTCAAAGCTGCGGCGCCCGGCGGCGTTATCGTTGGCGAAGGCGTGCCAGCCCCGCTGGAAAAGGCGAAGACCTACTATCGCTTCCAAGTCTCGCTGCGCGGCCCCTCCTCGCTCCAACTATCCCGCCTGGCGAGGACCACGCTCGACGCGTTGCCAATGCCAGAGGATGTTTTTGTCGCGGTCGATGTCGATCCATTGCACCTTATGTGACTGCCGAGATGAAGGTTCACCCGATTGTCTATTTTCTATTCAAGTCCACCATGCGATTGGCGCTGGTGCTGATTTTCGTGGGCATTCCCGCAGCGGCCTATTATCAGCGCGTCCATGGAATCGGATTCGGTGCCAAGGAGGCTCTTGGCAAAGCGCTGAGCAGTCCGACGCTGGAAGTCACCATCGACCACCTGTCCCTCAACCCTTTTATGGGACTTGTCGCGAGGGATGTTCGAGTCTACGAGAGCGACAACAATTCAAAGGCGCTGGCATCCATCACCCAGGTGGCTATTTCCATCAGCCTTGGCGAACTTCTGCACAGGCGCATCATTGTGGACAGCCTTTCACTGAGATCAGCCGACGCCTCTATTCCGCTCCCAAAATCACCCGATGGACGCCGGATCACGATCCACAATATCAATGCGGAAATTATTCTTCTCGGAGACAGCCTCCGTTTGAGTTCCTTCGAAGCGTCAGTGGAAGGTATTCGCCTGCGTTTCACCGGAGAGGTTCTCAATCCCTTCGCTCTGCAGATACCGGAGCATGCCTCCGATCCGAATGCCCCTGGGAGGGATCCGCCATTTGAAAAAATCCTGAATACTCTGCGAGAGACATCTTTTCCGCGCGGGGAGTTGCTTATTCACGGAAGCTTTGATGTCGATGCTCACGATCTTGAGTCGCTGAAAATCCCGGAATTTTCGATCACCTGCCCTCTGCTCAATAGAGACGGAATGTCGTTTTCCGATATCAAGATCCAAGGTGAATACAGCGACGGCAGACTTCGTGTGCCGATTATCCAAATAAAGGACGCGGGGGGCATACTACAGGCTTCTGGCGAGTGGGAGCGAGGCACATCACAAGCGAGGCTCTCTATTCGCTCGACACTCGACCCCGCCCCCATACTCGCAACCTTCATCGATTCAAATAAGCAAAAAGACGCTCCTCGATTCCTTGGTGCTCCGCAGGTTGAGTCAGAGGTGACAGCTGATTTGAAAAAGGCGAATGCGGGACTACGGGTCATTGGAAGTTTTCTGGCACCCGGCATAACTTACAAGGGGGTCGATCTTCGCGAAGTCGGCTGCAGTTTTGCCTGGGCCGATCAAAGCCTGCATGTGCGCGACATTTCATTCCAAGCAAAACGAGGAGCCTTTGATGGCAACCTATGGATCGCGCCGGGCGATTTTCGTTTGCAGGCACACACAACAATTCCTCCGACGGATTTGAGCCCTTTGGTGGATGGGCCAACGCGCGAGTTCCTTGATAAAATGGAGATCGCTGACCTGCCGGAGATTTCCCTCTCATTGCGTGCGCCCAAGTTGGATTTTGGGGAAATGAAGGGGACGGGGCATCTGAAACTTGGTCGCACAGCGATGCGAGGGGCATGGATTGATTCTGGCTACGCAGACCTGGAGATCGCAGAAAGTTGTGTCACCTACAAAAACATCGTCATTCTAACCGGCCCCGGGAAAGGCACTGGAGCGTTTGCCTATGATGTCGGCCGACAGGAAGTGCGCCTCGAAAACATCCGCTCCACACTTATTCCTTATGATGTGTTGATGTGGATCGATTCGAAAATTGCCAAGACAATTAGTCCCTATCGTTTTCGCTCGAATCCAAATGTCTCCGTCCAAGGAAAAGTCCATATGCGCATGGCAACAAAGAATAACTTGGCAATACAAGTCGAGTCGCCCGCTGGCATGGATTACGACTTGCTGGGAAAAACGCTCTCTTTTGGCAAAACCTCAGCCAAGGTTCTCGTTATTGGAAACAAGGTGGACGCCCGAGTCACACGCGCTCCGCTCATGGGCGGGGATGTCACGCTTAAAGCCGATGTCTCGATCGATCCGAAGACGCCATTTTTCACGGCGGATGTGCAATTGGAGCGAGTGAACTTTTCAAAACTCACGAAACTCTATTTCAACTACGACGACTCGAAAGGCGTGGTCAGCGGTAGATACAATTTCAAAACCCGCATGGGCCAGGAAGAGCTCATGACAGGAAATGGAAGCATCCGCATCGAAGACGGGAATGTCTTTGCGATTCCAACACTCGGCCCGTTTTCTAGCATCATCGGAGGAATTCTACCGGGTGTTGCCTACAATACCGCACGGCTCGCCACGGCGGACTTCACAGTCGCAGACAAGAAAGTCAGCACTCAAAACATCGAAATTGTCGGCAGCGGTTTCTCGATGTTCGGCGACGGCGACATTTACTTCCTTACGGGCAAACTCGACATGGATATGCGGCTTAATGCCCAAGGAGTGCCAGGAATTGTTTTTTTCCCTATGAGCAAACTTTTCGAATACCACTCGGACGGCACATTTTCCAACCCAGGTTGGTCTCCCAAAATCATTCCGCGCATACCTGTGTTTGGTGGTGCAAAAAAGCCCGAAGAACGCAACCCATGAAGACCGTCAAAGAAAACGCCGCCAAAGAGCTCTACAAAAAGCTCCGATGCCTCAATTGGGAACAACTTTGGTTGGATCATGTGGCTGCATTCAATAAAGAAGAACCTGCCTCAAATTCCAGAAATGCGGGACTTGTCCGCGCAGTGGGCGTTGTCTTCTCGGAAAGTGGCCCACACTTGCAAAGGAATGAAGTCACCGCTTGGCTCCGCTCGCTTCTAAAAGATCCCGACGAAAAAATCCGCCGCTATGCGATGGCCGCCCTGCCAAAGATCGGAGCGGATTCCGCAGACGAGGCGGCCCTGATCGAACTCCTCCAAAAAGCCAATTCCCCCGAACGGGAAAAGAAATACCTCTCTCGTGCGCTCGATAAAATCGGCGGCAAAGCCACATTGGAATTGGCGGAAGAACTCCCCGCCCAGACGGCCCTTAAGGTCAAGGCCAGCGTGGCGCGACTTGAGTCACCATCCGAGATTCGCTTGAACGAGGCCGTTGATGCATTTTGGGGTCTTCAGATCCACCTGCGCTGCCGGCGAGGGCTCGAGGGTTTCGTCCAACAAGAAATAGAGTCATCACCGCAGGCACGGCGACTTTTTGAGTTGAAAAACCTACGTCCCGGACTTGTCGATATTACGCCTCAGTCCCCTTTCCATCTCACCGATCTTCTATCCCTCCGTTGCTTCGCAACCCTCGCGTTCGTTCTGGGGACGATCAGCAAACCGGATGCGCCGGAGATCGCCTCAATCATTACAGCGGCCCCGGTTCGTGACCTTGTTCAGAAACTCACACAGGGAGCCATGCGCTACCGTTTAGAATTCCCATCCCTCGGCCACCAACGAGGACTCGTGCGCGATATCGCTAATCGCGCCTATGCCTTGTGCCCGGATATTCTGAACGATGCGCGAAGCGCTCCCTGGGCTGTAGAGGTTCACCCAAATGGCAGGCACTTCACCGTTGAACTCCGTCCCCGCCTGTCGCCGGACCCCCGTTTTTCGTACCGCAGGCTTGATGTCCCCGCTGCATCTCACCCCCCGCTCGCGGCTTGCATGGCCCGCCTCGCGGAGAATTCAGGCAGAGATGTAGTCTGGGATCCCTTTTGCGGATCCGGATTGGAACTGATCGAACGCGGACTTCTTGGCGGGGTGGTCAAGCTCTTGGGATCGGATCAAAGTGCTGCGGCCATCGATATTTCCAAATCGAACTTGGCGGCATCAGGAATTCGTGTGGAGGCGGATTTTTTTCATGGAGACTTCCGGAATGCAGGCATTGCGCCGAATTCCATAAGCCAGATCATCAGCAACCCTCCCATGGGGCGCCGGGTTCCGATTCCCAACCTTGCAGGCTTGATCGGCGATCTTTTTCAAACGGCGGCGAGAGTCCTTCAGCCCGGCGGCGTTTTGGTTTTTGCAAACCCACTTTCAGCCCGTCCATCAGAGCCGTGCCTCAAGCTCGACATCAGACAACGCATCGATCTGGGAGGTTTCGATGTCCACCTTGAGCGCTATATTAAAACGCACCGGTGAGCTTTTTTAAATCCACTTCAATTATCCTCTTCCTTGTCTGGCTCATTGCAGTCCCGACGGGCGCTCAGCAGACCGAAAAAGCGAAGGTCTTTTATGCAATGGAAACATCTTCCCTCGTGCAACGCCGGACTCCAAATCCTGACGTCGTCCGCCGCATGGTGGACAACTTGGTTTGCGCCACCACGGGAAAACCGAATCCGGCTGCGGCCTGGGCATCTCTCGTTAAGGCCAGCGACCGCGTAGGCATCAAAGTCGCAGCCTCTGGGGGAGCTGTGAGCGGAACACATCCCGCAGTCGTGAAAGCGATAGCCTCAGGACTTCTCTCCGCAGGCGTGCAGCCGTCGAACATCATTGTGTGGGACCGCAACCTTAACGACCTTCTTGCCACAGGCTACTCGCGGAACGATCCACTCTACCGATTAAGGTGGGTCGATACCGCCACAGGCTACGATAAAAAATCACAGGTCACCGCACCCGTTATCGGCCGCCTGATCTATGGAGACAGTGCTTTTGGCGACCGTACCGGTTCACGGATGGAAGACATACTCAGCGGCGGCGAGCAACTCAGCAGCACGAGTTTTTACGCGAAGGTCCTGAGTCAGGAAGTGGACAAAGTTATCAATGTCCCCTCACTCACCGACAGTTTTCTCACCGGCGTGAATGGTGCGCTTGCCAATATGACGCTCCCTAATCTCGACAACTGGCGGCGATTCACGCGCTCGCCGGATTTCGGGGATCCCTACCTCGCGGAAATTTATGCGGATGCCATGATTCACGGTAAAGTCGTTCTCACGATCCTGGACGCTCTTGTGCTGCAATATGCGGGGGGGCCGTTTCCCAATCCCGGCTTCCTTGTGGATCATTACTCGATTTTTATGAGCAAAGACCCTGTGGCGATCGATGCCACGGCGGCGCGACTCCTGAACGAAAACCGAACGCCCTCGCGGCTTCCCTCCCTGGATAAAATGACGCTCTGGTTGCAAAGCGCCTCGGCGATCGATCTTGGCAAACACCGCGAAGAAGACATCGATCTCATCCGCATCGGCGCACGACCGGAGCCGCCTGTTGGGTTCAAACAACCAGCTCCACCCCAGCCTGAGGATCGCTGATTTTGAACTCCCCCGGCTTCCAGGTTCCATTCGCTCCCTTGAATTTGCCGGATCTCTGGCAGCAGGATGCAGTGCGTTACCTGAAAAGCGGCGCGGATGTTATCATTGATGCACCGACAGGTGCGGGCAAGACACGGGTCTTTGAGCTTTTTCTGAAAACACCCGAAGCCGCCCGCCTCGGACAGGCTGCTTACACAGTGCCAACGCGCGCTCTGGCGAACGACAAATGGAGAGAGTGGAAATCCCTCGGATGGAATGTCGGCATCGCCACAGGCGATCTCGCGGAGAATCTGCACGCCCCCGTCTTGGTGGCTACACTCGAGACCCAGCGTGAGCGCATTCTCAGCGGGAATGCACCCGGTTTCCTTATTCTCGACGAATACCAGATGCTCGCGGATGCCCAGCGTGGATTGAGCTACGAAATGGCAATGGCTCTTCCTCCGGCATCCACCCGCCTCCTGCTCCTGAGTGGCAGTGTGCGGAACCCTGCGGATATCATGGAATGGCTGAAAAGGCTCGGTCGGCGTGTTGAGTTGATTCAAGTGAAAAATCGTCCGGTTCCCTTAGACCAATTCCCGATTGAGAACCTACCACGCATTCCGGATACAGTGCATGGCTTCTGGCCACGGGTGGCTGTGGCGGCACTCCATGCTGGGCTGACGCCACTTCTGCTTTTTGCGCCGCGTCGACGGGATGCGGAAAAAATGGCGACCCAGATCGCCGCTGCCCTTCCCGTGGACAGCCCACTGCGCATGGCACCGGAAGATCAAAACCTCCTAGGCCGCGACCTTGCCCGGCTCCTGCAACACCGCGTTGCCTTTCATCACAGTGGACTCCCCTACTCCGCCCGCGCTGAATGGATCGAGCCGCTTGGCAAAGCCGGGAAGCTCCATGTCATCGTGGCCACCACTGGCCTCGCGGCGGGGATCAATTTTTCTGTGCGTTCTGTCATGGTCTCCTCGACCAGCTACGGAGACGCCCGATTTCAACGCGAACTCCGCTCCGACGAGTTGCTGCAGATGTTTGGCCGCGCCGGACGAAGAGGGCTCGATGAACGGGGATTTGTTCTCACTGCGCCAAATTTGCCCGGCCTTCTGGACGCATCCCCTCGCCAACTCCGCCGAGTCAATCAAATGGATTGGCCAACCTTGCTGCGCGTCATGGAAGCTGGAGCGTCGGATGGCAGGAGCCCACTTGAGGCGGCTGCAGCGGTTTGCGGGAGGCTTTTCAGCAAACAGAAGATCGCGCCTGATTTGACAAACGCCCTCGCAACATCCCAATCCAGCGAGCGTCATGGGCCAACGAGAGTCGAGTTTCTCGGACTCGCCAATTGCTGGCATCCACTCAAATCCACCGTGGAGCAAATCCGACCACTCGGCCAATGTCTTGCCCGTCACAAAGAACGATGGATCCCCGCACTGCGTGCCCCTCGCAGCCTCGATCTACTGTCCCACGGACGAGCCTGCAAATTCTCCGAAGGGCGGAGTTTTGCTTATGGAAAGGAAGTGTCCATCGCGCGTCTCGCTGGCACTCAGTTCCAGCCAGTGCCTTGGATTCAAAAATTCCTTGGTCTGCGCAAAACGGAGATGTTCACCGAATACGAAATGATCCGCGATATCATCCCACTCTTGGAATCCCAATGGTCGCCTGGTGTTTTTCACTCCATCGCATGCCATGGATCAAACCTCATGGCTCGTCTTGCACTGGAAAAGATTCCCGTTAGCGCACTCATCCTCCCCGACGGCACCGCGCTCCTCGATCCTCCACGGCGACGGGTGAGCTCGTCATTCGAGGTTGGCGAGTCGCCCGCTTTCAACCCTGCTCCGGGATCTGCGGCATACGCTTGGCGAAAACTTGGTCTTGTCGATGACTGCGGTACACCGACTCAACGCGGGCGGCTCTTCAGCCGTTTTCAAGCAGGCGAGGGTCTCATGGTCGCCGCAGCTCTGGAGGACGCGACTTATCCGATCGAGGATATCGTCGCCCACCTTTCCAACCTGCGAGGCGGCCCGAGATTCATGGATTTTGCTGATGGCCCGAGCCATCGACTGGCTGCCGTGGCACGGGAAATTTACGGCCATGTCGACCATGAAGGCTACCTCGAGGGTGGACTCTGTCTGGGTTTCGGCGAAGGAACCTATGAGGCCTTGTCGCTGCATCGAAGCGGCGGAATGCGCGCTCTGGAAAAAGAAGCCGACTCTATCCGCCGAGGGGATATCGAGCGTGCCACACTCGAGTGGAAAAGCCTGCTCCGGCACATTGTTCACGCAGAAGATCCGCTTTGCCCGCGATGGAATGAGCTCCAGGCGGCAGCGCGGCAAGCCCTCGAAAAACCTGCCTCATAGAAACTCTGCCCACCTCTTGAGTGCGGCGCGGGCGCTTGGCACCAGAAGCGGCAAAACTTCTCTTGCCTCCCGAATCAACGCCTCCGGCATGGCACCTGAATCCACGAGATATTCCTCAGAATCCCATATTAGTTCTGCAAAAAGTTCAGTAGTCATTTCCAGATGAAATTGGAATCCGTAACAACTCTGCCCATAACGAAACATCTGATTCGGTGTGAGTGCGGTGGATGCCAACCGAACACCGCCCTCGGGAATTTCAAAGACATCGCCGTGCCAGTGAGCCGCACCAAACACTTCAGGCAGTTCACCAGCTATAGAATCTGCTGCGGCATCCGGTGTGCGTGTCACAAGAAAAAAACCAATCTCCTTTTGCTCCGCACGCTGCACCTTGGCTCCGAGCGCCTGTGCGATCAACTGGCCACCCAGGCACAAACCGAGAACTGGCTTTTGAGAAGCCAAGGCGGTTCGAACCAATCCGCATTCGGCCTCCAAGTAAGGATACAATTCGACCTCATAGGCACTCTGCCCTCCCCCTCCCAGAACAAGCCCATCGAAGCCCGCGTCATCAGGCGGTAAAGGCTCGCCAGCGTAGGAATGAACCACGCTCAACTCGATATTGAGTTCGGCAAGCACTTCGGCAACCATTCCTGGCTTGTCCACATCTCCGTGCTGAATGAAGAGAACTTTTTTCATGTTGATCATGTCGTAAAAGCTCAGCATGCCAGTTTCTGAGGGGAAACTAAAAAAGGCCGCCACCGCCTGTATTTCTGCATTGCCAAGGCGGCGGAGAATCGAAAAACTACGCCGCGTTCGTCCCGACTGCCGGCACGACATTTAACACCATGCCCAAACTCTCAATCCCTATGCCAAGTGTCACCGATGACGAAGTAGCCGTGGATCCAGCAGACTACGCCCGCGCAGAAATCAATGCCTCGCTTAAGCCGAAGCAAAAAATCGGATTTCTCAGGGAAATGATTCGCATCCGGCGCTTCGAGCAGACGTCACTCAAGTATTACAACCAAGGCATGATGGGCGGTTTCCTCCACCTCTACATTGGGCAAGAAGCTGTGGCGGTGGGAACTGTTTCCCTCCTCGGCAAAAACGACCATGTCATCACGGCCTACCGCGACCACGGCCACGCTCTCGCAGTGGGAATGGGCATGAATGAATGCATGGCGGAACTTTTTGGAAAAGCCACCGGTTGCTCGCGCGGCAAGGGAGGCTCGATGCACTTTTTCGCTCCTGACAAAAATTATTGGGGCGGTCACGGAATTGTTGGCGGCCAGACTCCACTCGGACTCGGACTCGCCTATGGGCTGAAATACAAAGGCGTGAAAGGCTGCGCGCTCTGTTTTATGGGCGACGGTGCGGTGAACCAAGGCGCCTACCACGAGTCCCTCAACCTCGCCGCCCTCTGGAAGCTTCCAGTCGTTTACATCATCGAAAACAACAAATACTCCATGGGCACAACGCTGGAGCGCTCTTCAGCGATGAGAAATTGCCTCGCCGAGCGTGCCGATGGCTACGGAATCGTTTGGGATATCGCCAATGGCGAGGATCTCTATGAAGTCCTGGCCAAAACAGCCAACGCCATCCGTCGGGCCCACGAGCAGTCCCTCCCGACCGTTCTCGAAGTGGATACCTATCGTTACTACGGCCACTCTGTTGCAGATGCGAACACCAAGAAATACCGTTCACCCGACGAAATCGAGCGCTACAAGACGCACCACGATCCGATCAGCCTCTGGAAAAAACGCCTCATGGACGAAGGCGTGCTCACTGAAGCCGAAGCTGAGGCTATCGATGAAGCCGCAAAGGACGAAGCCGCCGCCGCCGCGCAGTTCGCCATTGATAGCGACACTCCTGCACCCGAGAGCATTTTTGAGGATGTCTACTGGGAAGTGGACAACAAAACCGAAGCCGGCTCGACGGGCCGCCACTTCTTTAGCGAATAACCAAATCTCCGCTGCCCACTTGGGTCGCTTCTTTTTTTCTGATCGAACCGATTTTTTAGAACACACCGCACCATGCCTCTGATCACCTACCGCAAAGCCCTCAATGACGCCCTCGCCGAGGAAATCATCCGTGACGAAAATGTCGTCATCATCGGAGAGGAAGTGGCGCAATACAACGGCGCCTACAAAGTTACCGAAGGACTCTGGCAACGCTTCGGAGACAAACGCGTGGTGGATGCCCCGATTAGCGAAGCGGGCTTCATTGGCATGGGTATCGGAGCCTCCATGCTGGGCGTCCGTCCCGTGATGGAACTCATGTTTTGGAGCTTCGCCTACGTGGCATGGGATCAAATCATCAACAACGCCGGTCAGGTGCGCTACATGAGTGGCGGTCTCATCAACTGCCCGATCGTCATTCGCGGCCCCGCAAACGGCGGAACCAATGTGGGCGCCACCCACTCGCACACGCCTGAAAATTTCATAGCCAACACGCCCGGCCTCAAGGTTGTCTGCCCGGCCACTGCTTATGACGCCAAGGGTCTCATGAAGGCGGCAATCCGGGATAACGACCCCGTCTGCGTGATGGAGAACACTCTTCTTTACGGCGAGTCCTGGGAGGTTCCCGAAGAGGAGTATGTGATCCCGCTCGGCGTCGCCGACATCAAGCGCGAGGGCACCGATGTCTCGCTCATCGCCCATGGGCGCGCAGTCATCACGGCCCTGAAAGCTGCTGAGATTCTCGCCGCCGAGCATGACATCAATGCTGAAGTCCTCGATCTCCGTTCCATCCGTCCGCTGGACGAGGATGCCATCCTGAATACCGTTCGCAAAACACACCGAGCCGTTCTCGTTGATGAGAACAAGCCTTTCTGCGGTGTCTCCGCCCAAATTGCAGCGACGATCCAAGAAAAGGCGTTCGACGATTTGGACGCACCAGTGCAACGCGTTTGCTCACTCGATGCGCCAGCCATCTATTCGCCAGCCTTGGAGAATCTCCAACTGCCCACCGTGGCCCGCATCATTGAAAAAGTTCTACACATCCGCTAAGACAATCCATTCCGACTATGAATCAAATCACCATGCCCAAGCTGAGCGACACGATGCTCGAGGGGACGCTCATTAAATGGCACAAAAAAGCCGGCGACAAAATCTCCGTTGGCGATGTGATAGCCGATGTGGAAACCGACAAAGCAACCATGGAAATGGAAGCATTCGATGACGGTGTCATCACGGAAATCCTCATTCCTGAGGGCGGAGTCGTCAAAGTAGGCCAACCCCTTGCGAACCTCGAAGGCGGCAAGAAAAGCGCAGTCAAATCGACCGTGCCTTCTACAACCGCCACAACTGCTCCCGCGGCGATTGTTTCAGGGCCATCAAAGCCCAAACCAACAGCGACGGCAGACGCTTCCAGAATCAAAGCCTCTCCACTCGCCAAGAAAATCGCGCTTGAGCGCGGAGTGGACCTTTCAGGTGTTCAAGGCACGGGCCCTGGTGGCCGTATCGTCGCTGCAGATGTTCCTGCCACGGCATCCCCACAAGCTCGCAGTGCCGCTTCCGCAGCACCTCGCATCGAAGTTCCATTCTCCGACTCCGACACCAAGACTCCTCTTTCCGGAATGCGCCGGACGATTGCCGAGCGTCTCCTCGCGAGCAAGACCCAGATTCCGCATTTCTATCTTTCCATCGAGATCGATGCGGCCCCGCTTGCCAAGCTGCGCAAGGATTTGAACGCCGCCGCCGAGGCTGCCGGAACAGCCAAGGTGACCGTGAACGATTTCATCCTCCTCGCAGCAGCCCGTGCCGCGAAGCAATACCCGAAAGTCAACGCGGCATTTGCTGGGGACTCCATTATCGAATACGGAAGCGTCAACCTCTCGGTCGCCATCGCCGTCGAGGACGGGCTCATCACGCCAGTCATTCGGGATGCTCAAAACCTTTCACTCCGCGAGATCAGCTCCGCCGTGAAAGACCTCGCCGTTCGCGCCCGCTCGAAAAAAATCAAACCCGAGGAATACCATGGTGGCACACTCACCATCTCAAATCTTGGTGCCTACGGTATTGACAGTTTCTACGCGATCATCAATCCGCCACAGGCAGCCATTCTGGCGGTCGGAGCAATCGTGAAAAAACCTGTTGTCAACGCGCAGGACCAGATCGTAGCTGGACAGCGAATGACTATCGCACTAAGCGGTGATCATCGCGTCGTGGACGGCGCCGCAGGAGCCGAGTTTCTTGCCGCCATTCGAAAAAGCCTCGAGTCACCCACAACCCTGCTTTTTTAATTTTTAAAATGCAGTTGCCGTTCGGAAGTCCGGACGCTAAACAAAGCACCCTTTTTACGCTCACCAACCACACATGAATCATAAAGGAAGAATAGTTCAGGTCATCGGCCCCGTTGTCGATGTCGAGTTCAACCCAGCGGACGGCGCTCTGCCCAAAATTTACGATGCTCTCGAGATCGACTTCGAAGTCGGCGGCGAAAAGCAAAACCTCACTCTCGAGGTTCAACAGCACCTCGGTGAAAACTGGGTTCGCTCGATCGCCATGAGCTCCACAGAAGGTCTCACTCGCGGCATGGAAGTGAGTGCACTCGGCACTCCGATCTCCGTCCCCGTTGGCGAAGGCGTGCTTGGACGCATCTTCAATGTGACCGGTCAACCGACCGATGGTCGCGGCCCCGTACCCCATGAGAAAAAATATCCCATCCATCGCAAAGCGCCTCCTCTTTTGGAGCAGGACACCAAGGCCCAGATTCTAGAGACAGGCATCAAGGTCATCGATCTCATTTGTCCCTTCACCAAGGGCGGCAAAGTAGGCGCCTTCGGTGGAGCCGGCGTCGGAAAGACCGTCGTCATCATGGAGCTCATCAACAACATCGCCAAGGGACACGGTGGTTACTCTGTGTTTGCCGGTGTCGGCGAGCGCACGCGTGAAGGCAATGACCTCTACGCTGAAATGAGCGAGTCTGGCGTTATCGTTCAAGACGACCTCTCGAAGTCGAAAGTGGCACTCGTCTATGGCCAGATGAACGAGCCTCCAGGCGCCCGTCTCCGCGTCGCCCTTTCGGCACTGGCGATGGCTGAATATTTCCGTGACGAGAAGAACCAAGACGTCTTGCTCTTCATCGACAATATTTTCCGTTTCTCACAGGCAGGAGCTGAGGTTTCGGCCCTTCTGGGACGCACACCAAGCGCCGTGGGTTATCAGCCAACCCTCGCCGCTGAAATGGGCGACTTGCAGGAACGCATCACCTCGACCACCAAAGGCTCGATCACATCCTTCCAAGCTGTCTATGTGCCTGCGGACGACCTGACGGATCCAGCTCCGGCGAATACCTTCGCCCACTTGGATTCCACAATCGTTCTGGAGCGCTCCATTGCCGAGTTGGGCATCTACCCTGCGGTGGATCCCCTCGCCTCGACATCGAAGGCTCTCTCGCCCGACATCGTGGGTGAGGAACACTACAATGTCGCTCGCGGTGTTCAGCGTGTATTGCAGCGCTACAAAGACTTGCAGGACATCATCGCCATTCTCGGCATGGACGAGCTTTCGCCTGAAGACA
>JBILBH010000069.1:0-11471 GCA_044353785.1 Terrimicrobiaceae bacterium
GATCCGAACCCCGCGCCAAAAAACGCAGACCCAAAAATTTTCAACTTCTCACAAAACCCCGAAAATCCATGGGCCATGTCCCCAGAAGAAACCGCCCCGTCAAAAATCCAAGGAAAAATCCCAAACCTGCCTTAAGTTAGCCCCATTCGGGTCGGTCCCTACTCGCGCTTGGATTTTTCGGTTGGGCGGGTGGTGGGGCTGGGTGGCTACTTTTTGGGGAAAACGGACTTCTACTGCAATTCGAAGTTGATGTTCACCGAGTAGATTTCGCCGGTGCCGAGGCCGGTCGGTAGGGCGTCGATGCGGGTGACGCGGTTGAGGGCGTCGAGGACGGATTGGTCCATGAGAGGGTTCCCGCTGGGGCGGATGATTTCGGCGCTGGCGATGGTGCCGTCGCGTTTGATTTGGATTTTTACGGTGCAGACGAAGGATTTGTCCTGCTCGAAGATGGAGGTAGGCTGCTCCCATTGGCTGAAGAAGCGGTCGTGGATGAGTTCGTGATACCAGGCGAATTCGCTGGCGGTGCCACCCGCTCCACCTCTGCCGGTGCCGCTGGCTGCTGTGCCGCCTCCCCCGCCGGATGCACCGGGTTTTCCCGTGCCTTGGCTCGAAGGTTTTCCATCGCCAGGCGATGCCGACGGTTTTGCTTCACCGGCTGCCGCTCCTGGTGAAGACGAGGGCGAGGCTTTGGGCGAAGCACCCGGGGAGGCCTTGGGCGAGGCGCCGGGTGAAGCTTTGGAGGAGGCTTTTGGAGAGGCGGAAGGGGACGGCTTAGGTTTAGGACTAGCGGAGGGCTTCGGAGAGGGGGTGGCTGAAGGTTTCGGCTTCGGTGTGGGCGTCGGACTGGGCTTGGGTTTAGGAGTGGGCGTGGCGGTTGGCTTAGGTTTTAGGGTCGGCGTTGGAGTTGGTTTAGGCTTGGGCGTTGGCGTTGGCGTGGGGGTTGGCGTCGCCTCGACAAGATCGGACTTTTCGGTTGTTGGCTCCGGGGTGAGCTCTGGCGTTGGTTCCGGAGTCGGTTCGGGCGTTGGCTCTGGAGTGGGTGGCGGGGTCGGTTTGGGCTCAGGCGTTGGTTCGGGCTCTTCTTCGACTTCCTGCGCTGGGTTTCCTCCGACGGCGGCGACAGCGGCGGCAAAGGAACCCGGATTCACCCAAGTGATGTCGCCCTGTGGCTTTTTGATTTCGCGTTTGGTGAAATACAGGATTGCTCCAATGAGGAGAAGGTGAAGAGCGGCGACGACGATCAGGTTCCGCCTGAAATGCGGATTTTCCATGTCAGCGGGCTTTGGCTGGAGAGTCGGGCCCGTCTTTGAGCGTCATGACTCCGACTTTGGTGATTCCTACGCGCTGCAGAATGTCCATGACGGAAATAAATTTCTGAATGGGGAGTTCAAAATGAGGGCGAACGATGACGGCGGTATCAGGCTTATCGAGTTTGAGAGCGACAAGGCGGGCTTCGAGGTCGGCGGGGGTGACGACTGTATTGTCGATCTTGAGAATAGTATTTTTATCGATCGAGATATTGAAGGTCTGGGAGGGATTTGATGCACCAGCCGCCGTGGAGCTTTTTGGCACGACCAGATCCATGCTGTTCTCGATCAAGGGGGTAGTAATCATAAAAATGATCAACAACACAAAGACGAGATCGAGCATGGGAGTGATGTTCAGCTCCGTGAGGCCGTGCAGCCCATTTTTCGAAGAGTAGCGTCGCATGCGGTATCAGAGGATCGGACGCCTTGATTCGCGGGAACCGAAATCGACATAGCGGTGCTCGATTTCGGAGGATAGCTCGGTGGCGAAGTTGTCGGCCTGCACAAGGAGGGAGCGTAGCGTGGTCACCAAAAAATTGTAACCAAACATGGCCGGGATGGCCACGAGAAGACTGATGATAGTGGTAATAAGCGATCCAGAAATACCGGGAGCCATGGCGGCGAGATTGGCATTTCCTGAGGCGGCGATGCCTGCAAAGGCATCCATCACGCCCCAGACAGTTCCAAGCAGGCCGAGAAATGGAGCGCCGCTGACGGCGGTCGAGAGTACGATCATTTTGGATTCGAGGCGGAGGGCGGATTCCCCAACGGCTCGCTCCATAGCGGCTTGGACAGAGCGCATCTGTGCTGGGGTAATTTTTTCAGCAGTCTTGAGACGCGAGGCGAAGCTTTCATCAACCTCTACGGAGCCCAACATTTGAAAACAGAGTTCGTTGGCGCCGGCTTCGTAGATTTCAAAAAGATTCGATCCCTCGAAGGCGACGCCCGCCTCGAAGATGCGGAGCGGCTGGCGATCCTGATGGAAGAGGTCTTGGAAACGATCGTTCTGGCGTTTACAAAAACTCAAGAAGCGAATCTTGGTCACCATGACGGACCAGCTGAAAATCGATGCGAGAAAAAGCACAAGGAGGATTAACTTCCCCTCCAGAGTGCTTTCCGTGAAAGCGTAGATAATACCTGCTGCGATCATCATTTGAATTCCATGCCCTGAAATCGGAGATGCGATGTGAAAAAGCCATCCATAACGGCTACATAAAGACACCCGTCGCCTTGGAAATGCAAAACGATTCTTTTGCCAGAGCTGGAGAGCGGGGGATATAAAAGCTTATGCGCATATTTTTACCCGTGCTGGCCATGACTCTCACCCTTGCCTCTACGCTTCGGGCGCAGCAGCCAGCGCCCCGCGAGAATCCGTATGATGTCATTGCAAAAATTTTCCAACCTCTTTGGGGAGTGCTGCTCTCGGAATCGAACGACAACAACCGCGCAGCCACAATTATGTTTGAGGTCAGCGATGTCAGTGGGCGGCTTCCGCAGGAAATGAAAGGCGCCACCCTGCAAGCGGCGGTGCAATTTCCTGACAAGGTGAAACTGGTTGCTCCCGTGCTCGGAGAAACATTCACGGTCTGCCGCAATGGCGATGAGGTCTGGGCGACTCCGGGTTCCAAAGTGGAATACCTCGTCTCGCAATTCCAAGTCCTTCCAAGAAAAGGCACGAAACTGAAAACGCCGATCTTTCTACCGATCACCGCCCAGCAAGCGATTTTCCTGCCAGCGCTCTTCTCCGTGAGCCGCCCGGATATCGCTGAGGTCGAGGAACTCCGTGGCGAGAACTGCCGAGTCCTCACAGCGGGGCTCATGCCGGAACTGGCAAAAGCGACGAAGGCGGAGGATTTCCAGACACGCATCTGGGTCGCTCCGGCTCATAAAATAAGGCGAATCGAGGTGAAGCGGCGGGATTTTACAGTTGTCGTCGATGTGAAGGAAATAGCCTTCTCCACCACCCTGCCCGTATCAACATGGGAACCATCGGCGGCGACGGCAGATGTCTTCCACACCTCTCCGGATCTGCTTGAGGGGTTGTTCTACATCGTAATGAACTCGCTGAAGACCGATGCTCAAAGCACTCCTTGGCTTTTGGCCAAGTAAGCCCGGAGCAGGCATCAGAGTGATTTCAAAGCTGCTTGATGCGGGGTTTGACCACGGTTGCGAAAAGTTTTTTCAAACGCTGTCAGCACGGTTTCGCGTCCATCGTCCCAGGGGATTTCCGCCCAGCCTTCGCGAGTGAGTTCGCGCATTTCATCGAAATAGGGTGTGTCATCAGTCATGAGCCTGAGAACGCCATCCTGACGAAGAATGCGCCGAATCTCGGCGAGGAAATTTTTTTGAAAAACCCGGCGACTGGAGTGTCGGCGTTTGGGCCAAGGGTCGGGAAAATAGAGATGAAATATCGCCACACTCACTGTCGGCAGGGTCTGGAGCGCCTCGGCTCCCACACCTTGGATGGCAGCGGCATTGTTCAATCCGAGCCGCGCAGCGCGAGCGTTGCATTTGTTCACGCGGTCGGACTGTTTTTCGATACCGAGAAAATTGGATGAGGAATGCAGAGTGGCCATGCCGATGAGAAATGCGCCACGATGGCAGCCGAAATCGATCTCCAGCGGCGGAGCCGAGGGGTCGAGCCAAGTCGATGGAGTTGTGTATTGGTTTTCCGGTTTGGACATGAAGCGCGTTTTCTGTGAATGAGGTTTTTATTAGACGACCTCAGTCACACTGACGAGAGCGGGTTTTGATAAGCGGCGATGACCATCCATTCAGCAAAGCGAAAGGCTCAGCGAAAAAAGCACCAGTCTTTGCTGCAAGCTCCATGGCCGTCCACTGAAGGAATGCCTGACTGGTCTTCGAACATCTGCCTGGAGGCTCCATCACATTCATGGTTCTCGTTGGTGGCAGATTCCCTCGCGCCGCCTGCCTTTTCTCGATAGCAAGAACTGCTGGACCGCCTATGTCGCCAAACTCCGATGCCTCGGCCTAACCAAACATCCTTCTCGAATTTGTCGCGACGACTCGCCCGAAGCACTCACCGACGACGCGTTGTTTCTGAATGAACTCCTGTGCGCTCCGGCGCGACTTCAGCAATCAAAAGGCTCTGTCGAGCAACTGCTCCGGCACCTCTCGCAGGCGGCGGACTTGCAGAAGCGTCACGAGGTTGAGCAGAAAAAGTGCAGCAAAGTAGAGGCTATGGCGTTTCCAGTGGAGAGCGCCCGTGACGACTTCGTAGCTACCGATGAAGTCCAGCGAAATCCCCCAGACAACCGGTGCGGCACCCAGGCCGAGGCTGCTGATGACTGTAAAGAGCGCAAAAAAGTGATTGCGTCCCATCTGAGGCATGGTGGCGAAAATGATTCTCGCATTGGCCACATTGAAGGCGGCGCCAGCAACGCCGCAGATGAAGTTTAGAAGGCTGATGACATGCCATGTGCAGGGTATGAGACCCGCAGCAACGAAGAACCAACCAGCTATGGCTCCACCAAAAAGAATGAGCGCCGCCGCAAGCACGGGCTTGCCACCAAGACGCTCGAGCATTTTTCCGAGAAACGGCAGGCTCCCCAACGCTCCAAGGAATGAAACGCCGGTGAGATAGAGAACCTTGGAGACACTGAATTCCGGAAACTCATGCAAATACTCGACTGTAAAAACGCCCAAGCTACCGACCACGATCACGAAGAATAGATTGAAGAGAAGAAGCGAGAAAAACGGTGGATAAAAAAGAATCTGCTTCCAAGGCACAGGCTCGGAGGATTTTCGCATCTGCTCGCTGCCGCAGACATCGGGGATTCGCTTGATGAAAAAAAGCGCCCCGGTGCCAGACAAGGCGCTCACCAGAAAGACCAGCGAATACTCCACGGAGGCCACGCTGCCGGACATGAGTAGTGCCGAACAGAGAAGCGCCATCAGCGAACCGCCGAACATGAAAATCTGATCACGGGATAAGAAAACAGCCTTCTCCTCTTCGGGTATGAGAGCGGCGATCCATGGCATCCAAGCGGTGGATGCGATGCCTCGGAAAAAATTGAAAACAAAGAGCGATGCGACCAAGAGAACGATTTTGGCAACTTCATTGAGAAAAAGCAGCAAGGGCACGGCGGCCACGACAAAAATGAAAATTGTCCGCAGCCCCCACCCCATCAAAACGAAACGCTTGTAGCCGTAAACAGGCAACCACTTCGCAGCCGGCAATTGGAGCACAGTCATGAGCGGTGTGAAGGCCGCGAGAATGCCGATCACAGTCGATGTGGCTCCGATGCTCTTCGCGTAAAGAATCATGGGCGCCCCTAAGATAATCTGAAACGACAGGGCGTTCAGAAGGGAAAACCAATGAACGCTGTAAACTCCCGGCGAGGTCTGCTGTTTCAATGGTTGAGCGGAAACGCTGCAAAGCGCTTACTTGGGCAGCACGGGCTGGGACTCGGCGGCAACTGCCTGCGCTGGGAGAACATAAGGCGCTCCTGGCCGGTAAACCGGAGCATCGGTCTTGGGAGGCTGGATAAGGCTGCGCTGGATGTAAACCGGGTTCGGCGCGGCCGTGATATTGTAGCTACCCTTGCCGTCGGGCATCATCGGCGTTCCCCAACGGGTGCGGCAGACGACTTCTTGGGCTCTGACAGGTGTGCCATTGAGGGTGTGGTTCATCATTTCAGGCAACTGGGGAGCGGTGAAGGTGCTGATGAGGGAACCGCCGGCGATGAGCAGAGAAATCATGATGGATCCAGAATAAGCGCATCCCTGTGCAGAAGGCAAATCCATCGACAGCCCGCCTGAACTTTTCTTCGTGATCCCGCGTTGATAATTTGAGTTTCATTGAGAAATGAATGCCATCCTTGCATCCTGTCCACCTGCGTTTGCTGTTGCATCCACCACCATGGAAGGCTGGCTGGAGGCCTCCTTCCGGTTGGCCTCCCTCCTTGCCGGAGTCTGGCTTCTTGTGGCAGCAATCATGGCGGCTGTGGGAGTCATGCTCGTGCCAAGACCCACAGCGGGCCTCATAGCCCGGATTCTTGCCAAGGGCCTGCGTGTTTTTTTCCACGCCTGCGCCTCGCGCCTGAGGAGCTACGAAACCCTCGATCGGTTTCTGGCCGTGCAGGGTCCGTCCTCCGTCTTGATTTTCCTGGCCGTCTTTCTCGGAATTTTTGTCTGTGCCTTCGCGTTTATTTTCTATGGCATCACCGGACTGACTTTTTCTAAGGCCCTGTATCAAGCGGGTTCAGGAATGACGACGCTGGGCATCACGGAGACTCTCGGTCCGTGGGGACTTGCGGTGGTTTTTGCGGCCGCTTTCATGGGAAGCACAGTGATCTCGGTTTTCATCGGCTACCTGCTTACGCTCTACTCGGCCTACACTGCGAGGGAGAGCATCATGAGCGAACTCGCCCTGCTCTGCGGCGAGCCGGCCTGGGGTCCTGAGTTCCTTGTGCGCCTCAAACTCATCCAAGGATCGGTGGATACCAACACCACCGAAAAACTCGTCACCTGGATGTGCAGTCTGCGCGTCACGCATTACATTTACTCGATCTTAAACCATTTTCGTTCGCCGATACCGACCCGGCACTGGGTGATCACACTCTTGAGTGTGCTGGATGCCTCCGCGATCCGTCTGGCCGCTATGAACAAGGAACCCGACCTCAAGCTGGTGCGTTTGATCGCCGAAGGGGCGGACACATTGCACATGCTCAGGCTAAGCGAACTAGCCCGCACGACGGCCAGAGTGGATACCCACGGAATAAGCACCTGGCGGATCGAGTCGGAAATTCTCAACCACAAACCAGAGCCGGTCGCACCAGAGAAGGATCCAGGAATCACACGCGACGAATGGGACTGGGCGATGACCTACCTTGCTGAGAACGGCATTGTTCTGCGGGAGGAGCGGGAGGAATCGTGGAAGGTCTTTTGCCGGCTGAGGTCACACTACTACGAGCCAGCCTACTTTCTTGCGGAGACGCTCTTCGCAGTCCAAGCCCCTTGGTCAGGCCCAAGAAGCCAGAAGTTCGCCACGACTGCAACCACGCTCTGGCCCCAACTGGCAGAGCATCGACGAAAGTCCGTAGGCTGCTGCTGAAATTTTATTTTTTCGAACGGCTTAGCGCGAATGTCTCTTGATCCTTCGTGCTGAATGGCACATGGGCCGAATAAAAGCCCGAGAGGATGTCGCCCTTCTTTTTCAATACCGCCGAGTGGTAGGCCCAGCCGCCCTCAGACATGACAAGATAGACATCCGGCCCCTTCACATGGCCCTCCACGGTGTAGAGACCGATGGTTCCCGTTATGCGGCTGCCGGCCTGCTGGAAGCGCGCCTCGCCCCAGCCCTCGTCGTCCGGCTTCCAATCTCCTGCAACGCGAGTGTGGCCTGAAGCGGGATTCGCAGCCAACCAGGCCCGGGCGGCTGCATTGTTGCGGGCGTAGCGCTCCTTTGTATTGCAGCCAACAAGACCGAGTGAGAGCGCGAGGAGGGTGGCACAGAGGAACTTGAACATCCATTTTATATCCGCCGGGTTTTGTCGCAGGACAAGTGGAATGATGCAAATCCACGCGAATTTTGACGCTCGGGTTGCACCCGCGCGATTCCTCGGGTTTAAATACCCGGCTTCATCATGATTGAACGCTACTCACTGCCCGGCATGCGGTCCGTCTGGACCGAACAGCGCAAACTCGAAATCTGGCTCGAAATTGAAACCCTCGCCTGCGAGGCCATGGCCGAACTTGGCACGATCCCCAAGGAGGACGCCGCCACGATCCGCGCCAAGGGGTCCTTCGACATCAACGCCGTCCGCGAAATCGAAAAACGCACGAACCACGATGTCATCGCTTTTATTGAGGATGTCGCCTCCCGCGTTGGTCCGGCTGCCCGCTGGATCCACCAGGGCCTGACCTCCTCCGACCTCCTTGACACCACACTCGCGGTGCAGATGCTCGAGTCCTCCGACATTTTAGAAAAAGACCTTCTCGCCCTGCGCGAAGCCGTGGGAGTTCGTGCCAAGGAATTCAAATTCACCCCCATGATCGGCCGCAGCCATGGCATCCATGCCGAGCCGATCAGCTTCGGCCTTAAGATGGCCATTATGTATGACGAGTTCACCCGCAGCCTCGAGCGCCTGCGCGAAATGCGCGAACGCATTCGAGTCGGAAAAATCAGCGGAGCCGTGGGGACACATGCCCACCTCGATCCCGAGGTCGAGCGGATCGTTTGCGAGCGACTGAATCTCAAGCCGGCCGCGCTTTCGACCCAGATCTTGCAGCGCGACCGCCATGCGGAGTTCATGACCAATCTCGCCCTCATCGCTTCCAGTATCGACCGCTGGGCGACGGAATTCCGCCACCTGCAACGCACCGAGGTGCTCGAGGTGGAGGAGTATTTCAGCGAGGGGCAGAAAGGCAGCAGCGCCATGCCGCACAAACGCAACCCCATCACTGGCGAGCGCCTGAGCGGACTCGCCCGCGTGATTCGCGGAAATGCCATGGCAGCCCTTGAAAATGTCGCCCTCTGGCATGAGCGCGACATCAGCCACAGCTCGGTCGAACGCATCATCCTGCCGGATAGCTGCACGCTTCTCGACTACATGCTTGTGACACTCACCAAGTTGGTCTCGAAGCTTATCGTTTATCCTGAAAACATGCGACGCAACATGGAACTTACAGGTGGCCTCTACGCCAGCCAGTCGGCGCTCCTCATGCTCACCGAAAAAGGCATGGAGCGCAAAGATGCCTACGAAGCCGTTCAGCGCGCCGCCATGAAGACATGGAAGGACAAGGGCGGACTCGCGAAGAACCTCGCCGAGGAGCCAACCGTCTCGGCACACCTCTCGGCAAAGGAAATCGAAGACGCCTGCGCGCCCGACCGCCACTTCCGCCATGTCGAAGCCAAGTTCCGAGCCGTTGGAATTGTTTGACCCCTCGGCAACCCGGGCCTCCACAAGGGTCCGGGAACTGCGGGAACAGATCGAGCGCCACAACCGCCTCTACTACGAGCATGCGGCGCCGGAGATTTCCGATCGCGAGTTCGACGCCCTTCTGCGCGAACTCGCCGATCTAGAGAGCGCCCAACCCGAGCTCGCCAGCGAGGACTCCCCCACCCGCCGGGTCGGGGGAAAACCGCTCGAGGAATTTGCCCCGGCCACGCACATCGTGCCGATGCAGAGCCTCGACAACACCTACTCGCCAGAGGAACTCCGCGAGTTTGTAACCCGCGTGCGCAAACTCGCCGAGGAGAGATCGATTCACTTCACCATCGAGCCAAAGGTCGATGGCGTCGCCATTTCCCTCCTCTATGAAAACGGCCGCCTCGTTCGCGCCGCCACACGGGGAGATGGAGTGACGGGGGATGATGTCACACAAAATGTCCTTACCATTTCGAACATTCCGCACAAGCTCCACGGCGAGGCGCCCGCGCAGATCGAGATTCGCGGCGAAGTTTACTTGCCCAAAGCCATTTTCGCCCGCCTGAACGCTGAACGTGACGAGGATGGGCTCCCGCCTTTTGCCAATCCGAGAAATGCTGCCGCAGGATCTATCAAACAACTCGATCCCGCCATCACAGCATCCCGCAAGCTCGCCGCTGTTTTCTACGGGACTGGTGCCTGGACTGGCGACCAACCCGCCACTGGCCGCGAGATGTTTGCCACGCTTCAGAAATGGGGCCTCCCAATTTCAGAAAAAATCCTCGAAGGCTCAGACGAAGACTCTGTGAACGCCGCCGTGCAAGGAATGGGAGAACTGCGGCATGATTTCGCCTATGAGACCGATGGGGCGGTCGTCAAACTTGATAGCCTCTCCATGCGCCGCGAATTCGGCTCCACCGCCAAGGCACCCCGCTGGGCGATTGCTTACAAATACGAGCCCGAGCGCGCCGAAACCAAGCTCCTCGATATCACGATTCAAGTCGGCCGCACCGGAACCCTCACCCCTGTCGCGGAGCTTCAACCCGTCTTCGTCTCAGGCAGCACCGTCTCCCGCGCGACCCTCCACAATGAAGAGGAAATCCAGCGAAAGGACATCCGTATCGGAGACACCGTTCTCATCGAGAAAGCCGGCGAGGTCATCCCGGCAGTCGTTGAAGTAAAGAAAGAAATGCGCAATGGCTCGGAGAGGGTCTTCGAAATGCCACAGCACTGTCCCTCCTGTGGAGCGCCTGTTTCAAAAGACGGAGTCGCTTGGAAATGCACCAGCCACTCCTGCAAGGCTCAGGTGCGCCGCCGCATCGAGCACTTTGCCTCAAAGCAAGCGATGGACATCGAAGGTCTCGGCGAAGCGCTCGTTGCCCAGCTCGTTGAGGAAGGACTCCTGAAAGGAATTCCCGACATCTACCGACTTGATCGCGAGTCCCTGCTGAATCTGGAGCGCATGGGCGAGAGGAGCGCGGCCAACCTCCTTGCAGCAATCGCGGAAAGCCGTTCGCAACCCCTCTGGAGGCTGCTGCACGGCCTGGGCATCCCGCACATTGGTGCAACCTCCGCGCGCGACCTCGCCAACCGCTTCCACATCCTCGACGCCTTGGCATCGGCGACAGGGGAAACCCTGCTCGGCATCCACTCAATCGGCGAAATCATGGCGACCGCCATCCATACATGGTTCCAGAACCAGGAAAATCGCGCCTTGCTGGAATCGCTACGAACCGCAGACCTCAACTTCGGCGAGGCAGATGCCCCCTCCGCTCCCACAGATCAGCGCCTTAATGACACCATTTGGGTTCTCACAGGCACACTCTCCATTTCGCGGGAAGAGGCCTCGGAAATGATCCGTCGCCTTGGCGGCAAAGTCACTGGCAGCATTAGCAAAAAGACCACCCACCTCTTGGCGGGGGATGACGCAGGCAGCAAGCTCGACAAGGCCCGCGAACTCGGGGTCCCTGTGTTAGACGAAGCCGCATTCCGGAAACTCTGCAGGTAGAAATGGCCGCATCGCCGAACCTGCTCCACCTCATCCTGCCGGTCTTTCTGGTCATCACGTCCGGCTACGCGCTGCGCCGCGCGGGTATTTTCACCGAAGAGGGCGACCGCTCTTTGCTCGGCGTGCTGGTGAACCTCTTATACCATCTCTTCAAGATAACCCGACGGCTAAATTTTCGCAGTAGCGTTTGCTTGAGACTGCAGCCATGGGCGACCAATAAGCGAGAGGACTGCTTGAGCGTCATCCCAAAATCGTTGCAGGCCA
>JBILBH010000020.1:0-40633 GCA_044353785.1 Terrimicrobiaceae bacterium
AAATTCCGAAACGACCAATTATTTTGGAATCGATATAGCGGACGCAGAAAAGTTTGATTACGCCAACAAAGAAATAACTCCGTTCAATGGAAGGAAGATTCCTTTTCCGGATGAAAAATTTGACTGTTTAATATGCACTGAGGTGTTGGAGCATGTTTATGAATTTCAAATGCTAATTAATGAAATGCGGCGAGTCCTAAAGCATAATGGTATCGGAATTATCACGATCCCTTGGAGCGCCCGTTATCACTATATTCCTTATGATTTTTTTCGCTACACGCGCTCCAGTTTGGAAAAAATGTTTTCGGAATTCACTTCCGTGCAAATCAAGCCAAGGGGTAGCGATATACTGGTAATTGCAAATAAACTCATTATCCTCTGGATGCGGAATCTTTTTCCTAAAATCTGGTGGAAACTCGTCTTTGCTCCATTGTGGTTGCTTTTCCTTCCAATTCCTGCGTTTGCCGTTTTAACGGCGCATCTCTGCCTTTTTCTAGATTGGGGCAGCAATGATGACCCCTTGGGGTTCACGATCACTGTGAAAAAATAATGAAAAATTTGAAGGACGATCGCGGCTACAACCAGATTTGGCTCGATGCCAAATCCACGCGAGTGCGGGCATCAAGAAGGTGTGATTACATGATTTCGAACATGCAACCCTCTCTGCAAAAGAATGTGTTGGAGATTGGCTGTGGGACCGGCGCCAATAGCCACATGCTGGCCAGCCGGACAGGAATGCAGGTTCTCGGGACAGACTTATGCGAACCATTCATTGTCGAGGCCAAAGCCAAGTTCTCACTTCCAAACCTTGGATACGAAATTCTTGATTTTAACGAATCCACTCGATTTGATGGGCTGTTATTTGATTACATAGTTGGGAACGGAATACTCCACCACCTTTACCCCGAACTCGACAAAGCACTCGGCAACATGAAAATTCTACTCAAGCCCGGAGGGAGGATTATTTTCATGGAGCCCAATTTGTGCAATCCCTATGTCTACTTCATTTTTTCTTATTCATTACTGCGAAAAGCCGCGAGTCTGGAGCCCGATGAAATGGCTTTTTCAAAAAGCTTTGCGATCCAAAAACTGCGAAAAGCCGGATTCAAAAACATTAAAGTGGAATACAAAGACTTTTTGCTACCGGGTGTGCCTGATTTCATGATTGCGCCGTTGGTCTTTACCGGGAAAATTCTTGAAAAAACGCCATTTAAGGTTGTAAGCCAATCATTAGGAATTAGTGGAGATTTATTATAGTTTTATCGAAGTCTGAGTGATCGGATCGTGAGGCTGCCGTTTTTACCAGCATCTCGGAGGAGGAGCCGGCGAGGGCGATTGAAGCGGTGTTTGAGTCGAAAATATGACTCCGCTGAAAAAAGCTACAAATTTCAGGTCTAAAAACCAAATGATTATCAGCTGAAAAGGGAAGACTACAATTGGAGAGTCGTTTAAAAATTAGCTTTGTCATTACCCATTCCCCTCCACTAGTCGGGGGGTTGGAAAAGGTTTGCTTGCGCTTGGCGCAGAATCTTCAGAAGCTCGGCCACGAGGCAAGAATCTTGGGAAGATTCACGCAGGGTCGGCATCAGATGGAAGATTTTTTTTTCGCCTCGGAAAAGGGTCCAGATTTAAAGTGTGGTGGTGTAACCGTGAGAGTCCTGAAGCTGGGTGCCAAAGCTCGACTGTTGCTCAAGCCGGTTTTCAAACTGATTTGGAGAAAGAGCACTTTTCCGCTGGCTCGCTGGTTGTATGTCGCAGCGATGCGGGGTCAGATCGTGGAGGCAAGTCGTGGGGTGGATGTGTTGCATTATTTCGGCAATGGGCCGGAGATGCTGGGATTTGCGGCTGAGGCAGCAGCTCGCAAAATTGGGGCAAAATTTGTCATCGAGCCTGCGTTGCATGAAGGGCAATGGGGGGACAAGTGGTTCGATGCCTTGCTCTACAAACGGGCGGACTTGTTGCTTGCGCACACACGGCATGAGGCGAGTGTGCTGGAGCGGATGGGAATTTCGCCATCTAAAATTCGAACGATTGTGCATGGGGTGGATTTTTGTGATTCAGGTGATGGGGAAAGGTTCCTTAGAAAGCATGGAATCGCTGGGCCGGTCGTGCTGTTTTTAGGAAGGAAGACTAAAGAGAAGGGCGTGGAGCGACTGCTGAATGCATGGCCGGGGGTGGCTGAGAAATTTCCGGAAGCGACGCTGGTGATTGCGGGGCCGAAGAGCGCGGATTTTGAAAAGCTGAAAGCTGAAATGAGAAACTCCGACGAATTTCTCAACCCGCAATCCGCCGAGGCGCGGGAGAGGGTTTTAAATTTGGATGATTTGACGGAGGGGGAGAAACAGGATGCGTTGGCGGCTTGTGATTTGCTTTGCGTGCCTTCGGAGGGGGAGTCGTTTGGGATGGTTTATTTCGAGGCGTGGGCCTACAAAAAACCGGTTGTGGCTTTGGATTTGTCGGTGCTTCGGGAAACGATCGGGGCAGCGGAAGGTGGGCTTTTGGTTCCTAATGATATTGAGGAGATTGGTAAGGCGATTTACACGATTCTGCAACATAAATCCCTCGGGTATAAAATGGGAGAGAAAGGCTACGTCTTCGCAAATAAATCTTCTTGGGCCAATGCTGTGGATAGCTACGCGTGCGCTTACTGTGAATGACTATTTTCCAACTTTTATGAACCCGCGCTTCAACCCATGAGCATCGGGAGGCTGCCGTTTGTCTTTTTCCATGCGGGTTGCACCAAAACTGCTCTTGCATTGCAGGCATTGATTGTGCTATGTGACCCCAAGCCGGAAAGGCGGCGGGCCTTGGATTTTTTTAGAAATGGAGCGCGGTTGCGTGCAATGCATTGGCATGGAATTCAGGATTATCCAGTATTTGTAATCAATCGGAAGTGCGATGGGGAACGTTTGGTGAGGTATGCCAATTCCTGTGCGAAGTGGGATGTGAAATTTGATCGGGTGGAGGCAACCAATTGTGCCGATCCCAATTTCGACTTTTATCCTTACGATTCGAAAATCGCTGAAACTTTTTATGGCAACAAGAAATTCCTGCGTGGCGCTGTGGGCTGTTTCCTCAGCCACGCAAAAGCCTGGCAAAAGCTTGTGGATTCAAAATATTCCCATGCATTGATCTGCGAGGATGATGTGCAATGGCTTGGCCCGATTCCAAGGCGAATCATTCAATTTGGAATGCCTCGCGATTTTGATATCCTGTTTGTCCACCAAAGACTTGCCGAGGGCTTGCATAGTGGAGTTCAATATGCTGGAGAAGAAGGTTTCAAATTCAGTCCCGTTTTTGAAGCAGCTTACTCTTTACTTAATCAAAATAAACGTATAAATGCATCGGGAGGTGAAGGATATATTATTAGTAGTGAATGTGCAAAAAAAATCTTAGCGATTTTCGAGCGAAGAGGAGTCTACATGGAGGTGGACTGGTTCCTTTTTTTTCATGCCCTGCAGCCCGAAGATAGAAAGAAGTTTGTAGAGATGGATGGCACAGGCCGATTCAATATGTTGAAATTCGACGCCTTGGCGCTCAAGTCGGCAGTTCTTCAACCTTCTCTTCTGGAACAATTAAATGCGAATTCTACGATCGCCTTTGATAATCCCAAAAATTATATTTCTAGGGAAGCGATGAAAGTAAGCCTCCGGCCGAGGGCTGATGGCGGATAGCGCAGTGCTGATCCATGTGGAATCTGCTTCGCATTCCACCAGGTGATGGACTCAAAGTGGGGCGAGAAAACTGAAAAAAAGAAATTTTTTTAACAAAATGGCGAGTATTTCTGTCATTATCCCGGCCTACAATCGAGCGGGTCTTATTGGTGAAACACTGCGGAGTTTGTTGAACCAGACGCTGCCGGCTAAGGAGATTATTGTGGTTGATGATGGGTCGAGGGATGGAACTGCACAAGCCGTGGAACGGGAGTTTTCAGTTTTCAGCGAGCAGTTTTCAGCAAAATCCAACACTCAAAATCCAACATTCAAAATTCTGCGTCAGCAGAATGCTGGGCCGGGTGCCGCAAGGAATCGTGGCTTGGCCGAGGCGATGGGGGAGTTTGTTCATTTTTTTGATAGCGATGACATCGCTTCACCGAACAAGCACGAGGTGCAATTGCGCGCGATTCTCGAAACCGGTGCCGATATTGCCTATGGGCCGTGGGGTAAGGGCTGGTTCCTGCCCTTGGAAAAGCTGAAAGAAAGTTTAACCACGGATGACTCGGATGTACACGGATGGGGCGAGCTAGGGTCGTGCTTGGGCAAGCTAAGCGGCGCTGCGTTTTCAAATCCCTCCACAAGCGAGCTTGCACGGGATTGTGAAAACACATCGCCCACTCGCTCCGCGAATGACGCCAGCGCTGCCGAGGAATATTCTTCATCCTTGCCTATCCGTGATATCCGTGGTTCCAATTTTTCTTTGCCTCGGAATTTCGTTCCTGAGGGACCAGTCCTTCAGGCTCGGGGGTTGCCTCAAGGGGATTTGGTGCGGGCGCTGCTGACGAATTGGTCAATTGTGCCGCATGCGTGTTTGTTTCGGAGGTCGATTTTGGAAAGGGCGGGCGGCTTTCCGGAGGATATCTGGGTCGGGGAGGATCAGTTGCTCTTTTTGCGTTGCCTCCTTGCGGGTGCACAAGTGGTTCACACGCCAGAGACCATGGTTTTTTATCGGCTGGGGGACGATCCCGGAAAATTGACGGCTACAGGTGCGGCGCAAAAGCGCCATGCTAAGGACTGGGCGAGGTTTTTGGTGAGGGCACAGGAAGAGGTGTCGAGTGCCGGGACAAGAGTTCCCGCGGAGGCGCGGAAGCGCGGAGGTTTTCTAACCACGGATGACACCGGTAACCACGGATACCAGAAGAATCAGCAGGGTAACGCCCAGGGGGCTTGTGCTGGCGCTGCGTTTTTAAGTCCCTCCACAAGCGAGCTTGCACGGGCTTCTGAATCTCTCGCCTCTGGACGCTCGACGTTCGACTCATCCACTCCGCCAGCTGAGTGGCATGGTTTTCGCCTGCGAGCGTATGAGGCTTGGCGGGATTTGGAGACATTTTTTCCGTTTGAGGAGAGCGAATTGAAGAATAATCTGCAAGGTATTTGGAAGAGGAATTGGTTTTCAGGTTTCAGGTTTCAGGTTTCAGGTTTTGTGCTTCGAAAACTCGGTGGGCTGAAGTTGCGGGTACTTGGGTACCGGGAGAATTCTTCGTTTCGATGCGGTAAATTTTCAGTCTTCGGTGGAGAGCGCTGTGTGGCCTTACATAAAACATGAAGTGGTTGATTGTTGAGGATGCGTTGAGGGATCGGAAGGGGCATTGGCTCGAGTATGTCTCGACTTTCGTGCAGGGGCTCAAGGAGCTGGGAGACGAGGTGACAGTGCTGTGCGACCGCATGGCGGAGGGGTTTATTCTAGAGCAGACGGGAGCAAGACCTGTGCTCCCGGAGTCAATCTGGCATCGGATGGGTGATGGTGCCGGGGCATTGCAGCGATATGCGCGGGTGCCGGGGCATGCGATTGCGACATTTTTTGCGATGCGAAAAGTCTTCAGAGGATTTAACCACAATCGAGCACTGGGGCAGGTGCGAGAAAGAGCAACCGAGTGTTGGCCCGAAGGGCGAGGGAGTGGGATCGACCGAGTCAAAGGACACCGAGAGCTCAGAGGGGAAAGTGCAAAAAAGCAGGAGATTAACCACAAAAATCACGAAAAGGCACGAATAAATGAAGCAAGGCAGCGCTTGGACAAGCGAAGCTGCGCTGCGTTTTCAAGTCCCTCCACAAGCGAGCTTGCACGGGATTCTGAAAACACATCGCTTACTCGCTCCGCGAGTGGCCCTACTGAGGACTCGCTTCGCTCCGATGATATGAGATCGGGCAGCGCTGAGGGGAATCAGTTTGCTGATTCGATGGAGTTTATGAAAGGCCAGTCGCAAGCTGGCCTGCAGATGGACAATCAAAAACTCCTCACCATTCGCACCGCGAACGACCTTAGCGCTTCCGGGGAATATTCTTCATCCGTGCCCATCCGTGATATCCGTGGTTCCAATTCTGTCACCCTCGTCTCTGGACCCTCGCAACTCGACTCGGGCGAAGCCCCAGACTGGATTTTTGTCCCGACGGTGTTGGTGCATCATTTGCTGGGGTGGTGGTTGCTGCTCAAAACAGGATCTGCTCCGAGAGAATCGCGGGTGCTTTTGTTTTTTCCGAATTTGCCGATTTGGCTGGATGATGAGGGGCGGGCACACTGGAGTGGTGGACCAACGACAAAGTTGATGGCTTGGCTTTTTGCAAGTTTCAGAACAGAAGTGGAAAGCGGGCGGGTGGTGATGGGTGTGGAGACGCATGCGATGCGGAGGGCGTTGGAGGCGTTGATTCAAATGCCAGTGGTTTATTTGCCGCATCCTGTCCGTAAAGCCA
This sequence comes from Terrimicrobiaceae bacterium, assembly GCA_044353785.1. Classification (GTDB taxonomy): domain Bacteria; phylum Verrucomicrobiota; class Verrucomicrobiia; order Chthoniobacterales; family Terrimicrobiaceae; genus UBA967. The sequence continues at coordinate 6,406 of JBILBH010000020.1, forward strand.
AAGAAAAAAATTGAAAAAAAGAATAGCAGATTCCAAATTTCAATATTACTTTCGGAAATGCTGTCTCGTGAGTCTCTAAAAAAATCGGTTTCTGACGCTTTGGGGCGAAGCCGTGTGGTGGCATTGCTTGGCCCGAGGCAATCGGGCAAGACGACGCTGGCGAGGGAATTTGTTTCATCGGATTCGCTGAATTACTTTGATTGCGAACACCCTTTGTCGGTAGCGCGACTGGATCAACCTTGGACGGCTCTTGAGTCTTTGCAGGGGCTTGTGGTTTTGGATGAGATTCAGTTGCGTCCGGACTTGTTTCCGATCCTGAGAGTCCTCAGCGATCGCGAAGATGCAAAAGCTGATTTTCTCATCTTGGGATCGGCATCACCGGATTTAATCAAGGGAACGTCTCAAAGTTTGGCGGGACGAGTTGAGACAATCGAGGTGACACCATTTTCTTTGCCCGAAGTGCGTGCGATGCAGACGCATTGGGTTCGCGGGGGATATCCGCTATCGTTTTTGGCCGTAAGTAACGAAAATTCGGTCGCTTGGAGAGAGGCGTTTGTGCAGAGATTTCTTGAGAGGGATATTCCACAACTTGGAATCACGATTTCATCGACTCACTTGCGCCGTTTTTGGTCTATGCTGGCGCATTACCATGGCCAAACTTGGAATGCCGCAGAGATCGGTTGCTCGCTTGGGGTTTCGGGGCACACGATGCGGCATTATTTGGATATCCTCTGCGAGACATTCATGGTGAGGCAGTTGCCGTCATGGTATGAGAATGTGGCAAAACGGCAGCTCAAGGCCCCAAAGATTTTTTTCCGTGATTCCGGAATTTTTCACACTCTGCTTGGGATTCCGGATTTTGATGCATTAAGCAAGCACCCAAAAATGGGCGCATCCTGGGAGGGCTATGCGGTCGAGGAGGTTTTAAGGAAATTAAAACCAAGAGAGACTTATTCGTGGGGAGTCCACAATGGGCCTTCTTTAGATTTGCTATGCTTCAAGGAGGGGCGCAGGCTCGGATTTGAAGTCAAATATCAGGATGCTCCACGACTGACGCGTTCCATGGTGGCAGCACTGGAAATTTTAAAACTCAACGAATTCAAGGTGATCTACCCAGGAAAGATGCGATATGCTTTGAACGAAAAGATCGAGGTGGTGCCTCTTGAACAATGGATTTTAGATTTTTGATGGATGCAATGCTGGGTGCGTGATCCTTGGTGCATATGAACACTTTGAATCATGATGTAAAAAAGCAGGTTGTCTTTGGCTGCTATGGGGCCGCACGGTGGGAGAAGGGAAGCGACATTTTTCAAGAGGCCATTCGGCTTCTTTTGCGAAAAGCTGATAACCTTAAATTGGAAAAGCTAAAATCATTCGTTCCTGAACTCCCGTTAATCAACGACTTGCGCTTTGCTATTCAATGGTTAGAGGATTTTACCGACGACAATGGAAACCTAGTTAAACTCGATCCTTGGCTCAGAAATCATCCACAGGTGGAGGTCATCTGTCGATTTTTTCAGGGAGATGAGTATGAACAGCAGTTGGAGCGAACGGATGTGATGGTGCTGCCTTACAGGAAGCCCTACCGGTTGCGGGTTTCACGGGTGGTGATCGAAGCGATGCTAAACAGCATGCCGGTGATAGCGACGCGGGAAACGACTCTTTTTGAGCAGGGCGAGGAATATGGGGTAGCGGTGGCTTGCGAGGAAGGGAGCGCGGAAAGTTTGGCGCAGGCAATATTAGAAGTGGCAGAGGGTTTTGAAAAGATGAGAGTTAGCGCAATGGAGCGGGCTACAACTGCAGCCCAAAGATTTTCGGTGAACTATTTCCGGGAATTGCTCGAAAAAAATGAGCAAAAATATTGAAATCACGGATGGCAGGATATACTCGGATGCGCGGCAGGGCGACGCCCAAGAGAGCCCTGCTGAGGCGCTTCGCGCAGAGATGTGGAGTCAGAATGGTATGAATTTGAATTGATGAAAATCATGGGGCACGCCTGCTTGGTCGCGCTGGAGGAGTTTTTGAAAGGACATTTGCAAGCTCGACTGTGCGGGGATTTACAAAAAAGCCGCAGTATGAGTGCAGTGGATAAACGCCAAGTTTTTGCTGTATTTTTATCCGTTTTATTTCGTGGAATCCGTGGTTTAAAAAATTTCTGAATGATGAATGCGAGGATTTTTGCGGGGTCCATTTTGGCTTATGGTTACAACCATTGGGTCGGGAATTTCCCCTCTCGGAGGGTGCGCGAGAGTTATTTGAGAGGATGGCTTGGGAGTTTAGGTGCGAAAACCGGGGTGCAAATGGGGTCTCGTTTCTTAAACGGACGGAAGGTTTTTCTCGGCGAGCATAATGTGATTAACTTTGGATGTTTGTTTGACGGCAGGAAATATTGCATCCGAACGGGTAACAGCGTCTCGATCGGACCGGAAGCAACGATTTTAACCCTGGGGCATGATCCGAGATCGGCGACCTTTTCAGATCGCGGTGGCGATGTGGTGATTGGGGATCGTGTTTGGATCGGATATAGGGCGATTGTTTTACCGGGGGTTACGATCGGGGAGGGAGCTATTGTCGGAGCAGGTGCGTTAGTCACTATGGATGTTGAGCCTTATACAATTGTTGCAGGAAATCCCGCGAGGAAGATTGGGGAAAGGACAGTTGAGGGGCTAGAGTCGAGGATCGAGTATCGGGGATTTGATTACGAGTTGGATTATAGACCATGGCTTTTGTGATTATGAATTTTCAACAATTTCTTCTGCTATTCAAACGCTCTTTTACGGCATCAACAATGGGGGTTCATTTTATTGGCACCAAGCGCTTTAAAATGCCTCATTCTTATCGTCTCAATGGTAAAAGCCTACTTGTAAGTGCACCAGATGAGCATTGTTTGGCTTATGATTTCATAAACCTCTTTTTGGATGATGAATATGGTTTAAAGTCGCTGAAATCTTCTCCTCCCCAAACGATTGTGGATATTGGTGCCAATATTGGTCTTTTTTCTCAAATGGCTGGCGCGCTTTTTCCTAGAGCTAAAATCCATGCATATGAACCAAATGCCCGATTGCATGGCTATCTTAGAAAAAATCTTTTTCCAGTCGGTGCCGAATTTTTTTACGAGGCAGTCGGTGCTATAGCCGGGATGGGGCGAAGTCTTGATAACGGAGACTCTCGGACGGGAGTTTTTCAAAAAGGGGGAGATACTCCGATCATAGCATTTTCCACTGTGCTTAATAGAATCGGAGGCGAGATTGATTTGTTAAAAATAGACTGTGAGGGAGGAGAATGGGACATTTTTCAAAATACGGAACCTTTCCAACGAGTTAATTTGATTCGTATGGAGTATCATTTAGTTCATGGCAAGTCGCTTAAGGATTTGAAAGATGTAGCAGATCGAATCGGATTCAGTATTGTTAAACTGGACGAAAATTCCCGATTTGGGATCGCGTGGATGCAGGCGCTGAAATTTAAAAGCTGAAAAAGTCCTTCAGCCGAGGACTAATGGCTCATGGTAAATTACTGATTGCTAATGGCAGAAATGGAATAAATTTTTGATGAAAAAGCTTCTTTATGTTTGTGAAGCGGTTTCTGGAGGAATCATGGAATATGCGATCCGGCATTCAGCGGCGATTGCGAGTGAGGGAGTGGAGGTGCATTTTCTGTGCAAACCGAGTTTTCCAACCGAGCGCTTGGGGACTGGGATGATCTTAGAGAGGTTTCAAGAGCGTCGAGGGGCGAGGGGCGAGAGTCGAAGGTTGGTGGGGAAGTTGAGCACCATTTTGAGACTGACTTTGGGTCAGCGTCGAAATGCCAAGCAGGTTGTCGAGTTGGCAACAAAGCTGGCACAAACCAGTTCCACTCAAAACCCGTTACCCATTACTCGCCAAATACCTGGATCTGCTGAGGTCGTTGTCCTCTTCGCTTGTTACAAGGAATACTTCTCGCCGTTTTGGGTGGGGCCGCTGAAGAGATTGGCGCGGCGGGGCCTGGTGATTGGAACGATTGCCCATGATCCGGTGAGGGATTTTGTGGTTGGTCCGCTGTGGTGGCACCGCTGGTCGGTGCGGCTAGGGTATTCGTTCGTGCGGGATGTCTTCGTGCATGATGCCACGCCAGTGGATTTCGGAGGCGAGAAGCCCAATGGAATACGAATCCACCAGATTCCGCATGGCCCATATGAGGTGGCTGAGCCGAAGATCGGGAGGCTTGAAATGCGACGGCGGTTAGGCTTCAATTCTGGTTTAACCACGGAGCTCACAGAGAACACTGAGAGGTTAGCAAGAGAAGCATGGCCACGCCTGTGTCCCCAGGCTGGCGCTTCCGAACCGGACTCGCTGCCAAGCAAGCTTGCCGACGCGCCTGCATCAGCATCGCTCAATCGCTCTGCGATTGGCCCTGCATCTTCACCCGCAACCAGCCACTCGCCACCCTTCACAGCGCCGGAGGCGTCTTCGGCTTCTTTGCCCGCCACTCCGGCTTCGCCGGATTTTGTCTTCCTAGCCTTTGGTCAGATCCGCGATGGGAAAAATTTGGATTTGTTTTTGCGGGCGATGACGCGTTTGCCAGAGAATGTGAAGCTTTTGGTTGCTGGTAAGGGGGATTCGGGGGCGTCGAGGCCCGCGGAGTATTATCAAAAGCTGGCGGAGGAATTGGGCGTGGCGGACCGGTGTCGATGGGATATCCGAAGAATTCCCGACGAGGAGGTGGGCGACATTTTTGCAGCGTGTGATGTGGTACTCTTAACCTACAGCGCGAAATTCCGCTCGGCGAGCGGTGTGTTGAATGCTGCCGTTTCGGCGCGAAAGCCGGTTTTGGCTTCTTCAGGGCCCGGGCCGTTGAAAAGTGTGGCTAACAAATACAATCTCGGTTTATTCGTCGAGCCTGACAATCTCGAAGCGGTCTTGCGAGGCGCAAAGCAGCTTTTAAATTCGCTTTCATCACCCTCTACACAAACTCTCGCCACCAGTGACTCGCCACACGATACCTCAGGATTCTTGCTGCCTGCTTGGGACCGATATGAGTGTGACAATTCTTGGGAAAAAAATGTCAAGATTATTTCCAGTTTTTTGTGGAGTCCACGATGAAAGGTTTAGGGCTGGGTTTATCGATCGGGCTCAATGTGATGTTACTCGTGGTGTTTCTGTTTTTGAGCGAGCGGTGCGGTGCATCTCAGCGGAAAGGGTATGTGGCTGTTTTAGAAATAATGAAAACAGTTGGAGTGATAAAACATATGGCATATTAGTGTTCGTGAATCATGATTGATGAAACAATCCCTTTCCCTTTTGGGTTTTATGTTGCCGCTGTATTGCTCGTTCTAGCTTCTCTATCTGCTTGGAGTGCAAGGAGGGGTGGGACGGGTATTCCCATGGCCGCTGTGCTCGGAACGGTGCTCGTATGGTATTTTGGAGATGCGCTGTATAATGACTACCAGAGCTATGCCTTCAAAATTGGTTCGAAGTATCTGGATGCGGCTTGGGCGCAAGTGGCACTTTTTATCGGCGCTTTTATGGTGATGGTGCCGATGGTGCACCGGTCGGTAAACCGGCGGCTTTTAAATCAGGAAAGTCAATTTTTTAGTCTGATGAAGCGCGGGGGAATTCAAAACCCTGAGTTCCAACGAAGGTTGGATGTTGCGGCAAGATTGCTTTTCGGAATCTGGTCGATCTTGATGCTGATAGCACTTGTAAGAACGGATTTCGATGTTCTTGGCCTTTTTGCTCCTTATGTTTCCGGCAAGGTGTATCCATGGTCGCGTGGTCGCGTAGGAGCTGGGTTTGATGCGTTGCTTTCCTTCGCCAATTATATTCAAATCATGCTCACGGCATCTTTTGGCATCGTGGCCGCCGTGGCGATTAATCCCCGCACACGGAATCTGGGTCTGATTTGCTTTGCTCTCTCGGCCCCATTTTACATCCTGGATCGAGCCAGAAATGTGATGTTGGCCTGTGTCTTGCCAGGCTTGTTGGCATGGGTTTCCTTAAGGTTGCGCGGAGGCCTGTTTACCAGGTTGGGAGTATTAGCGGCTTTTTTTCTTGTTGTGAATGTGTGGATGAAGTTTGTGATCGAGACGCGGAGCAGTACGAATATCTCGCAAGCTGTATCGAGCAAGGGCTTGGCTGGCGTTCTGGAAAAAGCTGAGGGTGAAGATGTTCATCACCAAGGTTTGACCATGCTTGCCGAGTTGGCCTGGATTAATTCCTTCATCGACAAGGGGACTTTCGCGATAAATTATGGCACGCGTTATTGGTCAGAATTGGTAAATCCCATTCCCAGAGCGCTATGGCCAGATAAACCCTACATTGGTATCGACTACGCGCTGGCTCGGGGGCAAGGATATGGTGGCTTTGGTGAAAGCAGCGCCGGTGTGGGGGCGACAATCTCGACGGGGTTGATTGGTCAAGGGGTGACAAATTTTGGGACATTCTTTGGTGTGCTCGCATCGGCACTTCTTATGGCTCTGTGGGTGGCTTTTCTGGCAAGGCAGGATCTGAAGGGGGAGAAAATGGGCCGAATGCTCCTGTTTTTCATTGGCTGTGTGCTCACATTTAACTTGGGGCGCGATATAACCCTCATTACTTTGTATCCGATTTTATTCGGCTATACATTGTTGTTCATTTGGTCTAAAACTCACAGGGAGAGTTGAGTATTTTTCAATTAAAAATACTTTTAAAAATTTAAAATCTAATTTTTGGCATTAAAAGTGTATGCAATTAAAACGCGACTAGTGACTCGCCATGCGTTTCTCTCAGAACGCATGTGCTGACGTAGCCTTTTCATGAACTTAAGTTTTCTACTTCGAAAAACACGCCGCGATTTTGAGAAGGCGGGTGTTTTTTGGCAAAATATGCAGTCTCTGGATGAAGCTAAGCTTCCTGACTTGCAGTTGGTTAAAATCCGGGAGGTATGGAAGGATGCTGTGGCGGATGTGCCATTTTATACGAGATTGGTAGAGGAGGGGGGCGCTCCGGCGGAGATCAAGAGTTGGGAGGATTTTCTGAGGATTCCGGAGTTGACGCGGGAGATTTTGCAGGATTGCAGGGAGGAATTTGTCAGGCGATCTGGCCCTCCTGATCTTTGGCGGATGACGGGGGGATCTACAGGAAATCCGGTACAGTTCGGGGTTTGGAGCAGCGAGGATGAAGTGATACGAGTGTTGAAGCTGGTGTTGTGGGCGAGGGTGGGATATGTGCCTTCAGACCAGATTTTTCTCATTTGGGGGCATTCGCATCTGCTGGGTACTGGGTGGAGGCGGCATTGGAATCATTTTCTAAGGAAGGCGAAGGATGCGGCGCTAGGATACAAGCGGGTGGATGCCTATGCGATGTCCAAGAAGTTGTGCGAGCGATATGCAGGGGAGTTGTTGCGGCATCGGCCGGCTGGATTGATCGGGTATAGCGCGGCGTTGGATTACTTCGTGAGGGCCCTGCCAGAGCGTTGGGACGAGTTTCAGGCGCTGGGGCTGAAGTTTGTAATGCCTTGTGCGGAGCCGGCACCAAAGGAGAATAGTTTTGAGCTTCTCGGAAAGGTCTTCGGATGTCCAGTGATTCAGGAGTTTGGGGGTGTGGATTTTGGGCATGTGGGGATGAAGTTGGGCAAGGAACCTTTTCAGATATTTGGAGAATATAATTATGTAGAGCTCGAGGCATCTTTGCCAACGATCTCGGATACCGATGATTGGATGGCTGAAGGTAATTTAAAAAAGGAAAAAACTAATAATTACAAACTTATAACTCCCCCACCAAAAGTGGAGGGAGCTGCTTTGCTGACGTCTCTGTATCGGAGGTATCTGCCATTAATCCGCTATAGGCAGGGGGATGTGCTAGGAAGCCCTATTTTATTACCGCATGGACATGTGGCAAGATTTGAGAGGCTGCAGGGACGGGTGAATGATATGGTAGTGCTGGAGGATGGAACGGCGGTGCACAGCGTGGCTGTATTCCATTGCATACATCAAGAACCTGCTGTGCTGAACATCCAGATGGTGCTGGAAGACGCGGGGCCGAGGATTTTAATGGTGACAAGGGGAGAGAACGATGCGGGGCTAGTGGGGAGGGTTCGGCATCGATTGGGACAAATCGCCCCGTCGCTCGCAGATGCACAAATTGAGCAGGCGGAGGACATCTTGACAACTCGCGCTGGCAAGCGGCGTTGGGTTGTGGATAACAGGCGAACAACTGAAGGTAAACTGTGAAGTTAGTCTTTGTCTTTGATAACTTTGGGCCTTATCATTTGGCTCGTATGTTCGCAGCAAGTTGCTTGAATGGGATAGAGGTCAAGGGAATCGAGTTGCACCCGAAATCGCGAACATATGCGTGGGAATGTAAAAAGGATGCGGATAATTTCAAAAAAATCTCACTGCCCAATGTGGGGTTGAGTGGCAGGGCGGAAAGGTTTGCTTTATTGCCGCATCTGGAGGGGGCATTGGCAAGCTGCTTGCCAGATGTAGTCTTCGTCAATGGGTGGGGAGATTTCATGTCGTTGGAGACAATTCGCTGGGCGAAAAAGAACCGGGTGCGTCTGGTGGTGATGAGCGAAACGCGGCGGGTCGATGGGGAAAGGTCGTGGCTGGGGGAATGGGTGAAGTCGCGGATTGTCTCTTTAAGCGATGCGGGACTCTGTGGCGGGGAGTCACACCGGCGGTATCTGGGGGAGCTGGGGCTTGCAAAAGATCGTGTGGCGCTGGGGTATAATGCTGTAGATAATGATTTCTTCGGGGGGGCGAAGAAATCGGGACTGCAGGACCATATGACTATGTGTCCGCAGGAGGAAGGAATACAGGCTGGAACCACGAAGGGCACGAATTTTCACGAATGGGGGGCCAACCGGGGAGCCGAGAGCTTCGGGAGGGGGGGCAGAAGTTTCGAACCACGGATTGCACAGATTAACACGGATAGCAAACCACGAAATTCACGAAATGACGCGAAAAGCGGGAATTGGAACGACGCCCAGGGAACCTGTGCTGGCGCTTCCGACTCAGACTCTCTGCCAAGCAAGCTTGCCGACTCGCCTGTTTCTGAATCGCTCATTCGCTCTGCGGATGGCCCTGCTGGGGCGGCGGTGCCGTCGAGAACGGATAACATAGGACTTATAGCAGATGAGACCGGATGCGCACAGGCACTCGACGCTGGACTCTCGACGCTCGACTCCAGCAACTCGCTGCCCGCTACTGCGCCGGAGGCGCTTGCCAGCCCTTACTTTTTGGCTTCGAATCGATTTGTGGAGCGAAAGAACTTGGGGCGATTGATTCGAGCTTATGCCAAATATATGGGGAGTTTGCAGGAGGGTAAAGAAGCTTGGCCGATGGTTTTATTGGGTGATGGCCAACTTCGGGTTGAGTTGGAAGAACTATGTGCCGAGCTTGGGCTGAGAACAGCAGGGTGCCTCTCTCACGAAGGCACGGAGAACACGAAGGGGGAATGCTTAAAACTTAATTCTTACAAACTTAAAACTCGCACCGAAGCGGGGCTTGTTGTCTTCGCGGGATTTCGGCAGGTCGAGGAATTGCCATTTTTTTACGCTGGGGCTGGGGCGTTTATTCATCCAGCATTGAGCGAGCCTTGGGGGCTCGTGATCAATGAGGCGATGGCCAGTGGATTGCCGATTCTATCCAGCAAAAATGTCGGGGCCGCTGAGGAACTGGTGCAAGAGGGGGTGAACGGGTTTTCTTTCAACCCTGCCAGCGTCGAGGAATTAGCTGCAGTGTTGGAAAGAATGGCGGAATTACCACTCCAAAAGAGGGAGGCCATGGGCTCCGCGAGCAAAAGCATAATATCAAATTGGGGGCCGGAGCGCTTCGCCCATGGAGTACAGGAAGCTGTGCGAGCTGCGATGTCTGCGCCTGCGAAGTGCGCTGGTATTTTGGATTGGATTTTATTGGAGATTTTGATCCGTAAATGAAAGTTGCAATAACAACTGGATCTCTCTCCCGCAATGCGGGCGGGCTTTTTGAGAGTGTGAGGGCGCTGGGAAAGGGACTCGCAAAATTGGGAGGGGATGTGTCCGTGTATGGACTTCGCGATCAAAACTGGGAGCGTGATGAGGAGGCGTGGGCACCATTGAGTGCCCACGCTTTTTCCTTTATCGGCCCAAGGGCTTTTGCCTGGTCTCCGGATATGGATGCCGCACTGGATGAGGCGCGTCCAGATCTCGTTGCTCTTCAAGGGCTCTGGCAATACGCCTCATTGTCAACTTGTCGCCAGTGGAGGCGGAAGGGAACTCCCTATGTGGTCTCGCCGAGGGGAATGTTGGACAAATGGGCTCTTGCAAACTCACGTTGGAAAAAAGTGTTGGCGGCGTTTGCATTTGAGAACGCCGTGCTGCGTGATGCGGCATGCTTGCACGCGCTTTGTGTGGCCGAGGCGGATGCGATCCGGGCTTACGGCTTACGGCAGCGGATCGAGGTGGTGCCGAATGGGGTTGAGTTGCCGGAAAAATTAACCACAGAGGGCACGGAGGGAAAAAAGAAGTTGTTGTTCTTGGGGCGGATTCATCCGAAGAAGGGTCTGATTGGAGCGCTGAGGGCTTGGGCGGATATCCGCAATTCGGCATCTGGTATTCCCAATTCACAAGAGTGGCAGTTTGTGATCGCGGGGTGGGATCAGGGAGGGCATGAGGCGGAGTTGAAAATGCTGTGCGCTGAGCTTGGATTACGGATAGCGAGTTGCGAATTATCGGAAGACTTAAAACTTAATTCTTACAAACTTAAAACTTCTGCCCTCCTCCCGGATGTCGATGTTGTGTTTTTTGGGCCAGCTTTTGGCGAGGAGAAGGAGGCGTTGTTGCGGAGTGCGGAGGCTTTTATTTTGCCGAGTTTTAGTGAGGGATTGCCGATGTCGGTGTTGGAGGCGTGGGCATATGGGCTGCCAGTGCTGATGACGCCGGAGTGTAATTTGCCGGAGGGTTTTTCTTCCGGTGCGGGGCTGGAAATTCGAAGCGGAGAGGGGAGTTTTCAGAGTTCAGATTTCAGTTTCCAGCATGGTCTGCGGGCGCTTTTGGAGATGTCGGATGCGGAGCGCGCCGCGATGGGGATGAGGGGCAGGCGGCTTGTGGAGAAGAGGTTCACCTGGCCGAAGGTGTCGGCGCAGATGCGTCAGCTGTATGAGGAACTTTTGGGAAGATAAAGGGGGGTGCATTTTTCTAAAAAACCGCGCTGGGCGACATCTGGCGCGGTTTTTTTGTGCCTTTAGGATTTGGCGAGATGCTCGAGGCGGCGGAGGAATTTATAGGCATAGAGTCCGGTTGAGTGGCCATCTGCCCAGCGGGGTTGGATGGCGTAGCCGCCGACTGTTTGCCAAGAAGTGAGGTCGAAGCTGCGTTCGTTGTAGGTGACGGCGGGTAGGGCGACTTGGCCGAGGATATCGGGCTCGCCTCCGCAGGCGGCGCAGGGGCAGTGGCGGCGGAGGAATTCGAGGGGAAGGTAGGACTCGCTGCTATCATTCCACGCGATGGCGAGTTCGGTTCCGATCTTCTGAATGGCAGTGGGCTGAAGCGGAGGTGTCATGTGATTTTAGGAAGCGGGTTTGGTAATGTGGGGCGGCTTGAGGTAGATGGGCTCGGCTGGGCCTGCCTGAGCGACTCGGCGGGCAAGGTGGATTGCTTGCGGGGTGGCGTGGGAGGAGGGCACAAGGAGAGGGGAGGTGCTGAAAACAGGGACTCCCGGCGTGAGTTGCGTCTTGGCTTCATCGGGTGGAAGTAGGGCAGGGGGACAGGCGAGGTGGCCTTCGAGGATGTGCGCGTGGAACCATTGGTTCGCTCTGGCATCGCCGAGGACATGGTATTCCAGAGGCTCGTATCCGAGAAGGGAGCAGATGCCTTTCAGTGGCGCTGAGTGCGTGTGGGCAAGTCCCCATGCGGCTGCGATGGAGGCTCGGAGCGAATTATAGCTCCCGGGCCCGGTGCCGACCAGCACGAGGTCGAGCGACTCGAAGTGGCGGTTTGTTTCTTCGAGAGCCTTGAAAAAAGCGGTGCCGCGACCGCGTGGGTTGCTAAATGTGCACTCGTGCAAAATTTCTCCATCCCGGGTCAATGCGATGCTGCCTGTGCCGCTGGAGCACTCTATGGTAAGAATCATCATGGCCGAATCTGGATGAGGCGGGCAGGGCCTTTGATGGAAAACAGCAGACGCAGTGTGTGAGGTGGGAGTTCGTCTGCGAACTTGCCGCCCCATTCGATGGCGACAATACCGTCGCCTGCGAGGTAGTCGTCAAAGCCAAGCGGAGCGAGGTCGGTAGCGGATTCGATCCGGTAGAGATCCATGTGGACAAGAGTCAGGCGGCCTCCATGGTATTCGTGGATGAGGGTGAATGTGGGGCTGGAGACATCCCTCGGATCGCATCCGAGGGCCTCGGCCAGGCCTTTTACAAAGCAGGTTTTGCCAGCGCCCATCGGGCCTTCGAGACTTAAGATGGCGTGATCTCCGAGGCAGGCGGCGAGATCGTGCGCGGCACGGCGTGTGTCATCCTCCGTTGCGCAAAGGCGTTCCCCGCTAGGGAAGGTTTTTGCGATTTGCGGGTTTGCCATAAGGGGTGGAATTTAGTTCGCTTGTTTGCAGGATGACAACATCTTCCCATCTTGTGCGTTTAAGGTTGTTTGCGGTTTTGCTGAGCAGTGTGGCGGCCTTCGCCCTTTTGGGATGTGATTCGCCGGGCGGAACCATTCTAGAAATCCGCAAGAGTTTGGATGCTTTCAAAACCTCGCCCAGTCAGTCGGCGCTGGAGCACATCGAAAAATCCTTTGTCAACATCGATACCGCCATTAAGGATTTTGAGGCGAAGGAGGACTTCGCACAGGCCGATCTTTTTCGCCGGCAGGCAATGACGCTGCGTTATGAGTATCGTGCGATGCGGGAGGCTTTTCTCAAATGGAGCGAGGAGCAATCGCCCAAAAAATCTTCGAGCGGCTCAGTCGAATGAAGGCAACACGCCCTGCGAGGGGCCTTTCAGCGAGGTCTCGAGAGCACGGAGATTTTTATCCAGATGGTCGAGGTTGAATCTGGTCACGGCAAGTTGAGCGGATTCGCGCATGGCCTGCAGGCGCTCGGGGTCTTCGAGCAGAGTTTTCAGGCGGTCCGCGAGTGCGGTGGCGTTCCTTGGTGGCACGATGAATCCATCGACGCCTTCGGTGACAACGCGTCCGCAATTCGGTGTGGTGATGACCGGGAGACCGTGCGCCATGGCTTCGAGTTGAGTGAGAGCGAAGCCATCTGAGATCGTAGGCAAAACAAAAACATCGGCTCGATTGTAGAATTCGCGCACGCGGTCGCGGGTCACAGCGCCGTGGAAACGCACATTGGGCGGGGCTTTCACGACGAATTGGTCGGCGATGGCAATCGGGCCGGCGATGTCGATCTCTATGTTTTCAGTCTTCAGAAGCTTCGCTGCCTCGAGGAGGTATTGAATGCCTTTGCGGAGGTTGACTTGTCCGAGAAAGAGCACGCGGAGCGGCTCGGAGTCGGGTTTGACCGGGGGGGGGAATGCTTTCTCCGACGAATCCTCGGTTTCATAGGCGAGGGGAACGATGTGGATTTTATCGACTGGCACGCCTTGCTGCACAAGCGCGTCAAGGGTCCATTGGGAATTCACCATGATGGCATCGGCGAGCGCCCACTCCGCCTTGCGCCACGCGAAGTATTCCTCTGGCACGAGGATCGGCGTCTTTGTCCAACCGGGCCAGAGTTTTTCCTCTTCGCGCACCATTTCGACCTCTGTCCGCGAGGGATCCATCTGGCCGACGATGCATGCGGCGCCTTGATCTTTGGCCCATGCGGCGGCTTGAAGAAAGCCGGTGTCGTAGGCGAAAAAAATCGTATTTTCCCAGTGTTGCTCGCGGCGCCGGGCGAGGCTTGAGCGGACCTTTTTGCCGAATCGGCTGCCGATGCGGAGAAATTCGCTGTAGGGGTCGGTGGCGGGGCGGAGGCGTTTGCGGAGACCGTCCAGCACGGAGGTGGTATTAAAGGAATAAACCTCGGCATCGGTCAGGTCCTCGTGGCGCCTGCTGGCGAGGCGGGGGGAGCGGGCGAGTTGGTGCCAAAGTCCATGCGACCAGTAGTCCGTAAAAAGCGCTTCCAGCTTGCCCGAGCGGTGCAGCACGCGCGGTATGGCATAGTGTTCCCGCGCTCCGATCTGCGCGCAGATCCAGGAGGTGGATGGGGCGTGGACTTTAAAGAGTTGCTTTGCGATATCCCTAAAAAAACAGCTTGAGTGTCGGCTGGGGAGCTTAAAAAGAAGGGCTGGGTTTTTCCTTGCCGCTCGCTGGGCGTGGTGGTTGATTTCGCTGCGTTGCACAGGGCTTCGGCGCGGTGCAAAAAACGCAGTTTTCCTTGGGGGTATAGCTCAGTTGGTAGAGCGTCTCGTTCGCAATGAGAAGGCCAGGGGTTCGAATCCCCTTACCTCCACTTCATTTTACACATGCCCGCACTTCCAGTTCCTGAACATCTCCGCACTTGGGTTGAAATTGACCTCGGCGCATTGAGGCGGAATCTGGCTTTCGTCAGGCGTCGCATCGGCCCGGGGCCCGGGATTTTAGCAGTGGTAAAAGCCAATGGCTACGGGCACGGCGTTTCTGATATTGTCAGGACTCTCGCGGATGACACCGAGGTCTTCGGTGTGGCAAATATCAAGGAGGCGGCGGAGGTTTCGTCTGCCGCCACCGGACGTGCTGTCATGCTGCTCAGCCCCTGCCTTCCCGCCGAGTATGCGACTGCGGTGCGGAGCGGGTACATCGTCACAGTGTCCAGTGCTGACGAGGCGCTGGCCTACTCGCGCCACGGCAATGTGAGTGTGAATTTCAAGATCGATACGGGAATGGGTCGCGCGGGTTGTGCGGCTGGATCCGCAGTGGAGGAGGTGCGGCGTGTGCTTGGGATCAAGGGCGTTCTCCTGCACAGCATCTCGACGCATCTGCCCTCGGCGGATGAGGACGAGGTTTTCACGCGGGAGCAGTTGCGGGGATTTGATGTCCTCACAGCAGAGTTGCGGAGCTTGGCAGGCGGAGCCAAATTCCATGTGCTCAATAGCGCCGGAGTCCTTACACGGCCGGAGCACCGGCTCGACTTGGTGAGGCCCGGTCTCATTCTTTATGGCATCTCTCCTTTGCCGGAATATTCCAGCCAGATCGAGCCTGTGCTCTCCTGGAAGTCCCGCGTTGTTTTGCTTCGGGATCTGCCGGCGGGTGCAAGTGTCAGCTACGGGCGCTCTTTTATTGCTGAAAAACCGATTCGCACGGCATTGGTGGCCGTGGGTTATGCTGATGGCTTTCCGAGGCAGGTCTCCAGCCGGGGCGCGAGTGTGCTGGTGCGCGGAATCCGTTGTGCTGTTCTTGGGCGGGTAACGATGGATCAGATCGTGGTGGATGTTTCCCTAGTTCGCGGCGTTCAGCTTGGTGATGAGGTCACACTCATCGGCATGGCTGGATGCGAGAAAATCGATGTCTCGGATCTGGCGTGTCAGGCCGGGACGATATCTTGGGAAATTCTCTCTGGCATTGGACGCCGCGTGGAGCATTTCCACATTTGATGCGGCAGCGGGTCTCGCCCGCCGGAAATCAGCTGATAAAGCGGATCGTCAGCGGGAAATTGTAATTCACGCCGCTGCTGGCCTTGATCGCGCCATTAATCAAAAACGCAAGCCATGCGATAAATGTGCCCACAGGCAGCGCCAGTGGCACAACGAGGCATGATCCCAAAACCGCCACAACGCCCGAGATAAAAAACCAAAGACTCCAGGAGATCTGAAAATTCAGCACGCTCTTGCCTGCCGCATCCAGGCCAGGCACCGCATTTTTTTTCAGAAGCCAGATGATGAGTGGCCCAAGAATGTGGCCGAAGCCCACGATGACCAGCCCCGCGAGGGCGCTAAGGTGAAGGATGATGATCCACTGCCGCGCGGAGGCTTCGTTTGTATCTGGCGGCAGCGGTGGCGGGCATGGCGGTTGCAAGTCTTCCATGTGCTAAACCTCGCGGTAAATAGCCGTGAAATCAAGCGCGCCCTCTCGTCATGCAAATTCAAAAATCCGTTGGAATCATCTACTGGCTTCCGCTATGTGTATGCCGTCATGAAAAAGCTCCCCGTTATTGTCCTCACGCCTCTGATGTCCCTTTTCCTCTGGCCGAGTGCTCTCCACGCTCAGTCGCAGGCCGCCGCCCAAGAAAACGAAGCCGCCTACGGCTTGCTTTCCAGCGCTGACTATAAAGGTGCTGCAGCCGCCTACCAAGCCATCATCACTGGTTACCCCACCGATATTCTCGTCCAATCGGCGACGATCCAGCTCGGCGTCTGCCAATTTTACCTTGGTGAGTTCGACAAGGCACTCGCCAGCTTGGAAAAATCCAAGACCGGTCCTGCACTCACGCCAGATCAGTTGCAGATGATCGACAACCTGCGCGCTCAAATTCTTGCCTCCAAAGCCATGGCGCTTCCGCCCACGGATGCCAGCCGCAAAGCCATCTTTGAGCAGGCAATCAAGAGCTACAACGAGTTCGTCGCAAAGTACCCGCAATCTCCAGACCTCGAGGCGGTCGTCTACGGGCGTGCGCTTTGCGAATACCAGATCAGTGACTTCGACAAAGCCGCTGCCAGTCTGCGTGAGAATATGCAGAAGTTCGCCGCCAGCCCGACTATCGAAGGTAGCCGGAATCTCCTCGCCATCACGCTTGCCACACAAGGTGGCGATCAACTCACCAAGGACGGCGGCGACAAGGACAAAGGACTCGAGCTCCTCAAGCAAGCCGAAGAATTCCTGCGTGGTATCATCTCAAGCAAAAAAGATCTTGCACTTGTGAATGACGCAAATTTCCAACTCGGCGAAATCCTTTTCATGCGCGCCGCATTCAGTCCCGAAGCAGACCGCAAGGGTATCTACGAGCAAGCCGCCTCTGCCTACATGGCCGTGTTGCCCAAAGAGGACATCGTCGCCATGCAGCAGGAGAAGGTGAAATCCTATGGCCCTCAAAAAGTCGCCGCTCTCCGTGCAAAGAATCTTCCTCTGAAAAACAAGCTCGATAAAGAAAACGAACGCGAACTCAAAAAGCTCGCAGAAATCAGCGCCAAGCCCGATCAGACCGCGCAGGCCCTCCTCAAGCTCGGCGAAATTTTTTTCAATGCCGGAAAATATAACGAGGCCCGCGTTGTCATCACCCACATCGGCCCATTCCTGACGACTGATGACGACAAGATGCGCGCGCTTTACTACCAGACCATGAGCTATGTTGTGCAGAACGCCATGAATCCCGCTCTGAAAGGCTACGAGAAGTTCCAGGGCGCCTATAAAGGCAAGCCCATTGCGGAAAATCTGCCCTTCATGATTGGCAATATGATCCTTGCCCAAGGCGACAGTGCCGGGTCGATCCGTTACTTTGACGAGTCCATCCAGTCCTATCCGAAGGGCCGTCTCTCGGGACTCTCCATCGCCCAGAAGGCTCAGGCCCAGCTTGGTCTGAAACAATACGACGAGGCTCTGAAAACTTTCCAAGACAGCCTTCAAAAAAATCCAGCACCCGAGGTCGGAGTCGTCGCCCAGTTTGGTATTGGCAGTATCTACCGCGACACCTCGAAGTGGGACGACGCCATCAAGGCCTTCAAGCTCACTGTTGAGAAATATCCCGGCACTCCGCAGGCGCTCGAATCCGCCTATTGGATCGCCGCTTGCACACAGCAGAAGGGCGACAACGCAGGCGCCATCCCTTTGCTCGAGGCATTCCTCAAGGCAAATCCCGAGACGCCACTTACTCCGCTTGCAACCTTTGTGCTCGGAAACGCCCAGATCGCCACGGGCCAGAACGACGCTGGCGTTGCCACGCTTGCCAAGGTCGCCGAGCAATTCCCCGACTCGCCGCCAGCACCCTTCACCTACTTCTCCCGCTCCCAAGTATTCGCGGCGGCGCAAAATGTCGCTGAGGTGAACAAGCTCATGCGCGAGTTCATCGATAAGTATCCGACTGACGACAAAGTCTACTTCGCCTACAATAGCATTGGTCAGAACGCCGCATCCGCCGGCAATGTCGACCTCGCGATCGCCACATGGCGCGAGTTTGTTGAGCGTTACCCCGACCATGCGAAAGCCCCCTCGGCACTGGTGATCGTTTCTGACCTCCAGCGAGCCACCGCCGAGCGTCTCGCCACGAATTACACTTCACTGAACGAAGCCGACCGCGTGAAGTGGAAGGAAGCCGTTGATGGCTCCTCCACGACCATCGAGACCTTGCTCGCGAAATATCCGCAGAGCACCGATGTTTCGCCCGCGCTTCAGTCCCTCCTCTCCAGCCAGCGTATGCTCATCCGCTCGGGCTTGAAGGATGATGCCGCTGTGGAAGCCGCATTCCAGACTCAGGCCGATCAAGCCGCTGATCCTGCCGCCCGCAGCAAGATCCTCTTTGCGTTGGCAGGCTTCATTGCCGAAAAAGACAAACCCCGCGCCCTGGCCAAGATGACCGAGGCCTACAATGCGCAGGTCGTCTACGGGCCGAAAGACCTTGATGTCTACGGTCTCGCCCTCGTCGATTCCGGCAAGGTGGACGAGGCCCAGGCCGTCTTTGAAAAGCTCGCCACCGATTACCCCGCTCCCGCCGGTGTCGCGCCAAACGCCGCCCCGCCGATCGTTCAGGAGGCCCAAGCCACATCGATCTTCGGTAAAGGCCGCGTCGCCCAAAAGCGCGGGCAGACTGCCGAGGCCGGTCAGTTCTTCCAGCAACTCAAGAGCACCTACCCCTGGTCGCCAAAAGTTCTCGAAGCCGATTACGGTATTGCCCAGTCGCTCCGCTCGCAGAAGAAGCCCGACGAAGCCATGTCGCTCCTCGGCGGCATCATCCGTGCACAAAATGCCACGGCCGAACTCCGCGCGAATTCTTTCCTCCTCTACGGCCACATCATGAAGGATAAGATGAATGCCGAGGCGGATCCCAAGAAGAAGGCCGAGCATTGCGGCGCCGCCATCGACTTCTTCATGAAGATTCCCCAATTCTACTCGGGCGTTCCTCTCGCGGCCGCCGAAGGTCTTTGGGAGGGGGGGCAACTCCTCGAGGTCCAGGCCGCAACGCTCACCGAGGAAACCAAGCCCAAGAAATCCGAGCAACTCGCCCGCGCCAAGGCCACCTACAGCCAAATCGTGAAGGATTTCCCGAGCGACAAATTCGCCGACCAAGCCAAGCAACGCCTTCAAGCGCTGGGTGGCAATTGATCCTTTCTCATGCCTCGCGCCGCAGTAGGTAGTCGCACCTCGAAACAAACCGCCAACGCACCTGAAATGGCCCGGGAGCTTTTAAAAAGGCTCCCAGCCATCTACCCCGATGCCCATTGCGAGCTCGACTACTCGAACTCGCTCGAGCTCCTCGTCGCCACCATCCTCTCCGCGCAGTGCACCGACAAGCGCGTCAACCTCGTCACCAAGGACCTCTTCCAGCGTTGCCGCACCGCAGCCGATTACGCCGCCATTTCTCAAGAGGACCTCGAGGCCCTCGTCCGCTCCACCGGTTTCTATCGCAACAAAGCGAAAAACCTCCGCGCCATGGGTGCCGCCCTCGTTGCCAAGCATGGCGGCGAGGTGCCATCAACCCTTGAAGCCCTCTCCGCACTCCCCGGAGCTGGACGCAAGACCGCGAATGTTGTCCTCGGAAACGCCTTCGATAAAAATGAAGGCGTCGTCGTCGATACGCATGTCGGTCGTCTCTCCCAACGACTCGGCCTCACGACATTCACCGACCCCGTCCGCATCGAAAAGGACCTCATCAAGCTCTTCCCCAGCGACTTCTGGACCCTTCTCAGCCACTGGCTCATCTTCCATGGACGCCGCCGCTGCGCCGCGCGCAAGCCGGATTGCCCAAACTGTGAACTTCGCGATATCTGCCCCTTGCCGCACGAAAAGCCTGCCAGCTGAGCATCTGCCGCCTGGCGCAGCAAAAGCTTGGCGCTCGCGTGCCCAACCCGTCATCTTTCCACCCACGCCATGCAGCAATACCACCGCCTCCTCCGCCTTGTCCTTGATGAGGGTCGATTCAAATCCGACCGCACCGGCACCGGCACCTATTCGATTTTCGGTGCCCAAGAGCGCTTCGATCTACGCCAAGGCTTTCCTCTCCTCACCACGAAAAAACTCCACCTCCGCTCCATCATTCACGAGCTGCTCTGGTTCCTGAAAGGCGAGACAAACACCGGCTACCTGCGGGAAAACAATGTCACCATCTGGGACGAGTGGGCCGATGAGGAAGGCAACCTCGGCCGCGTCTATGGAGCGCAATGGCGCGACTGGCGCGGCGCGGATGGCTCCACCATCGATCAAATCGCCCGCGTCGTCGAAGACATCAAAAAAAATCCTGACAGCCGCCGCCTCGTCGTTTCGGCATGGAACCCCGCCGAGCTTCATCTCATGGCCCTCGCTCCATGCCATGCGCTGTTTCAATTTTATGTTCAGGACGGTGAACTCAGTTGCCAACTCTACCAGCGCAGCGCCGATCTCTTCCTCGGCGTGCCCTTCAATATCGCCTCCTACGCCCTCCTCATGCTCATGGTCGCACAGGTCTGCGGACTCCAGCCCGGCACATTTGTTCACACCTTCGGCGACCTCCATCTCTACGCCAACCACCTCGAGCAGGCCCGCCTGCAGCTCACCCGCGAGTGCCGCCCCCTGCCACGCATGGTGCTCAATCCTGCCCGCACCCGCCTCGAGGAGTTCGTCTTCGACGACTTCACGCTCGAGGCCTACGACCCTCACCCTGCCATCAAAGCCCCCATCTCCATCTAATTCATGATCGCCATCGCCGCCATGTCCCGCAACCGCGTCATCGGGGTCGATGGCCGAATCCCCTGGCACATCTCCGAGGACTTGAAATTTTTCAAACGCACAACCCTCGGTCACATCATCGTCATGGGACGAAAAACCTACGACTCCCTCGGCAAGCCTCTCCCAGGCCGCGAAAATTGGGTCGTCTCCCGCGAGGCCGACATCGCTGGTGTCACTGTGCTCCGCTCCTTCGACGCCATCACAGAACCCACCGACGGCCGCCAACTCTACATCATAGGCGGAGCACAACTCTACGCCGCGCTCCTGCCCCGCTGCTCCGAACTCCTCCTCACACGCATCGACCGCGACGTCGCAGGCGACACCTTCTTCCCCGAGTTCGAAAGCACCTTCGACACCGGCGAAATCCTCGAATCCGGCCCAGGCTACGAAATCCGCCGCCACCTCCGCAAAGAATCCCTCGAACGCTGGGAAAAAAAGTAAGGCCCAAGCGGCGACAACCCGCCTCGAAATTTCAGCCAGGCACCGCCTCCGTTCATTCGCGCCAAGTAAGCGACACGCTTGCAATGCAAAACGCGGCATATTTTGCTGAAAATTCCGCCTTAAAATGTTGCATTGCGAAACAGCATTTGATGTGTATGATCCCACGCCCCTCTCAGAAAAATCCAAATCACTATGCACGAGGGGAAAAATTTTTATCGTAGAAAAGCTGGAGCGATGATCGCTGGGCTGCTGGCTGCTGTTCTGGCGGCACCGGTTGGCGGAGTGGTGGCTCAGGTATCGGCAAACAATGGCAGCGCGGACGCCTCTTCGCTTGATCCACTGCGAGTGGCCAAGAAAATTTTAGACCGCCACGAGGTGGACTTGGGAAACCGCACGATCACTTACGATCGCTTGGAGACACCCAAGCTGAAACCCGTGCCGACTCCGACGCCTGTGCTCAGGAGGATGGAGGCGGTTCCTTCGGCTACCGAGCTTGAGCAGATGAGGAAAACGGCCGAGAAGCGCTTCGCGAGCGTTTTTTTACAATGCACGCTTTTCAACAAGGAATTCACCGAGGTGGAGTGGAATGAGGAGGGCGTGAATCTGGCATTTCTGACCACGGCAAATTTTCAGTATCTGAGCCAGCTTTTGGATTTCGAGACGGGCACGAGCGAATGCTCCTTTCTGATGGGATGGGGCGAGGGCAACCGCGCGGAGTTTGAGGCGATGAATCGGGTCTATGCGACGAGGCGTGGGACAGGTCGGAAGCCGAGGTCTTGGCCGTCGTCTTTGATTCAGCAGCAAAAACGCACGGGCAAATCCGCTTGGCAACTGGTCTCGACAGGTCCGGTGCCTCCGGAGGTGCTGAAGGTGATCGAGGCGTTGCACACTTACTACGATGCGAACGCCACGAAGTTGGCCGCAGAGTTCCGGCAGCGCGAGGCCGAGCAGGCAGCGCATGAGCGGTGGTTGAAAAATAATCCGCCCATACCCCGCGACACCACGGTCGAGTATTTTCCGATCCGCAGTAGCACCAGAGGCCAAGCCGCAAGTGCAGGGCAGGAGGGCTTGAAATGAAGACGCTCTTAGCGGGATTGATCCTGACTTTGGCGGCACTTGGCCCTGCGGAGCAGCTGATCGCACAGTCGCCGGGCCTGCCAAATGAAGGAAGCCGACTTGAATACGATGGGGCCAATCGAATCTGGCGGTTCAAGTGGTGGGGGAAGTCAGGCCGCACGTATTTCATCCAGCACACCGATGATTTGAAAAAGGGTTGGCAATGGCTGCCGTTTGTTGAAGCAGGCAATGGCTCCGTGAGAGAATGGGGCTTCAATTCCAGTGGAGGTAAGTTTTTTCTCCGCCTGAAATACTCAGACATCCCAACCAACAACCCTAGCTTGGCCGATTTTGATGGCGACCGCGTCAGTAACCTCGATGAGGTGACACAAGGAACAAATCCGCTCTTGGCCCCTGATACCAATAGCAACGGCCTGCCGGATGATTGGGAGACATTTTACTTCGGTGCCATCGGACAAAATCCCAATGCCGATCCCGACAGTGATGGCTGGTCAAATATCCAGGAATTTCAAGCGGCGACAAATCCCACGAAGGCCGACAGCGATGGAGACGGCGTGGCAGACGGCACGCTGCGGTTGAATTTCCAATACGATCCGGTGGGTCGCCTCGATGCCGGAGGCTCCGAGGCGTTTGGTTATGACGGCAGCGGCAATGTGGAAACGACAACTGGAACAGCGAATCCTTGAGACCATGAAAAATCTTATGAAAAAAATGCGATCGGCAGCTTGTGGTCTTTTGTTTGGCCTGCTGGCCTTGGGCGCGCAGGCGCAGAATTACCCGATGTGGCGGAATGTGCCGCTGGATAAGACACTCTCGGGTGGGGCTCTTTTGCTTGGGAGTCCACCCCAGCTGCAGGGTGGAGCGAGTTTGTCGTCTCCGAAAAAAAGCTTGGCGCTTCCTACGGCTATGGCAGTGCTGTCTTCTCCGCAGCCCATCGATCCCGACGTGGCGGCGCTGGCGCTGGCTCTTGGTGAGGGCCAGGTGGTGACCGGAGAGCCTGCCGAAGCCAAGGCTCTGCGGATCTACAACTGGGTGCGCAATACGATCGATTACCAACACTACCACGGGCTGGTAAAAGGTGCCGCCTTAACGCTGCTGGAGGGCTCGGGCAATGACTTCGATCAATGCGCTCTACTTCGTGATTTGCTTGTGGCAGCGGGGTATCCCTCTGCCGACGTGAAATTACTCAGACTAAGCAATGCCCTTACTTATAGCGACCTTCGCGACTGGATTGGCTTGGCCGACGAACCATTTCCAGGCAAGACTTATGCCCAAGCATTCGGGAATGCCTCGCCGTATGGGAGTGGTGTGGTTGATAAAACAGCCAAGCAACTCACCTTTGCGCGAATCTTTTTAAACAACCGTGGATCGGGCACCGTGCTTGCCAGCGACGGGCTGACTGGCTACCTGCCTTTCTCTCAGGACTTTTTGGTTTTCGACCGTGTGCTCGTGGGGCTCTCGTTGGATGGGGGAAGTCGTTTTTTCCCACTGGATCCCTCATTTAAGAAATATGTCAAGGGAGCTGGCGCCAACTTCGCAACTGCTTCTGGCTACTCGCGCAGCGCACTTCTTACGGCGGCGGGTGGCTCAGGGGATAGCAATTTCACCGTGGGAATGAATGGAACCACTGTGGGAAACTACATGAGTGCTCGGTCGGCGGCGTTGCTGCCAAGCTTTCGATCGAGTGCCTTGAAAGACTTGGTGCAGGGACGATCGATTATTCCTGCGGTAGCGTCCACGATTGGGGAGGCTTGGCAGGTTCCTGCATACATCCACGCCGGCAATTTCTTTTTTAGCGGGAGTGATCTTGATTCTGTGGAGCACGCCTCCCTGCTCTTCGACTCGGTGGACGCCGCAAATTTTGCTCCCTACAAGTCAAAGGTGCGTTTCAGCTCCACGGCGGCTTCGGGTCTGGATTATGAGTTGCCCACCGCTGATTTGAAGGGTCGAAAAATCACGCTCACCTTCAACGGAACCACTGCCGAGCTTCGCTTCGATGATGACACGCTGGCCGATACCGGGGCACTTGGGTCTTTACTGAAGATGGATCTCACGATTTCGGTGACCCATCCTGGGCGCGGCGCTACTCCTCATCCGGCGAACCAAGCTGAGACGAAAAGCTACCTTAAACAAACCTCGGGCGGGGATGCGTGCTCGTATGCGATCATCTACGGATTCGATGCCTCGGAGCGGCTTCTGGCCAAGAGGCAGGAAAAACTCAAGTCTTACAAGGATGCGAACAAAGCCGACGACTCGCGCGAGGTGCGCACCGAGCTTCTCAATATCATGGGCCTCACCTGGCTCTACCAATCCTCGCTGGCCAACAATCTTCTGGCTTCGCAAAATCGTATCATCCCGCTTTCCCATCACCGCTTCGGACGCATGGCGCAGGAGGCCGGATTTTATGTGGATGTGGGGCTCCAGTTTTCCAACGACCGCTCGGAGGATGGCGTGGAGGACGATGGTCGCTGGGAGAATGTTTTCCACCTGGGCTCACTCTTTGCCAGCGCGCTGGAGCACGGAGTCATCCAGCAGATGCAGCTGAAGACGGACGGCTCGTCCTATGATGCGGTATCCACCGTGAACATCCTGCGCGAGGCCAACAAAGGGGTGGGTGGGCAGAAGCTCTTCCTGGCCAAGTTGTCGAACTGGGCGGCCATCAAGCCGCAATTGGTCGGAGCGGCCTACACCAGCACAAACGGCGTTCCCGATCTTGGGGAATTCACGGATACAAATAACAATGGCATCCGCGACAATGGCGAGCCTTGGACAGACAAGCCCATACGGGACAACCTCGAGTGGCTCATCAACAACAAGCAAGCCCAGCTCTTCCTCCCCGCCAACGGCAATGTGGTGCAAGGCATTTGGAATGGCTCCGGTTGGGTGATTCGCAGCCCATACATCGCTGGTATGATCATCAGCGGCGGCTACAGCGGAGGCTACGCTACCAGCCTGGGGAGGGTAGCCTCGCCAGTCATCGCCACCAGCTATTCCTACAACCCGGTTTCCATCTCCAAGCCGCCATCGGTTCCCGTGATCTCGGCCCCGGCAGCGGTGTCGGCACCCAAGGTCTTCGCGGGCGATCCGGTGGATATGGCCTCGGGGGCGTTTGTTTTTGCGGCCGAGGACATGGCGACAGGTATCGAGGGGGCGCCGCGCGGGCTGGCTTTTGCGCGGAACTACTCGTCGAACATGGCCTCGCGCGACGAGCAGAACCTGGGCTATGGCTGGATGCATAACTTCCACATTCGCGCCGTGGCGCGCACGGCTTCCGATGAGGCGCTGGGCATGGGTTCGCCGCAGCAGGCGGCGGCATTCCTTGCTGCTGTGACGGCGGCTTCCGACCTCTACCGCAAGGACGCCTCGCCCAAGGAATGGGGCGTGGCCGCGCTGGCGGTGGGATGGTTTGTGGACCAGATGAAGGACAACGCGGTCTCGGTGCGCATGGGCAAAGACATCTTCCAATTTATCAAGCAGCCGGATGGCAGCTTCACCGCGCCGCCGGGCTCGACGATGATCCTGACCAAGGCGACCGATGGCACCTACCGGCTGCAGCAGAGGCTGGGCAATACGATCGAGTTTGATGCGGCGGGCAAGGCGACGCGGATCGTGGATGTGGATGGGCGGGCGATGACCTTCAACTATAACGCGAATGGCACGATCAACTTTGTGCAGGACGCCGGCGGGCGGAGCTACACCTTCGCTTACAACGGCACGCACATCACGAGCGTGACGGATTCGACCTCGCCGACGCGCAGTGTCACTTTCGGCTACGATACGACGAATTGGAACCTCACGAGCGCGACGGATCCGGAGGGCAAGGTGTCGTATTTCGATTACAGCGTCGCGGGAGATCCCGGCGGCACGACGGCCGGCCAGCACCGCATCGTGCGCTTGCGCAACCACGACAACGAAACGATCACTCAAAATGTGTGGGATAGCCTCGGTCGCGTGGAGCGGCAGTTCCTCCACGGGGATACGAATAAGACCTTCCGCCTCTACTACACGGGCCGCGAAAATTTCGAGGTGAACCCGCAGGGTGGCATTACGCGCTACTTCTACGACGAGCGGGGCCGTGCGGCGGGCTCGCGCGACCCGGAGGGCCATGCGAATTTCATGACCTACGATGGCCAGGACCGCGTGGTGACGCGCACCACGGGCGCGAACGAGACGACGGCCTACACCTACGACGCCGCACACAACCTGACGCGCATTGACCACCCGCGCGGCGGCGGCAGCACGCTCATGGCCTACGACAACCTGAACCGGCTGGATCTCGTCACCGATCCGAATGGCGCGCAAACGGACTATGTGTATTTCGGGAGCGGGGCGGATGCGGCGAAGGACCGCCCGCAAAGCGTGATCGCGGCCAAGGGCACCGCCGAGCAGACCACGACGACCTATACCTACACAGCGAGCGGAGCGGCCATCGGGCGCGTGGCCACGATCACCGATGGCGACGGGCTGGTGACGACCAAGACCTACGACGCCTTAGGCCAGCCAGACATCACGACGCTGCCGGGCGGGTTCACGCTGAATGAAAACTACTCGGCCCAGGGCAACCTCGATTCCGTGGTGGATGCCAATGGGCGGACGACCTCGTTCACTTACAACAAGCGGCGGCAACGCACGGGGGAGACGGCGGATACGGGTGGCGTGGCGGCAACCGCAAACGCTGCGTTTGACAACCAGGCGCGCGTGGCCACGGTCACGGCGCCGGCCGACAACGCGGGGCAACGACCGCAGCAATCGCTCACTTACAACCCGACGGACAAGGTGCGTTTGAAGAAGCTCAACAATGTGACGGTGGAGGAGACGGCCTACGACAAGCGCGATTGGGCGTCCACCGCCAAGGATGCGGCGAACCGCACGACGACCTTCGTGCGCAAGGCCAATGGCGACCTCGCGGAAACCCAGCGTCCATCGGCGCGCACGACGAAGTTTTTTTACGATGGGGACAGCCGGGTGACTTCGACACAGAACCTTGGGGCGAACTCGGGGCCGAGGAACGAGGGGTTTGTTTACGACACGACGAGCGGGGGCAAGCCGCGCACGGTGAAGACGGAGGCGGATGGGCGCACGGTGACGAGCGAATACGATGCGGCGGGTCGGTTGCGGTTTGTGACGGATCGGAAGGGGGCGAAATTTGAGTTCCGCTACGATGCGCTGGGGCGGCGCACGCAGGTGGTCACGCCGACGGGCGCGACGACTACGATGGCCTACACGAAAAATGGGCGAGCGGCCTCGGTGACGGAGGCGAGTGGGGACAAGACGACCTTCAATTACAGCGCGACAACGGGAAGGCTGGCCAGCGAGGTGCACGCAGGAGCGGGCGGGGCGACCGTGAACTACACAGGCTATGACGCGAACGGAAATCTCCTTTCCGTCAACGAGGGCGGCAACGGGACGATCACGCGGACTTATGACGGGCTCAATCGAGTGACGAGTTACACCGAGGCGGGGAAGACGATCGGGTATCGGTATTACGCGAGCGGGAAGTTGGCGAAGGTGATTTATCCCGGCGGCACGGAAAATGGCCTTGGCCATGTGGAATACACCTACAATGCGGATGGGAGGCTTTATCAGGTGATCGACCGCCTGAGCAGCACGGCGACTCCGCGCACGACGACCTATGTTTGGAATACTGACGGGCGGCTGGCCACGGTGACGCGGCCGAATGGGACGGTGCGGACGATTTCGTATGATGCGGCTGGGCGGCCGAGTGGGATCAGCGATGCCGGGATCGTGTGGGCGATTGGGTATTACGCGAGCGATGACATCGCGACGCTGGATGTGACGCCTGCGGTGCCTCCGCAGAGCCTGGCGGCGGTGCCTGCGACGCAAATGACATTTGATGCGGCAAATCGCTTGGCGACATTCAACGGGCAGTCGGTGACGCATGATGCGGATGGCAACATGGTGAGCGGGCCGCTGCCGACTACGGGAGCGATGGGCAATTACACCTACGACTCGCGCAACAGGCTCACCGGCGCTGGCGGGTTCGCCTACCGCTACAATGCGGAGGGCAACCGCGTGGGCCTCACGAGCGCGAATGAAACAACGACGCTCACAGTGGATCCCCAAGGCGCGTTGCCGAAGGTGCTGGAACGCGTCAAGAACGGCATCCGCACGCGGTATGTCTACGGCGCAGGCTTGCAATACGAGGTGAACGACGCAGGGGCAGCGACCTATTACCACTACGACCAAAGCGGCAACACAGCGGCGCTGACGAACCAAGCAGGCGCGATCATCGAGCGTGTGGTGTATTCGCCGTATGGCACCATCCGATATCGGCAGAGCAACTTCGACACGCCGTTCCTCTACGGCGGGTTCTTTGGAGTGATGACGGACGCCAACGGCCTCATCAACATGCGAGCGCGCTACTACAACCCGCTCACGATGCGGTTCCTGAACAGCGACCCGGCGATGGATGGCCTAAATTGGTATGCGTATGCGGGCGGGAACCCGATCAACTTTGCCGACCCGACGGGGTATGGGGCGTCGCGTGTGCTTGATGCCATGCAGGGTGGGTTGACGGCATTGGGTTTTGCGCCTGGAGTCGGAGCGGTGGCGGATTTGGTGAACGCGGGGATTTCGGCGGGCCGTGGAGACTTTGTGGGAGCGGGATTCAATTTGGCGTCGTCGCTGCCCGGTCTCGGCGACGCATTCGCCGCTGGGAAAATCGCAACAGCCGCAGTGGGCGTGGCAGTGGCGAAGAGTGCCAGCCACGCAGTGAGTTCGACAGCGGCTACGGCGGCCAAGGTGGAGGCGGCGGTGGTGAAGGAGACAACGACAGTCTTCCGACAGGGCACATTTGCTGATGAGGCGATTGGATGGGAAGGCAATTTCATCAAAGGAAAACAGTGGGCAACCGATAACCCGCTCACGACACCTAATTATGCTCAAAAATATGGTTTGCCCGCAGAGAACACTGCCAAACCCGATTGGATAGTGGGTGGAAGAATCCAAAATGGTCAGCTCACTACTCGGCCTGCACCTGCAAGCCACAACAATCCGTTTAATACTGGAGGCGCAACGGAAGTGCTTCCGAACAATCCAAACAATGTCCAACTAGACTGGTTCCACATGCCAGATTGAGGAATTCAAATGATCCAGATTCAATCACCAGACGATATTTACCCAGCGGTTGTAGAGCTAATAGCACTGTTCAAACAGCATCCAACTTCGAAGCTTTCGGCAATCCTTGATCATCGGATGCATAAAGTTGCTTGGACGACGGGGAGTGAATTACTCGAAGAACTTCGTAGCGTGCTAACTAAAGTTCGCAGCGATGAAGCGTTCGATGCCGATATTCTCGCCCAAGTCGAGCGACTTATCGCGGTCATCAATGAAAAGTTAAAAATGAACCCACGAGCCAACCAATAGCATTGGATGTGCCAACCTATTTGAAGAATGAAGTTCAAGAAAGCTTCTCGGCTACGAACCGCTTGTCTTGCCGCAGACTTTCGCCGTTCCCTGCCTCTCGGCGCTTCCACACGATGGGGAGGTGGTGGAGCGGCGACCTTCTGCCGCTTTATAAAGCTCAAGATAAACTACTTCTCAATGCGAATGTGAAAGGGGTCGGGCATTAATTATTGACATTTCGTTTCATGTTTCCAGATGCGTTTGATCCCGGATTGCTTGTGATAAATTTTGAACAACGGACTCGACGGATTGGATTTTGAAGTGGTGAATGCTTTGGTAATGGGTGCGAGGTTTCCAGTGAGCGGTGCGAGTGGCGGCGGGCGTTGGCTTGCGGTTTTGCTGGGCTTTTTTCTCGCATTGGCTTCGACGGTCGAGGCGATCCCGACGCGCGGTGCGGCTGGGTATTTGGAGATGCCATCTGGCGCGCGCACGCAGGTGATCACGCCGACAGGAGCGGCGACGACGACGGCTTACACGAAAAACGGGCGCGCGGCCTCGGTGACGGAGGCGAGCGGGGACAAGACGACCTTCAACTACAGCGCGACAACGGGGCGGCTGGCCAGCGCGGTGCACGCAGGCACGGGCGGCGCGACCGTGAACTACACCGGCTACGATGCCAACGGAAACCTCCTTTCCGTCAACGAGGGCGGCAATGGAACGATCACGCGGACATATGATGGGCTCAACCGCGTGACGAGTTACACCGAGGCGGGGAAGACGATCGGGTATCGGTATTACGCGAGCGGGAAGTTGGCGAAGGTGATTTATCCCGGCGGCACGGAGACGGGCGTGGGGCACATCGAGTATACCTACAATGCCGATGGGAGGCTTTATCAGGTGATCGACCGGCTGAGCTCGACGACGAGCCCGCGGACGACGAGCTACTTTTGGTATTCAGACGGACGCCTGCAGTCTATTTCCCGCCCGAACGGAACGACGCGCACGATCACCTACGACGCGGTCGGAAGGCCCGAAGGCATCACGGAAAGCGCCGGGTTGGCCTGGACAATCGGGTATTACGCGAGCGATGACATCGCGACGCTCGATGTGACGCCTGCGGTGCCTCCGCAGAGCTTGGCGGCGGTGCCTGCGACGCAAATGACATTTGATGAGGCCAATCGCTTGGCGACATTCAACGGGAAGTCGGTGACGCACGATCTGGACGGCAACATGGTGAGCGGGCCGCTGCCCACCACGGGAGCGATGGGCAATTACAACTACGACTCGCGCAATCGCCTCACCGGCGCCGGCGGGTTCGCCTACCGCTACAACGCGGAGGGCAACCGCGTGGGCCTCACAAGCGCGAATGAAACAACGACGCTCACGGTGGATCCCCAAGGCGCGTTGCCGAAGGTGCTCGAGCGGGTGAAGAACGGCATCCGCACGCGGTATGTGTATGGCGCAGGCCTGCAATACGAGGTGAACGAAGCAGGCGCGGCGACCTATTACCACTACGACCAAAGCGGCAACACAGCGGCGCTGACGAACCAAGCCGGCGCGATCATCGAGCGTGTGGTCTATTCGCCCTACGGGACGATAAGGTATCGGCAGAGCAATTTCGACACGCCATTCCTCTACGGCGGGTTCTTTGGAGTGATGACGGACGCCAACGGCCTGATCAACATGCGGGCACGCTACTACAACCCGCTCACGATGCGGTTCCTGAACAGCGACCCTGCGATGGATGGCCTAAACTGGTATGCGTATGCCAACGGGAACCCGATCAATTTCGCGGACCCGACGGGGTATGGGGCGTCGCGTGTGCTTGATGCCATGCAGGGTGGGTTGACCGCGTTGGGTTTTGCGCCTGGAGTCGGAGCAGTGGCGGATTTGGTGAACGCAGGGATTTCGGCAGGCCGTGGAGATTTCGTGGGCGCGGGATTCAATTTGGCGTCGTCGCTGCCCGGTCTCGGCGACGCATTCGCCGCTGGGAAGATCGCAACAGCCGCAGTGGGCGTGGCAGTGGCGAAGAGTGCCAGCCACGCAGTGAGTTCGACAGCGGCTACGGCGGCCAAGGTCGAGGCGGCGGTGGTGAAGGAGGGCTTTTCAACGGCAACAGACCAAGCGGTGTTTTGGTCGGGAAGGCAGGGGGCGAATCGAGGAGCAGCCGAGATATTTGCTTCTTCGACCGGCAGAACAACACTTGAAATGACCCCAGCAGGACAGGCTCTAGAAGCTGCTGCTGGAAATATCTCACAATGGAGAACACTGTCTGCTGACTTTGCGAGAGGCGCTTCAGGAGAAGTTAATGCATTTGTAGGTGGATCAAGTGCTAAAAGTGTATGGAATACAGTTGAAAAACCGATTCTTATGCAAAATGGTAATGTTCAAAAGATTATTATTCATGATGCAACTCAACCTTGGAAAACAAGCATTATTTATAAATGAAATTTACTAAAATCGGACCAAATAAAGTATTAAGTGAAAATGGTTTCACATTTTGGATGCAGAACCCTTTTCAGCTCCACTATTTTGAAGCCAGCCATGAAATTATCGTTCCTGGGGAAATTTTATCTGGCGAGACCGAACTTCTGGTCTCGCTAAGCACTATAAAACAATGGCGGGCTCCATATAATTCAGAAGTAATTAGCAAAGAACATAAAGAAAAAATAAAAAAAAATATTAAAGATGCCCTAAAGTTCATGGAAATACGCGCTGAGTTTGATTAAAAAGCTTTGTTTCTAAGGCAATGACTCAGATCGAGGAATTTCAGGAAATTTTGAAACTCGACAGCGAGCGTTTTGAAGAAGTGAATGCATTGGCGATGGGTTCGAGGTTTCCAGTGAGCGGTGCGAGAGGCGGCGGGCGTTGGCTTGCGGTTTTGCTTGGCTTTTTTCTCGCGTTGTCTCCGACGGTCGAGGCGATCCCAACGCGCGGTGCGGCTGGGTATTTGGAAAACTACTCCGGCGCGCGCACGCAGGTGATCACGCCGACAGGAGCGGCGACGACGACGGCTTACACGAAAAACGGGCGCGCGGCCTCGGTGACGGAGGCGAGCGGCGACAAGACGACCTTCAATTACAGCGCGACAACGGGGCGGCTGGCCAGCGCGGTGCACGCAGGCACGGGCGGCGCGACGGTGAACTACACCGGCTACGATGCCAACGGAAACCTCCTTTCCGTCAACGAGGGCGGCAATGGAACGATCACGCGGACTTATGATGGGCTCAACCGCGTGACGAGTTACACCGAGGCGGGGAAGACGATCGGGTATCGGTATTACGCGAGCGGGAAGTTGGCGAAGGTGATTTATCCCGGCGGCACGGAGAACGGCTTGGGGCATGTCGAATATACCTACAATCCGGATGGGCGGCTGTATCAGGTAATCGACCGCTTGAGCAGCACGGCGACTCCGCGGACGACGACCTATTTTTGGAACACCGACGGGCGGCTGGCCTCGGTGACGCGGCCGAACGGGACGGTGCGGACGATTTCGTATGATGCGGCTGGGCGGCCAAGTGGGATCAGCGATGCAGGGATCGTGTGGGGAATCGGATACTACGCAAGCGATGACATCGCGACGCTCGATGTGACGCCTGCCATTCCAGCGAATCAGCTTTCCCCTGTGCCGAATGCCACGATGACATTTGATGCGGCGAATCGCTTGGCGACATTCAACGGGCAGACGGTGACGCACGATCTGGACGGCAACATGCTCGCCGGGCCGCTGCCGAGCACGAGAGCGATGGGCAATTACACCTACGACTCGCGCAATAGGCTCACCGGCGCAGGCGGGTTCGCCTACCGCTACAATGCGGAGGGCAACCGCGTGGGCCTCACGAGCGCGAATGAAACAACGACGCTCACAGTGGATCCCCAAGGTGCGTTGCCGAAGGTGCTGGAACGCGTGAAGAACGGCGTGCGGACGCGCTATGTGTATGGCGCAGGCCTGCAATACGAGGTGAACGACGCAGGCACTGCGACCTATTACCACTACGACCAAACCGGCAACACAGCGGCGCTCACGAACCAAGCGGGCGCGATCATCGAACGCGTCGCCTACTCGCCCTACGGAATGATCCGCTACCGGCAGAGCAACTACGACACGCCGTTCCTCTACGGAGGGTTCTTTGGAGTGATGACGGACGCCAACGGCCTCATCAACATGCGAGCGCGCTACTACAACCCGCTCACCATGCGGTTCCTGAACAGCGACCCGGCGATGGATGGCCTAAACTGGTATGCGTATGCGGGCGGGAATCCGATCAGCTTTGCCGACCCGACGGGGTATGGGGCTTCGCGTGTGCTCGACGCCATGCAGGGCGGGTTGACGGCATTGGGTTTTGCGCCCGGAGTCGGAGCGGTGGCGGATTTGGTGAACGCAGGGATTTCGGCAGGTCGTGGAGACGTCGTGGGAGCGGGATTCAATTTGGCGTCGTCGCTGCCCGGTCTCGGCGACGCATTCGCCGCCGGGAAAATCGCAACAGCCGCAGTGGGCGTGGCAGTGGCGAAGAGTGCCAGCCACGCAGTGAGTTCGACAGCGGCTACGGCGGCCAAGGTGGAGGCGGCGGTTGTGAAG
>JBILBH010000021.1:0-40380 GCA_044353785.1 Terrimicrobiaceae bacterium
TTCCATCTTTGCTGCTCACAGGGACATGGATTTCGTTGGCGGTGATGATGCCAAGGTCGGGGTATTGAATTTCCCACCACCATTGATGCCCAATGAGGCGGATTTTCAAGGCATCCTCCGGCATGGGCTGATCTTGGATTTCCACGATCGAGCGGGCGGAAACGAGGACAAGGACGAAAACGATCAGGCAAGGAATGACCGTCCAAGCCATTTCGATATTGTAGCTGCCGTAAACCTGCGGGGGCTCTTCGAGATGATCCTCCGGGCCGCGCGGGCGGAATTTTATAAGGACATAAGCCAAGACGGCCATCACCACGACAAAAATGCCGAGGCATATGAGGAGCACGAGGTGGGTCGGCTCGAGAAGCAACTCGGCTGGACGCGAAAGCGGCTGAAACATATCCGCGATGCGATGAAACTCAGGAGTCGGGGTAGCCTGCGGTTCAGCGGCAAAAGACGCTGCGCCAGGCGCAATAATCAAAAAGACAGCTGTCGCAGGGAGGATGAAAGTTTTTAAAAAACCCGAAATGTAAGACCTGATCGACGACACATCCGCCATCCAAAATGGGAATGCCGGAGGTTGGAAGATTTTTTTTAGAAAAAATCCGTAACAATTCGCCGCGCGCCGACTCGTGCGAGGGGGCATCGTCTCACATGCCCCCAATCATTCCACGGACGACATAGAACTAAACTCATACACCACCCGGCCAAAAAAAACCACGCATGACGCACCTCGGACTTCCCCAAAATGATTTTGCCATTCCAGGTCACCTGCGAACGCCGCTTCGCGGCTGAGGCTTGGGCCATGCCGGAGGATGGCCCTCGAGGCAGTTGGCTCGCGGCGCTTTATCTCAGGGCTTGAGAATGGCAAAGGTTTTTTGGCCTGCGCGCTCGAGGAGGAGCAGAATGCCGCGATCGTTGTTCATTCCCTCCAAGATGGTTTCGAAATCCTTCTTACTGTGAATGGGGCGACCGCCCGCCTCGGTGATGATGTCCCCGCGCTCCACGCCGGCAGCGGCAGCGGCGCTGAGAGGGGCGACTTGTGTCACGAGAACTCCACCGCTGGATTTGCGCTGGATGTTCATTTCCTGAAGCAATGCTGGAGTGACATCACTCACAGTCAAACCGGGGCC
The DNA here is from genome assembly GCA_044353785.1 of Terrimicrobiaceae bacterium. Lineage (GTDB taxonomy): Bacteria > Verrucomicrobiota > Verrucomicrobiia > Chthoniobacterales > Terrimicrobiaceae > UBA967. The sequence continues at coordinate 1,134 of JBILBH010000021.1, forward strand.
GGCGGAGTGCTCGTCGGCGTTCGGCTTCGGAACTGGCGCAGGGCGGGAATTCCTGCTTGGCGGCCGTATCGAGGCACGAACGAATTTGTCAGGTTGCTCGCCGGTTTGGACTGTGACACGGAGCGTGCGGCCCTTGCGCCAGACTTCGAGCTCCACGGACTGGCCGATTTTTTTGCCCAGAATCTCGCGCTGGAGGTCGGAGGAAAGGCTCACGGATTTGCCGTCCACTTTGGTGATGACATCCCCTGGGATAAGTTCGCTGCGCTGGGCTGGCGCGCCGGGCTCGATGCCGCGCAGGACGACGCCTTGGTCGATGCCCGGGAAGAGCTGGCGGAGTTGAGAGTCTTCTTCAAGGCTGGCAATGGAAATGCCCAACCACGGACGGCTAACATGGCCCTTGTTCATGAGCTGGTCGGCGATGTTTTTTGCGGTGTTGATGGGAATGGCAAAGCCGACGCCTCGATTAATGCCGCTGATGAGGGTGTTGATGCCCACGACGCGCCCATCAATGTCACAGAGGGGGCCTCCGCTGTTGCCGGGATTGATTGAGGCATCGGTCTGAATGAACTCGTCGTAATAGCCGCCGAGTGCGAGTGTGCGGCCTTTGGCGCTGATGATGCCCGAGGTGAAGGTGTAGGGCAGCTCCATGGGGGTTCCAATGGCGAAGGCGAGTTCGCCCACGCGCACAGCATCGCTGTCGCCGAGCGAGGCCACATTCAAATTCGGGGCGCTAATTTTGATCACTGCGATGTCGCTGCGCTCGTCGGCGCCGATGATTTCAGCGTCGAAGCGTCGTCCATCGCGGAGCTTCACGCTGATCGCGCTGGCGTCGGCGACGACATGGTTGTTTGTAATGATGTGGCCGTCTTTGGTGAAGATGAAGCCCGAGCCGATATTCGGCGGGGTATCGGGGTTGGCATTCGACTCGGGAACGACGCGATAAGGCGCGCCATTCGGGCCCCGGAAAAAGAATTCCAACCCGCCGGGCAGGCCTGAGACGGGGTTTTCACCAGCTTGCTTGGCCTCGATTACGACCACGGAGGGGGCGGCTTTTTCAAAGACCGCCGCAAAAGAATCGCTCAACTGCCGCAAGGCGCTTGGCAGTGAGGCAACTTGAGATTGAGCAGGCTCTGCAGCCGGTGCGGTGACCGCCGGGAGACAGAGCAGCGGGATAAGCCATGTCTTTTTCATGAAGGCAAAAAATACATCCGCGTGGAGTGAATTCAAGTGGGGGGCGTTATTTTTTTTCAAAAAAAAGCGAACCGGGGTGGCCGGTTCGCTCTCTTGGGCAAGTGGCGAGCGTTTTTACTCGTCCTCTAAAACCACTTCCACCAACTCGTCGGCCTTGCGGCTGAGACGGTTTGAGAGAATGAAGAAGCTCGGGACCCAAAGGCCGATGAAAATCCCGAAACGCTCACCGTAGGCGCGGTTCTCGCGGGAAGCGGTGAACCACGTGGCTACCGAGGCAATGATCGATATAAAACCAAGATAAAGGCAGACATCCGAGAGGAGGCGAAGATTTTCCCGATTGTAGCTATCGCGGGCGGGCTGGAGGTATTTGTTGAATTTAGTGGTATCCATAGAGGCGCAATCTGTGACCGGTGCCTTGCCGTGTCAATCGTTTTGGGCTTAGTTGATCGCCCCATGAAAAAAATAATCATCGGCCTTGTTATTGCGGCCATCCTGATCCTTGTCGGCGTTGTGTTGTTCAAACGCTCTGGCGGAGAGTCTCAGGCTGCGGCCTTGGCGCCCGAGGATACCGTTGTTTTTGTTAATATCCCGAACATCCCGCGGACTGGTTTTCGGTGGATCGGCACGGCGCTGGCCCAAATCGCTGCCGAGCCGGAGATGCAGGCCTTTTTGGAGTTGCCGTTGAAAAAATTAAAGGATTCGCCATCCGTCGGCGAGAACAGCGGCGTCTTGGTTGGACTCAAACCTGGCAACATTTTCCTCGCTGCCACAACGGCCGAGGGCCAGCGCGCGCAAGGTTTGCTCGGCTTTCAATTCTGGGGGAATCGAAAAGACTACGACAAAGCCATCGTCCAACTTCGCAAGGAGCTTCCTGAGCCGGATCAGCAGCCGACGAGCGAAACCCACAACGGCTTGGAGATTCTGGCGACGCGACATGGCGATCTCACACTCTACTCCGCCGCTGCCGGGCGCTGGGGATTTCTTTCCACCAGCCTTGAACAAATAAAAACCGCCCTCGACCGGGCATCGGGAAACGCGCCGCTGACCTCGCTAAAGACAAATCCACGCTTCACAAAAGTCCTCACGCAATTGCCAGTGGATCCAGAGCTATTCTTTTACTTTGAGCCTGAAAAGGCAGTGGACTCGCTGCTTGCCGCCGGCCAGTCGCTCGGACTGAATCAAGTGCCCTCGCAGTTCGAGGAACTCAAGTCCGCCGAAGCCGTGGGAGGTATTCTCAAGATCGATGGACGCCTCCTGCGCGATGCCATCTTCGTTTTACGTCCATCAAAGCCGGAATCCCTGCCCAAGCTCACGCATCCCGCCATGGAGCTGACCACAAAAGGGACGACGGTCTATTTTGATTTCGTTTTTAATTTCGCGGCCATTCCCAGCTTGCTGGAGGGCTTGGCTGATGCGTATCCCCGAGTCGCAGCCATTGGAGGTCCGTTGGCCGAGGCTGCAGCTCAATTTTACGGCCCCGAGTGTGCTCTCATCGCCAACTGGCCTGATAACAGCATGACCCCCACCCCGCTGGTGGCTGTGACAGTGAAGGACGAGGCGCGCTCGAGTGATTTTCTGGCGCAGACGATTGGCAACTTGCCCGGCGCGATTCGTCAGGATTTGAAGGGAAATACCGTTTACTCATTCCCGACTGGCTACACCTCTTTATCGGTGGCGCAGAGCAATGGATTTCTCCTATTGGGGATGAATCCCGAGGCACTCCTGCAAGCGGGAGATCTCAAAACGAACGGAGGCACGCTGAGGGATGCGGCGGATTTCAAGGATGCTGGGCCAGCGTTTCAATCCGCCAACGAAGCCTTCGGCTACATCGACACGCCCACTGTGTTCACTCGGGTCTATAGCTCCTTCGTGCCGGTCATTCGTTTTGGAGCGGCCATGATGCCTGATTTGAAAAATCGCATCGATGTCTCCAAGTTGCCAAAGGCCGAGACCATCGCCAAGCACCTCCCTCCGATCGTGCTTTCGCAAAAACGCACCACCGAAGGTACGCTCATGGAATCCAGCGGCCCAGTGAGCCTGACGCAATTTCTGCTCCTCAGCACCGCAGGAGCCATGGCGGCAAATCAAAGTATCTTGGGCAACTGAAACCTCAGCGCCACTCGTGCTTCGGATACTGGCGCTGGAGCTGTTGTTTCAGCGCGGGATAGGTTTCAGTCCAAAAAGATTTCAGGCTGCGCGTCACTTGAACCGGTCGATGGCTCGGCGCGAGGATGTGAAGCGTCAGTGCGTGGCGACTGAGTGCGATTTTGATGTCATCTGTCACACCGTAGAAATCTTGGATTCTTGCCGAGAGAAAGGGATCCGCCGTCTCGGCGTAAGTCACCTTCGCCCTGCGACCGCCGGGAAGTTCGATGCGCTCGGGGGCGTGCTTTTCGACGAATTGCTGCTGCACCCAAGTGAGGAGTGACTTCGCATGGGGCAAAACGGCTGCGTCTTTGATATCGCGGTAGCAGACAGCACCATCGCAGACCAAGAGAATGATGTGATGTCGCTCCTCCACGCCCATCGGCGGCAGGTTTTGCTCGGGACAGAGACGCGACAGGAGGTTAACGCGGTGAATCCACTGCTCCACGGCATCGTCCCAGCCATTGAGACGCAAAGCGCTCGCGAGCACCTGATCGGCAAGGCATGAAGAGGCAGCGGGGCCCGGTTCGGCATCACGGTCGCGGTTTTCAAGGATCAGGTCGCGGAAGACCTTCGCCCGCCGCACCACCACACGGTTCTGGCTTTTGTCAAAAAAATGCTCCGCCTTTTCCGAGAAATCCTGCGGGAACATCTCACGCAACCAAGACTCCTGGATTTCCGTGGCGAGGCTAAGAAGAACGCGGGCATCGCCATCGCGTCCCTCGATTTCAGCTATCTCGGCGGCAACGAGCAGGGAACTCTCGCTGGCCACACTTTGGCGGGCGAGAAGACCCCTTCGGCCGTGAACGATGTCGCAGACGAGTGTGCCCATGCCACGACGCACGGCCACTTGATCAGCAAAGCCAGCAAGCACGCACTTTGCGATATCTGAGTCGTTCGGCGGGGTGTCCTCGAGAAGCAGAGCTTCGGCGTGCGCAATGTCGAGGAACTGCTCAAAGAGCTTCGACACCTGCCGGGCGGAGTCGGCGTGGATGCCAAGAGTGCGGCATTCATTCATCCGAAAATCGCGGGCACGCGCCCACTCGAAGACACGCATGAGAACTAGAAAGTCCGATGTCCCACCGCTGAAGATCTCCGCACGCTCGTCCTCTGTTTTTTTATCCACCCTCAGCAGCATCGATCGCGTCTGCGTGAGAGCGGCAATAAGTGCCGCCGACCGCACACAGCAAAGCTCCTCCGCTGCAATGAACATGCGGGCATAGCGAGGATGGACGGGGAAATTCAGCATCCGGCGACCAATGGTTGTGATCTCACCTGCGCCATCCAAGGCACCGAGATCGCGAAGCAGGGTCTCTGCTCGGGCGAGAGCTTGCGGCTCAGGAGGCTCGATCCAGCGGAATGCCTGCAAATCCCGTACTCCGGCGGCTTTGAGGCTAAGGATGGTTTCAGCGAGGTCGAGGCGTTTGATTTCGGAGAGTTCGCGGAGCGGGCGGCGAGTGTGGTCACGCTCGGTCCAGAGACGCACGCAGAGTCCAGGGGCTGTGCGCCCCGCGCGGCCTGAGCGCTGGGCTGCCGATGCCGCGCTGATTTTTTCGATGAGAAGCGTATTGATGCCGCGATTCGGATCGTAGCGCGCCACGCGGGCCAAGCCAGAGTCCACGACGAGAGTGACGCCATCAATCGTCAGCGAGGTCTCTGCGACATTGGTGGAAACGATCACCTTTCGGCCATGAGAACGGCTCACAGCACGGTCCTGCTCAGCGGCGGGGAGCTCTCCATGCAGAGGCAACACGGCACAGCGCCCACCCAGGCGCCCCTGCAGCTCACGGATGGTGCGTTGGATTTCATAAGCCCCGGGCATGAAGACGAGCACATCGCCCTCGGTGTTCTCAAAGTGCTCCGCAACGGCATCCGTCGCTGTTTCCCAGACGGGATCGTCTTTCGGATCATGCGAGAGATGGCTGATTTCAACCGGAAACATGCGTCCCTCGGATGTCAGGATTTCCGCAGGCTTGAGGTATTGCTGGAGCTCCGCGCCATCGAGAGTTGCCGACATGACGACGATTTTCAGGTCGGGCCGGACTGTGTCCTGCAGATCGAGAGCCCGCGCGAGAGTGATGTCGCCATAGATGTGACGCTCATGGAATTCATCAAAGACCAAAGTGGAAATCCCGCGCAGTTGGGGGTCGGCAAGCATCTGACGAAGAAGAATGCCTTCGGTAACGAACAGGATTTTCGTTTCTTTCGAGGAAACATTGTCGAGGCGGATTTGGTAGCCCACCTCACCGCCAAGGCGAACCGAACGCTCGGAGGCCACACGGGTAGCCAGCATGCGAGCGGCCAGACGGCGCGGTTGCAGGATCACACAGCGCCCGCCGCCCAGAATGCCGGCATCGAGGAGAATCTGTGGCACCTGCGTGGATTTACCCGAACCGGTCGGTGCCTGTAAAATGAGCCGGTTGCCACGCGAGAGGGCGGCGATGATTTCTTCATCGAGGTCATAGATGGGCAATGCTTCAGACATCGGCAATTAAGGCTTCGTGGCCTTGAACAAATCCAAAGTGATGTCCCGTGCCGTTGAGTGATCCACAATCGGAGCAGGGTAGCCCTTGGCAAGACGCAGACCCGGTGCCGGAGGATCTTGGAATTTTACGGGGTCGACATCGCGAAGCTCGGGAATCCATAGCTTGATATAAACGCCATCGGCATCGAAGCGCTTCGTCTGACTCCATGGGTTTTGAATACGGAAATAAGGCGCGGCATCGGCCCCTGTCCCCGCGCTCCACTGCCAACCGCCATTGTTGCTCGCGATCTCGCCGTCGGTGAGCATTTGCATGAAATAGGACTCACCATGACGCCAGTCGAGGTGGAGGTCCTTCGTCAAAAACATGGCGGCGATCATTCGAGTGCGGTTGTGCATGAATCCCGTCTCGCGAAGTTCGCGCATGGCAGCGTCCACGATCGGAAATCCCGTCTCGCCATTCTTCCACCGCTCCAGATTGCTTATTTGGCCAGGCCACACCATACCCCGGTATTTCGGGTTGAACTCAAGCTCCAAGACCTTGGGGAAATTCCAGAGGATCTGCATATAGAATTCGCGCCAGATGAGTTCGGCGATGTATTTCATCACGCTGCCGCGCCCTTGGGCATCCAGCGAATCCGCTTTATTCAGGCACTCCTGATGCAGTTCACGGATCGAAAGCAAGCCATAGCGCAGGTCTTGCGAGAGCCGTGATGTGCCCCCGCCAGCCGGTAGATCGCGTGTTTCGCCATAGCGGGAAATTCTCTGACCCAAAAAGTCCTTCATGCGTAAGCGCGCGGCCTTTTCACCGGCCTCAAGAACACCTCCAGCAGCAGACGGCAAATCCCAGAACGAGTTGTCAGGAAGCGGCAGGGAGGCGACACCGACTGGTGATGCGAGGCTCTTGATGCGGGCTGCAACAGGCGGTTTCGGTAACTTCTCCCAGGCTTTGGAATAAGGAGTGAAGACACGAAATGTGTCGCCGGAGCCAGTCAGAACCTCGCGCCGCTCGTGAATGGCGACATCCTTGAAAGGCTTGATTGCAATGCCCAAGATCTGCCCCATTTTCTCCAATTTCTCCTCCACAGCACGTCCAAAGGGATCCGGATCGCGATTGAAAAAAATCGCTTCAGCGCGAGTCTCGACGGCAAGTTTTTCAAGCTCGGCCAGCGCATCGCCCTGACGAAGAATCAAGCCCGAACCGACAGCTTGAAGATTCGCATCCAGCGAGCGCAGGCAACCGCAAAGGAAGTGCTGGCGGTGCGCCCCCGTCCAACGATGGTTCGTCTTCCAGTCGCTCAAAATATAAACTGGAACAACTTGCGCGCCCGTGACTGCAGCAGCGTGAAGAGCGGTGTTGTCCGTGAGGCGAAGGTCGCGGCGGAACCAATGGATGACAGTTTTCAAAATACGAGAATTTTAGTCCTCACGGAGTATCACACCGGGCAACCAATGGCAAAACCCGGCAAATCGCAGTTCAGAAACTACGAGTCACTAAATTCCTGGGAAGGTGTGGCGGTTGGAGGATCCCAAGGCGTTTTTCAAGTCGGTGCGCAAACCGCTGGTGGTTCTCGACGAGGTCCACCAACTGTCCGATCCGAGCCGAATTTTGAAAATTGCGACAGATGCCTTCCCTCATTTGCGCGTCCTCGCGACTGGATCTTCGACGCTGGCAGCGAGCCGCAAGTTTCGAGACACTCTCACAGGGCGGAAGCGCGTGGTGGCATTGACTCCGGTTGAAATTTTGTTTACTTCTGGCATTTGTTGTGCAAATGGTGTGCCTATGCAACTGATCGCTTCGAGAGAATTGAGTTCCAAACCCGGCGTGGTTTTGTCCAGGGTGGTCTCAGAGGGAACCATGGTTGTGACGCGGGATGGCCGGCCGATGGCGATTTTAACGCCGACTTCCCCGGAATCCTTGCTGGAGGATTTGCAGGAGATCGCGTTTTCAAAGGCTCGGCGCGCCGTGCGAAACTTGCGTTCCGGAGCTGGTGAGGCGGGCGTTGATTCGCTTTCGGCTGAGGAGATTGAGAAAGAAATCCAGGCGGTGCGAAAAAGCGCGAAATGATCTTACGGCGGGATTGGGTTCTGGATACCAATGTGCTGGTTTCCGGGCTTCTCTCTGCAAAGGGGCCGCCCGGGCGGTTGATTGACGCGATCCTTGCACAAAGGGTGGCCATCGCATTCGATGACAGAATCCTGTGCGAATACAGGGAGGTGCTTGCTCGTCCGAGGTTTTCATTCAAAGCGGCCGATGTCGCGGCGTTTTGGGAGATTATGCCTTTTCAAACCCATCTTGTGGCGATGCCAATTCAAGGGCTCGAAGCAAGCGATGCCTCGGATACCAAATTTCTCGAGGTAGCCGCTGCGACTGAGTCGAAAATTCTCGTGACTGGCAATGAGCGCCACTATCCGGAAAAAACACGAGGAGTGGTCAAGATTCTTTCTCCAAGAGAAGCCTTTGAGCTGGTTGTCTAAAGCCACAAGAGAACAGAGCGGCTCATGCGCTCATCTTCACCACACCTTCCACCAGGGCTTGTCATCGCTTTTTGAGTCGCCTTGGGCGGCGGGCGCTGTAGCGCCTGCGCCGCTGGCGTTGAAGGCGAGGAGGTTTTCGGTGCTGCGGTCGAGTTTTGCGCGACCGCTGGTGGCTTTGGTGACTTCTTGGCCTAGGCCGATGTTGTCGAGGCGGGTTTCGACATCCAGGACGCTGATGCCTTGCGAGTCGAACTCGCGGGGCCAGACGGCGCTGATTTTTTCCGTGTCGGCGAAGTCGGTTTGGATTTTTTGGAAGTCTTCGGAGCTGATGCCTGTGAACTCCAAGCGTTTCATGGCTCCGAGGTCGGTTTCGGTGACCCAGCGGGCGAGGATTTTGTTGAAGAGCGGCGGGGTGCCGTCGTTCTTGCCTGCCGTGCTGAGGACTTTCTGAATGACATCACGCGCGGCCATTTCCTTGGAGTCGAGGTCGCTTTCCACATTCTCGGTGCCGGGCAATGCGGCGACGGCGACGACTTCGCCGGTTTCGGGGCGGATGGCGCGGAGTTCGCCGCCGACGGAGAACACATGCTGGGGCAGGCTGCCGTAGAAGCTTTGCTTGCCGACATAGCGCGCCACGATGTTGCCTTCGATCAAGAAGTCGCTCTTCTGCGAGATGCCTGCACTACGGAGCTTGGCGTTTTTATCGTTGCCGAGGATGGCATCGCGCGCGGCCATCTTGCTCTCCTGCCCGCTCGCGGTGCCGACATCCACGAGGTTGAATTGCAACTCTCTCGCTGTCTGCTCCATAATGCCTTGGGCGTATTTGGTCGGTGCGGGAGCGCCATCGATCTGCTCCTGCACAGCAATCGACACACGCGGCGAGCCTTTAAGGAGAACGATCTGGCGCAGGGCGAGCGTGTTCTTGGCACCCGGAGCGCCCTTCTCCACCTCGGCCTTCACTTTGACCGTGTAAATCTGATCCTTGCCGAGCCCGGAGCTGATGACCTTGTAGCTCTTCACATGCCCAAAGGCGGAGCTGAGGATGCGGTCGTAATCCAAGGTAAAATCCGACACGCCTGTGGAGCTTAAGACATCGACGCCTGTTCCGACGCGCACGGCTTCGCGCAAGGCATCGGCCAGCGCCTGCTCGCGAGCGGTTTTCATGTCGCCTGGCGCACGGCCTTCGGCTTCGACGCTGGCGGCTTGGATTTGACCACAGAGGACACAGAGAACACAGAGGTTGAGAATGAGTTTTTTCATGGTTTTTTTATTTGGCCGATGCTGCTCTGAGCTACTGCTGAAGCGTGGTGTGTTTTCATACATTTTCCTTCATCCTTCTGACTTTCCTCCAACTTCCCAGTGTCCACCTTTGTCGGGGCCTATGCGTCGGAGTTCGCCCGCTTTCACCAGCTTGGCGGTTGCGCGTTCAATAGCGCTTACTGATTTGCCCAGAAGCACGGCAAGTTCCGCCAAACTCAGGTCCGGCTTTTCTTTCAGCAACCCACGGGCGGGGCGCGGTTGGAGAAGAACTAACCACGGATCTCGTAGATGGGCACGGATGATCCCATCAAGCTGGGATTGGCAGAAAAAAGCAAAAATCTTGCAAGCCTGCTTGCAGAGTTTTTGTTTTACCCTGCCCCATTCGCGTAGCGAATGCACTCGTGGCCATTTCTTCGTATCCGTGTTCATCCGGGTAATCCGTGGTTTATTCTTTCCTGTAGAATGATGTGACTTGTTAGTTAGGAGGAGTTGCAGAATTTTGACCGGCGTTTTCACCGGCGTTTTCCCCGAACTTGGTTCGGTGATCGTTTTCGCCAGATACTCTGGCGCGAATGCGAATTTCAACCAGAAGTCCCCGGGTGTGTAATCGATCTCTGGCGCCGGGCATTTGGCTTGAGTTTTCATGGGTTTATTCCGTTAATTTGCTGTCGTTGATGGACGCCGCTTTCAGACGATATCTGGTGGCCCTTCCTTCACCGAAGCGTTCGATTTTTTTGAGGTCCAAAAGTTTTTTGATGGCACTTTCGACTGTTCGCGGCGGCATATGGAGAGATTCCACAGCCGTCTTGCGACTGAAGTCCCCTGTGGCGCGAGCCCAGTTCCAGAGTTCCCATTGCTTCTCGGAGAGCAAGTTTTCCGATCCATCATCGGCAAGGATGCGAATTGCTCCCCTCGCCTGCTCGCGGACGATTTCCAGGAAAAAAACCAGCCACTCCGAGAGATCCTCGCGCGCCGTTTTCCAACTTCGCTGTGTCCTGTTCAGAGCCAGATAATAATCCGCCTTGCGCGCTTCGATGCACTTTTCGTGGGACACGACTTCCGCAAATTCGTAGCCCTCCCGAAGCAGGATCAGATTGGCCAGCAGACGACTTGTGCGCCCATTGCCATCTTGAAAGGGATGAATGGCCAGATACTCAAAAAGAAAATTGGCTGCAAGGATCAACGGGTGACGAAATTTCTCTTCGCTGGCCCAGCCATACCATTCCACGAGTTCCTGCATTTCCTTGGGAACCAAATGCGGCGGGGTGGGATCAAAGATGATTCCCACGACTTGGCCTTTGGCATCCTTCGCCTCCACGCGATTCGGCCCAAACTTGTAAATGCCAGCATGCCGTTCATCCTTCTCGCTGTGGCGCAACATGTCCCGATGCAGTTGCAAAATCAAAGACTCGCCCACGCTCATTTCCCGGTGGTTCTGAAAAACAGACTCCAGCACCTCCAGATAACCAGCGACCTCCTGTTGGTCGCGAGTGCGGAATTTTTTAATGCGCAGTTGGCTATACAACGCCTCCACTTGCGCATCGCTCAACTTGTTTCCCTCAATACGGTTTGAAGCACCTGTCGAAGTCACGATCACCGAACGGACCAAGCGTTCCAAAGTGCGAGCCTGTAGCCGACCCGCCAGACGCCAACCATTCTTCACCCCATCGATCTCCGCAATCATGGCATAAACGCGCTCCGCCAGACTTGCATCCAACTCCAGCCTCCGGCTCAATCGACTTGTTCGAAAATCTAACATGACAGCTTGCTTTTCCATGTGAGATTATGTGAGATCATGTGAGATTTTCCAATCGGTTTTTTTCAACTCAGATGACGGGCGGGTGCAAAGTAAGAAGTCAGAAGGAGGAAGGATGAAGTGAGAATGAGTTTTTTCATGATCATTTTGTTTGGCTTTCGAGAAAATCCGACATGTTGATTCCATTCGTGCCGAGATACTGCCAGGCGATGCAGTCTCCCGTGATAATGATGGCTCGGGAGTTTTGAACTTCGACTTCGGCATACTCGTCGCGCTTTTCGGCATCGAGCCTGAGAATGGGCCGAGTGACAGACTCCGGGCGAAATGCCAAGACAAAGCTGGCCCCCAAACGATCCTCTTCAGGAACGACTTTCACGATTTCCTTGGCTTGTTCCGGTGTCATTCTCAAACGGAAACGGGGCTCAGTCTCGATCCACTCATTGCCGAATGAGGCGATGATTTCTTCGCCGTTTTTGGAAATATCCAAAAGATCGGCAATCAATAGACGAGGAGAATCATCGCCAGAGAGCAGAGCTTCTTGAATTTCCAAAGTATAGGGCGAAACCGAATCCAGGACGCGAAACCAATCAGCCGTGGCACGATGGAGCTTTTGAAAATGCTCCACATTTTGAATCGAACTGGCTTTTTCCAATTCCCTTGTCTCGGAAGCGTTTGGTTTTTGTTCGCAGGCTGGAAAAAGGCAAATGACAAAGAAAAAAATTCCGCTGACAGCCATTTTCATAACTGATTGGAGGGGAATGCGGTTCAAAACCATGTTCATTTTTCGCAGATTTTCACCCGTTTTATACTCTACTCCTCAATGACATAAATCGCCATTCCCCCTGCGGTTTTCATCATAAATTTTAAAAAACAAATCATTTTTTGCAATAAACTTAATGTTATTATCTTCAATAGGAAATTCTTCCAAATTACAATACATCCATTGGTCAGTTGGATCAGAACCGTATTTCCATTCTGATGAAAGATTCTTGATTTTTGGCGTCTGTAAACATTTCCAGCCGACGCGTTCAAAGAATCTTACTTTTCTTGGAAATTCCGTGTCATAGTCATCTCCCTCAATTCCGATTTTTAGAATGCCAAAAAACATGCCTTGCATTTGTGCCCACTGATGAAACTTTTTCATGGCCATCGTCCCAAGTCCTTTATTTGGGTCATTAATCTTGATATAAGACAAAACAAATAAGGGGTATTTAAAATTTTGGATTTGTTTCTCAAAAATTTGCATTTCGCAAGGAACACCACCAAAGACATGGCGCTGAGCTTGCTCCGAGCTATTGCACTGGATACTGGAGATCATTCCAATCGGGATACCTTTAAGATGCACATCAAAATCCATACAAGTTATTTAAAGATATTTTTAACAAAAATAACTAATTTTTTGAAAAAAACAAATCCTCGAAAAGTTGGTTATACTCGCCGGGAGTTTGCGCTCCTTTGCTGCGCTCAAAAACCTCCGCGCGGACTTTTTGCATGATTTGATTGAGAGACTTGTCGCTGTGCTCTTGAAGGTTTTCGGCAAGGATTGGCGTGAATAAACCATCGAACGCCTCGTTGCCGGCTTCTGCCGCGTAGATGATGACCGAGTTTTTCGGTTTGCGACCTACTACGGCAAGGCCACGCGTAGCTGACCGGGTAGCGGTGGCGGGGAGTGGATTATGTCGGCAGGCATCGACCACCAGCACACTGGCCTTGGGTTTTGCCGAGTCGAGGACTGCGATCACTTCGTCCAAGTCCACCGCGCGGGTGGATACACGCCGCTCGTCTGGAATCTCCGCATCCGCCGGAATAAAATAATTCTTTCCTTCCACTTGCACCCCGTGGCCGCCATAGTGAAAAAACGCGATGGCATTAGTTCCACGCACTTTTGCCTCGAAAACCTTCAAAGCATCAAGCATTTCCTCTTTCGATGCATTTTTCAGGATCGATACTTGAAATCCAAGGGAATTCAGAACCTTCGCCAGCTTCTGTGCATCGGAATCGGTGTTTGCAAGTCCTCCGAATTGGGAATATTTGCTGTTTGCAATTAAAAGTGCAATTTTAGCTTGGCTGGAAGTTTTTGAAACATCTGCTCTCTCATTATTTATAATTTTATCAAACGATTTGTCACTTGCCGCTTCTACGTGCCCCTCCAGCTCTTTTGCATTCATCAGAGAAACTTGGTCACCGTTTTCTCCGGCTTTTCGATACCATTTTATTGCTTCTTTGATGTTTTTTTCGAAACCATCTCTGCCATATTCAAAACTAGCACCCAAGTATCTTTGGGCATCAGATGAACCCGCTTCTGCAGCTTTAAAAAGCCATTTTTGAGCTTCTTGGGGATTTATATAGGATGAGTCACTTAGTGGATAAACAGCAGAAATTTCCCCATGTAAACGACCGAGTTGTGCTTGCGCATCAATGTTGCCTGCTTCAGCGGCTTTTCTAAGCCAATCGAAGCCTTTTTTTAAGTTTTTCTCAATCCCATCTCGACCGTATAAGTATTTATTAGCAAGTTTGAATTGGAATTCAGATTCGCCATTCTCAGCGAACTTCAAAATCTGCTGAAATGCTTTATCGTGCCATTTTATTGCTTCTTGCAAATTCTTTTCCACGCCGGCTCCATCTTCATAAGCATCGGCAACTTGTTCCTGTGATTCTACATCTCCAAGTTCGGCTGCTTTTAACTTAAATTCAAAAGATTTTTGAAGGTCTTTTATAAATAAAGTTCCTAGTTCGTAAGAAACTGCCAGTGTTTTTATTGCTGAGATATTTCCGTTTTCAGCAGCTCTGTAAAACCATTTTTTTGCTAAGTCAGGATTTTTCTCTATACCGATCCCTTCTTCATAAGCGAAAGCGACCATATTTTGAGATCCGGCATGTCCTTCCTCAGCATTTTTAAGCCATAAAGCATAAGCCTTTTTTGTATTTATTTCCGTTCCAATTCCATCACGATAAGCAAAAGCTAGGTTGTTAACATGAGTCGGATCCCCCTTCTCAGCTGCTTTACGCCATAGTTCAAAAGCTTTTTTAGGATTTTTCTCTATGCCGATTCCTTCATAGTAAGCGAAAGCTAAGTTGTTTTGAGCATTAGCACTTCCCTTTTCTGAAGCAAGCTGCCAGAAATAAACCGCCTTGGGGGGATTTTTATCTACTCCATCTCCAGTGCTGTAACGCACCCCCAATTTAAACTGAGCTTCTCCATCTCCAGCTTGCGCTTTTGCTTCTAATTCTTTCAAGGTTTCCCCCAGCGCAACAAATGGCATAAAAAGCAATATGCACACATGCATTTTTATATGCATGTAAAGTAGATTTTTTTGAATTTTGCTTTTCATAGTTCTTAATAGAGATCACTTTTAACAAACCAGTTTTGGGGTTTCAGAAGAGTCTCAAGCAGTGGAATTGGTTGACCTTCATTGCACACCCAGCCAATATTAGTTTTTTTACTTTTTTCTTCATCCTTCTGCTTATTATTTAGTTACCAAAGTTCATAAAATGCGGGCAAGACGGAATCCCGTGTCTGGACGGTGCTCGCCAGTGGAGCGGATGTAGGTGAAGAACTTTTCCTCAACATTGCAGCACTCAATCTCGTCCCACCAACTGCCGCCGAAGATGTCCGCGTTACCGGAGAAATTCGTGGAAACATCCGAGCACAACTCCCACACATTTCCACTCATGTCGCAGAGACCAAGTTCATTTCGCGCTTTTTGAGCCACTGGCCAAGTGCCTAATTGGTCTAGAAATTCATCCGCTGTAATTTTTCCCAGCCTGCTACCAAGGTCCTCTTCCGCCCCCTTCGAATTTCCGCGAAACCACCCCACCGCATTCAAATCATCGCTCCCGCTGTATTTGTATCCTCGACTTTTCACCCCTCCTCGTGCCGCCCACCTCCATTCCGCCGAGCTCGGCAATCGATAGCCATTGGCGCTAACACTCTGCGTCACAACACTCGGTCCCTCTTTACCATTCTCCTCGCCCTCAACAACCTTTTGGAGTTCCATTGCCTCTTCTGGAATATTTCCAAAATGCTTTCCGCTCCGATACACCTTACCCTTGACTTGGTAGACCGGTTCCAGCCCTTCCATCTCGCTCCGCGCATTGCACCACTTTACGCAGTCATACCAACTTACATCCCGCACTGGGTGATCGTTGCCGCTCCCCGCCCCCACATTCCCGATGTCATAGCCACGGTCAGCCGCCCATTTTCTCACCTTCTTCCACTCCAGCCATGTTACCTCCGTGCGGCCGATGTAAAATGACTTCACAGACTTTCCTGCCAATTTTGACGCATCCGGCAGCGTGCCGCCTTCTACAAGAACCATGTCATCCTTCGTCACTGGTGCTGGCGCGACAAACGGCGTCGGCGAAGGCTTCGCCTCGAAAATCTTCTCTGGTGCCAGATCGTCTCCTACCGGTTCACCCAAGAACAACTCCTCAAAAAGCTGATTGTATTCGCCGGGCGTCTGCTGGCCGCTCGACTTCGCATACACATCGCTACGCACGCTCATCATGATTTGGTTGATGCTACGCCCTTTTTGCTGGAGCGAACTGGCCAGGATCGGGGTGAAGAGCCCGTCCAGAGCCTTGCTTCCAGCCTCTGCCGCGTAGATCACCATCGAGTTTTTCGGCTTCATTCCCACCACCGAGAGACCGCGAGCGAGATTGCGACCGCTTCCGGCAGGCAGCGGGTTGTCACGGCAAGCGTCGATCACAATAATGCTTGCCCTCGCTGCGGCGGCATCCATCGCTGTCATTACCTCATCCAGCGCCACCGCACGCGTGGCTACTCGCCGCTCGTCGGGGATGTCAGCATCCGCTGGAAGCAGGTAGTTTTTGCCATCCACTTGAACGCCGTGCCCCCCGTAATGGAAAAACGCAATCGCGCCCGTATTGCGCAGCCCTCGCTCAAACTCGCTGATGGCATCCAGCATCTGCTCGCGATTCCCGTCGCGCACTACTCGCACGCGGAAGCCAAGTTGCTCCAGTGCCGCGCTTAACTTTGCTGCATCGGGGCTTGGATGCGCCAAGCCCGCGAAGTGCGAGTATTTCCCGTTCGCAATCAATAGCGCCTCCTTCGGCGGCGAGGCGTGAAGAAGAAAGGAAAAAGTAAGAAGTATGAAGGAAGAAAGCGCCAGATGGGGAAAGTATGAAACATGGAGGCGGAAAGCGCCTGCGGCGCTGTGACGAGTCGCGAGTAACTGGTGGCGAGGGACTGAAAGGCAGAAGGAAGAAATCATGGCTGGTCGCCGGAGTTCGGTAGTTGCTTGATGATGCGGTCGAAGTCGGACTCGAAGAGGTGGTCTTGGATGATGCGGTATTTCTCGAATTCGGATTCGGCAAAAGACTTTGCGATCTCGGCCGTAACTTTTCCAGGATGGTCGAGAAGGTCGCGTTGGTTGAACTGGAGGAAGGCGTTTAACTTTTGCTCCCAGTCTGCCATCGTCATGGGTATGCGCCGCTCGGCTTGGTCCTCGGCATAATCGAGATACATGGTGGCGATGCGGTCGAGGGCTTTGAGTTCTTTCTCGGTGAGGTAGTTTTTAGCCACTACGACATCGGGCTTGAGGATTTTGCCCTTCGGCGCGTTGCGCCATGTGGTGAGGCCCATCTTTTCTTTGGTGCTATCCGCTCGATTTACAATCAACTCGGCGGCCGTATGGCCGTGAATGGCGAAGTGCAACTTGTTCTGAACTGCTGCGAAGAAAACCTGCGTTGACTCTGCCTCGGGGCTGTAATCCAAGGCTGTGGCATAAATGTCCGTGATCTTCTGGTAAAATCGCCGCTCGCTGGCACGGATTTCCCGGATTTCGGCGAGCAAGTTGTCAAAGTAGGCTTCATTGAAAATCGCCCCGTTCTTCAAGCGCTCCTTGTCGATGACATAGCCTCTGATTGCGAAGTCGCGGAGTATTCCGGTAGCCCACTGGCGAAACTGGGTGGCGCGAAGGGAGTGCACGCGAAATCCAACGGCAATAATGGCGTCGAGATTGTAAAAATCCACATCGCGCCCCACTTGGCGGGAGCCTTCGGTTTGAACTATTCGGAATTTCCGAAGAGTTGCAGTGGCCTCAATTTCGCAGTGTTTGTAAAGATTGGCCAGGTGCTCGTTAATGGTAGGGATACTCACTTCAAAAAGCGCGGCCATGAGCTTCTGGCTAAGCCAAACGGTTTGATCCTCCACGCGGACTTCGATGCCCTTTTCCCCGGCTTGTGCGGTGAAGATCAGAAATTCTGCAGTGCTATTACGAATCTGGATTTTTTTGGGCTTTGGCACGGAGAGAGAAAGTTAAAAGTGAGAAGTATGAAGGAAGAAGTATGAAGCGCGTGGCTTGGAGCTCAACTCGACATAGTGCGACCAAATCAATAAGTCGGAAGGCTTCTGACTTATTGAGTATTCCGATAAAGGAGCCTCATGTAGATGAGGTTGCTACGACTGAAGCCTTTCCCGTGCCGTCGAGTGAGGTCGCGGAGGAGCGCCGTGCCGTAGTCGGCACGAACCTTGCCGCCTTGCTCGAATTCGACAATATCGTGCCCGATCTGCCAATAGGTCTCGAGGAGTTGGGAATTGACGGCTTGGAGAGCGCGGCGACGACCGGCGGCGTAGGTCTCGGAAATCCGATCGATCAGATTCTGGTAGTCGGGGGTTGTTTGAAGTTCAGACGACATGGTGGAGAAAGTAGGAAGGATGAAGTAGGAAGTTATTTGCCTGTCGATTCTGCTTTTTGGAATAATTTTGGAGTGCGCTTGAGCTTGCGCTGGATGCATAGCGGATGACTGGTGCGCCAGAAGGGGAAAGTATGAAGGTAGAAGGAAGAAAGCGTCTGCAGCGTTCCTCCTCCGCGCTGCGCGACTACGGCGTGATGAAGTGGCGAGTAACTGGTGGCGAGGTGTATTCGCATTTTTCATACTTCATCCTTCATCCTTCATCCTTCTGACTTTCTCTTCCTGCCTTTTTCCGTGAGTCGGTATTTTTGGAGACGGCTGTTGGTTTTTTCGGGGATGGTGCGTTCAATGAGCCCTTCTTCAAAGAGCTGTTTTACGGTTCGGTTGAGTGCACCGGTAACCCCTTTTTGACCCAGATGAAAAGCTATCTCGGATTTTGAATGGGGTTTCTCTGCCAGATAGTTTAGCAGGCGGTCGAGGCTGGACTCTGCCCCCGACTCTGCCCCCGACTCTGCCCCTGACTCTGCCCCTGACTGGCCCTCGACTTCGGGGGTGTTTTTCAACCCCACGGGTTCCACAGAGGCGGGATGGAGGGTGAATGTGGCGAGGACGCCACCGGAGTTGGATTCGAAGGTCGGCGTTGGCAGACCGGCGGATTCGCAGGCGTGAGTCATTTTTTCAATGCCGCGGCCCCAGGCGTCGATGTAGCCGGCTTTGAAACAGGCGGCTGCGAGGAGGGGATTCCGTGGTTTGGAGGCATGCGGGCGGAGGAGGGCTTCAGCGGGGAGGTCGTCGGGGAGCTTGCCTTCGTTCCACAAGGTGAGGCGGGTGTCGTAAACGCGGCATTGGATGTGGATGCCGCTACCGTAGGACTTGTGAACGAGGGCGTTCAGGAAGGCTTCGCGGAGAGCCTCACGGGGATAGGGCGGAGTCTCGTAACGGTGGAGGCCTTCGAAGCGGATGGTTTTGATGAAGAACTTGCGGTCGAGGCGCTCGAGGATTTCGGGCAGGGAGTTGACGAGGTTGTCTTCGATGATTTCGTGGAAGCGGAGGTCGGGGTCGTTGTCCAGAAATCGACCGAGGCGCACGCTGACTCCGGGATAGAAGCGTAGGGGATCTTTTCCGAAAAGGATGATGGCGGCACGCTTGAGGCGGCCATTTTCGGCGAGGCCGAGTTTTTCGAGGAGTTCGGGAATGGGCAGGGTCTCGGAGTCAGGAAGTCGATCGGTCTTGCGGGCGTCGGCGAGGAAGCGCTGGATGGCTGTGGGGTCAATGTCGTCGAAGGAGGCGCGGTCTTCGATGACGGCGTCCCAGGTGAGGCCGGACTTGTGGAGGAGGAATTCGTTGAGCGAGGTGCCTTGGAGTTCCTTGGTGACGCTGCCGTTTCGCTGGTAGTAGCGGCCTCGGAGGGAAATCGGAACGGTGGAGGCGGCGACGCGGATTTCGAGAGTGTCGAGGCCGTTGGCGGGCAGGAGTTGGATAGATGGCGTGATGCCGAGGATTTGCGGTATTTTTTGCGGGAGTTCCTCAAGGAGGCGCTTGGAATCGGACACGCCGAGGGTATGGCCGGTATCATCGTAGCCGAGGAGAAGCCGGCCGCCTTTGGCATTGGCGAGGCCACAGAGGACCTTGAGGTGGTCATCGTGCCAAGCGGCTTTCCATTCGGTGGTTTGGTCTTCAGGCATGGGGAAGCAGGTTAGAAGGAAGAAGTAGGAAGGATGAAGTTTTCAGCAATTTTGAAAGCGTTACAATTTGTCACGGTTTGGTTGCCTTCTTTTTTCAGTCGCTCTTTGAGCTTTCTCCAATACGCACCGGGATCAATGCTACCCGTAAGAATCCCCAAGACATCAACAATGGCGAAGAGCCATTTCTGATTCTCGGCATCCCAAGTGCGACGGACGGTTTTTTCTTCAAAGAGGATGATGGATGACATGGCGGCGAAAGTGAGAAGGAAAAAGTAGGAAGGAAGAAGTTTTTATGGCTTCGGGAAGGTGCTAACGACGATGGAGTCTTGGGACCATAGCAGGGCGGCGGTGGAGCCGACTTTGGCAGCGGCGAGGGCGGAGTCGATGCCTTTCACTGCCATGCCTCGGGTGAGGACTTGGAAGGGAGCGGGCGCGCTTGTTTCGGAGGCGTATTGGGAGAGCGTCTTGTGGAGTTCACTGGGTTGAGTGCAGGCGATGACTTCGACGACATCGGAGCCGTATGGAGGGCCGATCTCAATCTCGAATCCGCTCTTGTGCGTGCCTGGGATGTCGATGGCTTTGTTCGCAGGAATAAGGGTGTTTCTTGAGAAGCGGTTTGGAAAGAGGACGACGGTGGTGCCATCGCTCTGGTGGCAGAGAACGGCGATGTGGCACTCGCGCGCGCTGCGCACGCGGAAGGAGACGGTTTCTTTTTCGGGATAGGCGCGGCGACCATCGACGGTGAAAATCTCAATGGGAAAATCCCTCGGCACTTTGGCGAGGCGGTCTCTGGCGATCTCCTGCACATTGGCGAGGCTTTGCTCGACATTCTGGGGATTGATGACGCCATCGATGGGCTTAGCTGCCGCATCGGCTGGATCTGGCCAGATTTTTGCGCGCACTTGGGAACCTGGGATGGCGATGCGGGCTTTCTTGACCTCGCCACCTTCAAGCCATGCCAACTCGGCATAGACGGTGACTTCATCGCCGCTGGCGTAGAAGCGCCCACGAATAATGCCCTTCACGCCTTCGATGGTGACTTTTTCAACTCCAGTTCCTGGCTCCAGGATTCCCTTGCCTTGGAATTTGCCTTCCATCTGGAGGTCAGCCAAGCGGTCGCGGGTCACGACCTTGAATTTCCCGGATTCACCCAGCGCGATCTCCAGCTCGTCGCGGAGCATGGAGGAGAACGGCGACTGGAGGTCGGTATTTTCGTAATTGAAGCTGCCAACAGCGATGTTCACCAGCCCAGCTGGCGACTCTGCCGCGAGGTTGTTGGCGAGCTTTTTGAAAGGATCGTCCGCAGCGGGTAATTTACCACAGAGGACACAGAGAGCACAGAGGAGAAGACACGGGAGTTTTGTGATGCTGGGAAATCTTAAAAATCTCATTTGTTTTTTCATACTTCCTCCTTCTGAATTCTTACTTTTTTACTGCAGGTCTTGATCGGATGTTGGTGCGCTGGAGGTGTCGATGACGGTGGTAATATCGGTTTCGACCAACTCGGTGACTTCGGACTCTTGCTTCTGGATTTTTCCCTTTTTGGCCGTGGTTTGGGATTCGGCGGTTTTTTCCTTCCGAATGCTTCCTGCGGGATGGTCACCGATGTCTTCGTCGCTCATGGAAGCGAGTTGCCTCGATTCGGTGTCGGAGGAGCGAAGCGCGGAGGAATAACTTGCCACGGGGCGAGATTGACTGCTGGCACAGGCGGAAAGGAAGGTAGAAGTAAGAAGGATGAGGGTGCAAGGGACGATGCGATGGAGTTTGGAGGTCATGGTGGCTTGCGATTTTGTTTTGGTAGGTTTAAGTGGAGTTATGGCTGATTTAATCTTCGAGGTGGTTCAGGAGGAGGACGGCGGGTTTGTGGCGAAGTGCTTGACGGAACCGATCGTCACGCAAGGCGACGACTGGGTTTCTCTCCGCGAGGCGGTGGCGGATGCTGTGAAGGGATATTTTTTTGATGCTCCCGAATTGATGCCTAAAGCCATACGCTTTTGTTAATTTTAGGGTGATGAGCCGGTTCGTTTGGCGGTCTTGTTTTCATCCTTCCTACTTCATCCTTCCTACTTCACTGGACCACGGGTCCGCTCTGGACGACTTCCTTGATGATGGCTGTGGTTTCAAAAAATGGATCACGGCCGGAGATTTTTACTTCAGCATCGATAGTGGGCTGATTTGTAGGAGCGCTCTCGGTGGCTGCTGCGGCAGGGGCGTCACCTTGAGCGACCTCGCGCATCGCGCCTCGGCCGGTTTCAGAGAAGGTTTTCTCCTCGATGGAATCTTTGATCGTCGTGGTGACTTTTTCGCCTTTAACAATGCGTTTGGTGGTGCGGAGAACATCGGCTGTTTTGATCGCCATCGTGACTTCGCAAGATCCGTCGTCCTTGTTGAATTTGATGCCAGTGGTCGCGGCGCCTTTGAGGACATGCGAAAGACCGGCAACGAGTTCGTCATTTTCCAAAGCCATGTCTCGGACAGTCGTGTTGCTGTCGATTTGAATGCCCAACATGCGGGCGGCCAGGCGGCGGTAGGCATCGAGCTCGGCGGCGCGCTTGGCCATGACTTTCTGGTGTCCCTCGGAGCCGGGCAAAGCGGCGTTGCCCATCACATCGATGACGCTGTCTTTGACCTCGGTGTTTGTCTTGGTCTTGTTAGACAAGGCCTGAACCGAGCCGTCCTTAAGGACCTTGCCTTTGATGGCGGTGTTGAGTGTGTTGATGACTTCCCGGATTTTGACGGCACGGACGACTTGGACAGTGCCGTCGGCGAGGTATTCCGGTGGCTCGGTCGTGATGGAGCCAACGAGTGTGGCAGAGACCGCGCTGTCGATCTTATCGTCGCCTGCAGCGAGATCGGCGATCGTGGTCTCGGAATCGACTTGAAGCCCGTAGATGCGCTCGGCAAGGAGGCGGTCGGCATCGAGCTCTGCGGCGCGTGTGGCCTTGAGACGCTCGCGCGGCCCAGCCTTCTGCCAAATTTCAGGAAGCTTGGGAGCGGATTCTTCGGTGGGTTTGACTGCAGCTTGCACAAGGAATGGCAAAAGAAGGCCAAATGCGGTAGATATGACGAGTATGGGGATACGGTGTTGAGAGGTGCTTTTCATAACAGCGCCGAAATTATGAGAGAGATCCCTACGCGTAAACAGGCAATTCAACGAACGGTTGAATTGGCTGGTCGAGCGGTTGAAAAGTGGGGGTGAGTGGCAAAGAAAAGTTAGAAGGAAGAAGTAGGAAGGTAGAATTCGCCTTCGCGCTTCGCGACTTCGGCGTGATGAAGTTGCTACTAGGAGGCCCAGGTGAAGAGGGATTGCAATGGCTATAGCAGAAGGTTATCCACTGCCGCGTGTCGGCCATTTATCAACTGAGGCAAGTAGGCAAATTCATTTTGGCCAACGCGACTGTCGCGGCAGCGGTTTATTTGACGGCCATGGGATCGGCGAAGCTTTTTGGAAACGCCGACGCGGTGTTTTCTCCGATTTGGCCAGCGGGCGGTGTGGCGCTGGCATTCGCTCTGCTGCTCGGTCTGCAAGTGTTGCCGGGAATTTTTCTACCGCTTTTTTTCAGCAGCCTTGGAGCGGGGAATCCGTGGATCTTCACGATTCTGGCTCCGGCGGGAATGACAGTGGCTGTGGGGGCAGGCGCTGCTCTGTTGATGAGGTCGCGGCTTGATATCCGGCTCTCTTCGACGCGGGATGTGCTCCTGCTTGCGGGACTCGGCGCGGCCATTCCCATGGGCGTGGCGGGTTTTTGGAGCGCAGGCTGTCTTGTGATTTCCGGCATGATGCCGCCGGTGGGGCTGTGGTCTGTGGCGAGCATCTACTGGGCGACGAACACAGCGGGAACGGTCGTCGTGGCACCTGTGGTTTTGCTGATGGCAAGCGGGCGGTTTTGGCCAAAGGCAACTCGCTTTCATGATGTGGCGGCGAGCCTTGTCCAGCTTGCATGTGTCTTTCTCGCGGCGTGGTTGGCTTTTCAAGGAAAGCCGTCCGCAACCGCTTCCATGCAGGCGCTGGCGTATTTGCCATTCCCTTTTTTAGTCTGGGTTGCGCTGAGTCGTGGGCTGCCTGCGGCCGCACTCTCAGTGCTTCTCGTCGTCTTCACGGCAGCGGCCTTCACAAGTCGTGGCTGCGGGCCGTTTGTGTCGAACTCCATGGCTGGCACGATCTGGCAGATCGAGGCATTCATCGCGATTGTTGCCACCACGGGGCTCCTCATCGCGGCAGGCGCGGAGTCCCAGCGGCGAGAGAAAACGCTGCAGGTTGTAGCCGCGCAGAAGACTGCGGAATTGGAGCGGTTCAAGTCCCAAGTGAATCCGCATTTTCTCTTCAATTGCCTCAACGCGATCCATGGCCTGATCTGCTCGAACAGGGATGCAGCGCAGGAAGGCGTGACCTCGCTTGCACAGCTTTTGCGGACGACATTGGACTTGTCGAAGGAACCGCTGATCCCATTTTCCAAGGAACTCGACATCGTTCGCGAGACTCTGCGCTTGGAGAAAATGCGCTACGAGGAAGGCCTGGAATGGAGCGTCAGCGCGGGTGCCGATACCGATGGATTTTTATTGCCGCCGATGCTGCTGCAGCCGCTTGTGGAAAACGCGGTGAAGCATGGAGTGGATGATGGCTTTGGCAGGGTGGAACTCAACGCACGCATGGAAGCCGGTGACCTTGTTGTGTGCGTCAGAAACACAGCGCCGCCAAATTCAAACCCCGCCGAATGGAAAGACAATGTCGGCCTGGCGAGTGTGCGCGCACGGATTGATGATGCCTGCCCGGAAGGCAGCGGGCTGGAGTTTTCCAAACCCGCCGAGGGAATGGTGCAGGCTTTGCTGCGTATCAAGCAGACGCATGAAAAAGTCTAAAGAAAAACCATAGAACTGATCCCGCTCAAACCAAGGATGGCACTTGACAAGACGACCTCCGAAAGAGTGCCTTGGTCGTTTCAATGAAGGTTCTGATACTCGACGACGAACCGCCTGCGCGGCGGGGCATGAGACAAGTGCTGGCCCAAATCGGTGTGACTGATGTGCGCGATGTCGGGACGATTGAACAGGCCGTGAAGGCGTTGAATGAAGAACGGCCAGATGTGTTGCTACTGGATGTCGAATTGCGTGGAGGGAAGGTGGGGTTCGACCTGCTCGAAACCCTGCCTGCGGAGGGCATACCAGCGATTTTTATCACGGCGCATCCTGACCATGCGCTTCGTGCTTTCGAGGTGCGGGCGGTGGATTATTTGCTGAAGCCTGTCGATCCCCGGCGCTTGAAGGAAAGCCTCAAGCGGGTTTCGCAGCCTGCCGAGGAGAGGCCTTTCTCAAGCGAAGAGAAGGTGCTTTTTCGAGACGGCGTCAAAAATGTGCTGCTTCGTGTCGGTGATATTCAGGTGCTGGAGGCCTCGGATGCCTACACCCGCCTGTTGCTCGGAGATGGTCGCGGAGTCACTGTGAACGGAACGCTCAAAAGCGTCCGCGAGCGCCTCAATGCAAACCTCTTTTTTTTAGCCAGTCGCAGCCATGCAGTGAATCTGGACCACATCGCAAATGTCGAGGATGCCGACGGGGGCTTTATGATTTTAACGATGGCGAACGGGGTGAAAATCGAACTCTCGCGCAGGCAAAGCGCCGAATTCCGCGAGCTCAAGGCCGTATAAAAACGGACTTTTTTACAAATTCAACGAACGGTTGATTTTGCCGGTCGAGCGGTCGGGAGCGCTGGACGAATGGCTGGAAAACAAGACCAGCAAAGGCTCTGAGGGCCTCGGTAATTTGCATTCAGCAAAATTTTAAGGGATACAGCGGCCGATGAAAACATCCCAATCCTACCCAACCCGCCATCCGAACTGGATCGATGTCGATCCCGAGCCTGAACTCGAAAAAAACAAATTGAGAGCCCGCCTCGTGAAAATGGGCCTCTCATTCAAATGGGCCTTCCTGATCGTGCTTGGCTTCCATGTGATCCTGCTCTGCGGCATCTATGCTTCAAGCAACCTGAAGTCAAAAGCCCCCCACCCCAACGCAGCGGTGGAGACGCCAACGACAACACCCGACGGGCCGAAGTCCGATGCGCTCGCGAGAAACGAATGGCCTCAACCAGACGCAACGCCTGAGGTGAAGGCACTGCCGCCTGCTCCGAAGAAGGTTGCTACGGCATCCAAGCCTGCTGCTCCCAAGCACGCCGAACGCATAACTTCCACACCTATCCCATCCAAATCGGTTGCGGTCGCTGCACCAAAAACAACTACTGCCTCTTCACCTGCTCCCCAACCCGAGGAAGCCGTGCTCAAGGATAAGTTTCTGGCTGCAAAAAACACACCGCCTCACCCGAAGGCGGATGCTGAGGTGCAGGAAAGAATCCCAGTGTCCACAACCTCCCAGCCAATCGTTTCAGAAAATATCCCTTCGCCTGCACCGGTAAAAACTGTGGCCGCGACACCGCCCTCCGCGCCGGTCAGCGAATATACCCTAATTAGCGGCGACAATCTTTATGCCGTCTCCCGCCGACTCCAAGTCTCTTACAGCGAACTCATGGAAGCCAACGGCATCACCGATCCGCGCCAATTGCGCATTGGCCAGAAGCTCAAAGTGCCCGCACGCGGCAACGATTCCACCTGCGCCCTCTAATGTTCCTCAACCTTGCCGAACGCGACCCAGCCATCCTTCTATCGAGCCTTTATGAGGCTCTGCGCGAGGATACGGATAAAGTAACACTCGAATTGCTGGGGCCAGGAATGCTGATCCACGACACGGCACTCATGCTCTTCGAGGTTCTGCGCAACCGCCCGTCTCATATTCAGATCCACGCCCACTCACACACATGCTTGTCCAACGGGGCCGTGCTGATCTGGCTCGCCGCAGATACGCGAACGATTCGTGCCGATGCATGGATTCAGCTTTGCCCTATTCCCAAAACGCCAAAGCTACGCCGCAACCGCCTGCACGCAAACTACACCAGCGGCATTTACATGGAGGACGAACAACCCGCTGACACCGACCTTCGCACGATTATGAGGCATCTCGACGAATGGCTTCCCGTCTCCGAGATAGCTGGCATGCGACTTTTTGAAAAAGACCTCAGGGACCTCGCCCTCATCGAGGACTCCGAAAGCGATCAAAACCTCGCCGCATTGTTCGCTGGAAATGACTAATCAAGTGATTTTTGCCCATCACGGCGGGCTGGGTGAGATTTCAGGCGGAGGCGCACCACAGCCACGGCTTGAGAAAACTACAAAACAAAGAAGCCGGATGGCAGCACTTGCCGCCATCCGGCGCCCAACCTACCCATGAAAAAAATTCACACGGGGGACTCGACCTTAGAGCGTTCTTTTTTATTCAAGGCCCTGCGGAGTTTGTTGAGAGCGATGTTTTGAACTTGGCGTATGCGCTCGCGGGTGACGCCGAATTTTTCACCGACTTCCTCGAGTGTCTTGAGGCGCTGGCCATCGAGACCGAAGCGGGAGTTGATGATGCGGCGCTCGCGTTCGTCGAGAACACTCAGGAGGTCGCCCACTTCGTCGCGGAGATCTTTGTCGCGAAGGGCCTCGTAGGGGTCCATCGCCTCTTCGTCGCCGATGATGTCACCAAGAGCAGTGGAATCCTCGTCGTTGATCGGTTGATCGAGTGATGTTGGGCGGATCGCGGCGCTTTTGAGGGCGGCCACTTTGGAGGCGCCCATGCCGACTTCCTCCGCGAGTTCCTCGTCGGTCGGTTCGCGACCGAGTTCCTCTGTCATTTGATTGGAGACGCGGCGGAGTTTGGCAATCTTATCCACCAGATGGACTGGTAGACGGATCGTTTTGCTTTGGTTCGCGAGTGCGCGTTTGATCGATTGCTTGATCCACCAAGCCGCATAAGTGCTGAGCTTGCCGCCTTTTTTGGGGTCAAAACGTTCGACAGCCTTCATGAGGCCGATGTTGCCCTCGGAGATGAGATCGAGGAGCGGCAGGCCAAAGTTGCTATAGTCGCGAGCGATTTTCACCACAAGACGGAGATTGGAGCGGATCATTATGGCTCGCGCCTCTTTGTCGCCGCGCTTGATGCGGCGAGCGAGTTTGATTTCTTCTTGAACCGTGATGAGGGGATACTCGCCGATTTCGCGCAAGTAGAGTTGAAAGCCGTTATCGTTGTCTTCGAATGCCATGATTTTGTTTTTGTGAAGTTACGAGCTGAATTTTCTTGGGGATGCATCGGACATTGTTTAGGTGACACAGTGCTCCGAAATTTGAGACCACTGGCCTTCAATTTTGTTCAAAATTTTTCTCCCCCTCTGGACTTCCTGCAAAAACTGTGAAATGACTCTTCTCGTGACTGCTCAAATGGCATCAGCAGAAAACCCTAGGACTTTAGGGCATTGGGATGGCAGTCGCATCCAGGGCATGGCTCTGGGTTTTTTGACCGTTGGAGTGTTGGTATTTCTTTATCTACCAATCGCCTTGCTCGTTGTGTTTTCATTCAATGCCTCTCAACTGAATATCCAATGGGAGGGTTTTTCCACTCAGTGGTATACTGCCTTGTTTTCTAATAAGGTTTTGATCTCGGCCTTTCAGAACAGCCTGTTCGTGGCCACAGTAACGACCGTGCTTTCCACTATCCTTGGCACGTTGGGCGCGTGGATGCTCCATCGCTACCGCTTTCCCTTTCAAAGCGCTCTGGCCTTGCTGATTTTTGTTCCGATCGTGATGCCAGAAGTCTTGATGGGGGTTAGCTTATTGGTTCTTTTCGTCCAGTTTCTGAATCTCCCTCTTGGATTCACGACATTGGTCATCGCACATACGACATTTTGTTTTCCCTTCGTGCTGGTCGGAGTTCAAGCCCGACTTCAGGGTCTCGATCCCTCGCTGGAGGAGGCCGCGATGGATCTTGGGGCCACTCCGTTTCTGGCTTTTTGGAAGGTCATCCTGCCATATCTCATGCCGGCGATTGTAGCAGGTGCGCTGATGTCGTTTACGCTGTCTCTCGACGAATATATCGTCAGCGTTTTTACCTCGGGGTCGCAATCCCAGACGCTGCCACTGAAGGTGTATGGCATGGCCAAGGTTGGCCTGAATCCGCAGTTGAATGCCTTGAGTGCTATCTTTATCGCGGTGACATTTGCGTTTGCCCTTGGAGCACATTTTTTGGGAAGAAAAAATAACTATGAAAAAAAATAACTGTCTCCTCATGACTCTAGCTGCACTCGCATTCGCCTGCTCCGCAACTGCAGCGCCGACAAAAAACCTGAACATCTACTGCTGGTCGGAATACATCCCTCAACCAATTATCGATCAATTTGCAAAAGAGACTGGAGTGAAAGTGACCGTGGAAAACTATGCGTCGAACGAGGAAATGCTCTCCAAATTGACCGCAGGCGGAGGCGAATACGATATCATTCAACCCAGCGAATATGTGATCGAAGCGCTGGTTAAAGAAAAAGTCCTTCACCCGCTGGACCGCTCGAGGATTCCCAATCTGAAAAATATCGATCCCCAATTCCTCAATCTGCCCTTCGATCCAGGTAACAAATTCAGCGTCCCCTTCATGGCGGGAATCGTGGGCATCATCGTGAATACCGACCTCGTCAAAGGCGACATCCGGGGCTACGCCGATGTGTTCAAGCCGGAGAACAAGGGGAAAATTGTCGTCTTGGATGACGCAAGAGAGATCGTCACTTGGGCCCTTCTGGCCAATAAGCTTAACATCAATCAAATAACTGATAAGAGCCTCAATAAAATCAAACCCACGCTTGAGCAATGGCTCCCGCTGGTGAAAGTCTACGATTCGGACAGCCCCAAGACATCCCTCCTCAATGGCGATGTCGCTCTTGGCGTGATCTGGGGCGGCGAGGGTGCGATTTTGGTCAATAAAAATAAGAAATTCCGCTGGGTGATTCCGAGCGAAGGTACGCACCTTTTCATCGATAGCCTTGCCGTCCCCAAAACAGCAAAAAATGTGGAGAACGCCGAAGCTTTTATAAACTTCATTCTCCGTCCGGAGATCAGCAAACAGATCTCGGATGAATTCCCCTATCTGAATCCAAACATCGCCGCCCGCGAACTCCTCACCAAAAAACAACTCGAGAATCCAGCCAGTTTTCCATCGCCTGAAGAGCTAAAAAAAATGCCGCTTTTCAAGGATATCGGCACCAAAGGATCCGATGTGGAAGAACTCATCACCACACTTAAGGCGCAGTAAGTCATGTTAGGATTCCTCGCCCCGTCGAGCCGTCCTAAAGGCGCACCCCACCGCGCTCCTGGGCTCTGGGCATGGATCGTCCTGTTGCCTTTGGTGGTCTGGCTCCTGCTTTTTGTCGTGGCCCCGACGCTCATGCTCACCGCAGTGAGCTTCGCCGAGAGAGACTCGCTGGGTCGTGTGGTCTGGAATTTGAGCGTTCAAAATTATGCCCGCGCCTTCGACTGGGTGTGGGTAAAAATCCTGCTCGACTCGCTCTACTACGCCTTCCTGACAACGCTCATCTGCCTTGCAATCGGTTATCCGGCAGCATTTTTCATCGGGAAAGCTCCCGAACGCTGGCGGGGTCTTTTGCTCCTGTTGGTCATGGTTCCATTTTGGACGAGTTTTCTCATCCGCACCTACGCTTGGATAAACATTCTGAGCAAGGAGGGCCTCTTAAACAGCCTGCTCATTTCAGCCGGTATTTTCAATGAGCCCGTGGCGCTGCTCTACTCGCCTTTCGCGATCGTTCTGGGACTGGTCTATAATTTTTTGCCCTTCATGATTCTTCCGATCTATACGAGCGTGGAGAAACTTGACAACGGACTGGTCGAAGCCGCGCACGACCTTGGGGCCGGACCGTTGCGCGCTTTTTCGCAAGTCATCCTTCCCCTCACCCGCCCGGGCATTGTGGCAGGCTCGATGCTGGTCTTTGTGCCATCCATCGCCATGTTTGCCATCACGACACTTATGGGCGGAGGGACCAATCCCACCATCGGCGAGGTCATTTTTAAACAATTCACCTCGGGGAGGAATCAACCCTTCGGCGCAGCACTTGGAATCATCCTGCTTTTCGTCTTCATCCTCGCCCTCTGGCTCGCGCGATGTCAGAGGGAGCGTGAGGATTGATGCCGTTGCTGACTCTACGGCGCGACTTTTTTTGCGATATACTGGACCACTTTATCCAGGCCTTCCTTGATCTCGGCGCAGATGGGAATGACCTTGAGTTTTGGGAAACGGGTCTTGAAGGCCTTGAGATTGTCTTCGGCCTCAGGCAGGTCCATTTTATTAGCAATGATGCACGACGGCTTGGCTGTGAGCGTGGGATCGTAGAGGCGAAGTTCCTTGCGGAGCGATTGGTAATCGTCGATCGGGTTCCGGCCCTCGCTGCCCGCCATGTCGAGAACGAAGAAGAGGGATTTGCAACGAACGATATGTCGCAGGAACTCGTGACCCAGACCGCGGTTTTCATGCGCGCCTTCGATCAAACCCGGGATGTCCGCCATGGTGGAGCGGCCGTATTCAGGAAGGTCAATGACACCGACCAAGGGATGCAGGGTGGTAAAAGGATATGCCGCCGTCTTGGGCTTCGCGGCAGAGAGTTCGCGGAGGAGTGTGGACTTTCCAGCATTCGGATATCCCACTAGGCCGATGTCGGCAATCGTCCGCAGCTCAAATAAAAACCAGCCCTCTTCGCCAGGATAGCCTTTGGTGACCTGACGCGGCACACGATTCGTGGAGGACTTGAAATGCGTGTTGCCCTTTCCGCCGTCCCCACCTTTGCTCAAAACAAATTCCTGCCCCGGCTCGGAGAGATCCGCGATGGGCTCTATTTCCACTTCATCGCGCTGGGACTGGCCCGCACGGTAGATCACCGTGCCGATAGGAACCTTGATGTAGTTATGCTCAGCACTCCGGCCATGCTTGTCCTTACCTTTACCGTGCCCTCCACGCTTGGAGCGGATCAATGGCTCGAAAAACAAGGCCACCAAGCTGTCCACATCGTGGTCGGGCACGAGGATGATATCGCCCCCCTTGCCACCATCACCACCGTCCGGGCCGCCGCGCGGGACGAACTTTTCGCGGCGAAAGCTGCAGCAACCATTACCTCCATCACCCGCTTTGGCATGCACGCGGATCTCATCGACAAATTTCATCTCCGCAAAGTGGCCGACATGCCAAGACAAGTCGAACCCGAATTGGAAAGCGAGGGAGTTTTGCTTGTGGAAGCGCTTAGCACGGGGTGCTACATTTGCCTCATGAGCACCAGCCCCTCGATTGAAACGCTGCGCGATTTGGACCGGCAATACCATCTGCATCCCTTCACGAACCACTTGGACATGCACCAACCCGGCACCCATTTGATCAAGTCCGGCGATGGATGCCACCTCATCGATCAGAACGACCGCCGTCTGCTCGATGGACTCGCCGGCCTCTGGTGCGTGAATGTGGGCTACAGCTGCGCTCCCATCGTTAAGGCTGTCGAAGCGCAGATGACGAGGCTTCCCTTCTACCCATCGTTTTTCAACACCACCACCGAGCCGCCCATCCGCGTCGCAGAATTTCTGGCAAAAAAGGCTCCCACCCGCGTGAACCGCACAGTCTTTTCAAACTCCGGCTCCGAGGCAAATGAAACCGCTCTCAAGCTGATCCGTTCCTACCACAAGCTGCGAGGCCAGCCTGGAAAAAAGAAAATCCTCTCGCGCACATTCTCCTACCACGGCGTGACGCTAGCCACTTCGAGTCTCACCGGCCTTCCAACGGTCTATGAGCCTTTCGATCTGCCTCTACCAGGCTTCATCCATGTTCCTGGCCCCCACCCTTACGGCTACAACTCGCAGATGGATGCCGAAGCGTTTGGCCGCTGGTGTCTAGAGGAAACCGCGCGCATCATTCGCGAGGAAGGCCCTGAAACTATCGCCGCCATGTTCGTCGAGCCTATTCAAGGTGCAGGCGGCGTCATTCCGCCGCCTCCGGGCTACCTCTCCGAACTCCGTGAACTCCTCCGAAAAAATGACATCCTCTTCGTTGCTGACGAAGTCATCACCGCCTTCGGGCGTGTTGGCGACTGGTTCGCGAGCGCGCTCTGGAATCTGGATCCCGACATCATCACGTTGGCAAAAGGCATCACCAGCGGCTACCTCCCGCTCGGAGCCACCATGGTCAGTGATGAAATCGCCGAGACCGTTTTTAAAGGCGGGTATTTCGCTCACGGCTTCACCTACTCCGGTCACCCCACCAGCGCTGCCGCCGCACTCGCCAACCTCGAAACAATTGAGAACCTCGGCCTGATCGAGCGCGTGAGAGATGATGTCGGCCCCTACTTTCAGAAAAAACTCCAAGCCTACGCTGACCACCCAGCCGTCGGCGAAATCCGGGGTCATATGCTCATCGGCGCCATCGAACTCCTCCCGAAAGGCGGCCGCGAAGCCATTACTTCCGCCACCTCGCTCGGCATCCCCGCTGCAGCCCATATCCGCAACGAAGGCTCGATCGTCCGAGGCATACGCAACCTCATCGCCGTGGCGCCGCCGCTCATTATCACCCGTGCCGAAATCGACGAGCTTTTCGCCAGCATCGAACGCGGATTGGAGAAGCTTTGGGACTGAACCTTTGGAATTGCCACGCCTGGATGATGAGATTCACGTCTCGCGCACACATCCTGAGAGATGCCGTGCGACACAAAGGCGTTTGATCCTCGGGTTAAGAAACTTTTGACATAATTCCAGGTAGAAAGAGCGTTCAGCAGTGTCACAGGCAAGCATCAGATTTTATCAGCAAACCGCCCGTTGATTGCTGGGAGCTTGGTGCAGAGCAGGCGGCGCTAGTTTTAATCGTGGCAATCGCTTGGGAATCCACTAACAGGAGGTCATGGTTACGATTCTACTTGTTGAGGACAACGAGATGAACCGCGATATGCTCTCGCGCCGCTTGGCGAAGCGGGGATTTGAGGTCGTCATCGCTGTGGATGGAGCTCAGGGCTTGGAGATGGCGTGCAGCGCGCAACCAGATGTGATCCTCATGGACATGAGCCTACCGGTTATGGATGGCTGGACTGCGACAAGAAAATTGAAAGCGGATGCCTCGACGCGCGGCATTCCAGTCATCGGGCTCACGGCACACGCTATGGCGGGCGACCGCGAGAGATGCTTGGAGGCCGGATGCAACGAGTATGACACGAAGCCGGTGGACTTTCCCCGCTTGCTGGAGAAAATCCAATTTCAGCTTGATAAAAAACCTGCCGCTTGAATCCAGACTCGCACAGCTCACCGGATGCGGCGTCCCAGCTGCGTCATGATCTGCGGACGCCGGTCAATCACATCATCGGCTACAGCGAGATGTTGCTCGAGGATGCGGAGGAGTGTGGCAATGAATCCAGCATCTCGGATTTGAAAAAAATCCGCTCCGCCGCGCACGAGTTGCTGGGATTGATCAATACGCGGTTGATTGCCGGCGGGCTTCAAGAGCTGCCGAGGCCATCGAATGCTGCGACATGGAAGGGCGGCGATTCCAAGCGGTCGGAGAAACTTTTTTATGGAAAGGTGCTCGCGGTTGATGACAACCGCGAAAATCTCGATGTGCTGGCGCGCCGTCTGGCTCGTCATGGCTTGGATGTGGAGACGGCGGAGAGCGGGCTTGTTGCCTTGGCTACGATCCGCTCCCAAGCTTTCGATTTGGTGCTTCTCGATGTCATGATGCCGGGCGTTGATGGCTATAGAGTGCTGCGGGAATTGAAGTCGGATCCAGAGACCCGGGACGTTCCTGTGATTATGATTTCGGCGTTGGATGAATTGGATAGCGTCACACGCTGCATCGAGGCGGGTGCGGAGGATTACCTGCCGAAGCCCTTCGACCCGACGCTGCTTGAGGCGCGCATAGGCGCCTGCTTGGAAAAAAAAGCCCTACGCGACGCCGAGCATGGACATTTGCGTAAAATCGAGGAAACCCAAAATCGCCTGGATAAAGAGCTCGCCGAGGCGGCGGCCTATGTGCGCTCGACCCTGCCTGCCCCGACGGAATCCCCTCTCCCGGTGGCCTGGAAATACCGTCCCTCGAGCGAACTCGCTGGGGATTCCTTTGGCTATCACTGGATCGATGACGAGCATTTCGCGGTTTACCTGCTCGATGTGTGCGGCCATGGCGTTGGGGCCTGTCTCCTCTCGGTCTCTGCTATCAATGTCCTACGCTCGGGGTCTCTCCCAGGCGTTGATTTGCGAAATCCCGGCGAGGTTCTCGAGGCATTGAGCAACGCTTTTCCGATGGAGAAGCAGAACAACCTCTACTTCACGCTCTGGTATGGCGTGTATCACGCGCCGAGCCGCACCTTGGGCTTCGCCAGCGGCGGGCATCCCCCGGCGCTTTTGCTTGAGCCCACCACTAGCGGAGCGTTTCAATCCCGCCGCCTGAGCTCGAATGGCATGATCATCGGAGTGATGGAGGACACACCCTACAGCACGCTGAGTTGCAGAATCCCACCGGGCGCCTGGCTTTATGTGCTGTGCGATGGATGCTATGAAATCCGCAACGCATCGGGGAAAATGGCGGATTATGCGGTATTCGAGGCCTTCATGACGGCCCATGCCGACTCCCCAGATCCGCTCGCTGACTTGGAAAACTGGGCCATCGCACAACGCGGCGAGAGCACTTTGGAGGATGATTTTTCCATCATGCAGATTCAGTTCCCCGCATGAACGAGCCGCACTCCATTCGGATCAGGAATTCCATGACAGAGGTGGCATCCGCGCTGGACGATGCCGCGAACTGGATCGAGCCGCTTCAAGTGTCGGCAAAGGCTCAATATTTCTTGAGCCTCGCCATTGAGGAATTGGCTACGAACTGGATCAAATACGGATGCCGAGACACAGTCGCGCATTCCATGACATTTGATCTCGGAGTCCGTGACGGCAGGCTCACCCTCATAGCCACTGATGATGGCTTTCCCTTCAACCCCATGGATGCGCCAGCGCCCTCGACGGGCCTCCCTCTTGAGGAACGCGACCCGGGAGGGCTGGGTATTCTTCTCTTGCGAAAAATGGCCGATGAAATGAGTTATGAGCATCTTGACGGACTGAATATTCTCACACTCGAAAAAGCACTCCACTGATCCACCGATGAGCAAACTTGATATCAAAATCCGATCCAAGCCGCATTCCGAGCAGTTCCGCGAAGTATTCATGACAATTTCCGGGACATTGGACGCGACGACCGTTCTGAAATTCGAGAAGGAAATCGCGACGCTCATCGCGACAAAACCGCACCGGATCGTGCTGGAAACCGCCGAGGTCAACCATATCCATGGGCAGGCTTTTGAAATCCTGAACAATGCCCATCTGGAGCAGCGACGCCATGATGGAGAACTCCTCATCGCCAATAAGCATGAGGTTGTGGAATCCATTCGCCTGGAGGTACGAGATCTCGATGGCGTTCAGATTTTGAAACTCAGCGGCCACCTGGATATTCGAGGCGTGGCCAGTGTCGAATCAAGGTTTCTTGAGTTTTTTGAGACTGCCAATCCACAGGTGTTGGTGGATTTTTCGACAGCGGACTCATTGTCATCCCTTGGACTTCGCATGCTACTTCAAGGCATTAAAAACGCCGCAGCACGAGGCGGACGCACCTTGATCTTAAACCCTACACCACCGATCTCCGCCGCATTGGAAACAGCCGGCCTGGGCCAATTCATTGCCCGAGGAACGGAGTCTGAGATCGCCGCAGGGCTCCCAACGAACAAGAAGTAACATGTTACTCAAAAACATTTTGTTTTACCACGGAGAGCACGGATCGGAATTGCAATCCGAGCAGAAATGCCTCCACTACTTTCCGCCCTTTTCTACATGCTGCGAAACCTCTTTTACCGCTCCGTGCTGTCCGTGTCCTTTGACTCGCTCGCTCCCGCCCGGCTCGCCCTTCGGGCCAACCTTCGGTTGCTCTATCTCAAAGGCCCCGCCTTTTCGATTGTGGCTAGTTCCCCTCCAACCGCGTAAAACCCGTTCATTGTTGAGAAGCTGATGAGTAAAAGCCACGAAGCCAATTTCTCGAAAGCGGGCGTTTTAATCAGGTCCCTGCTGCGCTTTGGCATTGCCCGCCAGTTGCAATTTTTTGTCGCGCTCGCTGCGATCGCCACTCTAGGAATTACCGCTTGGGCAAACTATCGGCTCGGCAGCGTGGAATTGCTGAAAGTGGCCAATGCGCGGGCCATCACTGAAGTCACCGACTCCGCTCGCGAACTGGATGATTTATTTTCCCGCATCGCCATGCTGCCGCACAGCATCGCCACGTTGCAGGAGGCCTACGGCAACACCCCCGACCCGGGCATGACGAACTTCCTCAGAGAGTTGATGGCTCGCACGCCTCCGGAGGATGTTTACGGGCTCTACATCGCCTACGAAACTGTCGACTCCTTCTTAGCCTTCCACCGCAGATTCTGGCCGAACCTGACCCCGCTCGAATACGATTACCGCGCGCCGGGGCAGGAATGGTATCAGGGCCCAAAAAACTCAAGAGCTCTGTTTTTCAGTGAACCCTATTTCGACGAAGGCGCAGGCAACGCGAGCATGGTCAGCCTCACTGTTCCCGTCATCGGCAAGAACCAAGAATTCCTCGGCGTTGCCGGCGCCGATCTGTCGCTGGAGCAAATCCGCCGCATGGTGAGCGGGATTCACATCCGGCTCCACATGGATGCGGCCAGTGAAACAGCCAACGATCAGATCGCCTATCTTGTCAGCCGCAGCGGCCGTATCATCGCTCATCCCGAGCCTACGCTCATGTTGAGGAAGGATTTTCCCGGAGCCGAGCTCTCGACCCTGCCCGCCGGAAAGGAAATCGCACATCACGCAGAGGGCTTTGCGACATTCACAGCAGCAGGGCGCGCCATGCGCGCCTACTGGGCCACCGCACCGCTCACGAAGTGGAAACTTGTGCTCATCGTCCCCGAAGCTGCCATTCTCGAGCCCGTGGTGCAAATGGCCTGGCAAACCCTGCAAGTTGGCTTGGGAGGAGTGGTATTGGCCGTGCTGATAGCCACAGTCGTGGCACGACGGTTTTCAAGACCCGTCCTGCGACTCCGCACCGCTTCGAGCGCATTGCAGGAGGGCGAGTTCAAAACCCTTGAACTTTCAGACCTCAACCGCCGGGCCGATGAACTCGGAGATCTGGCTCGCACTTTTGAAACCATGGCGGAGCGCATCAAGATGCGGGAGCTCGAGCTCGCGGATATGAACCTGAACCTCGAGTCCACCGTCGCCCAGCGCACTTCGGAACTCGCTCAGGCCGTCAATTTAGCCGAGTCGGCAAACCGCACAAAAAGTGCCTTCCTCGCTAACATGAGCCATGAACTCCGCACCCCGATGAACGCAATCATCGGCTACAGCGAGATGCTGCAGGAAGAGGCCGAAGAACTCGGTCAGGAAGGCTTTTTACCGGATCTCAAAAAAATACAAACCGCCGGCAAGCATTTGCTCGAATTGATCAACGATGTGCTCGACTTATCCAAAATCGAGTCAGGCAAAATGACCGTCTACTGCGAGAATATCGAAATCGCTACGATGGTTCGCGACATCGAATCCACCATGCAGCCGGCCATGCAAAAGAATGGAAATACGCTCACCGTCGAAATGCCCAACGACATAGGCAGCATGCAAAGCGATTTCACAAAAATCCGGCAAACCCTCTTCAACATCCTCGGCAACGCCGCGAAATTCACCCAGGCGGGTCAAATCAAGCTCACCGTCGGAGCCCATACCAAAAGCCGCCGCCAATTCATCACCTTTGCCATCTCGGACACAGGCATCGGCATGAAGCCAAATCAACTGCAAAGGCTCTTCGAACCATTCACCCAAGCCGACGAATCCACCACACGCAAATACGGCGGCACAGGCCTCGGCCTCGCCATCAGCCGCAGATTTTGCAGAATGCTTGGAGGCGACATCGAAGCGCAAAGCAAAGCCCGCAAAGGATCAACCTTCACCGTCACCCTACCCCGCAAAACAAAAAAGCCCCCAAAGACCGAGACCTGCGTAGAGCCTCGATGAAGGTGCGAGTTATTGTTTGCTTGGTTGTGCGGGAGATGAAATGCAGCCGATAGCCGGCGTGAACCACTCCATACTGTCGGCTCCACACAATACAAAACCCAACAAACCTAAAGTTCGAGGTTCCGGCCAAGGAAATCGTGAAAATCAAATTCGGTCTGGGTGCCCCTGCGCACCAGATCACGATGTGTCGCCAGATCGGCGACCGAACTTCGCATCCCCCGCTCAAGATGAATTGGAATAAAGCTTTCAAGTTCATCAAGGATTCCGGCGACACAGGCATTGAGCTCCACTCATGCTACGAGGCCGGGCCCTTCGGCTACCGCCTTCATCGCACACTGGAGCAAATAGGCTTCACGAATATCGTCGTCACTCCTGAGCGACTCGACCCGCGCTGGACTCGCTCGAAGGAAAAACAGCGTTGTTTCAAACGCGCTGCAGTCTCATGATCAGCTTGGCATCAGCGCGCTAAACGCATGGTGGGAAAACGCGTCCTGGAAAATCCTTCAAAAACACCTGCCCGCTTCACAGGACACACAAGTTGGATACTAGTATCTCGTAACATTTATATTTTCGCATTGAAAATTTGACCTTGCTGGATTTTTCTCCGGCATGGCCAATCGATACAAAGTCACCCTCACGCAAT
>JBILBH010000022.1:0-39985 GCA_044353785.1 Terrimicrobiaceae bacterium
ACGCCGCCCTCCATCGCCGACAAAAAATTTGGACTATCGTCCAATTTTTTGGTCGAACCACTCCGCTCTCATTCTTGCGGGGAAGTGTTTGGAGTTTTGGAAGCTGTTGATCGAGGCGTTCAAATTCAGTCCAGACCTCCGACCTATGAAAAATCCACCTGTTGTTCTGACGATTGCCGGATCTGATAACTCCTGCGGTGCTGGTGCCCAGGCGGATCTAAAGGCTATCACGGCCCTTGGGGGGTATGCGCAAACGGCTATAACCTGCGTCGTGGCGGAGGTGCCGGGGCGGGTGGAGGCGATTCAGCCTGTGCGTCCGGATATTGTGGCGGCGCAGATTCGATTGAGTTTTGAAGCGTTTCCCGTGGCGGCGGTGAAGACTGGCATGTTGTTTTCGACGCCGATCATCCGTGCGGTAGCCTCCACTTTGGGCGCGTGCAAAAAGATTCCGCCTATCGTCGTTGATCCCGTCATGGTCGCATCGAGTGGGGATCCGTTGCTGAAGGCCTCGGCTGTGAAAGCCTACCGGGATTTGATTTTTCCCCTGGCGACTTTGGTGACTCCGAATCTCGACGAGTTGCGAATTCTCTCGGGTATGCCATGCCGCAACCTCGATGAAATCAAGGCGGCAGGGGAGATGCTCGTCGCCCGGCATGGGTGCGCCTTTTTGCTCAAGGGCGGGCATCTTCGCGAAAAGATGGCAACGGATATCTTGGCAACGCGGGATGGGTTTGAGGCATTCGCTGCGCCATTCCGCCGGAAAATCGACGCCCATGGCACGGGTTGCACCTTCTCCGCAGCGATTGCGACGTTTCTCTCAGCCGGATTGTCTCTCTCGGAGTCGGTCGGCCACGCAAAAAAATACATCACGCGGGCTATTGAAGAGCATTTGCGCTGGAAGCAAACGACTGCGCTCGAGCACCGCACGCAGCGGGTTCACCTGCCCGGCATGGATTGAAGCACGATGCCTTTGAGGTATTCGGTTTCCGGCAGCCCCAGCACCACGGGGTGGTCGAGCGGTTGGCCTATGCGGCGAATGAGCCTCATGTTGCGCTTCGCATCATGAAGTCCCTCCGCGATTGCTCCCTCAAACTCATGGGACGCGACATGATGCGAGCAGGAGAAGGAGACGAGGAGTCCGTTTTTTGAAAGCAATGTGGCCGCCCGTGAGTGAAGGTCACGGTAGCCACGCAGGGCCTCGGCGATTTTCCCCCGCGCTTTGGTGAAGGAGGGGGGGTCGAGGATGATGAGGTCGTATTCGGGTTTGTCGGGACGGCGGAGGAAATCAAAAACATCCGCCTGCCTGGTCTCCACCGGGAGTCCATTGCGCGTCGCATTGTCGCGGAGGCGCGCTGAACTTTCCGTGCCGGATTCCACGGCAGTGACATGACTTGC
The DNA here is from genome assembly GCA_044353785.1 of Terrimicrobiaceae bacterium. GTDB lineage: Bacteria > Verrucomicrobiota > Verrucomicrobiia > Chthoniobacterales > Terrimicrobiaceae > UBA967. Next base: position 1,396 of record JBILBH010000022.1, read on the forward strand.
TCCCGCCTTGGCGCAGGCGAGGGCGAAGCCGCCTTGGTTCGAAAAGCAATCCAGCACAGTCAGTCCGCGCGACAGTTCGGCGACGATGCCGTAGGATTCCACCTGATCGAGGTAGAGGCCGGTTTTGTGGCCCGCGAGAGGATCCACCAGAAATCGCACACCTGCGGTTTCCACTTCCACCTCGCCGGGATTCTGTCCTGCCAGAACTCCTGTGACAGGCGGCAACCCTTCCGCGGTGCGCACCGGAGCGTCATTCCGCTCGATCACGCAAGCCGCTCCGGTTGTCTCCATGAGGATGGCAGCAATTGTTTCCTTGTGCCGATCCATGCCGGCGGTGAGTGTCTGGAGAACCGCGACCTTCCCATATCTGTCGGCAATCACGCCGGGGAGTCCATCGCTTTCGCTCCAGACCAAGCGCCCCAAGTCGCTCCGGCATCCCATGCGCTGGCGGTGTTCGAGTGCTTGCTCGATACGACGGCGGAAAAAATCCGCATCCAAATCCTGCCGCCGCCTGGAGAATCGCCTTACGACGATTTGCGAGCGGGAGTTGTAAATGCCAACTCCAAGGAGATGATCGCGGCCATCCTTGATGGAAACGACATCTCCATCAGCCGGTGAGCCGAAGGATTTTTGAATCTCGCTCGCATAGACCCAGTCGTGTCCATGCAAAATCCGCGAACGCGGACGAACAATCACGCCGCTCATGAGTTCGCTCCCCCCTCGCTCAAAAATTCCCAGTTCGAAAAAGTCGCCGCCTGGCCGGTATAGTTGCCGAGAGCGTCGGTGACATTCCAAACCGTGGCTTTGGCGATTCGAAACCGGCTGCCTTTGCTTGAGACTCGAATGCCCGAGTAGTCGTCGATAAATCCCCGCTCCCGCACACGACGCAGGAATTCCGCGCGCTCGTCGCGGTACATCGGCTCGGCTGTGAGTCGCGATGGCGTGCGCGTGAGAGTGTCCCAATCCATTTCCCAAAGATTCAGAGCCGTCTTGTTGCCATAGTTCAAAATCTGCTCGCCTTCCGCTCCGCCTGAGACCACAACGAAAGGCGCTTCAAAAAGCTTCCTCGCCTCCCGCCGTACATCGCCGCAGGGTTCGATCAGGTGGCGTCTAGTCCACAGATGGTAGGTGCGTAGCAACTCCGCACCGTGGGTTTCTATAAAATCCATCGCACCAGACTATCCGCTTCGAACCTTTCTGACGACGGATTTTCCGATGCAAGACTTGTGTCGGCCGGGGCGATCCGCTCAGATGCCTGCGATGAAAAAACAACTCCGCGATGTTCCCGGCGGTCCGCCGGCCCTTGGTCCCTACTCACTCGGCGTGGTGGCCGCGGGGAAATTCGTCTTCGTCTCGGGTATGACTCCCTGGGATCCCTCGACAGGAAAAATCGAGCGCGGATCCATAGCCCGCCAGACGGAACTCGTCCTTGAGAATATCAAAAAGGTTCTCGCCGCAGCCGGAGGGGGATTTGAAAATGTTGTTAGCACTCGGGTCTATCTCTCCAACCTTTCGAAGGAAAATTTCCAAGAGATGAATGCGGTCTATGCCCGTTACTTTGGAGAGTCCGCGCCGGCCCGTGCCACGATCGGAGCCCAACTTCCGGGCGACTTCGATGTGGAGATAGAGTGTGTGGCAAATCTTTTTGAGTTGACGCCTTGATTTTGGCCCGTAGCATCTCGCCTCCACTTTTGAGATTATGAAACGCACTTATCAGCCTTCCAAGCGCACGCGCAAGCAGCAGTTCGGTTTCCGCGCCCGTATGAAGACCAAATCCGGTCGGGCCATCCTGAACCGCCGCCGCCGCCATGGCCGCAAACGCCTGCTTCCAAAAGGTGTCGAGGTCCACTTCGCAAGACACACCGAAGCCTGATCCGGTCGGCCAGCGTTTTCCTAAAACCGCCCGGCTCCGTCAGACCAGGGATTTTACACGGGTTCGCGAGCACGGGAAATCAACCCAAGCCCGCCTTATTCGCATCGGTTTACTCCGCACGGGGGGAGTTGACTCCGCGAAGGTGGGCATCATCACCTCCCGCCGCGTCGGTGGTGCGGTCGTTCGCAACAAAGTGCGCCGCCGTCTGCGGGAGATGCTCAAGTCCTGTGTGGCCCAAATCCCGGCTGGATTTCTTGTGGTGATCGTCGCCAAATCGGCCGCTGCTGAGGCATCTTTCGAACAATTAAAAGCGGAATGGTTGCTTCTTGCCCGCCGACTTTCTATTTTGCCGCCTCTCGAATGAAACACCTGCTCATCGCTCTGATCCGCTTCTACCAACTTGCGGTCTCTCCGTTTCTGCAGGTGATCTGCGGCCCGGGCTGCGGTTGCCGGTTCGAGCCCTCCTGTTCCCGGTATTTCATTTCAGCCCTCCAGAACCACGGAACCCTTCGTGGCACGCTTCTCGGCCTTCGTCGAATCGGGCGTTGCCATCCTTGGGGCGGTTGTGGTTATGACCCCGTGCCGCCAGCATTCAAACCTCTCTCACCTCTCAATTAATGGACCGTAAATCCTGGATCGCCATCATTCTCTCAGTCACCGGACTCTTCGTCTGGCAGTGGTATATCAGCAAATACTACACGCCACAGACGCCTCCGCCATCCTCCGCCGCGCCGACCGCCGCGCCTGCCGCCGTAGTGGCCTCAACGCCCGCAGCGACTCCTGTCACAACGGCCGAGCAACCTCCCTCCATGTCGGCGCGAGCCGAAAGCCTCACCACGAACAGCACGGAATTTGTTTTCAACAACGACGCCGGCGGCATCGAGCAGGTCATCCTGCGCATGCACCTCGGCGAGAATCATGACAATGTCGCTTTGAACCGCAGCCGCTCCATGCCCATCGGGGCTTTCGGGTTCAATCCCGGGGAGGTGCTGGGCGGTTTTGAAATGACCGCCGACCGCGCCAAGGGCGAGGTCTTTTTCAAGCGCACCCAACCCGATGGACTCGAGATCATCAAGCGCTTCACGCTTCCATCGGGCGACGGCACGAAATCCCCCTACACGGTGAATCTCGAGGTCACCTTTACAAACCCCGGCGCCACAGCCATTCAGGTTCCGGATTTTTTCATCTCCGCCGGCGGGGCCGCTCCCATCCACATCCACGACCTTCCCATGTACACCCGCTTCGATTGGGGGCATGAGGCCAAAATGTCGAACATCGATGTGAATTGGTTCTCCGCCAGTTCCGTCCCGCTTCTTGGTATTCCGATTCACGGCGAACGCCCGCTCTACCTTGAGAGCAATGCCGATATTCGCTGGGCTGCAGTTACCAGCCAGTATTTCTGCACCATCGTGACTCCCCAAGGAGGATCCACCACAAAGTCCGTTTGGGCGAAACGCTTCGACGCCCCGAAACTCAACGGCTCTCCCGTCTTTGGCGTGCAAGGCGGACTCGTTCAAGGTGGGCTCTCGCTCGCTCCCGGCACGCGTGAGACACGCACTTTCCAGATTTACTCCGGCCCCAAGGAAATTCCCCGCCTGCGCGAACTCGGCCCGACACAGGATCAGGTCATGAGCTTTGGAATGTTCGGCTTCGTGAGCGAATTCCTGCTCTGGGCGATGAATCACCTCTACGCTCTCCTCGGCAACTACGCCACAGCTATCATCGTTCTGACCATTTTGATCAAGACCATCCTCTGGCCCGTTCAAAACAAAGCTACGAACGAGATGCGCAAGATGGCACTTCTCGCGCCCAAGATGACCGAGATGCGGGACAAATACAAAGACAGCCCGCAGAAGCTCAACGAGGAGACCATGAAGCTCTACAAGGAGTATGGGGTGAATCCTTTCAGCGGCTGCCTGCCCATGCTCATCCAGATTCCGATTTTCTTCGGCTTCTACTCGATGCTCGGTACGGCCATTGAACTTCGCAACAGCTCGTTCTTCTGGGTCGCCGACCTTTCTCAACCCGACACGATCGCCGATGTCCTCGGATTTCCGATCAATGTCCTCCCCATCGTCATGGCCGGCACCATGGTCTGGCAGATGATCATCACCCCGAAAACCGGCGATGCCATGCAGCAGCGCATTTTCTACTTCATGCCGGTGATCTTTCTGGTCTTCTGCTACAACTACGCCAGCGGACTCGCGCTCTATTGGACAACCCAGAATCTTTTCTCTATTGTCCAGCTCTACCTCACGCGGAACAAACCCCTGCCCACGCTTGAGAAAAAGAGCGTGATCGCCAAGCGGGCCGCCACCGAGGCCAAGAAAAAAAGCAAAAACCGCCACAGCCCATGAATGCGACACCCGTTGAGATTCTTGATACCCTCCTTGGCTACCTCGGCTTTGTCGCCGAAGTCAAAGAAGAGCAAAACGACGGCAACACCACGCTTCAAATCCTCAGCAACGAAACCGATCGCCTTATAGGCCGCCGCGAAGAGGTGATGGATGACCTTCAGTATCTCGTTAATCGCATCCTCGCTTCGCAAAATCCCCCCGGCGCCCGGATTATTGTCGATGTCCAACACTACCGCAGCATGCGCGATGACGCCCTCGTTGCCAAAGTGCGCCAGCTCGCCAGCGCCGTCCGCGCTAGCGGCCGCCCAATGCAGACCGCGCCGCTCAATTCCTACGACCGCCGCATCGTGCACAACGCCTTCAAAGACGATCCGGAACTCACCACCTGGAGCCCGCCCGATGAAGCCCGCGTGAAACGCATCACCATCCGCAAGCGCCCCGTCCGCCGCTCCGATTCGCCCGCCTGAGCGAGCCCGCCCATTCATGTCCGAACCACGCCTTAGCGATCTCAAAAGCCGCGCCCAGCTCCTCAAGCCCACCCTCAAACTCGGCAAAGCCGGAGCCACTCCCGAGTTCCTCGCCGCCCTCGAAGAGCAACTCAACCTGCACCAAATTCTGAAAATCCGCTTCGAAGGATTCAAAGAGGAACGCAAAACCCTCTCCAAGGAACTGGCCGCCAAAACAAACTCCCTCCTCGTTCAGCAGGTCGGCCACACTGCTGTCTTCTATCGCCGCGCCAGCGCATAGACGCAAAGCAGCCCCGTCCGCGCCATCACAATGCGCCTCTGCTGGAGATGACTTCACGCACCCCGCAAAACAGATGCCGATGAGGCCCCACTCACCGGGTCTTCACAAAGGCGGGGCCATCTGTTTGACTGCATCCATGCCTCGCGAAGCAACCATTCACCGCACGACTTCGGAAACCTCGATTCAACTCACCATCAAGCTTGATGGCTCCGGCGCATCCCGCATCTCCACCGGGATCGCTTTTTTCGACCACATGCTCACCCTGTTTTCAAAACACGGCCTCATGGATTTGGATGTCACCGCCAAGGGCGATATCGAAGTGGATTTTCACCACACGGTGGAAGACACAGGCATCGCGTTGGGACAGGCTATCGCGCAGGCCCTCGGCGACAAGGCGGGCATCCGCCGGTATGGTTTTTTCTATGTTCCGATGGATGAGGCCCTCGTTCGCTCTGTCGTTGATCTGAGTGGCAGGCCTTTCCTGGCCTACAATGCGCCGGAGCGTGTCTCGCCGATCGGCGGCAATTTTGAGTTCCAGTTGGTCGAGGAATTTCTGCGCGCGCTTTCCGTGCACGCCGGCATGAACCTGCATGTCGACATCCTGGCCGGTCGCGATGCCCACCACATGGCCGAAGGCGTTTTTAAATCCCTCGCCCGCTCGCTGGATCAGGCGACGGCGGTTGACCCCCGCGTTCAAGGCATTCCGAGCACGAAGGGTGTCCTGTGAGCGGGAAAAAACTCGGCGTCATTGATTATGGCAGCGGCAACCTCCGAAGCGTCTGCAAGGCTCTTGAAGCCGCTGGATCCACGCCCTGCCTTGTGACCGGGCCCTCCGGTCTGGAGGGGGTGGATGCCATAGTTGTCCCAGGCGTCGGAGCCTTTGCGCACTGTGCTGAAAACCTCCGGGCTACCGGGCTATGGAATCCGATTCGCGAATGGGCGCTCTCCGGTCGTCCCTACCTCGGCATTTGTCTTGGCTATCAGTTGCTCTTTGAATCCAGTGAGGAATCTCCCGGCGTGGAGGGGCTCAGCGTTCTGAAAGGGCGCGTCCTGAGGTTTCCCGACGCGGGACTCAAGGTTCCGCACATGGGTTGGAACACGCTCTCGAAAACCTCCGGCCCACTCTACAACGGCCTTTCTAACGAGGTCTCGATGTATTTCGTGCACTCGTATTATCCCGCTCCCGCTGACTCTTCGGAGGTGAGCGCATGGAGCGACTACGGCCTCTCCTTTGCCGCCGGCGTCTCCACTGGGGCTCTGCACGCCGTTCAATTCCATCCTGAAAAAAGCCAGTCCGCCGGACTCGCCCTTCTCCGCAATTTTCTTTCGACACTATGATCCTTCTGCCTGCCATCGACCTCATGGGCGGCGAAGTTGTGCGCCTCAAGCGCGGACTCGCCACCGAAAAAACCGTTTATTCCTCCGATCCCGTGGCGTTCGCCAAAAAGTGGGAAGACTCCGGCGCCGATTGGCTTCACATTGTCGATCTCGATGCCGCCTTCACCGGCGAGCCGCAGAACCTCGATGCCGTGGCCAAGATCTGCGCCGCCGTGAAGGTGCCCTGTGAACTCGGTGGAGGTATGCGCAGTGTTGAAAAAATCCAAGCCGCATTCGATGCCGGCGTGAGCCGTGTCATCCTCGGTACCAAGGCCTGCCAATCCCCTGAAACCATTGCGGATATCTGTTCCCGTTTCGGCGGCGAGCGCATCGCCGTAGGTATTGACGCCCATGGCGGCAAGGTCGCCGTGAAGGGATGGACAGAGACCACAGGTACATCGGCCACCGACCTCGCCCTCGCCGCGCAGCAAGCTGGTGCAGGAACGATCATCTACACCGACATCGCAACCGATGGAATGCTCGAGGGGCCAAATTTCTCCGAGCTCGAAAAAATGCTCTCCATCCTGACTTGCAACCTCGTTGCCAGCGGCGGCGTCTCCTGCGCCGACGATCTGCGTCGCCTGAACACCATGCCCGGACTCTACGGAGCCATCATCGGCAAAGCCCTCTATGACGGCCGCATCACCGGCAACCTCCGCACCATCCTCCAAAGCGCGTCCTAAAAAAACGCGCCCCGGAGGCCATCTTCCGGCATGGCTCAAATTTCCTCTCGGAAGACGCGAAACCGGTTTCAGACACCACTTCGCCCAATACTGAACGAACCACGCCATGCGTCCGCGCGGTCGAGACGACCACGCCACCTTCAGACGCCGCTGCGCGGCTGAAAAATGGGTCATGCGAGACGATGGTCCGCCCATTGGAACAAGGCGCGCTGACGCGCGGGGTTTTTATACCAAAGTCAGCTTGCTCTGAGACTTTAAAAATCGTTTGAACGGAAAATTTTCTCAGGGAGCGCGCCCGACACGGAGTGCTTCCACCAGCCTATGGTCGCAGTGTTAGTGATCTGGCCCGCGAGGGCGCTTGCCAGCACACCCGAGGGCGGGCGTGATCCCCTGACCATGCGCCCAACGCTGGAAGCAGTCAAAAGAAGGTCCAAAACCTATGAGCTATTGGTATTAGAGAATGGTTTGCGGTTGAGGCAATGGAGTGTGTGAGGCGGGCACTATCACTCGGCAAGGATGTGTTTAGGGCGTCTGTCATCCGCTGGTGTGTCTGTGGCGGAATCGGGCAGTGGCACTGGACGGTCGGAGAGCGAGGGCACGGGCGGTTTGGCGGCTCCCGCATTTGGACCGATCTCTTGGGCTCCGATGACCTGGATTACGCCGTCCTGGCCTTCGCGGAGGATCGGGCGTTTCACGATTTGGCTGTAGGTTTTGCGTTGGAGGACTTCTCCGTTGAGTCCTATGTGCGAGTAGAGGAAGGCTTTCGGTGCGTCATTCTGCAGGACATGAATCTGGTTCTTTTTATCAAGAAGGATTTCGGGCGTGCCGTAGGAAACAAGCCTTCCGAGGCGGTGGGTGCAGAAGACCTTGCCGCCCTTGGCATTTTCGATGCGGACATAGAGCTGCGTGCTGTTGGGCAAGCGGTGCGTGAGGACTGTGATATTGCGCGTCTCTCCCGCTCCGGGCATTCCTTCAGGAACTCCAACGGTCTTTTGGAAAATGGAACGCCCGTCCGTGACCTCGATGTTGAGGGGAGGGGAGTTGAAGGAGCGCTTGAGAGTGGCGGCGTAGATGGCGGCCCGAATGCGGTAGCCGCCGAATTCTCCGATCGGAAAGAGTGGCGTGAGGTTCACGGTGCGGGATAGCTTTTGACCTGCCTCCAAAACGAGTGGCTCGTTTGTGTAGTTCAAGCTCCGTGGCGCGATCGGGCGGCCGTCCAAGGTCTCGATCTGGAATCCAAACCAATGGTTGCTGTCGGCATCACTAAGCGGCAGCGGGTTTCCGCTGAGGTTGGTCAGGCTCACGGTGATCAGAATCGGCTCATAGCTGATGTAGAGAGTGCGCTTGAGCTTGATGTCCACCTGCAACTGCGCGGAGCCGATCTGGATGAAGCCGAGGAGTGCTAGCGATACAAGCAAAGCACGGACACCATATCTCTTCGGAGAGAGGAATGCGGGATTAGCAGGATTCACGGGAATGGTTTCTAATGACGAACGGGCACACAAATTAGAAATGGGTTTCTATTTTTGGGCAACCCACGGGCGCTGCCCGCTTGGCGGGGAACTAACTATGGAGGACACGGAGAGCATGGAGTAGAAAATGAGGTTTTGCAGTTTGTCGAAAGACGCGGAAAGCCGTGGAGGATTGTTGTTTCTGCTTGAAATGTCCTTCCGTGACCTCCTTCTCCTTTGTGTCCGCTGCGGTTAAATAAAGTGCTTTGGGATAACATTATAAAACTTGTGAATTAGGAGGTTCTGTGTGCCCTGTGTGGTCGCTCAGGCCTTATTGTTTGTCCTCGGCCGTTCGGAAGCCCAAGGCATCGTCACTTTGAAATTCCGTGAGCTTGGTGCCACGGCGGAGGGCGGTGTTTTCCTCAAATGTCTTCCAGTTGCCGCCTCGGTAAACAGGAACCTTGTCACCCGAGCGTTCCGCATCCTCGGCCCAGGTATCGGTCCACTCCGAGACATTGCCGGCCATGCCCATCACTCCGAAACCGCTGTCGTCTGTCTTGGGTTTGTTCACCGGGCTCCAGCGTTTGAAGCCGTCATTCTGGGCGCCAACCTTGGGATCCGGGTTTGGGCTGAAGTCGCTGCCGGTATTGGCGAGTTTGTTGTTGAAATCATCGCCCCATGGATGCTTGAGACCTTTCTCGCCACGGGCGGCGCGTTCCCATTCCTGTTCGGTAGGCAGGCGCTGGCCCTTCCATTTGGCGTAGGCATAGGCGTCATACCAATCTACTCCGAAAACGGGGGAATCGATGGTGAGGGGAACTTCTTGGTAGCGGCCCCATGTTTTTGCCCTTGTGTAGTAGCCGGGGTTGGGCGGGTTGATATCGGTCATGTCCGCCCAGCCTGTTGGTATATGGGACTTTCCGGGTGGTTGTTTGGGATGTGCAACCTTGGCCGCCTTATCGGGATTCTCTTTGAGATCCTTCAAGAACGCTGCATATTCAGCGATGGTGACTTCGTATTTGGAGATTTTGAAGGCTGGCACTTTGACGGTCTGGCCTTGAATGGTGATGTCGCCCGCAGGGATCTCAATCATTGTTCCGAGGTCTTTGACAGCGACATTGTTTTTGGTGAGTGCGCGGAAGACAAAAAAGCAGGCGGCCAGCGTAAGGACGAGGGAGACAGCGCTGTAGATTATCAAATTTTTGCGGCTCATTTTCTTCGAGGCCTCGAGCGCGCGGGAGCGTTTGATTGTCTGTGATTGGATTTTATCGGCATCAGCTGGAGCGGCCTTGGGTATGCGGCTTCCAGCAAGTTGGGCGATGGATGCCCATGTGGTTGCTGAGGGGGCCGAGTTTTGAATTTCGGTCAGGGTTGATCGAGCGATGGCGGATGATTTGTCCGTCGCGAGGCGCAGCAGCAATAGATTGACGAGATTTTGAATTTCCTGCTGTTGGTCGATGGGGGTGGGAGCCTCTTTGCAGGCCAGATTCCACAAACGTGGCGCGATGCCTGGCTTGAGAATGATATGGCGCGGCATAAGCGTGACGCGGGCGATGCCTTGTTTGTCGAAGAAATCAAAAACCTCACCAGCCGACTTGATGATTTGCAGGGCCGTGGTCGTGTCGATTTTGCGGTCGTTGTCGATAAGGTCTTCAAGGGTTGGAGCCGACACGGCTTCGTTCGAGTAGAAAGCGATGCCCTTGTGCTCGCCGCTTTCGTAAACTGTTGTGACAAGAGTGTGGGTGACACTCGCCTTGGCGCGGGCATCGTCCCTGAACTTGGCGGCTTTGGCTGGATCAGCAGCGGCCTCTGTTTTCAGGACTCGGAGAATGACAGGGCGGCCGATATTTGTCTGTGTGGCTCGGTAGAAAGTCTCATTCTCCATGTCGCGGATGCGGGCCTCAATGGAGAAGTGGCCGATCGTCTTTCCAACCATGTCATCCGGAGGAAGGTCTGGTTTGAGTTTAAGCTCCGGAGTTTGAGCCGCCGCAGGCTTGGTCTGCGCTTTTGCGGAAGGTGCGGCGCCTCTTGCCATGGGTTTCGCTGCTTGCTTTGGAGTGGCGGGCGCAGCGCCGACTTTCGGCTTGGCGGCACCTGCGGCCTGAGGCTTCGCGGCAACCGCAGTGGGTTTGGGTGCGCCGGCCACTGCCGGTTTCGGAGCCGCCTCCACGGTCGGCTGGGGCTGAGCTGGAGGCTCTACTGCTGAGGGAGCTTCTTTAGCGACGCCCGATTCCGCGAGCGCTTGTCTCAGTATCTCGGGAGTTATCGGCTGCGGGAGAAAGGTTGATCCTCCGAGGCGCTCCACATAAGGGGAGATGTCATGCTGGGAGGTGAAGATGGTTTTAAGGTCTGGCAGATAGGGGATCAGAGCATCACGGAGGGAGAATCCATCCAGCGGGGCGAAATAGACCTCGGAGATCAGAAGGTCGCAGCCGCCGTTTGTATTGACCCACTCGATGACGGCATCGGAGTCGACTACTACACCTGGAGCGGGTTGGCCGAGGGCAACGAGTGCCTGAGAGAGTGTGGAGGCGACTTCGGAATCGCCAAGTGCTATGAGGGTTTTCATTATGGCTGGCTGGACAGGTAGAGTGGAAGTGGGTGATCGACAGCGAGTGAGCCGGGGTCTGCACGCGTATCCTGCAGGTCGTTATTGTAGTAAATCCCAACAACATAACCGGAATAAGTGAAGTCGGATTTCGCGGGCGGAGTGTAGACGGCGTTTAGCAGCTCGGGCTCGTTATTGCTCCAATCCACCGGGGGGCTGATCCACTCGGTGAGAACCTGCGAGTCTGTAAGCTGGATTTGACCGGTCTGGTCCCGTTCATAAAAGAAAACATGAACTGCCATCTGGCGTGGGTCGATGGATTGATTCGGCTTGGCTTTGATTGAAATGCGCAGGTTTTTTGCCCCGTTGGGAGCGTCGGTCAGGCGGGCCTCGATAATTCCCAAGCTCGCGCCGGGCTGGAGACCGAACTCGTCGCGCACATCGGCCCCGGCCTCGCTGGCGACCACTGTGGGAACCGGTGTGCTTTCCGGCAGGCTGAGCATTCCGATTTTGCGTTGTGTCTGGGCGCGGAGGTCGGTGGAAAGCCCCGGAAGTTCAAGGACTTTTTTGTAGGATTCCGCCGCGGCTCGCATATCGCCCTTTTTCTCATAAAGCCGCCCGATGCGAAGCATCACGCCGGGGTCTCCTGGCAACAGCCTGTCCGACTCTTGAATTTTTGCCATGCCGGCATCGTAGTCGCCGATGCGGAATGCCTTGTCGGAGTCCTCCACCAGTCGGCGGATTTTTTCCATGAGCGCCTCATCCAGTTGTTCAGGCACCGTGGCCGGAGGTGGTGTGCTCTGGGGCACTGGCTGGGGCGTGGGCGGTGCGGTCGCCATCACCTGCGGTGCAGGCGCGGCCGTGAATTTTTTGACGAGGTCTTTCTGAAGAAGCGGGGCGTAGTGCAGGGCGACGAGGGCGATCTGAGCCACCAGAAAGAGGCAGAGCAAACCAGCGGCAACCCTGAATGTCCGCCCAGCGGGCATGCGGGGAATGGGTGATTGGGTGGGTGACTGGCTCATGTGGGAATCACAATGTAAATACTCGCTCCCCAGGAAAAATCAAAGTGCTATTCCAGCGGCGTGCATCTCAGGGGTATTGCGGGTTTGGTTTTTTTCGCAGCAGGCAGAGTGTCTCGCGGCCTTCGCGCTCGCTGTAGGTCGGAATCGCCGTGTGTGTCTCCAGCATTTCAAAGTCCTTGATGAAAAGAGATGACATCTCGGCCAGGTCACAGCGGAACGGTGGCGAGTGGGGAGCGGGGTTTTCGGGATTTGTAAAAAACACCGCCAGCAGCAAGCCGCCGTCGCGCAGCGCCATGGCTGCCGCCTTCACATAGTCGGCGCGGCGCTCCGGTTGGATGGCGCAGAGGCAGGTATGTTCGAAAAGAGCATCAAAAGACCCCGCCGGCACGGCATGTCCGGTTAGAAAATCCCTCGCCTGATAGCATTCGTTTCCAGCTCTTGGGAAACCGTTAGCGAGATTTAGGGCGGTTGGGGAAACATCAAGCCCCAGCACAGACGATGCCCCCTGGGCGGCGATGGACCGCACATCGTGACCCGCTCCGCAACCGGGTACGAGCACGCGGCCGGTGAGAGGGATTTCTTTCAATCTGGCAACCAGCGCAGGGTGTGCGCCGCCTTTGTCCCAGGGAGTATCCCCCGCGACATAGCGGGCGTCCCAGTCAATGTCGGCGCCAGCGTGTGCCGAGTGAGATGCCATATTGGAATTTTCTGGAGTGTTCACGGATCAAAAAAGGCAGGTCCTGTGTGAACTCCAGCGTAAAGGCGGGGCGCAGGACATCCGCGACGACATCGTGGGATGGTTCGGCGCCCTCCGTGCCGCCGAGCCAGCTTCTTTCGGGAGTGAACTCCGGCAGCCACGAAAAAGGGGTCGCGAGCAGCAGTTGGCCGCCAGGCTTCACAAGATCCGCCAAGCATTCCATGAACCGCCGCGGCTCAGGCAGGCGGCAGATCAGGTTCGCTGCCAAGACGACATCGAAAGCGCGCAGGTCACTTCGCAGGTCCATGGCATCCCCCGTTTCAAAACTGACGCGCGCGACATCGACATCCCCCGGCACGCTGGCGGTGAATTTCTGCACCCGCTTGCCTTCGAGGGCGACGGTGGCCTCAAGGGAACCTTGGTTTTTCAATTGCTCCGCCGCGCTGATGAAGGCTCCGGAAAAATCAATGCCCGTCACCTTGGGGATCGAGCGGGCCAGTTCGAAGGACGACGCTCCGACTGCGCAGCCTATATCGAGTGCATTGGCGATCGGCGCGGAGGTGTCGAGCAGCTCTGTGACAACTCGCCGGGGGAAGCCCCAGGCCTCGCTCGGCACCGGGAGTGTTCCCGCCGCCTCGGCGAATGTGGCGTAGTGAAAAAACAAATACTCATCAACCAGTCGCCGGGACTCGTAGGGATTCAACATACCTGATCTCTACCACCCTCCGACCTCTTTCGGAAACAGCAATCCTGGCTTGGACAAACCACCCCGCACTCTGATAAATCCCCCCGCATGCTTACTCGCGTGTTCTCAGCCGCGCTGCAGGGAGTCGAAGCCATCCAGGTGGAGGTGGAGGTCAATACCGGTTCGGGCAATCCGGTGGTGATCGTCGTTGGGCTTCCCGATGCCGCCGTGCGCGAGAGCAAGGATCGCGTCACCACCGCCATTTCAAACAGCGGCTTCCGCTGGCCCCGCGAGCGGACGACTATCAACCTCGCTCCGGCTGACATCAAAAAAGAAGGCCCGAGCTTTGACCTGCCGATTGCCGTCGGCATGGTCGCCGCCGCCGAACGCGCTGAACTTCCCCGGCTCGAGCGCTGCTTTGTCATTGGTGAACTCGCCCTCACCGGCGAAATCCGTCCAATCAAAGGCGCCCTCCCGATCGCCGTGGCGGCACGGGATCAAGGAATGAAGGCCGTGATCCTTCCCTCAGCGAATGCCGCCGAGGCTGCAATCGTCGAAGGCATAGAGGTCTACGGCGTGAGAAACCTCCGCGAAGCCTACGAATTTCTCTCCCGTAAAAAGGAACTCTCGCCCGTGCTGGGAAGCGCCGCCGAGCGGCTTACGGCCGGCTTTGCCGACGATGTGGATTTTTCCGAGGTCAAAGGCCAGCACCAGGTCAAGCGCGCCATCGAAGTCGCCATGGCCGGCGGACACAATCTCCTGCTCATCGGCCCGCCCGGCTCGGGCAAGAGCATGCTGGCGAAGCGCATTCCGACGATCATCCCGCCCATGACCCTCGATGAGGCGATTGAAACCACCAAGATTCACAGCATTTGCGGCCTGCTCGACGAGTCGAACGCCTTCGTTTCGAAACGTCCCTTCCGCTCGCCGCATCATACCATCAGCGATATCGGACTCCTCGGCGGATCGGCCAATCCCACGCCGGGCGAGGTCAGCATCGCCCACAACGGGGTGCTCTTCCTTGATGAATTGCCGGAATTCAAACGCTCCACGCTCGAGGTCATGCGTCAACCGATCGAGGACGGCAAGGTGACCATATCCCGCGCCGCCGGAACCATGACATTTCCGGCCGAATTCATCCTCATCGCCGCGATGAATCCCTGCCCGTGCGGATTCCACGGCGATCCGCAGCGCGAGTGCCGCTGCTCCAGCGTTCAGATCGAGCGCTACCGCAATCGCATCTCCGGCCCGCTCCTTGATCGCATCGACATCCATGTCGAAGCGCCCGCCGTGGCATTCAAAGAACTTTCCGGCGGCGGCTCGGCCGAACCCTCCTCGGCAATCCTTGATCGCGTCCTCCACGCGCGCGCTGTCCAAAAAAACCGGTTCACGGGCGATAAAAAAACCGCCTCCAATGCCCGGATGTCGCACAGCCAGATCAAAAAATTCTGCCCCCTCGACGACACCTCCCTCGAAATGCTCCGTCACGCCATGGAGGATCTTCACCTCAGTGCCCGTGCCTACGACCGCATCCTCAAAGTCTCCCGCACCATCGCCGATCTCGCGTCCAGTGACTGCATCACGCCGGACCATATCGGCGAAGCCATCCAATACCGCACTCTCGACCGCAGGCTTTGGGTTTGAGTTTCCCGCAGCAGGAAGGCCGTCGCCCGCCGGGGAAATGGCGAGGGAGGCCTTGTAGTTTTCTTAGTAGGTGAAGCTGATGCCTACATTGGCCCAGACTTCATTGCCTTGGTCGATGTCTTGCAGGGCAGTCATGGCAACGCTGTAGTTGATGCCGGCAAAGGCGGAAATGATCTTGTTGATTTGCCAGTTTGCCTCGATGCCGAACTGGAAGTTGTTCCAGCCATAGTAGGAGCGCGTGTTGTAGCCGAGGTTCACTCCGAGGAGTGCGTAGGGCTCGAGGGTGACGATGTCTTGGTAAACCGGAATTTCGCCATCGAGACGGAACTCCAAAAATGCGCCGGGCGTGTTGTTGAGATCCCAGATGAAAGCGGCGCTCGGGGTGACATAGAGGATTTTGTTTGTGCCGAGGACGGCGAAGACTTCGTTGCCGTAGGTTTTGTGGATGTGTCCGGCTTTTTCCTCGTGCTCCTCATGCCCTTCTTCCTCGTGTCCGGCCTTTTCGTGTTCATGCTCGTGCGCGTGGCCTTCTTCGACGATGCCGGGTGTGTAGCGGAAATTGTAGCCGGGGATGAAAAACACCGGGCCGAGATCGAAATTGTAGCCAGCGGTGAAATCCCACTCTTCAAAGTCGTTTGAAGTGCCAAAGCCGTTCCAGACGCTCAGCGTGAAGTCATTGATCCAAACGCCCACCTCATTGGTGTAGGCGCCGCCGTTGCCGGTTTCGTTCACACCATAGTGGATGTGGCGACTCTCCCATCCCGTCGAGATGCTGGCTCCCCAGATGCGGCTGTCGGTCTCCAGCGCGGGGGCTTTGAAATTTTTGCCGCTCGGGGAGGCTTGCGCATGCGAGTGGCCTTCGTGACCTGTAAGCGGCTGTGTGCCGGTATCCAGCGCCTGGTTGATCTCGGTTTGGGTTTCCCGGTGGTTATGGGCGATGCCGTGGGCTCCGGCAAGCGGGGCCATGGCGAGGATGGCGAGTGCGGTGAAGAGTGGTTTTTTCATAAAAAGGAGCGCGGTAAATATGCAAGTGTGTTGCAGGAGTCAAACAAAAAATGCAAATAGCTTGCGATAGAGAAAGGCGTCCGCCGCGCTTGGCGGATGTGGGGCCGGGCTGTAGAAGCGTGGGATCGTGATGGGAAAATGGAAAAGTTTTTGCGCTGCTGTCGCCGTGTTTGGTCTGGTTGCTGCCGCCGTATTCGTGTGGACGCGGGTGTCGGTGTCGGATCAAGAGTTGCTGGCAAACTTCGCGAAGGCGGGGGATTTTTTCCGCGGCGTGCAAAGTGTGGGTGGGCTGCCGTGGTGGTCACCGAGTTTTCTTCAAGGAACGAGTCTCGCGATGGCATGGGGCTATATGTTTTCCAATGTTGTCATGATGGCGGCTGCGTGGCCCTTCGGCTTTCTGCTCGGCTCGAAAGTGGCTGTGGGTTGCTGCCTGCTGGCTGGCGCGGCGGGGATGTATTTTTTCCTGAGGCGCTGGAACTGCAGCGGTGCGGCTGCCTGGATCGCTGCGCTGCTGTTTTTATTGAATCCCTCGGTGCTGACGCGGTCGGCGGGGTTTGAGCACTTCGTGGTGGTGGTCTCTCTGGCCGTGCTGCCTTGGGTTTTCTGGGCCCTTGTGGGACTCGTGCGCGAGGGAACGGCGCGCTCGGCTTTGGTTTTTGGCGTCTGTTTTTCCCTGCTCGCGTTGGCCTATGGAAAAACCGGCCTGATGTCCCTGCCGGTGCTCGGTGCGTTTGCCGCTGTGGGGTATTTTTTGCAATCCCGCGCGGAGCGGCCTGGATGGCGCACCTGGGCGCTGGCTGCGGGCGTTGTCTGTGTGCTGGCCGTGTTGCCGAACCTGCCTGCGCTGCGCGAGGCGGGTTTCGTAGCCATGTTTGAATTCGGGCCCTTCGAGGGTTGGCAGCGCGCGTTCAGCACGAAGGGCGCGTTGAGTTGGTTTGATCGCGGAGGCATGCTGGGTGAGGGGATGGATTCCGGTTTCGCGCCGACCACATTGAATGGGGGAACCTATCTCGGCTGGGTGTGCGGCGCCGTGCTCGCAGTGGCTTTGTGGCGCGGAGTCTTGCAAGGCCGGGAGGCAGGAGGCCGGGCGCGCTTGCTCCTAGCTCTTGCGATGGGGGCGTTCTGGCTTTCATTCGGTCCCCACAGTGTGCTGGGCGGGCATTTTGAGTTGCTGAAAATGTCGATGGGCGCGGCGGACTTCACCCCGGCCGTGGCGTGGTTTTTACTGGGAGCGCAGGTGTGGGTAATTTTTCAACTCGTACCCCGGGAGTCCGTGGCATGGCGCTGGGCTGCGGTGGGGCTTTCGCTTGTGTATTTGTTGGTCCCGGGGTTTCGCCTGTTGGAATTCCTGCCTATCTATCGAAACATCCGCGCGCCGTTTGATTTTTATCAGGTCACCGGCTCGATCTGCCTCATCGGCTCGGTGGCGCTCGCTGCGGGCGCATTGCTGGAGAAAGTGCGTTGGGCATTTGTGCGACGCGGACTCGCGGCGGCTTTTGTTCTGCTCGTGGCGGTGGATGTCTCCCCGTATGCGCGCCTTTTCTTTCAAGAGCGGCTGGGTGCGGGCGTGTGGCGGGACTTTTTGGAGGCGCAGGAATTTCTAAAAACCGCGCCCGAGCCGGGTCGGGTTTATGCATTTTCGGGGCGCTATTTTTATCTCATGACATCCTGGCTTTCGGGACGCCCGCTGGCGGCGGAGGCCTTCAATAGCTACCTCCAACAGCGCGGCGCGGCGATTTTGCAGGGGTCTGCATTTTTGAACGACGAGCGCATGGAGTCTTACTTCCGTGTGGCGGGTGTCGCCTATTTGCTGGTCGATAAAACCGACCCCGACACCAAGCCTGACATGCAGGCAAAACTGCGCGGGATTTTTCCCGTGGTTTTTGAAAATGAAAACATGGCGCTGCTGGGCGTAAAAAATCCCCTCGGGTTTGGATTTTTGGCGAAGGATTTCCTGCAAACCGGCACCAGTGGGCCCGAGACGGCCATCGCAGCGATCGGCGGGGCGGAGCACAATTTGGCCATGATCCAAACCAGCAGCCTCGCCGTCGATGAGCCGGGTCTGCGGGGGAAGGTCATCGAGGGTCGCATCGCCGCCTCCGAGGGCAAGGTGCTCGAAGGAGGCAAGGCCTTCTTACGCGTGCCAAGGCATGAGGGCGGCAACTACCAACAAGTTGAATTTGAGCCAACGGGCGAAAGGGGTTGGCTGGTTTTCAACGAGGCGTGGCATCCGGATTGGACCGCTCTGGAAGGCGGCGACCGGCGCGAGGTCCACCGCGCCATGCTGGCGTTCTCAGGCGTTCAGACCAGCGGCCAGTCAGGCATCGTCTTTGAATTCCGCCAACCCTGGTGGTACGGCGTCTGCGTTTGGGTATCCCTCGCCGGATGGGGTGTGGCATTGGTCGCTCTCTGCTTCGTTTTTCGGGGGCGCACGACATGCAGTATCAGCTATCGGTAAAAAACTACTTTAATAATGGGTTCTCAACTACGAGGAAACTGATGCGCTGTCCATGTTGCAAATCCCCAGAAAGAAGCGTCTTGGCGCCACCGGCCAATGCTGAAGCGAGAACCAAGCAGTCATCATAACGAAAACCATATCGTCCATGAATCGACATGGCTTGTTTGAAGATTGCCTGACTTGGGAAAACACAACACTCTGGCTAAAATCTGAATGCGATGTAATCCGACAAGTCCGCAAGTTTCAGCGGCACCTTGAAGAGTTGGAGGGCGACCGAGGAAAACTCCTGAACCACTTGCCAACTCACAACCCAGCTTCTCTTGTGGTCGAGTTTCTTCGCTATTTTTTTCTTAAATTATCTGCATTAAGGTAATAGGAAAAAAATTCGTGTCGAAAAATACTTCAGCGCTCACTCATTTCCTTCCGAGTGAATTGGCCACCGGCATTCGCATACTCCAGTCGTAAATCCCATTCCTTGAATTTTAGTTCCCGCTCCTGCAGCTGAAGCAAATCCGCTAACCATTCACGAAACAACGCACGGATCGTTGATTTTCTTTTTTTGGCAACTTCTCTTGCGGTTTCGATCAACTTCTCGCTTGCAGTCAAAGTGATGTTTTTCATAACACGAAAAAAATGTGCAATTTTTTGCGTCAAAAGAAACACCTCGAGAACTGATCAGATCCTACCTCGAAGCAACCTGAGGCGGGCTTCCTATGTGGGACTGATAGCTTTCTTTTTGATGCCGATGGTCAGCCATAAAAAGTGAACAGTCGCGCGCTTGTCACTTTTTATCAAAAATTCGATTGATTTGCTCTGCTGCTTTTGACTATTCCCCACCGATCGAAGGCATCGGACTACTCACACTATGAATAAATACGCCACAGCACTTATCACCGTTATTCTCTCCGGCCTAGTCGGTGGCTGGGCCGGGTATTTTCTTGGCCGGTCCTCCGTGCCTGCCACCGCACCAAGCATTCCCTCCGTCGCTGTCGCTGTCCCTGGGCAGGAAGTCCTGCCTGGCTCATCGTTTCAGAATCAGGATCCGGAGAAACCGCAAAAGCTTGTGCCTCTCACCGCAGCCACCCTTTGCGCCGAATTCGCCAGCATGGAGTCCAGTGGAGGCGGCGCCATGTATTTTAAAAAACACGCCGATTTGCAGGAGCGGCTGAAGGCTTCCGACCTTCCCGCCATCGCTGCGGAGATGTGTTCCGGAACTTCGCCCGGCGGACGGGAGCCCGCGCTGTTTCTGGTTCTTCAGGCTTATACGGAATTCGACCCCCAGGCTGCCTGGAACCTTGCGATCGGGATCAAGCAGCCGGGAATGCGCCTGAATGCTCTCCAGGCCGTCATCTCCAGCATCGCAGCGAAAGATCCCACCCGGGCCCTTGCCCTCGCGGATTCGCTGGCCGAGCCGCAGTTCAAGATGCTGGTCCGCTCGATGGCGATATCGACACTCGCCGAGAAAGACCCGCAGCGCTCGCTCGAGCTCCTCATCGCGTCCCCTCCCACCCGCGACACAGACATGTCGTTTTTTAGGATTTTCCACCATTGGGTGCGGAAAGATCCCGAGGCCGCAAAGGCTGCCGTCGCCCGCCTAAGCGGCCACCTTGCGGAACAGGCGCGCCGGGCGCTCGTCTTGGAATTGGTCAATCAGGATCCCCAGGCTGCTTGGACATATGCCTCCAGCCTGTCGGCATCCTCCTCCGGAAATGCCTACTCCGACCCGCGCGTGCAGGTCATCCAAAACTGGGGACAGAGCGACCCTCAGGCCGCCCTGGAAGCCGCGCTCACCATCGGCGAAAGTGCCCAGCGGAGTCTGGCGGTTTCGAGGGCCGTCGAAGCTTGGGCGGAAACCGATTTCTCCGCCGCCTTGAATTATGCCACCTCGACTGAGGATCCGGTCATCCGGAGCGATATTTTGCAGAACCTCAGCGAAAACCCGAATATCGACCCCAAGGCACTCCTCCAGGCAGTTATGGAACATGTGCCTGCGGGGGAAACATTTCAGCGTGCTGTTGCCGGCGTCTTTTCGAGTTGGGCGAGGCAAAATCCGGCCGCAGCAGCAGCGGCCGCCCTGGAGCTGCCCGCTGGGCAAACCTTTTCCAGAGTGACCACTCAGATCGCCTCGCAGTGGATGGCTTCCACAACAAACAAGCAGGAGGTCTTCGACTGGGTCCGCAAGCTGCCGGCCGGCGAAGCCCGCTCGAACAGCATGCAGTCTGTGTTCTCGACCTGGAGCGGGGAGGATCCCCAGGCGGCAGCCCGCGCGCTTTCCAACCTGACCGCTGAAGACCGCAAGAAAGCCCTGCAGTCGGTTGCCTCGGGCTGGGCTAGAAACTCTCCCGATGCGGCGCTCAAATGGTCGTCCTCACTCACTGACCCGGAAGAGCGAGCGAACGCCGTCCGCTCGGTCCTATCCGAATGGGTGAATACCTCGCCCGCAGCCGCTGCAAAATATGTGGATGCCATGCCGGAGTCCGAGCGGGCCAGCGTCATGCAGACAGTCGTGAGCAGCTGGGCGTCGAAGGATTCCGAGTCCGCCGCCGCATGGCTCGACAAACAGCCCGCAGGCCCGTCCAAGGACGGCGCGCTCCGCTCGCTTTCACGGCAAATCGCGAAGGAGGACCCTGAGGCCGCGCTCACCTGGGTGGCTGGAATCACGGATGAAAAGGACCGCATGCGCCAAACCGAATCCATCGCCCGCGACTGGATCCGTCAGGACCCGAATACCGCAAAAGCCTGGATATCGACATCGAAGCTCCCTGAAAATATCCGCAACAATCTGCTCAAATGACCAGCGTTCTGTCGATCTCATTGGGTGAAGCGACAGAAAAATAATTTTATTATCTTATTAATAAAGAGATAATAAAAGTATTTAAGAATACTGCAGGCTCCGGTGCCGCAAGCAGACATTTCATCCCGCTTGACTTATGGTATCTCGCTTTCTGGACATGGCTTCAATGCAGATACCCATTCGCGAACTCAATGCCCGCCCCGGGCACTATGTCCGTCTCGCTTCGCGCGATACCGAAGTCATCATCACCGAGAGTGGGAAGCCAGCCGCTTGCATCGCGCCTCCGCAACTCTCTGAGCCTTCCACGAAAACTTTAGGCGAACGCCGCAAGCTTCTGCCAGCCTTCGAGAAGGCCCATTTTTCGGGCAAATTCAAATCCGCTACGGACGGCTCCCTTGGTCTCAGGGAAACCTCCGCACTGCGTGACCTGTGATTTACTGCGATACCGCCTACCTGTTAAAGTATTATGTGGACGAACCCGGCAGACTGGTGTCGGAGCGCTTTCCCTCGGTCGATTGGAACTTGCCACAGCATTTCACCGGAAGTTACGCGAGTCGCAGATTGAGCCTGCCATGCACGAGTGCCTCATTTCCTAATTTGAGGCAGACAACATGGCGGGCTTGTGGACTTGGTTTGACGCGACCCCGGAGCTGGTCGATAAAGCCTCAAAAAACTTCCGCACACTCTCGGCAAAAATTTTCCTTTCTGCCTCGGACGCTCTTCACCTCGCCTGTGCTAAAAAGCACGGCATCCGCGAGATTCATATCAATAATCAACACCTTCTCGCCGCCGCAAACCATTTCGGTCTCAAGGGCCGGAATGTGGTCAAGTGACGAGCCCTGCGTCTGACTCCCAGACCACTTGCCGTTCTCTTGGCCATTAATATTTCAGCGTCCTAAAAAAGCTCTGGAATCCCGCCTTTGGGCAGGTAGTTTTGCTGCATGATCCGTGGCATTCTCTTGCTTCTCCTTGTTTGCTCCTTCCCCGTTTTTGCAGGTAATGCCGGCTCCGCGATTCTGGCTCTCCGAACGGTTGCCGACCAGCCCTATGCTGCGAATGCCTCGGTTGTCGAACTCAAAGGCGAGCGGGCGGATCCGATGCCGGCCGAGTGGCAGATTCTGCTGGCCGACCCCTCCGCGCGAGGCGGAGTGCGCGAGGTGAGTGTCGCCAATGGTGCCATCACCTCCGAGCGGACGCCATTGAAGGGTTTTCAGAATGTCTCCGACATGCCGGGCATCCAGATCGCGGATGTGTCGGTGGATGCCAACAGTGTCTTCCAATCCGTGCAGGAGCAGGCCAACGAGGCGAGGGTCGGTTTTCATTGGCTGGACTACACGCTGCGGCTTGATCCCGCCACGCAAGAGCCGGTCTGGACGGTCCGCCTGTTTGACGAAATGGGGACGGTTGTTGGCACCATGGGTATTGCCGCCCAAGGTGGGGCGATCGTGCAGGTCATTCAAATGCCGGACGGTTCCCCTGTGAAAGCATCGCAGGGCAAAAAAGTTGGTGGCCTCATTGGAAAAATCGTCGATTTCACGGAATCCACCGCCCGCAAGGTTGGCGACACCACGCTGCGCACGGTCGGCACGGTTCAGGAATTTCTGGTTGGCGAGCGCACAATCGGCCCCAAAGAGGAAAATTAACCGAAAAAACCTCGCCCTTCCGCGAGCTTCCCGCTACGCACTGCGGAATGAAGTTTCGAATTCATGCCGTTTTATTGGTTGCGGCTGCATTTTCCGCCGTCTCGTGTAAAAAGCCCGCCCCTGTCGAAGCCGCTCCGGTGAAAGTCACCGTGACCCCGGTTGTTCAGAAGGATGTCATGGCGACCAACCAGTGGGTCGGTCTGCTCGATGGTTTCCAGAACTCCAACATCCAAGCCCAAGTCACTGGATACCTCCTCACGCAAAATTACAAGGAGGGCTCTGCAGTCAAAAAGGGGGACATCCTTTTTACGATCGACCCGAGGCCTTTTCAGGCCGCTCTGGCACAGGCCGAGGCCGACTACGCCAACTCCGTCGCCAAGGCGCAGCTTCAGCAAATCACCCTCCAGCGCCAGACCCAGCTCTACCAAACCAAGGTCATCAGCGAGCAGGAATACCAGACCTCCTATCAAAACACCCAAGCCTCATTGGCCAGCGTCGCCGCCTCCCAAGCCGCTGTGCAGGCCGCGCAGGTGAATTTGGAATATTGCACGATCCGTGCTCCGTTTGATGGCGTCGCGGGCGTGGCTCAAGCCCAGATCGGCGATCTCGTCGGTCCCGGTGGGCATGTGAGCATGCTCACCCAAGCCTCGCAGATCGATCCGATGAAAATGAATTTCTTCATCACCGAAGCCGAATATCTCGGAGCGGCGGACCTTCTCCAGCGCATCCAGAACATGCCGGAGGAGGAAAAAAAGGCCCGTTTCTCCCTGCAGCTAGCGGATGGTTCGACTTATCCTGAGCTTGGTAAATTCGATTTCTTCAACCGCCAGGTCAATGTCTCGACGGGCGCCATTCAGATCACAGTTCTTTTCCCCAATCCCAACGGAGTCCTCCGCCCCGGGCTCTTTGCCAGGATCACCGCGCCGGTCCAAGAAATCAAGGGAGCCTTCCTTGTTCCCCGGAAAGCCACTGTGGAAATGCAGGGGAACTATTTTGTCTCGGCTCTCCAACCCGACGATACGGTCAAGCCTGTGCCTGTGAAGCTGGGGCCGCCGCAAGGCCAGTTTATTGTCGTTTCCGGACCTCTTCAGGCGGGTGAAAAAGTCGTTGTCGAGGGTGTCGAAAAAGCCCGCCCCGGTACGAAGGTCGTCGCCAGCCCTTACCAATTGCCGGGCGACTCCACGCCCGCCGCCTCACCGACTCCCGAGTCCACGAAGTAACACGCCATGTCGAATTTCTTCATCCGCCGGCCGATTGTGGCGATGGTTATCGCCATCATCATAGTGATTGTCGGGCTCGTTTCCATGGCGGGTCTTCCCGTCGCGCAGTATCCGAACATCGTCCCCCCGCAGATTCAGGTGTCGACGACTTATGTGGGCGCCGACGCCCTCACGGTCGAGCAATCCGTAGCCACGCCCATCGAGCAGCAGATGAGCGGCGTCGAGGGCATGGAATACATGTATTCGATCAATGCCAACTCCGGCATCATGAACCTAAATGTAATCTTCGGCACGGACACCGAGCCGACGACGGATCAGATTCTCGCGCAGATGCGGCAGACTCAGGCGGCGTCGCAGCTTCCGGCGGAGGTGAAAAACTACGGCGTCACTGTCCAGCAGGCCCTCTCCTCGCCGCTCGCTGTTTTTGTTCTTTCGTCTCCCAATGGCGAGTTCGATCCCACCTTTTTGGCGAACTACGCCTACATCAACATCAACGACCCGCTTACCCGTATTCCTGGCGTCGGCAGCGTGAGTATTTTTGGCGCGGGCGAATATGCGATGCGCATCTGGGTGAGGCCCGACCGCCTCGCCACGCTGAACATCACAGTTCCGGAAGTGATCCAAGCGGTGAACTCGCAAAACAAAGTGAACCCCGCTGGACAGATCGGCGGCGAGCCGGTTCCCCAAGGGCAGGTTTTCACCTTCACTGTCACCACCACCGGACGCCTCACAACGGTCGAGGAATTTGAAAACATCGTCGTTCGCGCCAATCCAGACGGATCGATTGTGCGGATCAAGGATGTCGCCCGTGTGGAACTCGGTGGCCAAGTTTACAACATTCGCGGGCGTTTCCAGGGCCAGAATGCGGCGATTATCGCCGTCTACCAACTGCCCGGTTCGAATGCGGTGGATACCATGAAGCAAATGCGGGAATTCTTCGAGCAGCAGTCGAAGCAATTTCCCGCAGGGCTCCAATACACGGTTGCCCTCGACACCACGCTCGCCATCACCGACGGCATTCAGGAAATCGTCAAGACCCTCTTCGAGGCCATGGTGCTGGTCATCATCGTGGTTTTTATTTTCCTTCAAGGTTGGCGAGCGACCCTCATTCCGCTCATCGCCGTTCCGGTCTCCCTCATCGGCACCTTTGCACTCTTCCCAATGCTGGGATTTTCCATCAATACCCTGTCGCTTTTCGGCATGGTGCTGGCCATCGGTCTGGTGGTGGATGATGCCATCGTTGTGGTTGAGGCTATCGAGTCGCACATTGAGGAGGGGTTGAGTCCTAAGGATGCAGCTTTCAAGGCCATGTCGCAGGTGTCCGGTCCGGTTATCGCTATCGCGCTGATCCTGGCGGCGGTTTTCATCCCGACCGTATTCATTCCCGGCATCACTGGCGCGATGTATCAACAGTTCGCTGTCACGATGGCCGTGTCGGTCCTCATCTCGGCCTTCAACGCCCTCTCACTCAGCCCGGCTCTGGGTGCGCTTCTGCTGCGCCCGCGCAAGGAGGCGAGGGGACCACTCGGGGCCTTCTTCCGAGGCTTCAATAAAATGTTCGACACCGCCACGAACGGCTATGTCACCATCTGCCGGGGCCTGATCCGCAAGCTGGGGATTGCTGTCATTCTCCTTGTTGGACTCACGCTGGGAGCCGGCGGGATCGGCGGCACCATGCCCACCGCATTTATCCCCGAGGAGGATCAAGGCTACCTCTTCGGCGTCGTGCAGCTTCCGCGCGCGTCCTCGCTCCAACAAACCACCGAGGCCTCCGAGCGCATCGAGCAGATTCTTTTGAAGACCCCAGGTGTCCAATATGTGACCTCGATCATCGGCTTCAACCTCCTGAGCACCGTCACAAGCACCTACACGGGGTTCTTTTTCATCACCCTTGAGGAATGGGCCAAACGCAAGACGCCGGAACTTCAGGTCGATGCCATCCAAGCAAATATCAACAAGGAACTCGCCGCACTCGCAAATCCCACAGCCGCCTTCGCGTTCCCGCCGCCGGCGATTCCCGGCATCGGCACGGCCGGCGGCGTCACCTTCATCCTTGAGGACCGCACGGGCGGGCCTGTGGAGTTCATCGCTTCAAACACCCAGAAATTCATGGCCGCTCTCAAGGCCCGCCCGGAATTGACCACACTCTTCACCACATCGCTCTGGGATGTGCCGCAAATCCATCTCTCGGTGGACGAGGCGCAGGCTATGATTCAAGGCGTGAGCCTCTCGGACGCCTACCAGACCGTGCAGACATTCCTCGGTGGTTACTTTGTGAATTACTTCAACCGCTTCGGCCTCCAATGGCAGGTCTATGTGCAGGCTGAGGGCGAATACCGCACCGACTTGGACAATCTGGGGATGTTTTACATTTCCAACAATAAAAAGGAACCCGTGCCGGTGAACTCCTTCATCACGGCCAAAGAGTCCTTCGGTCCCGAATTTACGATGCGCTACAACATGTTCCGCTGCTCGCAAATCAATGCTGCCGTCGCCCCGGGATACTCCACCGCGCAGGCCATGCGTGCCATGGAGGAGGTCTTCCGCGAAACCATGCCGGCCGGCATGGGCTACGACTACTTCGGCATGTCCTATCAGGAAAACCTCGCCGCCCAAGGCGTGCCGCCAAGCGCGATTTTCGGTCTCTCCCTGCTCTTCGTCTTCCTCATCCTCGCCGCGCAATACGAGAGCTGGAGCCTGCCTTTCAGTGTTCTTTTCACCACTCCTGTCGCCGTTTTTGGAGCCTTCGCCGGACTCTCCATGCGAGGCATGCAGAACAACCTCTACGCTCAGATCGGCCTTGTCATGCTCATCGGCCTCGCCGCGAAGAATGCCATTCTCATCGTGGAGTTCGCCAAGGATGAATACGAAAAAGGGAAGCCTCTCTTCGAAGCCACGCTCGCCGGTGCAAGACTGCGCCTGCGGCCCATCCTGATGACCGCCTTTGCCTTCATCCTCGGCACCGTCCCGCTTGCGCTCGCCAGCGGCTCAGGCGCCGTGAGCCGCCAAGTCCTGGGCACAACGGTCATCGGAGGCATGCTCGCAGCCACCTTCCTCTCGATCTTCCTCATCCCGGCCTGCTTCTACCTCGTGGAAAAATATTTCGTCGGTGGCGACCACAAGCCTGCCGAGACGCCCGAGCCTCCTGCGAAATAAGAGGGGAGGCGTTTGCGTTTGTGCTTGGCGTTTCACAAAACGCTGCGGGCTACAAATCCAACAAATCCCTTACCGCATCCTTCACCGACTCCAATTGGTGGTCGTTCAGTCTACCCAGTTTTCGCTGAAGTGCGTTTTGGTCAATGCTGGCGAATCCTTGGACATTGACGGCGGAATGCTTTGGGAGCCACTTGGGTTTTCCGATATCAACCTCTCCGCGCAGTCCGCGCAGTTGGGATGTGAGGGGGACAACAACTATGAGGGCGCGCGCATCAGAGGGTTGGGGAAATGCCAAGAACAGGTCGTTGCTTTGCGGCAGTGCCGAAATCAAGGGTCCAGACCTCCCCGGCGTTGGCTTCAATACTCGCCAAGAGCTGCCTCCCATGCTTTGCCCTGTTCGGCGGTTGTGAGCAATGGTTCCGGATTTGCGGTTATGGAGAAGGGCATGTCTTTCCGTAGTTCGACTTGAGCCAGAAAGATGTTGAAAGCGTCGCTGGTTTTCATTCCTAAACGCGCAAAGACTTTTTCAGCCCGCTTGAGTCGATCAGAGGGAACGCGCGCCCTGAAAAGAACAGATGATGACATGGCTCAAAAGTGCTCTTTTGTGTTCAGACGGTCAAATTTAATTTTTTGTGTCACTCGAGGAGGAACCCGCAATCGCCCGCGTGTTGGAAGCCGGAGAGTGGTTTTGCCAATGGGGCTTTTTTTGAAAACAGAATCGATTTGAACTGCGTCCCCATGGTTTCTGGGTGGAGCAGGGTGCGGAGGCTTCGCAGGAGTTTGAGCGTGGAGCGAGTCGGCGCAGCGCCGTCAAGGGATTTGAGGAGTCCTGTGGCGGCGCCGACGAGGAAGTGGTGCTGGTCGGTGTAGCCCTCGAGCGCGAAGCCGCATGCGGCGGCATCTTGTGCGAGTGCGGTGAAATCGACATGGGCTGTGATGTCTTTTTGACCTGGATTTTCCAGCGGGGCGTCATCCCTGCGGTGTTGTGCGTAGCAGGCGAGCGTGCCGCCCGAGCGGTGCGGTGCGAGGAGTTCGGCGCGCGGCATTCCATAGTCGATGGCTAGGAGAAACCCCCGGCGCAGGCGCGAGGAAAGCGTTTCGATCAGGTCGCGCTGGTGGCGGCGGACTTCCGTTCGGTAGCCGTCAGGGCGCGGCGGGATATCAATGTTCTGGATCGGATGGGAGGCTGGTTTGAAGGAAAAACCAGCTGCCTCGGTGTGCACCTGCAGTTCATGCCAGGCGCCGGCGCGCGCCTCTAGAATGTCAAAGGGCAGGGCATCAAACAGCTCGTTGGAAAAATGAACTCCATCGAAGGGAGGTAGGTCCTCCGGGCGCTCGACCCACTGGACATCGTAGCCCGCAAGTGTGGCGGCCTGTTTTTTGCGGAGAATGGAAGCTGGTTCGATGATGGTGAGCGGAACCCCGGCCAGAGGAGTTTCCGACAGGGCATTCAGGATATCGCAGGAAAGGCGGCCATCATTCGCACCCTGCTCGACGAGGCGGAATTCCAGTGGGCATCCCAGCGCCTCCCACATTTCCAAAAACTGGCCTGCCAGAACGGCGCCGAAGACAGGGCCTATGCTCACGCTTGTGAAAAAGTCGCCCTCGCGGCCCACCGCAGCTCGACCGGATGTGTAGTAGCCCTCGAGTGGATCATAGAGCGCAAGGCCCATGAACCGTGAGAAGGGCATGGGGCCCTGCGTTTCGATTTCCTGGCGGATGCGGTCGCTAAGGCTTGGTGACCTCGCGGACATAGACATTGATCTGACCGCCCGGGCTTTCTTTGACTTCCATGACTTGGAAGGGACGCCGGGAGTCGCGCGAGACGGCGGAGCCATCGGCCGGCGCGGTCATGCCGTTCGGGTATTGAACGATGATACGGATGTTGTCGGTGCGCGATCCAAAGCCGCGCTGCGGGGCACGGAGAACGGCGCGGTCGCCTCCTGCCGCAGTGACATTGAAGTTGCCCTGCAGATAAATCCTCTCCCCGCTCGTGCCCCTTTTCACGATGTCCGAGAGGTCGCCCGGCGCGACAAGCCGGCCTCTTGGCATGCGGCCTGCTTCATAGACGGGCCAGTTTTTGGAGCCGGCCGCTGCGATGGCTTTGGGAGCTTCAGGTGTGGGCGATGGTGAGGGAGTGGGTGTAGCGGATGGAGATGGCGACGGCGAAGGTGTGGCTGTTGGTGCCGGAGTGGGTGAAGGTGTGGCTGTGGGTAATGGGCTTGGTGCAGGCGTAGGAGTGGGCAGAGCGGAGGCCAGAAGGGTGGGGGTTTCTGCTGGGGTTGGCTCTGGCATGTTAATGGGTATCGGCTTCTCGACGCGCATCAGGCGGGCCTGTGCAGCGGCTGCATCCTCGGGCTTTGGCTCCTGTTTTTTTGTCGCGGCGAGGCGGGCTTTTTTACGGAAGTGCTCATATTTCGCATCGGCTTCGCTTTGGCGGGTGGCATCGACCACAGGCAGTCCGGCGCGAACGTTGAGCATCGCGGGCGGTTCGAGGGTGAATGTGCCGTCTGAGGCGACAGACTCGTAACTCGGATACATGATCGAAACCGTCGTGAGCTTGAGCCGTCCGTCTTGGAGGCGTTCGATGTGAATGATGGCGGCCAACTCGTTTTCGCGCTTCAGATCAATATCCAAGCCTGTGAGGAGTGTGCGGTGAAGCGTCGGGATGACCCGCTTGCCGGAGGAAAAAATCTGTTCGATGAGAAGACGTGGATCATCCTTTGAAACGGCCAGTGCGGCCACGCCCGAGGGGAAGTAATCACCTCCGGTGAGTTCAAAAGAGTCGAGGATGTTGAAGGTGCCAAGCACATAAGGCACGAGTCCGTCGGCGGGCTTGTAGTTGCGGATGTAGTTTCGAATGAGGACTTCATTCGTGCGCTCGAGTTGTCGAGGTTTCATTTTTCCGTAGCGCTCTATGATTTGCGGGGCGCGCAGGAATTCTCCGCGAGGTGCCTCGGTGAGTTCGAAGCGCTTGGGGGGCTCGATTTTTTTAAGTTTGGTCAGGACTTCGTGGCTGAAGGGCTTTTCGGGATGTCCAAAAATATAAAAGCTTCCGATCCAGCAAGCGATGGCGATGCCGATGAAGATCAAGATAAGTATGGTCCAGCCAAAAAGGCCGCTCTCGTCTTTGCGCGCGGGTCGCGCCTGCTCGGATTCGGGGTCCTTGAACCAGGCGCGACTGTTTTTTGTTTCCGGATTCGGCATTTTGCTTAGGCCTCGGCGGCTGCAGCGGGTTCGAAAGATGTGCCGCAACCACAGGATCTCGTGGCATGGGGGTTGCGAATGCGGAAACCGGCTCCGGACAGTCCGTCCTCGTAGTCCAATAAGGATCCCTCCAATTTTTCAGCGCTCTCGGGATCGATGAAAACCTTCGCTCCGTTGTGCTCGATGACGGTATCCGAGGGTCTGGCGGAGTCGATTTCCATGACATACTGAAGACCGGCGCATCCACCTTTTTCGACTGCGAGGCGGAGACCCTCCCCGGAACCTTTGGAGGCAATCAGGGTGAGCAAGGCAACAGCGGCTTGGTCCGTGAGAGTGATCACGCTCTTTTCTTATGAACGAATCCGTGCAAAGTCAAACGACATGGGAAAGATCCGCCTGCTCACAGACGAAGTCGCCAGCCAAGTCGCGGCTGGTGAGGTCGTGGAGCGCCCTGCCTCGGTGGTGAAGGAACTCGTCGAAAATAGCATCGATGCCGGGGCGCGGAGGATTCGTGTGGAATTTTCCCGGGGAGGGACACAGTTGATTCGCGTCGAGGATGACGGCTCTGGGATGGATCGCGAGGATGCGCTGCTCAGCCTGGAACGTCATGCAACGAGCAAGATCCGAACGGCGTCGGATTTGGCGGCTGTCGGGACGATGGGATTTCGCGGGGAGGCGGTGCCAAGTATTGCAAGCGTCTCCAGATTCCGTCTGGTGACGCGGCCCGCTGAAGCTGCGGCTGGAACGGAAATCCAGATCGCCGGTGGGAAAATCGAGTCTGTCGCGGACAGCGGAGGCGCCCCGGGAACATCGGTGGAAGTGCGGTCGTTGTTCTTCAACCTGCCGGCGCGGAAAAAATTTCTGCGCGGGGAGGAGACCGAGGCGGCCCATATTTTGCATCAGATGCAGTCGCTCGCCATCGCCCACCCTGATGTGGCGATGACGCTTGTGCGCGACGGGCGGGTCGTCTGGCAGGCTGCGGCCACGAAAGACCACGAGGTGCGCATCCGCGACCTTTTTGGAGCAGATTTTGTGGGGCGGCTCATGAGCGTTCAGCCAATTGAGGAAAATGGCATCCGCATCGAGGGCTTCGTGGCAAAACCGGGTGAGGGGAGGCCTGACCGTGAGTTGCAGTTTGTTGTTCTCAACAGGCGAGTGGTTCAGTGTCCGGCAGTCTTTCAATCTCTGCGCGAGGCTTATGCGGAGGCGTTGACAAAGGGGCGACATCCGCTGGCGGTTTTACGGGTCACGATGGATCCGCTCTCTTTCGATTGCAATGTGCACCCCGCAAAGCGTGAGGTGCGGTTGCACCGCCCGGATCAGGTTCGGCAGGCGGTTTATTCCGCCGCGAAGCAGGCGTTGGATGCCTTCCGGACGCCGGTCGAGGCCGCTCCAAAAGGGCCACCGAAGGCGCAGATCGAAGCGTTGCCCGAGGTGGTTTCCCATCGCCCATGGCGTCCGGCATTTTCTCCGCCCCCGCAAATGGATCTGCCTGTCATGCCGCCGCCACAGCAGTCGGCTGAGAATGACGACGCTTTTCGCCTGCTGGGAGGTCTTGGTGGGCGATGGGTTATTATGGAGGGCGCAGAGGGGTTGGTCTTGCTCGATGCACGCGCGGCATCGGAACGGATTCTTTTTGAGGGTCTGCGCCGCGAGGCTGCACTGGGGCATGTGGCTTCGCAGCGTCTTCTCCTCCCGGAAATCGTCGAACTCACACCAAAGGATGCGGTTTGGATTTCCGAAAATCTCGAAGCCCTGCAGAAGGCGGGATTTTTACTCGAAGCCTTCGGCGGATTTTCCTTCAAGGTTGAGGCTCTGCCATCATGTCTCTCGGAGAGGGATGCGCGCGCGGCGTTACTCGATGTGTGCGAAACTTTGCGGTCCACCGGTCTTCTGGGATCCGGGCAGCTGGTACTCGATGCCCTCGTGCGCTCGGTCTCGCGCATCGCCGCGCTGAATGGATTTGAATATGAGGAATCCCGTGCACGGCGTTTGGTGCGGGAGTTGTTGAAATGCGAACTGCCCTATGCCTGCCCGCAGGGAAGGCCAACCATGATCCAGTGGTCGTTCAGCGAGCTGGATCGAAAGTTCGGTCGCTGATTTCCTCCGCTCGCGGGTTGCCTGAGGGAAACAGGTGTGAGATAAGTCGCCCATGCCCGATCTCCGAATCGAACCAGCGACATTGGACGACCTGCCCGAGTTGACGGAACTTCTCGGCGACTTGTTTCTTCAAGAAGCGGATTTCCAGCCCGACTACGAGAAGCAAATGCGAGGCCTGCGTTTGATTTTAGAGCAGCCCGCCAGAGGGCGAATTTTTGTTCTTCGAAATGAGAGGATGATCATCGGAATGATCAATCTTCTCATCACCATCAGCACGGCGGAGGGCGGCTTTGTGCTGGTGCTGGAAGACCTGGTGGTGCACCGGGAGCATCGAGGAAGCGGCTACGGTTCGCGCCTCATGCAACACGCTATCGGCTTCGCGCGTGAGAAAAAATTTCTCCGCATAACACTACTTACCGACAATCCCGAGGCGTCGCGGAGATTTTATCTCAAGCATGGCTTTGTCGAAAGCGAGATGAAGCCGATGCGCTATTTTGTGGATCATGAATCCTGATTTCCTCGTGGGGGAGGGTGGACATTGAGCGGGGAAATCAAGACGGCATTCGTGCTTGGCGCGGGGCTGGGAACTCGTCTGCGGCCCCTCACCGACGAGCGCCCGAAGCCTCTTGTTCCTATCTTCAACAAGCCGCTCATCACTTTTGCTTTTGATCACCTGATTGCAGCAGGATTCACCCGATTCGTTGTCAACACGCACCATCGGCCGGAAGCCTATACGCGCTGGCTTGGCGAGGCCAACGGCTGTGCGGAGTATCGCGGATGCCCTGTTTTTTTTCGCCATGAACCGGTGCTTCTCGAGACAGGTGGTGGCATCAAGAATGCCGCCGACCTCATCGGTGATGAGCCCTTTTTGGTTTACAATGGCGATGTTCTCGCGGACTTCCCGCTTCAAAGTCTGATCGCATCTCACCGGCGCTCGGGCCGCATCGCAACGCTCGCGCTGCGCGCCTCTAGCTCGGAGCGCCGCATTCAGTGGGATCCCTCGACAGGTCGCATCACCGACATGCGCGGTCTCATTGGTGGCCGCTCCGAACCGTCCTTCCTTTTCACAGGAGTGAGTGTTTTCTCTCCTGAAATTTTCCAGCATATCCCGGCGGGAGAGGTTGTTTCCATCATCCCTGTGTTGGTCGACCTCATGCGTCGAGGAATGCCGGTGGGCGGAGAGTTGATCGATGAAGGCATGTGGTTTGATATCGGAAATATCCCATCCTACATGGGTGTGCACCGGATTTTGAACAAAGGCACACATTCTTTTTCTTACCTTCCCGCCGACTGGCTGAAGCCGGTTCAAATTGGTGCGCGCATTCATCCTGGGGCCTCGATTGCAGGCTGCTCGGCGGTCGCGGCAGGAGCGGATGTGGGAGAGGATGCCGTGTTGGAAAATGTGATCGTCTGGCCGGATACAAAAGTCGATGCGGGCAAGCTCCTGCGCGATGCTGTGGTCACATCCCAGAGTGTGTGCCAATGCGATTGCGCGATGGAATCCTTCGGTGCATAGTTTGAGCGTCTTTGCCGTCATGGTGCTCCGCTCAAAAAACAAAATTTTCACTCTTCTTTTTATGACCACCGCGTGTCTCGTCGGATGCGCGACGCAGAGCTTCGATCCCGACAAGGCGCCGGAGTTTTTGGTCCAGTCGGACTATTCTCCATTCTACTCTCTCGGGCCGGGACAAGAGCGCGGGCCGGATGTTTCGCTGCAGCGCGGAGAGCGGGTGAAAATGCTGCGCCGCGAGTTTGGTTTCAGCTATGTCGAGATCAAGGGCGGCCGCACGGGTTATATCGCCAACGAAGAAATAGCTCCCGCCCCGCAGCGTGAGGCTGAGCCCTCAGCGAGCCCCGCTCGCAAGCCCTCTCAGAGAGGTTCGGAGGGAATTTCGAATGCATTTGAAAGCTCTGTTCCAATGCCTGAAATAGAGGCGCTGCCGGAGCCCGTTGATGTGTTCCATCCGATTTCCGAGATTGAAGCCTCGGCCGATTCGCAGCCGGAATTTCGCTATTGACTTCGCAGCGAAAATTTCACGCCGGATGCCGTCACGTTGGCCACAAGAAAGCATCTGATAATTTTTTTCATTTTTTCTCTTGCTAACTTTTCGCGTGTCTGTAGTTTCCCCCTTCCCGCAAAGCCTCGAGGGGAAAGGAATCAACAAACTAGCGAAGATTCTTTTCCTCTAAAACCAGAAGCTGCGCGATAAATAGAAACATGAAAAACAACGCACACACTCCAGCCAATGACGCTACAAAAGCGGTGGCGAGTCGTTGTGCTGTGGAAAAATTTTAATCATGAGCGCCACCGTTCTTACAGCCGCAGACGCCGCAAAGGCGAAGATTGAACTCATCACAGAGGAAGCCAAGGGTAACCAGGCTGTGCATGATGTTGTCGTTGCACTCCAGGCCGCCCGTCGCAGTGGCACTGCCTGTGCAAAGACCAAAGCCGATGTGAATCTCTCGGGTCGCAAGCCATGGCGTCAAAAAGGAACAGGCCGCGCTCGCGCTGGATATTTCTCAAGTCCAGTCTGGGTTGGTGGTGGTGTAGCTCACGGACCAGTTCCGCGCGATTACACAAAGAACACTCCGAAGGCCGTCAAGAAACTGGCTCTCCGCAAGGCTCTCAGCGCCCGCATCGCCCTTGGCGATGTCCTGCTCGTCGACAACTTCGTTGTGGCAGAACCCAAGACTAAGCAGTTTGTCACCCTTCTCCGTTCCGCAACCCCGGATGCCCGCAAGACCCTCATCGTCTCCGAAGGTTTCGATGAAAACACTTTTAAGGCGGCTCGCAATGTGTCCACCGCCCAGCTCACTCGCGCATCCGATGTCAATACCGAGCACCTCCTCGCATTTGACAAAATCATCGTGACCCGCGGTGCGCTCGAAAAAATTTCCGAAAGGCTCGCGTAATGAATACTGAAGTTTACGACCACATTGAAACAGTCTTGCTGACTGAAAAAGCAACCTTGCTTTCCGAAAAGCTCAACAAATACGTGTTCCGTGTTCGTCCATCGGCTAACAAGTTGCAAATTAAGCGTGCCATCGAGGTGATCTTCAAAAAGAAGGTCGCCGATGTTAATACTGCTAATTTCGCTGGAAAGAAAAAGCGCGAGCGTCGTGCCGACTTTGGCCGCCAAGCCAACTGGAAGAAAGCAATTGTTACCTTGAAAGAGGGCGAAAAACTCGATCTCGTCTAAGAAATACAGACCATGGCTATAAAAACTTTCAGACCACTCACTCCCGCCGCCCGCTTCAAGGCGCTTCCGGATTTCGCTGAGATCACTAAGACAAAGCCGGAAAAAAGTCTCACAGAGCCAATCAAGCGCACTGGGGGTCGCAACAATCAGGGACGCATCACCATGCGTCATGTTGGCGGCGGTCACAAACGTCGTTACCGCATTATTGACTTCAAACGGAGTCGCCGCGACGCGCTGGCTGAAGTTATTGCCATCGAATACGATCCCAATCGCACGGCCCGTATTGCTCTTCTGAAATACGAAGACGGTGAGAAAGCCTACATTCTAGCGCCAGTTGGCCTTAACGTTGGCCAAAAAGTAGTGGCTGGTGAGAAGGCAGATCCAAGTGTCGGAAATGCTCTCCCGCTCAAGTCTATCCCACTTGGAACCTCGATTCACAATGTTGAGTTTATCCCAGGCCGCGGGGGACAGATTGTGCGTAGTGCCGGCTCCGTAGCTGTCCTGGCCAACCGCGAAGGTGGCTATGCTCTTGTTAAATTGGCATCCGGTGAAATCCGCCGTATCAACGAGAATTGCTACGCAACAATCGGCCAAGTCGGTAATTCCGATCACATGAATGTTTCGTCAGGAAAAGCTGGCCGCAGTCGCTGGCTTGGCATCCGTCCACATGTTCGTGGTATGGTCATGAACCCTGTCGATCATCCGATGGGTGGAGGTCAAGGAAAGAGCAAGGGAGGAGGCGGTCGTCACCACCCAATGTCTCCATGGGGCCAGCTCGCGAAGGGCTTCAAGACCCGCCGAAAACATAAACCCAGCGATACGTTCATCGTTCAGCGCCGCAAATCAAAAGCTAAGAACTAATCATGGCACGCTCACTTAAAAAAGGTCCGTATGTCGAGTGGAAACTCCTCGACAAAATCGATAAGATGAACGAATCGGGCGGCAAAAAACCAATTAAAACCTGGTCGCGCCGCAGCACGATTACTCCAGACTTTGTCGGACACACATTTAATGTTCACAATGGCAAAACATTTATTCCTGTTTTCGTAACAGAAAACATGGTTGGCCATAAGTTGGGTGAATTTTCCCCAACCCGTATCTTTAAGAAACACGGTTCTCACACCGCAAAAGTGACTAAATAACACATGAGGGTTGTCGCCACGGCGGCAGCACTCATCATCCTGCCAATGCTCTTCATAGCTAAGGCTCAGGATGAACGATCTTTGACAGATATTGAATCACGAATTGGGAATGACGAGGTGCAAACCTCGCTCTCCGATTCTAATACTATTGGTGCCCTGAGTGAAAAACTCCTCTTGGCCGAAACGACCATTAGCGCGCTGACTGCTACAGTAGCGGAAATGGGAAATAGTGCCGAAGCAAGCCGCCGCGAGCTTGAGGATGCAAATCTCAGGCTCCAAGCCCTTACTGCAACCGAAAAAGACAGCAAAACAGAGACTCTAGAAGCAAGATTAGTTCAGTGCCTTCGCGAACTTCGTGTTATGAAAATTGACAAAGATTCTGCTAGGCAGCAACTGGTAGTGCTGTCCGAAGCAATTCAAATGCTTTTGCTAACCTCAGCGAATACAAGTCCGCAAACGCGACTCGCCGTAGAATCCGAGTTGAGAAAAACAAGTGAGCTGCTGAACGATAATATTCGTTTGCAAAAAAGTAGCATAGAACCCAGCCTTGCAAGTGGTGTTGTGGTTGATACAAGAGATGAAATTTCTCTTGTTGTTGCAAATTTAGGAAAAACCCATGGGGTCAAGATCGGAATGCCATTCCAAGTCTATCGTAATGGCAAAGTGATAAACACCATCAAAATAGTTGACGTCCGGGAAAAAGTTTCCGGCGGCGTGATTCAATTTCTTACGACTGAAACTACTCGTATAGAAAAGGGCGACATCCTAAAGGTGGATGCCCAAAAATAAATAAACACAAAATAACAATGCAGGTAAAATCGATTCATAGGTTCGCCAAAATCTCGGCCTTCAAGGCTCGCGAGGTCACTCGTGCCATTCAAGGGTTGCCAGCTACCGACGCAGTCGATCTCCTGCGTTTCACCCCCAAAAAAGCCGCAGGCCTCATTCTCAAGACTCTCAAAAGTGCTATAGCCAACGCTGAGAATAACAGCCAACTTAATCCCAACGACCTCGTTGTTAAGGAAGCTGTTGTTGGAGAGGGGCCAACTCTCAAGCGCTTTCAGCCAAAAGCTCGTGGCAGCGCAGGTCCCATCCGCAAGCGCACCAGCCACATCAGCGTGACTCTTACGGACGAAGTTGAAATTGTTCGTCGTGCCGATAAGCCCAAAAAGAAATCTGCGAACAAGAAATCAGCCGCCACGCAGAAATCTCCTGCAGCCCAAGTTGCGGCGCCAACATCAACAGAAGCCTCGGCCACAACTGCAGAAACTAAGGAATAATCATGGGACAAAAAGTTAATCCAATCGGATTCCGCCTCCCCGTCACTCGCGACTGGGGTTCACGCTGGTATGCTTCGCGCAAAGATTTTGCCGACTACCTCATTGCTGACGAAAAAATTCGCAATGTTCTTAAAAAAAAGCTCAAGCAAGCCGCCATCTCACGTATCGTCATTGAGCGCGCTTGGAACAGTGTCCGCGTCACAATTCACACCGCTCGTCCAGGCGTTGTCATTGGTCGGCGTGGCCAAGAAATTGAGAGCCTTACCAAGGAGGTTAGTGATCTCGCTGGTGGAAAACAAGT
>JBILBH010000023.1:0-39939 GCA_044353785.1 Terrimicrobiaceae bacterium
TGCGCGGCTCACATTTCAACCACACACAACACTATGGCACTTGCAACCGGCTCCAAAGCTCCTGAATTCACACTCAAAACAATCGGCTCCGAAGGCCTTGCAGACTTCAGCCTCTCGTCGAACTTCGGCAAAAAAAACACCGTCCTCCTTTTCTTCCCCCTCGCCTTCACCGGCGTCTGCACACAGGAACTCTGCGATGTCACAGCTGGTCTTGCGAAGTATGATTCCCTGAATGCCTCGGTCGTAGGCATCAGCGTGGACAGCCCTTTCGCGCAAGAAGCTTGGGCGAAAAAAGAGAATATCAACATCCCGCTCGTGAGCGACCTGAACAAGGAAACCGCGAAAGCCTATGGCGTGCTTCTCCCTGATCTCATCGGCTTGGGTGCTGTCTCTGCACGCGCTGCCTTCGTCATCGACAAAGACGGCGTGATCCGTCACAGCGAACAGACACCGACTCCGAAAGAACTCCCCGACTTCAACAAAATCGCCGAGGTTCTCGCATCGCTGTAAAAACCATTCGCGGAAAAATTCAAAAATCTCCTTGTCACGGGGGGCGAGTCGTGATGACCTTGCACCCCTTTTCCGCAAAACAAGCGGAGCACTTTTAATATGGCTAAAGAAATCGTAGGACAGATCAAATTGCAGATTCCAGCAGGCGCCGCAAACCCGGCTCCTCCCGTAGGCCCAGCCCTCGGTCAGCAGGGCGTGAACATCATGGCATTCTGCAAAGAATTCAACGCCGCCACGCAGAAGCAATCTGGCGACATTCTCCCAGTGGTGATCACCGTCTATAAAGACAAGAGCTTCACCTTCATCACCAAAGCTCCACCAGCAGCAATCCTCCTCAAAAAAGCTGCAGGTCTTGCTTCGGGATCGAAAGAACCCAACAAAACCAAGGTTGGCAAAATCTCCAAAAAACAGGTTATGGACATCGTCAAAATCAAGATGAAAGACATGAATGCCCGTTCGGAGGAGGCTGCATTCCGCACACTCTGCGGAACCGCTCGCCAGATGGGGCTCGAAGTCGCCGAGTAAAACCGGAAACAGTTTTTTTCATTTCACAACCCGCCACTTCATCAAAGGAAGTGGCGGGTTGTTTTTTTTGGCTTGTCTTCCTGAAAATTCTTCTTCGCGCGGGTAAGGATTTTGTGCGGTACGGGGTTTGTTACGCAATTGTCACAAATCTCATTTTGGCGCATGCTACCCGACTTAGTTCACTCACCACACACATGAGACTCACATCAAGCTTGGCTCTTTGCCTATCCATCGCAACCTCTCTCGCCTTCCTCCCTACTGGGCGGGCCCAACAAATCTCAGGCGCCGGCGCGACATTTCCTGCTCCGCTTTATCAGCGCTGGGGTGTTGAGTTCAACAAAGTGCAACCCGGCATTCAGGTGAACTACCAATCTGTGGGCAGCGGAGCCGGTGTCAAAAATTTCATCCAAGGCGTGGTGGACTTTGGGGCAAGCGATGCCGCGATGTCCGATGAGGAAATCGCCAAAGTCGCTGCGGGTGCGGTAATGATTCCAGCCACAGCGGGAGAGATCGTTTTTGCCTACAACCTCCCCGGAGTTTCGGGCATCAAGCTGACTCGCGAGGTCATGGCCGGCATCTATCTTGGAAATGTCAAAAAGTGGAATGATCCCGCCATCGTCAAAGCCAACCCGGACCTGAAGCTCCCCAACCTGCCAATCCAAGTCGCCTACCGCTCTGATGGCAGCGGCACGACCTATGTTTTCACCCAGCATCTCTCCGAGATCAGCGATGAATTCGACGATGAAGTTGGCACAGATAAATCCGTGACCTTCCCTGTCGGCGTAGGTGGCAAAGGCAACGAAGGCGTGACAGCCCTGATCAAGCAAAGCCCCGGCACAGTGGGATATGTCGAGTATGGATATGCCAAGGACAACGGCCTCTCGATGGCATCCCTACAAAACAAATCCGGCAACTTCATCGCTCCCGACATCGCATCGGCCCGCAGCACCCTCTCCAATGTGCAGCTTCCCGAGAACCTCCGCATCTGGCCAGTGGATCCAGAAGGCGCGAATGATTACCCAATCGTCAGCTTCACTTGGCTCTTGCTCTACAAAAAGTATTCTGACCCTGCGAAGCTGAAGGCACTCAAGGAATTTGTGACTTGGAGCCTTACGGACGGCCAGTCATTCTCCGAGAGCCTAGGCTATGTCCCGCTGCCGGAAGCTGTGGTTGAGAAAGCCAAAGCGGCAATGGCCACAGTGCAATAACACCACATACCTCCAAAGTGTCAGCACCCGAGAAGGACATCATTTCGCCGGCTGGTTATCGGCCAGCGCCGGATTTTTTCAAAATCCTGTGTCAAACAGCCTCGCTCCTCACGGTGCTGATGCTGGGATGGATCATTTACGAAATCATCGAATCCGCCTGGCCTGCCATTCAGAAATTCGGGTTCGATTTCATGACCACCTCGGCCTGGGTGCCAAACCGGGAGCGGTTCGGCGTGCTGCCCTTCATCGTCGGCACGCTGGCGAGTTCCTTGCTCGCCATTCTTCTGGCGTTTCCGCTCGGCGTTGCGATTGCGATTTTTTTGAGTGAGAATTTTCTCTCACCCTCAATCCGTCAGACCATGCGCTTCGTCGTGGAAATGCTGGCCGCCATTCCCAGCGTCGTTTACGGGCTGTGGGGAATCTTCGTCATCATCCCCATTGTAAAGGCCTTTGGCGACTGGGCGGTCGGCACACTCGGCGACTTCCCGCTTTTTTCCGGGCCCGCCTACGGCAACTCGCTCCTCACAGCCTCGGTCGTTCTGGCAATCATGATTTTGCCAACCATCACAGCCATCTCGCGAAATTCCCTAGCATCTGTTCCCAAGACCCTGCGCGAAGGAGCCTACGCGCTCGGCGCAACCCGCTGGGAGGCTATTTTCAGCGTCATCTTGCCAACAGCAGCGCCCGGAATTGTTGCGGCGACGATCCTCGGCCTCGGGCGCGCCATGGGCGAGACGATGGCGGTGGCCATGCTCATCGGCAATAGTTCACGGCTCTCCTGGTCGGTGCTCTCTCCTTCGGGAACTCTTGCCGGTCTGCTTGCAAACCAGTTTGGCGAGGCACAGGGACTCCAAGTGAACTCCCTCATGTATGCCGCGCTTATCCTCATCGGTATCACGCTTATTGTAAACCTGCTCGGCGAGGCCGTTCTGCGCTATACCCAAAAGCAAACCGCCGGCATTCGTTAAATCATATGGATCCCATTGCTTCCCACTCCTTGGATTTTTTCGATGGTGACCGTTCGGTAAGTTCAAAAACAGTAGCCCGCTCCTTGACAAATCGAATCCTCAGCGGCACCTGCATTACGCTTTCGCTTCTGACGATGGTGCCTTTGATTTCGATTATCTTTCTCCTTTTAAAACAAGGTCTCCCCTTGCTTGGCGCGGGGATTTTCACGGAATTGCCACCCGCGGCAGGAATGACGGGCGGAGGTTTCGGCAATGCCATTCTTGGCACCCTGGTCATGGTTGGCATCGGCCTCGCCGTATCGGCTCCAGCGGGCATCCTTTCGGCGATCTTCATCAACGAATACGCACCCACATCGCGTCTCGCCCAGATTGTTCGCCTTGTGGCCAAGCTCCTCACGGGCATCCCGTCTATTATCTGCGGTGTGTTTGCTTTTGCC
This sequence comes from Terrimicrobiaceae bacterium, assembly GCA_044353785.1. Taxonomy (GTDB): domain Bacteria; phylum Verrucomicrobiota; class Verrucomicrobiia; order Chthoniobacterales; family Terrimicrobiaceae; genus UBA967. The sequence continues at coordinate 3,649 of JBILBH010000023.1, forward strand.
GTAGTTGTCATGGCGACAGGCACATTTTCGGCGTATGCGGGAGGCTTGGCGCTGGCGGTTCTTATGTTGCCGACCATTCTTCTCACATCCGAGCAAGCCCTGATGGGCGTCCAGAGCGCCTACCGCGAAGCATCCTACGGCCTTGGGGCCACGCGATTTCAAACGATAGCCCGTGTGGTTCTGCCCGATGCATTTCCAGCGATTATGACAGGTGTGATGTTGGCCGTCGCGCGTGCCGCTGGGGAGACTGCGCCATTGATTTTTACAGCCCTCTTCAGCCAATTCTGGGCAAAGTCGCTGAATGAGCCGACCGCTTCCCTTTCCGTCCTCATTTACAATTTCTCTACGGTTCCCTTTCCACACCAGATTGCCATGGCGTGGACTGCTTCGCTGGTCCTCGTGGCTTTTGTAACGCTCGCCAACATCGCAGCCCAAACGATATTCTCCCGGAAAAACTGACCGACTCCACTCAAGGAAATCAGATGCAAACCTCAAACGAAGCACCCGTAAAAATGACAACGGATGACAGGAATCCCCTCGGCCGGCCCGATTTCATCTCCGTGAAGGATTTCAATTTTTTCTACGGAAAAAAGCAGGCACTCCATACGATCAATATGGATATCCCGGAGCGCCAAGTCACCGCGCTCATCGGTCCATCTGGCTGCGGAAAATCAACACTCCTTCGCAATTTCAACCGAATGAATGAACTGATCGACGGAGTCCACCACGAGGGGGATATCCGCATTCTCGGAAAGAGCATCTATGACAAAGGCATCGAGGTCATTTCCCTTCGGCGCAGCATCGGCATGGTTTTCCAGAAATCCAACCCCTTCCCGAAATCCATCTACGAAAATGTGGTCTTCGCGCTCCGAATCAGCGGAACCTCAAAAAAATCCGAACTCGACGAATGCGTGGAACGCAGCCTGCGCGGTGCGGCCCTGTGGAATGAAGTGAAAGACCGCCTGCATGAAAGCGCGCTGGGACTCTCCGGCGGACAGATGCAGCGCCTCTGTATTGCCCGCGCGATAGCCAACCGTCCGAAAGTTCTGCTCATGGACGAGCCCTGCTCGGCATTGGATCCAATCGCCACGGTTAAAGTGGAGGAACTCATTCGTGAACTGAAACAGCAATTCACCATCGTCATCGTGACCCACAACATGCAGCAGGCCACGCGATGCTCGGACAAAACCGCGTTTTTCTACCTCGGCAAACTCATCGAATTCGCCGATACGCCCAAGATCTTTTCAAACCCCTCGGAAAAGCAAACAGAAGACTACATCACCGGCCGATTCGGTTGAAATTCCGAGATCACCCCTACCTTTATAAATGGAAAACACTCGACACATTCTCACTGGATTCGAAGACGCCTTGGACAACCTGCGCAAGGATGTTCTCATGATGTCGAGCTTGTCCTCGCGAAGTCTGGAAAATGCCAGAAAGGGTCTCTTTGAACGCGATGAGGATTGGTGCAATACGGTGATAGCAGATGACGAGGAAATCGATGCACTGGAGATCCAAGTCGACACCGAGGGCATAGAAATCATGCTTCGCTTCCATCCCTTTGCATCTGATCTGCGAAATGTGATTACGGCTATGAAGACCAGCGTGAATTTGGAGCGGGCTTCCGACCAATCCGTGGGAATTGCCCGCCGGGCACGCAAGCTGATAGCGCTGCCGCAAATGCCTACCGCTTCGCGCATCGAGCCTATCTTCAATCTGGCCTCGTCGGTTTTTAATGACGCAATCAAATCGTATGCCGACAACGACATTGAATTAGCCCGCACAATCAAGGGCCGCGACAAGGAATTGGATGAACTCAACCGGGATTTTGCGGACAGCCTTACGGAATTGATGCCCCAGAATCCGGACCACATCAGAGGTTTTCTGGAATTGATTTTCGTCTCCCGCTGCTTGGAGCGCATTGGCGACCAAGCAAAAAGCATCGCAGAAGATGTGATCTATGCGGTCTCGGTGAAAGATATCCGACACAGCCACTCAGCAAGATAGGCCGGTTTTCAAGCGACCCCGCCACGCTCAATCCCGCAGGCAGAGGGAAGCAGCGAAGTTTGCAACCTCCCGCGCGCCTGCCGGATGGCTGAGCGGGCCCGTGGCTTGGTAGCGTTGCGAGTAAAGGGTGCCGTTCTTTTCAAAAAGACCTCTCACTGCGTTTGCGATGGATTTTGGAGTCGTTGCGATTTCGCCCGCGCCATTCTCGACGAGCAGAAGAGCATTTCCCTCCTCCTGACCGGGCACGACCTGCGTAATGATCATGGGCGCTCGCGCCGCCATGGCTTCCTGCACAGTTGCTCCCCCAGCCTTGCTGATGAGGACATGCGAGCGACGCAATAAATTCGGAATTTCCGAGGTCCAACCATGGAGTTCGATCTCTTTGCCCGTCTCGGCTACAAGTTGCTGGAGTTTTTTCATCAGCAACTCATGGCGCCCACAGGTCACGGTCAGTGCGATGTTTTCAACGGCAAGCAATTCTCGAACAATATCTGGAGCGACATCCTGAGCCGAATTCACCATGTAAAGAACCTGCCAACGGCCATCCGCAGGGGGATTCGCTCGCTCAGGCAAAATCTCCGAAAAAACTGTCGGCACCGGAAACCCAGTGACGCGGATCTTTTCGCGGGCCACTCCACCCTGCTCCAGCGACTTGGCGGTGGGCTCGTTTGGAACCAGGAAATAATCGCTCGTGCAGCGCCACCAGATCGAATTGATGGTGAGGGAATCCGTGACCACCGTGACATAGGAAAACGGCCGCCCCTTTCCCTTCCGCACTTGGTCCAAGAACGCTCCGTAACCGGGAAAGCAACTCACGACGACATCAGCATCATAACGGGTGATGCGGTCAGCCAGGAGATTCACGGCCATCCAAAACAAGCCCACGCCTCGATTCAACCAAGGCGCACGGTCGAGGAAGTTGTAAAACGCGCTCCAGATGTTGGGATGTTTATTAATGATATGGCGGTAGCCGGTCTGCAAAAGACGGTTCAGCCATCCGTAAGACTCGTCAAAAATGTCATTCACAGCAACCGCCACTTCGGGATGAGACTCCCTCAATGCTCGTTCCAGATTGTGGGCGGCGGCATTGTGTCCCTCACCAAACCCTGCAGTCAGAATGAGAACAGAGCCGGAAACCATGGTGAGTCAGACGGGAAGAATTCCATTTCGCGGGTCGGCATCGCCTATGCGTCTGGTGATTTCGAGCGCGATATCCAAGGCATCGGCTGCAGCTAACCCTGTGACCTTGGGTTTCAGACCCTCTCGGGCGCAGTTCAAAAACGATTCCAGCTCGATTTTGAGGGGTTCCCCCTGTTCGATAGCCACAGGTTCGCGAACGATGCGCTTCCCACTGAAGTCGGTGACGATTTTTGAGTCCGTTGCCAAACCGATCAACTTGCCAAGACCCGAACTGATCCGCTCGTCATCGCGGGCCAATCGTAGCAGGTAGCCGCTCTGGTTTTTATAGTCCAGCGAGAGATAGGCGTTCTCCTGAAAGACGCGAATTTTTCGAACCCGCTCTTGGCTGATGCGGCTTGCCGTGACATTCGCAACGCACCCATTCTCGAAACGGAAGCGCACATTGGCGATATCCTCGCCACGGCCAAGCACGGAGATACCCACAGCATCCAAACTCACCAACGGCGAGCGCACGAGGTGCAAAATGATTTCTATGTCGTGGATCATGAGGTCGAGGACCACTCCGATATCCGTGCTGCGATTCGGATAAGGCGAAAGCCGGGTCACCTCCAGAAAACGGGGATTTTGCAACTGTGCCTCAAGAGCATGCAGGACAGGATTGAATCGTTCCACATGCCCGACTTGGAGCACGCATCCTTGCCGCGCGGCCGCCTCAGCCAGTTCGCGGGCGTGTGCGGGCGTATCTGCGATGGGTTTTTCAATGAGCAAATGTTTGCCCCAACCGAGAAGCTCCATGCCTGTGGCGTGATGAGTCACGGTCGGCGTGCAAATCGTCGCAGCATCGACCAAACCGGCGAATTCCTCGAGTGATGAGACCGCCTGGCACTGGAAGTTTTTTGCTGCGGCGTTCGCCGCTTCACGATCGGTGTCATAAACCGCCGTGAGTTGGCTGCCGGGCAACTCGCTGTAGATGCGTGCATGGTTGATTCCCATGTGACCGACACCCACCACACCTGTTCGAATTGTTTTCATTGTCCGTGAAGGGAAATACCAAGACGAACAGCCTCCGCACAGACTTTCGATCGATCAAGCAGCAAAGTGGCACCGGCCTCAACGCCGATGGCGTGGATACCTGCCTCGGCTGCCACTTCGAGTGTGCGGGTGCCAATGACTGGCACATCGAATCGCATATCCTGACCAGGCTTGGACACCTTCACCAAGGTCGCCGATCCACGCCCGAGAGTGCCGCCTCGGCGAATGGCCTCATTGGTTCCTTCGAAGGCCTCTACCGCCAAAACCGTTCCGTTTTTGACAACCACCGTCTGTCCGATATCCAGACGGCTCGTTTCCTTCGCGATGCGGAATCCAAAATCAAGATCAGCCAGATAGCGCGACTTGATCTTGGGGCCGGCAATCAAGCCCGGCGTGGCCAGATGCTCATCGAGATAAGTTGTCGCAGAGACAAGACCGACGCCGACTTTCTCCAACTCTGCAGCCACCGCACCGAAAAGCGTCTCGGCATTGCGCTCTTTCAGCTTGGCCAGCAGGACAAGAGCCTTGAAATCAGGGCGAAGGTTGAACAAGTGGCTCGGAGCGATCTGACCGGCCATAAGTGAACGGTTGGTGCCGGATTTTTTAGCTGCAGCAAGCAACCTTCCCATCTGGCCAACCTTCATCCACTCGACTGCATCGACCATCCTTGCGAGTTCGCTCTTTGTTTCGCCTTCGAATGCCGCCATGACAATTCGGGAAACTCCCGCTTTCCTAGCCCCCTCGACCACCAAGCGGGGATAGTCGCCTCCTCCAGCGATGAGAAACAAAGGGGCTGCGGCTTGAGAGGAGATCATTTGAGAAATCAATAGCCGACCTCATCGAATCGATTCACGCGGAAATTGCCACTCCGAGCAGGGGACTGCTGTTTTTTTACACCGCTGCGAGAATTTCCTCCGCTGGATGGAAAAACGAAACCCGGCTGGTCGGTTTTATAGGTGTTCACGAAAATCTGGGCTGTCTGCCCGGAGCCGGGCAACTTGCGCCTTTGAGCAATAAACTGACTCGGGCGATAGTAGTTGGTGAAATCTTTGGCGAATGCCGAGCGATTGATGCCGATGAAGAGGTTTTTTCGAATCTCATAATGCAGGTGGGCGGTATACATGCCGCGGTTCGTCCCAATCGTTCCGACCTGCTGACCCCTCGCCACCTGCTGACCTTTGCGAACCATGATCTGGTTGAGGTGGGCATACATCGAGTCCACGGTCTTGAGTTGCCCGCCCTCGACGAAGGCATGCCGCACAATAACCACATTCCCCCACCCCATGCGGGCGTCCATAGCGAAGGTCACATAGCCATTTCCTATGGAGTAAACCGGAGCACCCAGATCGCTGTTGCCGCCAGCCACGTCATTCCAGTCCTCCCCCGGGTGGTAGGACAAGAACCCTCTGGACATGTAATAACCCACAGCGTCGGGCTTGCCCACTGGCATGTCAAAACCATCCGCCACCCTCACTGCGGCACGGTTGCCTCCAGGGACAGCCACAAGGGCTCCCACGAAGAGCATGAGAAATATCCAAAACAGCCAGCGACGCATAAAAGGAAACTCTAACCTCGCCCGAACGAGAACCGCAAGCCACACAACCCGTCAGGAGTTTTTAGAAAATTCACGTTAGGGTTGCAGGCAGGCTGAAAATCGACAACATCGCGACCATGTCAACAGCCTTTCCGCCGCGACTTCGATCTTCGAGAAAATCGACGGCCTCTTATGCGATTGTCGCCAGCAAATTCAATCAGGAGTTTGTCGAATCTCTCGTGAACAACGCCCAAACGGAACTCGGCGCTCTTGAGCCGGGCTCACAGATTGTCCTCATCTGGACGCCGGGCTCCTTTGAGATTCCACTTTTTGTCCAAGCCACGGCGGAACTGAATCGTTTTCAGGCCATCCTTGCCTTGGGAGTCATCCTGGAGGGCGAAACCGAGCACGCCCGCCTGATTGCCGAGGCGGTGACACGCTCTCTGATGGACATATCGCTCAAACACAAACTGCCCGTCATTCACGAGGTGCTCCTTCTTAAAGACGAGGCACAAGCTCGCGCACGATGCATGGGCACAGAACACAACCGCGGCGTAGAAGCCGCACGGGCAGCTGTCTCGGCTGCCCGCAAACTACCGGAGATTGTTTAAACATGGGAGTCCGACGCGATGCCCGCGAAGCAGCGGTGCAATATCTTTACCAACGGGAAGTGCAGGGAGATCACAGCGATCAAGCGCTCGAAGAATTTTATGAAATGCGGGGACTGAGCCCAAGCGGCAAGAAATTCTGCAACGAACTGCTCCAAGGCTGGATGCAACACCGCGAAGAAATCGACGAGGTGATCGCAAAGAACGCTCGCAATTTTGAGTTCAACCGCCTTTCGGCCGTGGATCGCAACGTGCTTCGCATCGCCTGCCATGAAATTCTCTTCCGCTCCGACATTCCGGCGCCGGTAGCTATCAATGAAGCCATCGAAATCGCCAAGAAATACAGCACTGAGGATTCAGGCAAGTTCGTAAATGGCGTTCTGGACAATATCCGAAAACAAAAATCCGCCGACGCCTGAGCTATGGCAGCAGGTTTTTTTAAAAACTTCATCTCGCGCTTCACCGGCGGCCCGGTGGACTGGGATGAACTGGAGGAGACACTGATTCGAGCCGATTTCGGAGTTTCCATGACCACAGTCATCCTCAAGGCGATGAGAGCCCGAGGTGGCGAAGTGAATGGAGAAACAGCTCTCCAGGTGCTGCGCGAGGAAATCCTTAAAATCCTTCCCGCTGCCCCCCCCCCGCTCACAGCGCTCACGTCAGGGCCGCGCACCATCCTTGTGGCCGGAGTCAACGGCACCGGCAAGACGACCTCCTGCGCGAAACTCGCGAACTGGTTGAATTGCCAAAACCACACCTGCCTCCTCGTGGCGGCGGATACCTTCCGCGCAGCTGCCATCGAACAACTATGCGCATGGGGTGTCAAACTCGGCATCGAGGTCATGCGTAGCCAGTATCAAGGCGACGCCGCAGCGCTCTGCCACGATGCGTGGAACAGCGCCCGTCGCCGCAATATCGAATTCCTCCTGTGCGACACGGCCGGACGCCTCCACACGAAGAGCAACCTCATGCAGGAACTGGCCAAAGTGGTTCGCATCCTCGGCAAGCAGGATGCCACCGCGCCCCATGAAAAATGGATCGTCCTCGATGCCACCACCGGCTCAAACGCCCTTGTGCAAGCCCGCGAATTTCATAAAGCCATCGGCCTAACTGGCGTGATCCTCACCAAGCTCGACGGCAGTGGAAAAGGCGGCATCGCCATTGCCATCCAACACGAACTTGGCATCCCAACGCGATTCATCGGCACTGGTGAAAAAGAGACCGATTTTGCTCCTTTCGATCGCGACAATTTTGTGGAGTCGCTGCTTTGAATCAGCAATGCGCGGCCATCGCGTGTCCGGCGATCCAGCCCGTTGTCCATGCAGCTTGGAAATTGAAGCCTCCAGTGATGCCGTCGATATCGAGCGCTTCGCCGGCAAAGTGAAGCCCCGGAACGATGCGGCTTTCCATGGTTTTGAAGTCCACCTCCGGTAAAGGAATGCCACCACAGGTGACGAATTCCTCCTTGTTCGTGCTTTTTCCCCGAACCGGCAACTCGGTGGATGTCAAAAGGGATACGAGTTTGATAGCGTCGTGGCGGGACAGGCGCGCCCATTTGGTTTCCGGCACGATGCCTGCTTGTATGACCAGAGACTCCCAAAGGCGCGCGGGCAGTGGATTCCAGCGGGTGCGAAGGATCGTCTGACCGCCAGATATTTCGCGGCGGGCTTGGAATTCCTCGAGAAGGGAATCCCGGTTGGTTTCAGGCAGCCAGTTGATCCGCAGGGGAAACTCATACCGGAGATCGTAAAGTTCCCTCGCCCCCCAAGCGGAGAGCCTGAGCACGGCAGGACCGCTCAGGCCGGTGTGTGTGACGAGCACCGGTCCACGCTCTTTCAAGTCCGTTCCTGGAACGGAGACCTGGGCCGAAGCGACCGAGACTCCTGGCAATTCGCGAAGCCAAGGCGTGTCGATATGAAAAGTGAAAAGCGAAGGCACTGGCAGCATGAGGGAATGTCCGAGCGAAACGGCGGGATGCCCCTCTGGGCGGCATCCCCCACCCGCCCAGAGCAGGCGGTCGCACTCCATGCGCTCGCCATTTGAGAGAGTAAGCAGGAATCCCCAACCTTGGCGCCTTTCGACTGAATTGAGAGCAGTGCTTGTGAGGACGCGAACGCCTGATTTCCCGGCAGCGGCAGTGAGGCAATCGATGATCGTTTGCGAGGAATCCGTAACAGGAAACATGCGTCCATCGGCCTCGGTTTTCAGTTGAACGCCACGGTTCTCAAACCATGCGACCGTGTCCGCCGGGCCAAAGCGATTGAGGGGTCCGATGAGTGCGCGCCCACCACGCGGGTAGCGGCGGAAAAGCTCGCGGGGATCGAAGCATGAGTGGGTGACATTGCAACGCCCACCACCGGAAATTCGGACTTTCGACAGTGTGCGGGGGCCTTTTTCCAAAATGACAACGCTGGCATGTGGCGAAGACTCGGCAGCGGCAAGCGCTCCAAAAAAACCAGCCGCGCCCCCGCCGACCACGACAATCTTGAAATGGGAATCACTGAACACGCGGCATTAACCCCCAAAGAACAGCCGAACGCAAAGAAGAACGCTCGGTAAAGCGTCTGGCTTGTGATGGAATGGAGTCTGGATTTATTAATAACTCATGAAGCTTTTTCTTCTGCTCGCGATGTTGGCACTTGGCTGCGTGATGTGCTTTGGTGAACCAATGAACGAAGAAATCGCAATCGTAGGGGGAGGGTGTTTCTGGTGCGTGGAAGCAGTCTACCAAGGCAAACCGGGCATCAAATCGGTGGTGAGCGGCTACGCTGCTGGAAAACGTTCGAACCCGACCTACGAGGATGTTTGCACCGGCCAGTCAGGCCACGCGGAAGTGGTGAAGATCACTTACGATCCGTCGCTGGTTTCCTACGAGAAGCTCATCGAACTATTCTGGGATGCCCATGACCCCACAACGCTGAACCGGCAGGGGGCAGACCGAGGCACACAGTATCGCTCGATCATCATCGCACAGAACCCGGCCCAGCGCTCACTGGCAGAGGAGTCCAAGGCCGACGCCCAAGAACGGTTCCGCGATCCCATCGTTACCGAAATCATCGATGCAACGGAATTTTTCCCAGCCGAGAGCTACCATCAGGACTTCACGGCAAGAAATCCCAACCACCCGTATGTTCAGGCGGTGATTGCGCCGAAGCTTGAAAAGCTGAAAAACAAGTAGCGTTGGCGTATTACGCCTTGACGGATGACGGATTGTCGAGAAAGTGCTGCCGCTTGAATTGTCGGGTAATTCATAACCCTAACGAGAAGTTTTTGAGCACAGAGGACACAGAGAGCACAGAAAATGAGGTTTTTATTATGATTTTCAGAAGCGAATTGTCAGGGGCAACACCCCGGCCGCTTGCGGCACTCTCTTTTGAGATGATTTCAAATTGAATATGGTCGTATATGTGAAACCAGGTTGTTTTTGGTGCTCTGATGCCATTTCCTGGCTTCAGGCCAAAGGCATAGCACACACGGCAGTTGATGTTTTTGCAGACCGCTCGGCCTTTGATCGCATGAAGCAAATCTCAGATCAGACCAAGGCTCCTACGCTGGAGATGCCGGATGGCGACGTGCTGGCGGATTTCGATGTGGCCCAATTGGAGCGGTTTTTAAAAGCAAGGGAGTCTCGATGATTTCCGCGCTTTGTGTTGTTGCTGCGGTCGGCGTTCTTTCGTTTGCCCTGCGCAGCTTTCAAAGCCAGGCCTTTTTTCGAATCGGCACATTCGGATTTATCGCCACATCCTTCCTCGCCGGATGGCTACTTGGTGGCAGCATGGTTCTCGGAGCGGTTTTCGCATCCACTTGGTTCCTGCTCCCGTGGTTGGAGATTCTCACGCGCGCGCGGCGGCTGCGTCTACCTCTACACCGCCGGCTTGAAAAATGCCCACCTCCGCCATCCAGCCGTTTTCCGGACTTCTCGAGCCTCTCGGATGAGATGGAGGGCATAGATTTTGAATACGCGGACGATGTGGATTGGAGCCACGACGACACCCGGCATTTCTACCGGCTTTTTTACAATCCCGAGAAGCGCACCTCGGCATCAATCTGCCTTCTCGAGCAGGATGGGTTTTCATTTTTCTATGTCACATTCACCTCGCGTGCGGAGGATGGAAGAGTATTCGTGACTTGGAACTATCCGTTTTCCTACGGCATGCATTTGCTTCCACAAACGGTCTTGAACCGGGTGGATGAGGGTCTCAGCGCAGAAGAGTTAGCCTTGTCACACGCCGATTTTTTAGAAAATCAAATCGACTTGGAACTCATTCCCCTCGACGCAGAATTTCTGCGGATAGAGATCGAAAGGGACTTACGCACACAACTGGAGCACAATATTGCCCAGGGAATTCTCGTGCGCGACAAAGACGAAATGATCCGCTACTCGGTGCGCGGAATGTTTTTCCTCTGGGGCCAGTTCCTGCGGGAATTCGTCAAATTTTCCTAATCGCCAAAGTCACTCGGGTGACTCGTTCCAGAACTTCTGGAAGGCTTCAGTCCAATCGCGAGTTTCAACGCGGGCTCTGCCTGAGGCTCCCATAATCTTTCTCAGGTCGGAATCGACGGAGAGTTTGCGAATGGCGTCCGCGAGATCGGCAGCATCCTGACCCCTGGTAACAAATCCATCCACGCCGTGGGAGACGAGATCCCTCGGGCCTCCGACATCGGAGACAATCACAGGAATCCCGCTGGCTTGAGCCTCGAGAATGACATTTCCAAAAGTGTCGGTGGTGCTAGGGAAGACAAAGAAATCCGCCGAGGCATACGCTCGGGCCAAATCCTCTCCACCCAGGTAACCAGTGAAAATGGCATCGCCCAAGAGGCGCTTCATCTCGCCCATGTAGGGACCGTCACCGACAATGACAGGCCGCACGGGCATTTGACACTCGGCAAGGCGCCGAGTGGCTGTCACTAAAAGATCGAGATTTTTCTCCTTCGAGACCCTGCCGACAAAAAGCATGGCCAACTCGCCTTTGCGAAGCCCTCGAGCCTCCCAGAAACGCCGGTCGCGCTTGGAGGGGTGGAAGAGGTGCGTGTCGAGGCCGCGAGGCAGGATGCGAAGACGCTCGCGGGGAATCCCGCGCTCGATCCAGCATTTGCGGTAGTCCTCGGAGTTCACGTAGAGCACATCGAGTTGGTTGTAGAACCAGTGCATGTAATTCCAAGTGAGTGTCTCCATGAAGGAGTCATCCGTAAGGATGCGGACATATTGCGGGAAGTCGGTGTGGTAGATACCGACCGCACGCAAGCCAAGCATCTTCGCGGCAGCGAGCGCGCAGAGGCCCGTCGGACCGGGCGTGCTGATGATCAACTCCGAGAATCCACCTTGCTGGAGATGGTCGAAAATCTGGAGCACGGGAGGAAAGCTGAGGCGCTGCAGTTCATACTCAGGAAGCTCGAACTCGCCGATGGGCTCGAAGTTTTTTAATGGAACCCCATGGTCCGCGATCTCCGAGCGGCAGGTCATGATAGTGACATCATGGCCGGATGCCACGCCGGCTGCCGTCATTTTGCGGATCGTGGTCGCAACGCCATTGACATCCTCAAGCGTGTCGGTGAACCAAGCCCGTTTTTTGTTTTTCAGAAGCTCGGGAACCTTGCCCACGATGGGAAGTGCTGTCTGCCTCAACCAGTCGCGCTTCGGAAGGCGGAAGGCGTGAATGTAGGGGCTGAGCAAAGCCACGACTGGCGCAAGGGGGATGATGGTCTGGATACTTTCGAGGAGTTTGCCTTTGGATATCTGTTGGATGAATTCGGTGACGAGACGGTAGCCGATTTTGTTGGCGATGAGATTCGCCATAAGGAAGGCGCGCCGCTCCGCCTCTGCGATTCCAGCGGTGTCCCGTGCCATGGCGGCTTTCAGTTCGGGATGGTTCAAGGCCTCCGAAAGCTGCTTCCAAAGGGATATATTGCCAGACTTGGCGATTTCAAAAATTTTCCCTGTCAGGATGCCTTGGGTGAGAAAACCAAACTTGTCAAAGAGCGAAAACTCCGTGGGATCCCGACCCTCCATGAAGCGGGAGGTGATTTTTTCAAGAAGAACGGATGTCGGATCGCCCGGTTTTAAAGGAAGACGCGCCTTGGCGTATTCGATGGCCGTGCTGTAGGTGCCGTGGGCCATTGCGAGAGGCGTGCCAGGCTGTCCACCAACCTCGCAGCGTCCAGTGCGGATATTTTCCAAAAAGGACAAAGCATCGGCGGCGGCGGGCGTTTCGGTAAAGGCAACTGCCGGACTAGTGCCCCCATGGTCATCGGACCCCCCAGTGAACACTTTTTTCCACGGCTCGGGATGGGTCGGAGAAATGCCTGTCCGAGCATTGAAAATCTCAATCTGACGCGGAGTCAGTGAGCTCAGGACTTCACGGGCAGTCTCGCTCAACAATCCGCAATAACGGCCATTAACCGACTCGAAATGCCGGAATAGCAGGATAAGCTTTTGCAGGTGCAACTCAGTGAGCTTGCCGTTCACGCTGTGAAACGGGTGCGCCACCGAGTGAGCGATATTTTCCGAGAATAGATATTTCTGTAAGTCGTAGATGCTTTCCCTCGCCTGCTGGATGTCACGATGCTGCGACTCTGTAATGCCCCAGACCAGAAGATGCACGCGACATTCGTCCTCGGGAAAAACGGTGGAGACCTCCTCGCCGATGATCACATCCGGCAGGTGGGCGATTTCGAGACAGCCATTGATGGTGTTTTGATCGGTGAGCGTGACGAACCTCATGCCCGAAGCACGAAGTTTGCTGTGAAGCTCATAAGGATCGGAGGCACTGGCAGGAAAATCCAGACGCCGCAAAACCCAGTCCGCCGCCCGGTCGCTGTAGCGGGAGTGGATGTGCAGATCGGCGCGTGTTGTAGAACGACTCATTCTTGTCCTCGCGTGCTGGCGAGCCATTGGTGATATGTCATTGCACGCCTCCCCGCAAGCGCGGCGGAGGTGATGCTCAAAATCTGATTCTGGATAGCGGGATGATCCCAATCCGGCGGATGGATGCCGATGCGCAGCAGCGGAGCATTTCGGAGGGTGATGCCAAGAAGGTGGTTCCATGCCAGGCTGCACGCGCGACGCCATGGAGCCCGCACGCTCCAGACAAGACTGCGCGCCCGATGCAGATTGTCATGGGAGAAGTCGCTCACTGTGGCAATTCGCGTCGTGTATTCAAAACCGAGAGAGCGAACGGCGCATTCTGCTTCATTTCCCAAAAGCCAGGCCGGGGCTATGAATCCAGAAGCAGTCACTCCACAGTTATAAAATTCCGACATACCCGACTTCAGTCTGTCCAGGGCTTCCGTTTCACTCAGATCAAGGAACTCCCCCTCACCCGCAGTATAGGATTCGGCGAGCATTTTTTTAAAAACACCATCCGCTGCCCGCTGCTCTCTCAGGTGGTAAAAGCCGTGCAGGACAGGCTCATGGCCTTCTGAAACCCGCTTCCGCAAGGACTCGGCGAATACGGCATTCATCGAAATACGCCCTCGCCTGTGATGGTCAGGAATGACGAGCAACGATGTCGAGGCACAGCCGATTTTTTTAAGATCATCGAGAATCTGCTCCGTCATGCCTAACGTAAGCGGACTCACATCGTGGATTGATACAACCAGTGCGTGATTCGAAAGTGTTTTTTGCATTTGCCAAGTTGGCATCTTGCGCGAAGGTTACGGGAATGTCAGACGAAAACCAGAAGCCATCAAACGACAACCGCCAGCGGCAAGGCGGAGGTCAGGACCCTCAACTCAACTGGCGCGGCCTCGTGCTCTTTGCCATCGCCTTCGCTCTCATAGGCGGCGCATTTTTATTCCGAGGAAACAACCTCGCTCAAATCCAGCAAATCCAGTATCCGCGCTTCATTCAATTGGTGAAGCAAGGGAAGCTCGTCGTCACTCCCGAGTCTCCGCTCCAGCTCGTTGTCGAGGAGGGCCGGAACACCCAGTATTTCGAAGGCAAATTCAAGCTCCCCTCGCCCACAACCGGCGAAGAGGTTCCCATTTCTTTCCACACGCCGATTTTCACACAATTCAACGGATCCGAAATCGAGCAGGCTCTTAGCGAGGCGGGCATCACTCCAGCGATCACTCCCAAGTCCGACCTTCTCGCATCGGCCATCGTGAGCTTTCTGCCGATCGTCTTTTTCCTCGTCATCCTTTATTTTTTCTTCCGCTCACAGATCAAAATGGCTGGCAAGGGGGCGCTCAACTTCGGCAAGTCCAAAGCTCGCATGCTCTCGAAGGATAAAAACCGCATCACCTTCAAAGATGTGGCTGGCGTCGAGGAAGCGAAGGACGAAGTTCAAGAACTGGTCGAATTTTTGAAAGATCCCAAGAAGTTTCAAAAGCTTGGCGGCCGCATTCCAAAAGGCATCCTCATGGTCGGTTCGCCAGGAACCGGCAAGACTCTTCTCGCCCGCGCCATCGCAGGTGAGGCCGATGTTCCCTTCTTCTCGATCAGCGGCTCGGATTTCGTGGAAATGTTTGTCGGCGTCGGTGCCTCACGCGTTCGCGACATGTTCGAACAGGGGAAAAAGTCCGCCCCCTGTTTGATGTTCATTGACGAAATCGACGCCGTAGGTCGCCACCGCGGTCACGGAATGGGCGGTGGACACGACGAGCGCGAACAAACGCTCAACCAACTCCTCGTGGAGATGGACGGCTTCGATACCCAGGAAGGCGTCATCATCATAGCCGCAACAAACCGCCCGGATGTCCTCGACCCAGCGCTCCTGCGTCCAGGCCGCTTCGATCGCCAGGTCACCGTGGCGCTGCCCGATGTGAAAGGCCGCGAAGAAATTCTTAAAGTGCATGCCAAAAAGGTGAAAATCGCCGAGGGGGTAACCCTCGCCGTGCTGGCCCGTGGCACGCCCGGATACTCAGGCGCGGAACTGGCAAATGTTCTTAACGAAGCCGCACTCCTTGCCGCGAGAAAAGGTCTCAAGGCCGTCACCATGCGCGAACTCGAAGAAGCGCGTGACAAGGTGCGCTGGGGCAAGGAACGCCGCAGCATGGCGATGAGCGAACGGGAAAAAACCTCCACCGCATGGCACGAGGCTGGGCACGCCATCCTGAATGTCCTCCTCGAGCATACAAGCCCGCTCCACAAGGTGACCATTATACCGCGTGGTCCTTATCTCGGTGCCACGATGTATCTGCCCGAGGGTGACAAATATTCGACCCAGCAAAAAGAGGCACTCGACCTCCTTGCGGTTACCATGGGAGGTCGCATTGCCGAAGAGATGTTCACCAAAGACATCTCAAACGGTGCCTCAGGCGATATCCGTCAAGCTACCAGCCTAGCCCGCAAGATGGTTTGCGAATGGGGCATGAGCTCACTTGGAATGATTAGTTTCGCCGAAGGCGGCGAGCATGTGTTTCTGGCCCGCGACATTTCCCGCCCTCGCGAATACAGCGAGCACACCGCGCAGCAAATCGACACCGAGGTGAAGCGCATCATCGATGAGGCCTATGAACGGGCCCGCGTGCTTCTCGAAGAACGCCGCCAAGCCGTGGAGACGCTCGCCAAAGCCCTGCTCGAATATGAGACCCTTGATGCCTCGCATGTGAAGGAAATCCTCGACCACGGAAACATCCAAAACCCGCCAATCGCGGAGGTCGCCCCCCCACCCCTGCCTCCACCACCATCCGACTCCGCACATGAGCCTCAGTCTCCGATTAAGCCAGAGTTTCCATCCGGAGGTCTACCAGCCGCAGCGCCGGCGTAGTCGCGGCAGCTTCCAAGCGCCTCTTTGTATCGAAGCTCAGAATGAATCCAACCGATGCCGGTTTTTCCAAAATGGGCATCGATACCGCGCAGCGCCATCTTTTCCTCTGCGTGGGACCGGATTGCTGCGCCGAAAGCCATGGGCTTGAGACATGGGAAGTTTTGAAGGATCGCATCAAAAAGCTTGGAATTCCGGTCTTGCGATCCAAGACTGCCTGCTTTCGCATTTGCTGCAAAGGCCCATGGATGCTCATTTATCCAGAAGGCATATGGTATGGCGAAGTGACCCCGGAACGATGCCAACGCATCATCGAGGAGCACTTGATAAGAAATCAACCCATCAAGGAATGGGTCGTCCGCGAGCACACGCTCGGCGCGTGACTTGAAGCCCAGCAACGGATTGTCAGGGCGCTGGACTCCTGTCATTTCTATCCGCTGACTTTTTTGAACTTTAAACTGAGAACCCGCTGACATGCTCACAATCCGCAATCTGAAAAAATCCCACGGTGGCCGCCTCCTTTTCGAAGGCGCCGACATGCAAGTCAACTATGGCGAACGCATCGCTCTAGTCGGCCCGAACGGCGCCGGCAAATCCACACTCTTCTCGCTGATTTTGAAAAAGGACGAACCGGATGACGGAACGGTTCAACGCGATGAATGGACGACCCTCGGCTACCTGCCGCAGGAGGCTGAGGCTGTGCATTCCGAGACGGCTCTCGACATTGCCTGCGGGCGCGCGGGAGAGCTTCAAGCGCTCGAAAAGCAACTCGCCACCCTCGAAGCTGCGGGAGATGTCGAAGGCGCGGAATACCTCGAGGCCCACGCCAAACACGAAGCGCTCAGCAGCTCGCATGTTGAAGCGAAGGCAAAAAAAATGCTCACAGGCCTCGGCTACCGGGAGTCCGATTGGAGTCGCCCAGCCAAGGAACTCAGTGGCGGTTGGGTCATGCGCGCCCACCTCGCGCGACTGCTGGTCATGGAGCCCGACCTTTTGCTTCTCGACGAACCGACAAACCACCTTGATCTCCTCTCGCTTCTCTGGCTGCAGCAGTATTTGAAGACCTGCTCCAGCGCGCTTTTGCTCATTTCGCACGATCTGGAGTTCATGGACGCCCTCATCGACGGAGTTTATGAAATAGCGAACCCGAAGCTCATTCACTATAAGGGCAATTACTCCGCAGCCATGGAGCAGCGCGAGCGCAACTACGATATCCAAGCCGCTGCTTACAAGAACCAGCAAAAGGAAATCGCCTCCCTGCAGGAATTCGCAGACCGCTTCCGCTCGGTTTCCTCCAAAGCCGCCCAAGCGCAGAGCAAGCTAAAACAGATCGAGCGGATGGAAAAAATCGAGCGCCCTGAGGCTCCAAAAAAGCCTTTCCGTTTCAGAATCCCTCAACCCGAGCGAGGCGGACAACGCGCCGCAATGCTCGAGGGCGTTCAGATGTCCTATGGCGAACATGTCGTTTATCGGAACCTCGATCTCCTCATCGAACGCGGGGAACGCATGGCGCTTGTTGGACCGAACGGCGCCGGGAAATCGACTCTCATTAAAATTCTTGCCGGCGTGGTGGAATTTCAAAAAGGAAAGTGTACCTTCGGCAGCAATTCCAAGATCGGCTACTTCAGCCAACACCGCGCCGCAACGCTCAATCCGAACCACTCCCTGCTTGAGGAAATCCTGTCCTCAAACGGCACCCTCCGCGAAGACGAAGCTCGCAGCATTCTCGGGTCATTCCTCTTCAAGCGCGATGACATACACAAAAAAACCGCCGTCCTCAGCGGTGGAGAAAAAACCCGTCTCAACCTCGTAAAGTTTCTCGTCAATCCCCCGAACCTTCTCCTCATGGACGAGCCTACGACCCACCTCGACATCCTGACCGTGGAGTCGCTTGTCCTCGCGCTGGAAGCCTACGAAGGCACGCTGGTCTTCATTTCGCACGATGTCCACTTCCTCCGCAAACTTGCCAACCGCGTGCTCCACATCAACGCAGGGCAAGTCAACTCCTACCCAGGTGGCTATGACTACTTCCTTGAAAAATCCGGCCTTCTCGGCTCCGAGCGCTTCGCCCTCACTGCGGAATAAAGACGCATTTGACAGCTTCACATTCGCATCGAGCGTCATGAGAATGAAAATCTTCTCCCTCCTCCTCGCTCTCAGCATTACCGCGCAAGCGATATCACTTCCAGAGTTTGAGCAACGCTTGCCAATGGAAGTCGTTTTCAAAGGCGGGGAAAAATTCCACCGCTTGGTCAAGCAAGCTCAACGCGAAAACTGGGCGGCCTTGCCAATCGGTGAACGCACAGCACGGGTCGGAAAGGCCCTGCTCGGGACGCCGTATGTGAACTACACACTTGAGATTCATGACTGCATCGAATCGCCATCCGTGAATTTCCAGGGTTTGGATTGTTGGACTTTTTATGAAATCTCCCTCGCCTTCGCGCGCATGCTGCGTCTAAAAACAAGCACTCACACGCCAGAGGACCTTCTGGCCCTCGTGGAACTCGAGAGATACCGCAACGGCCGCTGCGACGGGGGGTATCTCAGCCGAATGCACTTCTTGGAGGAGGTCTTTGCCGATAACGAAGCGCGCGGACTCTCGTGGAACCCCACACGCGAGCTCGGCGGCGAGCCGCTTCAACGCCAAATACGGGAGATGACATCCGCCTGGAAAAGCTACCGCTACCTACGGAGCAACACCGCGCTTCTCCCCGAGATGGGACGAATACAGGAAAAGGTATCCGCCCTGCCCGTTCACCACATCCCCAAAGATCGAGTAGCCTCGATCGAGAAATACATCCACACCGGCGACATTATCGCCATTACCTGCAGGGACAACTCCGCCTACACATCCCATGTCGGCATCGCCGTGCGCAAAGCCAATGGAACCCACTTCCTGCATGCCACATCGCGACGCGACAAGGGTCGCAAAGTCGTTCTGGACGGGCGTATTTCCGACTACCTCAAACGGTCAGACGAGCACTACGGAATCGTCATCTACCGCCCGTTGGAGCTTCCCACCGCATCGCGGACTGTCTTAGCACAACAGTAAATTCCGAGTCAGAGGCATTTTTCTTTTTGCAGCTTCCACGAGTGTTTAATTTGCGCATTCGTGAATCTTTACCATCAGTTCCTTCGTCCCTTTTTGTTCATGTTGCCTGCGGAAGCCGCTCACAATTTGGCCATCCTTGGCCTGCGCCTGACTCCGCCTTCCTTCTTGCGAGCGACTTTCGGCGTCACGCCACATAAACCCACCAAGCTTTTTGGCCTCACATTTCCGAATCCTATAGGCCTTGCGGCGGGCATGGATAAAAATGCCAGCGCCCTGCGCGCATGGGAGGCTCTTGGGTTTGGATTTGTTGAAGCAGGAACCATCACGGCCATGGCACAGCCGGGAAATCCGAAACCGCGTTGTTTTCGCTATCCCTCGCAACAAGCACTGATCAACCGCATGGGCTTCAATAATGCCGGTGCCAGCGTGGTGGCGAAGTGTCTGGCTCGCCAGAAAGCGAGTGGCAAGTGGCCGCGCGTACCAGTGGGCATCAATATCGGCAAATCAAAGCTAACTCCCAACGATCAGGCGGCCTCGGACTATGCGACGAGCTACAAACTCCTTCTCCCCTTTGGTGATTATTTTGTGGTGAATGTCAGCTCGCCCAACACGCCGAATCTCCGCGCATTGCAGGATCGTGATGCGCTCGCGGAAATCATTCGAACGCTCAAACGCATCAATAACATCAAGCCTCTGCTGGTAAAAATTGCGCCGGATTTGACAGATGAGGCCCTACGCGAAATCGCCGCACTCGCAGAGTCCGAACAGCTCGCCGGCCTCATCGCCACCAATACGACGACTGACCACAGCTCGGTTCCGAAGGATTCGGATCAGCAAGGCGGTTTGAGCGGCAACCCGCTCCGCCAGCGTTCCACGGATGTTCTTCGCACTCTGCGCTCAGCGACCAAACTTCCGATCATCGCTTCGGGCGGTATCATGAACGCCGATGCCGCAAACGAGAAACTTGAAGCAGGCGCAAGCTTGATTCAACTCTATACGGGATTTGTTTACAATGGACCGGAGTTAATCCGTAATATTGTGGCCTGATTGCGTTCAGGTAATTTCAATCTGGAACTTGTATGGACTGCGAACTGTTCCGAGAATGATATTATTCTTACCGAGGACAAGAACCTCGCTCAGGGAGGCATTCTTTACTCCGATCGGAGTGCCATTGACGATTGTTCCCAAAGAACTCCCCGTGTCTCTCACATAGAAGCACTCGTCCTCTTGCTCAATGAGGCAATGTTTGCGTGAGACCTGAAAGGGTTCGCCGTCGGGAATACTCAGATCGTTTTTAACAGTCGAGGGATCAAAACCTCGATCGCCGAAACCATCGCGCCCGATTTTGAAAGGAAATTTTACAATCTCTACGGAAAGAAAGCCCTCGGAAAACTTGGATGCGCAGAGAGGCGTTAGCGGAGAAATCGTGACTGTGAATGTCACGAGATTTTCCGGCTTCGGCATATACGGATTCATTTTAGTTTAAAACTTTATAAAATATCTTAGGTTATTGAATAACAAGATATTTCAATAGAAAAAATATCCTTAGTTTCGAAGTCACCGAAAGCGACTTTGTCTGAGACAATCCTGCCAACGCAGCATGAGGATTACAGAACTCATCAAAAAGTCACTCTCTTTCCTGTAAAAAAACCGATATATCTTTCCGTCAACGATTAATACTAAAAGACCGACAAATTTCACCGCGATGAATGCGCCCGAGCGCATCATAAGCAGCGTATTTGTACATTTCGGAGAGGGTCGGATAATTAAAACAAGTGCTGATGAAAAAATCCGCTGTTTGACCCAGCAGAAGGGCGGCAAGACCGGTGTGAACGAGGTCCGTCGCCTGCTCACCGATGCAATGAACGCCAACGAGGCCCATATCCTCCGAGCGGAAGAGGAGTTTTAAAAATCCCTCATGGTCGCCAATAATGAATCCGCGCGTGTTGCGCGCATAGGTAGTTTTCCCAATGACATAGCTGATACCTTTTTCGCGAAGCGACTCCTCGGTCTCCCCGGCAGATGAGCACTCGGGGATGGTATAGATGCCAAGCGGCAGAATGCGGGCGAGACCGGTTTTGTATTTGAGGTCAAAGGCATGGCACATGGCGATGCGCGCCTGTTCCATAGAAGTGGAAGCGAGTGCGGGAAAGCCGATGACATCCCCAGCGGCATAGATGTTTGAGACATCCGTCTGGTAATGTTCATTGACCTTCAAAAGACCGCGCTTGTCGGGTGCGATTCCGATATTTTCAAGACCAAGGGATGCAGTATTTCCTTCGCGACCGGAGGCCGAGAGAATGGCGTTGAACGATGCTGATCCACTGTTTTTAAAATTAACATCAAGGTTTGTTGCGGAGCGGATCGACAGAACGGAGTCGCTGAGTAAAAGCTGGATACCCAGCTCGATCATGGCGCGCTGGAGTGCTTCGGAGACCTCCTGATCAAGAAAACCCAGCAAACGATCCCGGCCGTCAATGAGTGTGACCCGCACTCCCAGCGCGGCGAAGATGCAGGCGTATTCGCTGCCAATCACTCCGCCGCCAATGACGAGGAGGCTGTCAGGCAGCTCCCCGATATTAAGAATCTTATCGGAGTCAAAAAGACGGGCATCGTGCCAAGGGTAGTCAACCGGGCGGTGTGGATGCGTCCCCGTGGCAAGGAGAATCGTTGTCGCAGTGAGTGTAGTGGATGCGCCATCCAAACCTTGAATGCACACCGTATTGGCATCTAACAAGGACCCGACTCCCTTGAATGTGGTAACCCCATGGCGCTCCATGTTGGAGTCGATACGGGCACGCTCTTCAGCGCGCACATTGTGGAAATGGGACAAGAAACCTGCGGCGTTGATGCGTTGATTGCGATCGAAGCCAAGCCCATAGAGTTCGCGTTTACGGAATCCCGAAAGGTAGAGAGCCGTCTCTCGGAGCGTCTTTGAAGGGAGAGTCCCTGTATTCGCCGCAGCACCACCGGGAAATGGTTCCCGCTCAATGAGTGCGACTTTCTTTCCAAAATAAGCCGCCTGCGCAGCCCCCTTCTCGCCGGCTGGGCCGGAGCCGATGACGATGAGGTCGTAGTGCATTAACCAGTGATGCAAACGCACATCTTCTTGCTGACAAGTTTTTTTATTACACAGAAAAAAATTCCGATCCATGTTGCCGAAAAGACCACTGGCAGATATTCCTCTCCGCCTGCCTAAAAACATGCGCAAAAAAATTATCGCCGCTAATTGGAAGATGAACATGACCGTCGCTGAGACCGTCAGCTACCTCGAAAATTTCCGTAGCCATGTGGATGAGGTCCATGGTGTGGAAATCGTCATCGCTCCTCCGTTCACCGCCATCGCAAAACTTTCCGATCTCCTCGGTGGTTCGCAAAAAATCCGCCTTGGCGCGCAGAATATGTATTTCGAGATGTCCGGTGCATACACCGGCGAGATCAGCCCCGCCATGCTGCGGGAGCTTTTCGTGCGTTATGTCATTCTGGGACACAGCGAGCGACGCCAGATTTTCGGGGAGACAGATGCCCTGGTTAATAAAAAAGTCCTTATGGCACTCGCAAGCGGCCTTCGCCCGATCCTCTGCGTTGGAGAAACCCTCGAGGAGCGCGATGCGGGTCGTGAAAAAGAGATCTTGGAAACGCAACTTCGCGGCAGCCTTGCCGGTGTCAACGCAGCCCAAATGAACGATGTCGTTATCGCCTACGAACCCGTCTGGGCGATCGGAACCGGCCGGACTGCAGGCCCCGAGCAGGCGCAAGATGCCCACGCCCATGTGCGCGCCGTCCTTGCAGAACTCACAGATGCCGCCACTGCTGCAAAGGTGAGAATCCAATACGGCGGCAGTGTGAAGCCCGCCAACGCCACGACACTTCTAAACCAACCGGACATCGACGGCGCTCTCGTTGGTGGCGCAAGCCTCGAAGCCCTCGCCTTCTCGGAGATCGTCAAGGCGGCAGTTGAAAAATAATTTCTCGTTTTTAGTGCTAAGCGCCCGCTGTTTAAAAGGGCGAGCGCAACGCTCTGAAAGAATTGGGATTTGCATGAACTCCCGCTTTGAGGGATGGTTCTGCCCTTTTTGAAAATGACAGATTCGGAAATCCGACAAATTGCGGGCACTGTCCCTGTGGAAAACCTGCGCGTGGCAGGGGTCACGCGACTCATCTCACCCGCACAAATCAAATCCCAATTTCCTGCGAGCACCAGCCAGCTTCAATTGGTGTCGAGCGCCCGTGCGGCATCCCGTGCGATTTTGAGCGGCGAGGATAATCGTATGCTCGTCATTGTCGGGCCCTGCTCGATCCACGATCCCGTTTCGGCATTGGAATACGCCAAACGCCTGACCGATCTGAACAGGGAAGTTTCCGATCGCTTCCTCATCGTGATGCGTGTTTATTTTGAGAAACCACGCACCACTATTGGCTGGAAGGGCCTCATCAACGACCCGCATTTGGACGAGTCCTTTGACATCAGCTCCGGCCTCATACTCGCTCGCAAACTCCTACTCGACATCTTGGATTTGGGACTCCCTACAGCGACCGAGTTTCTCGACCCTATCGTGCCGCAATACATCGCCGACCTCATCAGCTGGGCGGCGATCGGTGCCCGGACCACTGAGTCGCAGACACACCGCGAGATGGCCAGCGGGCTCTCGATGCCGGTGGGTTTTAAAAATGCGACCGACGGCAGTGTGCAAACTGCCATCGACGCCATGGGCTCCTCGCGCACCGCGCACAGTTTTCTCGGCATCGACCAGGATGGTGCCACAAGCATCATCAAGACCGCTGGCAACCCCGATAGCCATGTCGTCCTCCGTGGCGGCAGAAATGGCCCGAATTTCAGTGCGAAGGATGTCCAAACAGCCCGTGACGCCCTTCGCAAGGCGGGGTTAAACGCCGCACTCATGGTGGACTGCAGTCACGCAAACTCCGGCAAGGATCCGAAACGCCAACCCGATGTGTGGCATAGCCTTTTGGAACAACGCGCCGCAGGCGGCAGCGGGATCATCGGAGCCATGCTGGAGAGCCATCTTCATTTCGGCGCCCAACCTCTTGGCGCGGATCCGGCGGCTTTACAATATGGCGTTTCGATCACAGACGCCTGCATGGATTGGGAAACCACAGCTACACTCCTGCACAACGCCTAAACGCGGCAGGGCCGAACCGCTTCGCCCCTGTCATGAAAGCCTCGGAAGCTCCTTTCGCTGCGATCGACTTTGAGAGCGCAGGGACGTCTCCGGGCCTCACGGATGAACCAGTTCAGGTGGCGATAGTCCAATGGCAGAGCCAATCACCTGTTGTCGCGCTGAATTCCCATCTCCGCCCCTCCCGTCCAGTCACTTGGGCAGCCCAGCAGGTTCATGGCATCTCGGATGATCAACTGACCCACGCTCCTCGTCTCATCGATCTCTGGCCCCATGTCCGCTCAAATCTCGAGGGACGCTGGGTCGTGGCCCACGGCGCTGCCACTGAGAAACGCTTTCTTCGCGTCTTTCCCTTTCACGGCTTCGGCCCATGGGTGGATACTCTGAACCTTACCCGCGCCATCTATCCCTCGCTGCCCTCGCACGCCCTCGGCGATGCGGTGTCGTCACTTGGTCTTCTCGAAAGAATCAAATACCCCGCATTTCGCTGGCACGACGCCGCGTCGGATGCCATCGCCTCGCTTGTTCTTTTAGATCATTTGATCGTGGCAGCCGACCTTGCGATGGAGCCCGCAGAAATTCTCACTCGACCGAATTTGGCCGCATATTTCGCGTCTCGCAGGAAATGATTCCAGCAGGCGTTATCAAAAAATCCATGCACATATCGTGAGGCTCCACGGGTATGCGCTCGAGGACCAACTCCTCGAAACAAACTCCCACGCGCAGGCCATCAAATTCCGATAACAGCCGGTCGTAATATCCCCCACCCCGTCCTAATCGAACGCCGTTGCGGTCGAACGCCAAGCCTGGGACGAGGATGAGATCCGCCTTCGCCTCGGCAATCGGGGCATTCGGCGCAGGTTCGAGAATTCCAAAGCTGCCTTCGACAAGTTCAGTGTGATTTTCCACAGCGTGTAGGCAGACGGTTGAACCGACCACTCGCGGCAGGATGATTCTTTTTCCCTCGGGCCAAGGGTCGAGGAGATCGGGCTCCGATGGCAAGGCGCTGAAAGCGCAAACTGTCCACCCCGCGAGCCAGGTATCCCATTGATTCAAATGACTGCGAATTTTTTGTCCCGCCGCCCGCCTGCGATCCGAATTCAAGCCAAGCAGAAAACGCCGCGCCTCCACACGCAGGCTTTGCTTTTGTTTAAGGATCATGGAGAGTGGTATTAGGCATGGTCCGGAAGTTCATCGAGAGAAAAATCTCAGTAAGACGCAAGCCCGAGAACCATGTGGACATGAAGCTCGGCAGCGGATGGCACAAGAGGAATTTCCTCGCGGAAGTCG
This sequence comes from Terrimicrobiaceae bacterium, assembly GCA_044353785.1. Lineage (GTDB taxonomy): Bacteria > Verrucomicrobiota > Verrucomicrobiia > Chthoniobacterales > Terrimicrobiaceae > UBA967. The sequence continues at coordinate 29,160 of JBILBH010000023.1, forward strand.
TGATCCCCTCCCTTTTTGCCAAAAGCGAAGGCCGTCGTGTGAAGCCGATCTTTCCCGAACTCCAACATGGCCAGATCTGCATCACTTGGATCGGCCATGCCTCTTTCCTCATTCAAACCCCCGAGCACAGTGTGCTCATCGATCCAAACTGGGCAAAGTGGCTCAAAGTCATCAAGCGCATCAGGCAACCCGGCTTGGAAATTCACGACCTGCCCGCCATCGACCTTGTGCTGGTCACGCATGCCCATTTTGATCATCTGGATCGCAAGACGCTTCGAGCTGTAGCCAGCGACCAGGCCATTGTCGTTCCTGAGAATGTCGGTGGCCTCGTCCATGGTCTTGGATTCAATCATGTTCAGGAATTGCAACACTGGCAGTCCTTCGAACTCGGGGAGCTAAAGGTCACACTTACCCCAGCCCGCCATTGGGGTGCCCGCGTGCTGCACGACACCCACCGCGGTTTCGGGGGATTTCACATCGAGTATGCAGGGCGCTCAGTCTTTCACTGTGGCGACAGCGCCTATTTTGAGGGCTTCAGCGAAATCGGCGAGCGCTTGCCAGTGGAGATTGCCCTCCTCCCCATCGGAGCCTATGACGCCCCGACAAAGCGCGATGTCCACATGAACCCGGAGCAGGCCATCGACGCATTTATCCAGCTCAAAGCAAAAACTCTTGTTCCGATGCATTTCGGAACCTTCCGCCTAAGCTACGAACCGCTCCACGAGCCCCCAGAGAGGCTCATACGACACGCTGCCGAGCGCCGTATCCTCGACAGTGTTTGCCTTCTGCAAGAAGGAAACCCTCGTGTTTTTTAGTTTTTTGCATCTCGAGAGAACCAGCGCGCGTAACGTTTTCCAGTGGATAAGGAAGACATAAACGATATTGCTGATCACACGGATATCATGATCCTTCCGTGGGTAACTCTTTTTCCCGGCACGCTCCTGCCACTCTACATCTTCGAGGAGCGCTACCGCCAGATGACCCGCGCGGCGCTTGCGGGAAACCGAATGTTCGCCATCGCGCATATCTACGATGACATCACCGTCGCACCGATCGGCGGCCTCGGAGTTATCCGAGCCTGTGTGACGAATCCCGATGGCACATCCAATCTCGTTCTGCAGGGACTTTCTCGCGTGGAATTTTGCGCAGTGGAAACCTCTCCACGCCCACATGCGGACATCCGCATTCTCCGCGATGATCAGGAAAGCAACAGCCTCACGGAGCTTCGGAGTCATATTCTCAACAACTGCGAGCAACTCCTTGCTGAGGGCTTAAAAACACCCGAGGGCTTTGCCGACTATCTTCGCTCACCGATTTCAGACTCGGCATTCACCGATCTCATCAGTTCTACGCTCATTTCCGACGCATCCCACCGACGCACTCTCTTTGAGACGATCGAACTCAAAATCCGCATGTCGCTGCTTCTGGAAATGCTCTCCACTACCGCAGAATCAACATGACATCGGACTGGGGAGTTTTTTTCAACTATCGCGGTGAAGGCAGGGATGCTTTGAAAAGCACAGCCGACGCGCTCTGACCGGTTATTTCGTAATCTGTATCTTGAGGTGCAAAAAAGGACTCGCCCGTTTTGATCGGGATTTTGTCGCCATTGCTCGTGGCGGTGACTTCGCCTGCCAGCACAATAAGGATGTCCGGTCCAGTGCGTGTGCCCGAGTGATATTCCCTCCCCTCGCTGCACTGGATGCGGCTAAGTTCAAACTCGGCCGCAGGCGTCGGAAAGACAGTCTCGCCATTTCCAGTGTCCCTACCCTGAATGATATCGACCTCACCCTCGTCGAAGCGCAAGACGCGCATCAACTCGGCAACATCCACATTTTTGGGTGTGAGACCGCCACGCAGCACGTTGTCGGAATTAGCCATCAACTCGACATTCACGCCTTCGAGGTAGGCATGGAGTGTTCCTGCCGATTGATAAGTCGCCTCGCCCGGTTTCAAACGGACAAGATTAAGCAGATAGATCGAAAAAATGCCTCGGTCGCGGTGCCGGTCTGGAAGCGGAAACTCCCGCGCAGCGCGAGCGGCCCAGAAGTCGGGCAGGTCTTTATTGTTCAAAGGCTCCTTTTCCAGTCTTGAGATGAGTGGATTCAAAAGACGATCCACCTCGGCCTGAGGCATCGTCATTGCCCGTTCATAGAGTTTCCGCAGAATGGAGGATCGTGCAGCGCCATCAGTTCCTGCAAGCGCTAATTTCTCGGAGAAGTCAGGCATCAAGGGTTGCAGTTCCGGCACACTCCGCAGGCTCTCGGCAATCTCCTCCAACGGACGAAATCCATGGAGCATCCAGAAATCCGTGAGCGCCACATGCACCTCCGGCTTGTGATTACGGTCCTTGTAATTCCTCGTAGAAGCCTTGAGGGAAACACCCGCGGACTCCTCCGCCTCGAAACCCGCCCGCGCCTGAGCAATCGTCGGGTGGGCTTGGATGGAGAGCATTTTTCGGGCGTCCAGAATTTTCAATAAATACGGAAGCAATTTTTCAAAACGATCGGCAACGCTTGCGCCAAGGACCTGTTCGGGTGCAGCGGCGATCAACTCCGACAATGGAACTGGACCATCAGGCGATTCCACGAGGGAGGGACCTCCGTCATGTGCGCCAAGCCAGAGTTCCGCACACGGCGAGGAGGAGGGATGCGGCTGCCCAAGAAGGGCCGGAATGAAATCGAAGCCACCCCAGTCATAGTGCTGCACAACGCCTTTGAGTTTGAAAAGTCCTTTGGTCTTCATATCGAGAGGTGATTGTTAGTGGAAATCGGCTTCGCTTTGAAGCGTCAAACCTGGAGGAGGTGCTTCGCCGAGAAGGCCAGTCTGATCGGAAGTGGCGAGCGGCACGACTTCATGAAGCACACGGCGGCGCACTTCATTGATATGCCAACGGCGCAAGAGCGAATCGATCTGGTTGCGCGTGGATTTTGAAACATCCACTGGGCGCAGGCCGGTGAGACGCGCAGCGCGGAGCCAAGCCGCGGCAACTTCAGGCCGCAAAGACTCGCCCGGATCGCTTTCTCCAAGGACACCCCATGCCTCCTCGACGATCTCCGGAGGCAGGATTTGCTCTGTTCCGGCATGAATAAGAACCCGAGAGAGGAGACGCCCAAGAGCTTTCCAAAATGCAGGATTTTTGGGTTGGGCTTCGATCGCCTTTGTGAGGCGTCGAAGAATACTGATTCGTGTTTCGGCTGGGATGAATTCAAGAGCGCCGGCCAGCAGGGCAATTTCTGCAGACGGGACTGAGCCTTCACGCCATTCCGCCGAGGCCGCTTTCCAAATAGCCTCGGAGCGAGCAGCATCCAGACCAGCGGCGATGCGCCGGGCAGAGATCCAACGCTGGATTTTTACCGCTCCACTAGAGAATCGTGGCGGGGCAGCAAGGATTTCAGCCAAGGCAGCTGACCTTTCGGAATCACCGTTCATGCCGCACCCGGGTCGCAGAAACCAACCCGCAAGATGAAGCCAGGATTCTTCGTGGTCTGCCGAATTGAACCGCTGGGGAGCAGCCTCAAGCCATATATCGAAAAGCCGACGCACAATACCGCCAGCCCATGCCGACTTTGGGTTGGAAAGCGCTTTCTCGCCGACGGTGAAAATCGTATTGGCCGTGAGCTTCTGACGCGTCTTACGCGAGGGATCAAGAAGCGCGGCAAGCTGTTCACCAGCCCTCATGACGGCATCCGATGTGTCGGCGAAGCGTTTTTGCGGCGCAGCGGCACGGCCGCGCAGAGAAAACTCGAGAGGCCAAGGGTCATTCCAGCGAAGCCCGGGCTCTGCACAGAGAAGCTCGACCCGCAAAAGTCCGGTGGAGCGAAGGCAGGTGCGAATTTTTACCCGCACGCTGGGATCACTCGGAGCACGTGACCCCTGAGGCGGAACCAGAATCGTCTCGAGGGCCGGAAGCTCAGAAAAACCCTCGTCATGAGTGTCCACGATATCACCAGACTCGTCATCTGGACGGCGGGCGTTGCGTAAAAGCTCGAAAGAAGCCGGCTTGCCAACCAGCGCGCGAAGGTCGGAATGTCCCACAGTGAAATCCTCATCGGCCGGCGCGCCTTGAGGCAAAAGACAGAGTGCGGAGCTTTGACCGACACGCATATAATACGAATGCGACGCCCCCGCCTCGATGCGGGAGGCTTCTCCGCTGGTACGAAGATGAAGAAACCTCGCCGCTCCACGAGCCACGGCCAGATCGGGGTCCGTGTTTTCAAGAACCTTTGGCATATGCCCCGGTTGCCAGCGCGAGAGATTCTCAAGAATACGACGACGAATTGCAGGAGACTTGGTAAGTCCGCCATTGAAAAGGATGAAATCCACCGGCTGCCTGCCTCGCAGGAAGTCGCTGAGGTGACGCGACACGGCAGGATCTTTGGCATAAGGGAGCCCCATTTCCCGCAACCCCGGAGAGGCTCGCAGCGGATGCTCCCCTGCGGTCACCAAGGGGAAGAAACCTTCCAGCAAGAGTGTGGAGATTTCGCTCGATGAGACTTCGCAACGAAGTGTTCCCGAGAGAAGCGAGGTGCCCGGCTTCGAGACGGCAACAGGCCAAACCTTGCCTTCTTCAAACTCCACACCAAGGGCTTCTTCTTTAATCTCGCGGCAGCGGGCAAGGAGTTGCGCAAAAGTCGATGGGGGCAATTGCGCTCCGGGTGTGAGCTTTTCTTCGAGAAAATGGGCGAGAGAGAGGTCGAGATTGTCGCCACCAAGCAAAACATGGTCGCTCACCGCGATGCGCTGGAGCCTCGGGAGAAGCGAGTCGGGTATCGGTTCGACGGAAAAGAGGCTGAGATCCGTCGTTCCGCCGCCGATGTCCACCACCAGCACATGGCATTTCTGATTTCCCCTTGCGAGGGCGTCGAGCGCTGCGTCATCATTTTCCAACCAAGCGTAAAAGGCGGCTTGAGGCTCTTCGAGAAGGATACAGGAACCCGGCAAACCCGCCTCTCGTGCGGCTTCGAGAGTGAGTTGCTGTGCAGCGGGATCAAATGAAGCCGGGACAGTAATGGCGACATCCTGCGAGGCGAGCGGAGCATCTGGATGAGCATTGTTCCAAGCCGTGGCAAGGGTTTTAAGGAGACTCGCCAATGCCTCAACCGGACTAATCAGATCCGACGCAGAAAGATCGCTCGATCCCAGCGGGAGAAATTTGGCGTGGCGGTCCGCAGCATGGTGCACAAGCCAGGATTTCGCAGAATGGACAACGCGCCCGGGAACCTCAGCCGCACGGCCGCGGGCGAAGCGTCCGGAGATCCACTGTTTGTTCTTTCCCGGCGGCAGATAAAGAAACGAAGGAAGTGTCGGTTGAGAAATTGCGGAGTGCGCGGTCTCAGGCTGGGAAATAGCCAGAATCTCGCTGTGGCCGGATGTCGAAGAGCACGGCACAGACGCAAGGGCGCAATTTGTCGTCCCGAGGTCGATGCCAATACAAAAAGAAGACATGTCTTAAAGCGCCAAACGGGATTAATCCCCATCCATGGCAAGATTCCTCAGCGGTCAGGGTTTTTGAAAAAGCGGCAGGAATTTTGCATACCCCTGCTTTTCGAGTTCCTCTTTGGGTATGAAACGCAGAGCTGCTGAGTTGATGCAGTATCGCATCTTGGTCGGAGCAGGACCATCGGGGAAAACATGGCCCAAATGCGACTTACCCTCCACCGAACGCACCTCGACGCGTTGCATGCCATGCGAAACATCGACTTTCTCCTCGATCGTCTCCGCTTTCAAAGGACGAATAAAACTCGGCCAGCCTGTTCCAGAATCGAACTTGTCCAGAGAACTGAACAACGGCTCGCCGGAAATAATGCAAACATAGATCCCCTCGCGCTTGTTGTCCCAATACTCATTGCGAAATGGTGGTTCGGTACCGCATTGCATGGTGACATGCTCCTGGAGTGGCGTGAGATTGGGCTTGGTGTCTTCGGATTTCACAAAAGGTAGGGTGGCTGAAAGAATGGCGAGAGTTCGAAAAATCACACCGTACCCTAAACCAAATTTCCCCTTTGCACAGGAAGTATGAAATTTTGCGCCCTTGGCGCGTCAGGGCGCGATGACCTGCAGTTTTTCAGATTCCACAGAGAATAAGCACGGCAGGACTCCGGCGACTTCGCCATCGAGTTCGACCGGTATGTCACCGTCGCTTGTGACCCTGAGACTGCTTGTCTGAAAATACTCTACATCGGGCAACTCTGGGTGGGTGCCAAAGGCGATGGCCTGAAAATAGCGAACGACATCCCAGTGGCTCTGGTTTTGAAAGATCAGCACGTCCAGCAATCCATCATACAAACTGGCTCGTTTGAAAACGGGGAACGGCCCGCCATAGAGACGGCCGTTGCCGATGAGTGCGAAAGACCCCTCGCGCACACGCCCGCCCTCGGCCACGAGCGCCACGCGGGCAGGCTTGTGGGCAGCGACCTGCACAAGCGTGAGAAGATAACTCAGCGGCCCCAGCGCTTTTTTGGAATCGGCCGTGGTTTTTCGCACCACCTCGGCGTCCAACCCTACTCCGGCGAGTTGAATGAAGTAGGTGTCATTTGCTTTAGGAAGATCAACGGCCACGACTTTCCCGGCTTCGATGATACTCCAAGCGCGCTCCAAGTTGCCATGGGGAATGCCCAGCTCGGTGGCAAAAACATTCATCGTGCCAACGGGCAGGATTCCCAACCGAACCGGCGCGCTGCCAATGCCGTTGACAACTTCGTTCAGCGTGCCATCACCTCCCGCTGCGATGATGACCTCCACACCCTCTTGAACGGCTTCGGCAGCAATGCGACGGGCGTCGCCCTGTTCGTTAGTGAGCCGCATGGGTAATCCGCCTGAAAGCGTGGAAATGTGATCCTGCAGGCGGCTGGCTTTTTCGCTTCGGGCAGCTGGATTTAGAATGATGAGCGTTTTATTCACACTTCACTTTCAAAAGAAGAGCGGTAGCTTCGATCTGTGCGCTCAATTGCCAAGCCAATTCTAATCATTAGCGGGATAATATTTGTCCTGTGCGCAACGGTAGTCCTCTGTCTGAACATCTATCTCCAATCGGAAGGCGTGCAGCTCAAGTTGCGCCAAGCCGTTTCCCGCTCAACCGGATTTGACCCAGTGATCAGCCAAACATACTTCACTCCATGGTCTGGCCTCACCCTGTCGGGGATCAAAATCCCGCAAGCAGACAATGCTAAAAAGCCACTGCTTGCGGTGCGATCCATAAAGTGCCGCATGAGTCTGCCTGCTCTATTGCAAGGGCGGATTTTCATTAAGGATGTCACTTTTGAGCAGCCCTCGCTCTTGGTTGTTGAAGGCCAAAGTGGAGTCTGGCCAAGCGGATCAGCCCTTCCATTTCAAGACTTGGGTAAAAAGCCTATAGCCCCTCGCCAAGCTCCCCAAGATCTCGAAAACGCGAAGCTGCCCAATCCCGACACGAAACCAGATTCTCCCCAATCGCCTGCCTCTCTAGCCACTGCCGCACATCCTGCAAAGGAAATGCCCGTGCGCGCGACGCCAGTGCTTGTCGAAAATATAAGAATTCAGGAGGGGAAAGCCTTCTTTTACCCTGCGCAAGGTCGCCCGATCCGGTTGGAAGACTTCGAGGCCGAGGGCAAGGTCTCGCCGAGTGGTTCGGCCATTGGAGTCTTCCGCATCAAGACGGCCGCCTTCTCCGAGTTGGCGCGCTGCACAGACATCACGGGAAATTTTGAATACCACGACGGCCACCTCAAAATCACAAACATGCATGGCTCCTGGGCTCAAGGATCGCTGAGGGGAGCCTTTGAGGTGTCCAAAACGCCGATGCCTTTTTTCACCAGTTCACTCGCCGCTGAAAATGTCTCACTCCAGAAACTCGCCGAAGAAGCGGGCTTCACAGCCGAGGGAACGCAGGGATCTCTCTTCGCTAAAACAAACCTCCAAGGCACTCCAGGACAACTCGAGTCATTCACTGGCGAAGCATCAGCCAGCCTCACGGAGGCGCGCATGCACCCCATCGACCCTCTGCGCCAACTCGGTGAAATTCTCCGCATCAATGAACTTCGCATCCTCGAGCTCCACAAAGCCCAGACCGCTCTGACCATCCGGGACGGAAAAATCCTCGTCGATCGCCTCGAACTCGAATCCACCAACCTCCTCATCGATGCCACCGGCAAGGCAGGACTCGACGGATCGCTCGATCTCGACGCCCGTTTCCATGTGACACAAAAGCTCCTCTATGACTCCCTCGGCTTCATGGGTTCGAAATTCCAAACCTCCGACCGCGAGGGCTACTCGCACATGCCGTTCTCGATCACCGGCACCATAACGAGGCCGAAAAGCGACCTCTTGGACAAATTGGTCGGCGTGCGCCTCGGCGACGATGTGGGTGGACTCCTGAAGAACCTCCTCCGCATGCCGAAGAAGGAGAAAAAGAAAAACAAACCCGCCGCCACGCCCGCGCCGACGAACTGACACCCATGCGAATCATTGCCGGCAGCGCAGGCGGCCGTCCACTCAAAGCCCCTCCCGATGGACTTCGTCCCACGATGGATCGCGTCCGGGCAGCAATTTTTTCAAGCCTCGGAGAGCGGGTTCCTGGCGCCCGTGTGCTTGACCTCTTTGCGGGCTCCGGCGGCATGGGAATCGAAGCCCTCAGCCGAGGCGCGGACTCCGCCGTGTTTGTTGATGACAACGAACGCTGCGTGCGCTGCATCCGCGAGAATCTCCGCATGGCCAAGGTCGACGCCGTCGTGCAGACGATGGATGCCTACCGCTTCCTCGAGCAATATGCCGAGGAGGCATCCTTCGACCTCATTTTTGCGGATCCCCCGTATTCGAAGAAGCAAGGCGACACCGACCACTCGGCATTGCTGGCCGCTTCTCTCAAGCTCGCCGCAGCACTCAAGCCGGACGGACTCTGCGTGCTGGAGAGGCAAGCCGGTGGACCGGCATTATCAGATTCCGCCTTTGAAATCCTTCGCAGCAAACGCTACGGAGGCAGCGAAATTCTCTACCTCGCCAGAAGATGATTGGTCCGGTCCGTTTTCTCTACAACATCCTCTTCCCCGCAGCGGTCCTCTTAATGCTCCCCGGCTTCCTTGTGCGAATGATCCGCCGTGGAAAATACCGCCACAAATTCGGACAACGCTTCGCCATTTACTCACCCGGTGTTAGGCAGAAAATTGCAAACACCAATCGCGTCTGGGTTCATGCCGTGAGCGTCGGAGAGGTGAATATCGCCCTCAAGCTCATTCAGGCCCTGCGCGACACAGACCCCTCGCTGGCATTCGTCCTCTCCACCACGACCTCGACCGGCTTCAAACTCGCCGCCTCGCGCAAATCCACATGGCTCGAGCCGATCTACAATCCGCTCGACTTCCTCCCGGTCGCCCGCCGCGCGGTGCGTCTCATTAACCCAAGAGCCCTCATTCTCGTAGAGGCGGAAGTCTGGCCGAATGTCGTTTGCGAAGCCCGCCGCCTCGGAGCCAAAGCCATTTTGGTCAATGCCCGCCTCTCTCCACGCTCGGAAAAACGTTTCCGCACCGCCCGTTTCATCGCCGCGCCATTGTTCAACCAACTCGATGTCCTTTGCCTGCAGGAACCAGCGGATGTCGCGCGCTGGACATCCCTCGGCGTGAAGCCACAAAAACTTCACGTCACCGGCAGCATTAAATTCGACGACTCGGCAAATGCCCCGCGTCCCGTGCGAAATTTTCGCCCTGTGCTGGACGCGATGGGCGTTCCATCGAATGCTCCCGTTCTGCTTGGCGGAAGCACATTTGATGGCGAAGAGGAAATTCTCACGCGCGTCTTTTTGAAAATTCGGAAATCACGCCCCGATCTTTTTCTCATCCTTGTGCCTCGACACCAGGAACGCGGCGACGCTGTGACCCGCCAGATCGAACGCATGGGCCTCAAAGTCGCCCGCCGCTCACGTCCTGATGCGAACTTAAAACCAGATGTCCTCATCGTTGACACAACTGGCGAGTTGGCAAATTGGTATCTCTGCGCGACAGTCGTTTTCATTGGAAAAAGCCTCTGCGATCGCGGCGGACAAAACCCCGCCGAACCCATCACTGCGGGAGTTCCCGTCGTTTTTGGCCCCCACATGAGGAACTTCGCTTCGCTCGTTCAGGGGCTCCTCCGCACCCAGGCCGCCATCGAGATTCACGACGAAGCCACTCTCCAAGCCGCTGTGGAATCACTCTTGTCCGCACCCCAGACCCGCGCCGCCATGGTCGAGCGTGGCGTCCAGTGCCTCGAAATCCACCGCGGCGCCACAGACCGCACCGTCACCTTGCTACTCGAGAGTGCTCTTACTATGAAAAACTCGGCGCACCAACGCCCCTCGTAAAATTGGAAGGGCCATCGTCCTCGCTCGACCAACTAATCAGCCGCAACGCCGCGTCTCCACGAATCTCCCCACGGCCTTTTTGACGGGGCGGTTAGCAGTGCGAGCCGACTATTGTATGACCGACACCAAGTTCAGGACTTTGTTGCATTCTCGGACGCGGGGACCGCAGGCCTCTGCGCCGCCACACCACAAAGTCGCTCCACAACTGGTGCACGGCCGGAAAGGAAAACCCGGTCTCCCGCATAAATCCGTGCTTCGACATAGCTCGTTCCATTCTCATATCTCACTCCTTGCTGCGCTTAAGTCTTTGACAAGGCCCTGACCTCCTGTGGTGTGGTTTTGTGCCTCTGCAAGATTGGAGAGATAACCCAAGTTTCTCATGGCTGACCGGAAACCCGCATAAAACCTAGGGGGTCTTTCCAAAGGCACTACAATCTCTTCACGCAGGGATTTCGGTTTTTCGGGTTG
>JBILBH010000070.1:0-11069 GCA_044353785.1 Terrimicrobiaceae bacterium
GTCGCTGAAAATGTCGCCTCCCAACTCGAGCGCCGCATTTCCTTCCGTCGCGCCATGAAGCGCGCAGTCCAAATCACCATGGAGCAAGGTGCCTTAGGCATCAAAATCCGTGTTGCTGGTCGCCTTGGTGGAGCCGAAATTGCCCGCACCGAGCGCTACCATGAGGGTAAAGTCCCACTTCACACTCTACGCACTCCGATCGATTATGGTTTCACAGAGGCGGAGACAGTCGCCGGTAAGATCGGTGTTAAGTGCTGGATTTGCAAGAAAGTGGAAGAAGTCCCAGAGAAGACTCCGGAACCTCGCCAATCATCGCCAGGGACACAAGCCCCAGCTAACGCTCCGCAAGCTGTATAAACTCTCGAGGAACTTCAAGTAAAAGGATAATACTATGCCATTGATGCCAAAACGCGTGAAGTATCGCAAGACACAGCGGGGCAGCCGCAAGGGTCTCGCATCACGCAATACCACAATCGATTTCGGTGAATTTGGTCTCCAGACATTGGAGCGCGGATGGATCACCAATACCCAGATTGAAGCCGCTCGTGTTGCTCTCACTCGTAACATGAAGCGCAAAGGCAAGCTCTGGATTCGAATCTTTCCCGACAAATCTGTTACAGCCCGCCCGCCTGAAACCCGAATGGGTAAAGGTAAAGGCCAGCCTGAATATTGGGTGGCTGTTGTCCGGCCTGGTAACATTCTTTTCGAATTGGATGGAATTTCTGAAACTGTTGCTCGCGAGTCTCTACGTTTGGCAGCAAATAAACTCCCTCTTCGCACGCGGTTCCTAACTCGCCACCACGCAGCGTAATCGCCGTTATGAAAATCAAAGAAATTCAGGAACTCACGCCAAAAGAACTCGTCTCCCGCAAGCGGGGACTCAAAGAAGAGATGTTCAATTTGCGAATTCAGCAACAAAGCTCCCAACTTGAGAGACCACATCTCATTCGGGTAGCCCGTCGCAATGTCGCTCGCATCGAAACCGTTCTCAGCCGCAAGGCCCGGGAATCAGCAGCCAAGTAGCCAATGGAAGATACAATCACTCCCGAAACCGCACAATCCGAGTCCCGTGGACTGAGAAAGGTTCGTGTCGGCGAAGTCGTCTCGAACAAGATGGATAAAACCATTGTTGTCCGCACAATCACACGCGTGCCACATCCAAAGTTTGGAAAAATCACAAAGCACGTTACCAAGTTTCATGCTCACGATGAGAAAAACGAAGCCCAGATCGGCGACCGTGTGAGCATTATGGAAACCCGTCCGCTCAGCCGCACAAAGCGCTGGCGCCTTGTCGAAGTTCTTAAACACTAAATTGCCATGATCCAAATCCGCTCACGCCTCGATGTCGCCGACAACACCGGTGCCCGTATGGCCACCATGATCGGTGTCATCGGCAAGGCAACTCAGACTGCCCGCATCGGTGACATTATCACAGCCAACGTGAAGGAAGCTTCCACAGGTGGCACTGTCAAAAAGGGTGATGTTGTCCGCGCCGTTGTTGTCCGCACGAAAAAACCCGTAACCCGCGAAGATGGTTCTGCATTGCGCTTTGACAGCAATGCGATTGTTATCATCGACAAAGATTCTAACCCTCGCGGCACTCGTATCTTTGGCCCAGTGGCTCGTGAACTTCGCGAAAAGAACTTTATGAAAATTATCTCCTTAGCCCCGGAGGTCCTATAATGAGCCAACAGAAATTTCATGTTCGCCGAGGCGATACCGTGCAGGTGATTTCCGGCAACCACAAGGGCGCCAGCGGTAAGGTTCTCGAAGTGAAGGCCGCAAAAGCCCAGGTCATTGTCGAAGGCATTCGGATGATCAAGAAGCATCAGCGCAAATCCCAAGAGCATCCGAACGGTGCAATCCTCGAGCGTGAGGGCCCGATCCACATCTCGAATGTTAAGCTGCTCGAAGCCGCAACAACTGATAAGAAGTCCAATAAAGCCGCGTAAGTAGCATAAAGCCATGACTCAAGAACCAGCACTCCTTACCGACTACAAGAACCGAGTTCTTCCCGCTCTCCGCGAGAAACACGGTTACTCGAACGTCCATCAAATTCCCAAGATCACCAAGGTTGTTATCAACACCTGTATCGGGTCCGCTCCCGATGTGAAGGAATCCCTCGAAATTGCCCGCACCGAACTCACAACGATTACCGGTCAGCGTCCAGTGACAACCATGGCTAAGAAGGCGATCTCCAACTTCAAGCTCCGTGAGGCTCAAGCCATCGGAGCAAAAGTGACCCTCCGCGGTCGCATCATGTATGAGTTCCTCGAGCGCCTCATCAAGACGGCCCTTCCCCGCATTCGCGACTTCCGTGGTATTTCTCCACGCGCTTTTGATGGACAGGGTAATTACACTCTTGGTGTTGCCGATCAGTCTATTTTTCCTGAAATTGAACTCGATCGCATTAAAAAGAACATCGGTTTCGATGTCACCATCGTCACAACAGCCTCCACAAACTCTGAGGCCAAGTCGCTCCTTACGGAACTTGGTATGCCATTCACCGACAAGCCGAAAAAGCAAGCCGAAACCAAAGCGGCGTCAGCCGCCTAATATAAAGTTATGACCGATCCCATTGCTGATATGCTTGCACGCCTGCGGAATTCCGCTGCTGCTGGACAAGCTTCCCTGACTCTTCCCTATTCGAAGCTTAAGAGTGACATCGCCCAGATCTTGAAAAAAGAGGGCTACATCAAGGACACTGTGCTGGTTACCATCGAGGGACACCAGAACATCAAAATCCAAACCAAATTCGTCAACAAAACCAGCGCCATCACCGGCCTGAAACGCGTGAGCCGTCCCGGCCTTCGCCGCTATGTGGGAGCAGGAGATATTCCTCGTGTTCTCGGCGGCATGGGTATCGCGGTCCTTTCCACCTCTCGTGGCATTCTCACCGGTCACGAGGCGCGCAAACAAAAAGTCGGCGGCGAATTGCTCGCCTACATCTGGTAACCATGTCACGCATCGGAAAACAAGCTATCAAGGTCCCGCCAAAAGTCAAAGTCACCGTTGCACAAAATGGGGCTGTGAATGTCGAGGGCCCAAAAGGAAAACTCGAGTGGACTCTCCCATCTAAGATCAGCGCAAAGGTTGAAGGCGAACAACTTTCTGTTCTTCGCGACGGCGATAACCGCGAACAAAAAGCGCTACACGGCCTTTCCCGCTCACTGCTCTCAAACATGATCACTGGAGTCACCGATGGCTTCAAGCGCGACATGGAAATTCACGGCGTTGGTTTTAAAGCTGCAGTTCAGGGTCAAAAGCTCAATCTCAGCCTTGGCAAGTCTCACCCTATTTTGTTCGATATCCCACAGGGTGTCAAAATCACCGTCGCTGAGAACACAAAGCTCTCCATTGAAGGTATCGACAAGCAGATTGTCGGCCAGTGCGCCGCAGATATCCGTGCTTACTATCCGCCAGAGCCTTACAAAGGAAAAGGCGTCCGCTTCGTTGGTGAACAAATCCGCCGCAAGGAAGGCAAAACCGTCCAATAAACCATGTCTGCCACAGATAAACGTAAATTCCGTCACGTCCGCCTGCGTAAAAAACTCGCCGGCACACCAACCCGCCCGCGTTTGGCTGTCCATTTTTCTGGGCGCCACATCACAGCCCAAATCATTGATGACACGATCGGCAAGACACTCGTCTCCGTCAACACGACGGAGGCTGAACTCCGTGCTAAACCCGGCGCAAGAGCCAATGTGGCTACTGCTTGCGAAGTTGGAAAACTTATCGCTGAACGTGCTGCCGCACACAAGATCACCAAGGTTGTTTTCGACCGTGGTGGCTTCAAATACCATGGCAAGGTCAAAGCCCTTGCCGATGCCGCCCGCGAGGGTGGTTTTGAATTCTAATACGACCTATCATGCCTCCGAAATCCAGAGAAAGAAAGCAATCCCGTCCCGAAACGCCGAGGGAACCCAAGGAGACCACGGAAAAAGTTGTCTTCATTAACCGTTGTGCGAAGGTCGTCAAGGGCGGTCGTCGTTTCAGCTTCAGCGCCCTTATCGTTTGTGGCGACCAAAAAGGTAAGGTCGGCGTCGGCTTCGGTAAAGCCAACGAAGTCAGCGAGGCAATCCGCAAAGCAACCGATGCTTCCAAGAAGCGGATGGTTAAGATTGCTGTTCAAGAAAATACGATTCCGCACATGGTGACTGGCGAATTTGGTGGTGGCCGCGTGCTACTCCGCCCTGCCTCTCCAGGAACTGGCGTTATCGCGGGCGGTGGTGTCCGCGCCGTTCTGGAGGCGGTCGGCATTCGTGATGTTCTGGCCAAATCACTTGGTTCTAGTAACCACGCCAACGTCGTTCATGCCACTATTGCCGCGCTAAGCCAACTTCGTCTTAAAGACGATGTCTTCCGTCTCCGTGGTAAAACAATTCGTCCCAAGGTTGCCGCTGCTCCAACTGAAACTGCCTCCGCGTAAAACAAATGAGACTTCATACACTTAAACCCAATCCCGGTGCAAAGCACCGCCGCAAACGTCTTGGTATTGGCGAAAGCTCCGGTAAGGGCAAAACCTCAGGCAAGGGCCACAAGGGCCAGAAAGCACGCTCCGGCGGCTCCATCCGTCTCGGCTTTGAAGGTGGTCAGATGCCAATCTATCGCCGATTGCCAAAACGCGGTTTCAATAACAAGGACTTCAAGACTTTCTACGGCGTCGTCAATTTGGACTCCTTGGATAAATCCTTTTCCGCTGGTGACACGATTAGCGAACAGTCCCTTCGCAAGGCGGGTCTCGTCAAAGGTCGCTTCGATGGAGTCAAAATCCTCGGTCGTGGTGAGGTGACCAAGGCTTTCACTGTCGAGGTTGATGAGGTCAGCGCAATAGCCCGCGAGAAAATCGAGAAGGCCGGAGGCAAAGTTGTCCTTCCCAAAGTTGAAGCAGCAGCCTAAGGCTGCTGCAACCAGCTTCAAATGATCAGCGCCTTTGCCAACATTTTTAAGATTCCTGAACTGCGCTCCCGAGTGCTATTCACTCTTGCGGCGATCGTTGTGATCCGCGCCGGTTCGGCTATCACCACTCCCGGTGTAAACGCTCAAGTTCTTCGTCAGTGGTTCTTGGACCATGCCGGCGCAGCCTCAACCGGAGGTGTTGCTGCGTTGTTTAACCTTTTCAGTGGTGGTGCATTGGCAAATTGTGCCATTTTTTCTCTCGGCGTGATGCCTTTTATCAGCGCATCGATCATGCTCCAGCTTCTCACTGCTGTGATCCCCCAGCTGGGTAAGCTCTCCCGCGAGGACGGCGGGCGTCAGAAAATCATGCAATACACCCGATATGCTACTATCGGGCTCTGCATCTTTCAGGCATATCTCCTCGCGAGATCCTTTGAAAATCCTCAAGCCAATCCATTCCTGCCAGGCATCATGGATACCATTAACAGCTTGGGGCTGCCTTTGGTGACCACTCCAGGTATTGGTTTCCAGCTCATCACCATCATCACAATGACTGCTGGAACCCTGCTCCTCATGTGGTTGGGTGACCAACTTACGGAAAAGGGGATTGGTAATGGTATGTCTATCATCATCACCGTAGGCATTTTGGCTCAGTTGCCGGCCGGTTTGATTCAAGCCTGGAGGACTTTCGTTCCGAGCGCAGCGAACGCTCAGTCTGCTGTTAGCCCTGTGGTCTTGGTCTTGATGATTGGTTTTCTATTCTTCGTCATTGCAGCAGTCATCGCTGTAACGCAAGCTCAGCGAAAGATTAGTGTTCAATACGCCAAGCGTGTTGTCGGGCGCAAAGTTTACGGCGGGCAGACTCAATACATGCCCCTCAAGGTCAACTATGCTGGCGTCATGCCGATCATTTTTGCTCAAGCCATCCTTCTTTTCCCATCCACGATCTTGAACATGGCCTTCCCTGGCGTTGGCTGGGCTCAAGACCTTTCGAACCTCCTCACCTACGGATGGTTGCATTATCTTTTCTTTGCGCTGATGATTTTCTTCTTTAGTTATTTCTGGGTAGCAACCCAATTCCAACCTGTTCAGATCGCAGATGACCTGAAGAAATACGGTGGTTTCATTCCTGGTGTGCGCCCTGGCAAACCAACCGCTGATTTCTTGGACTACACAATGACTCGCTTAACCTTTGCGGGAGCGATCTTTCTGACCGCAGTGGCTGTTCTTCCGCAGCTTCTTAGCCAGAGTCTTCAAGTCCCTTACATGACTTCGCAGTTTTTTGGCGGCACTGGACTCTTGATTATTGTCGGCGTGGTGCTCGATACCATGCGCCAAGTGGAGACGCACCTTCTTCAGCGCCACTATGATGGTTTCCTTCGCAAGGGCCGCATTCGCAGCGCTCAGGAGTCGCGTAGCCGCCTTGCTTCCTCTCAATCCATCAATGACCAGACACTCGTCTGGATATATGCCGGTATTGCAATCCTCGTCATAGCCGGTGTGACGATTTATTTAGCCACGCAACTCTAGCGTGCCTTTGTAGTCTTGAAAACCTGTGCTGCTTTGATTTGTCCGCCATCTTCTGGCAAGGACGCCAACACCCGCCTCACGACTTGTGGTTTATTGGCTTTCCAATGCTTGGTCGGCAACAGTGCGTTTTTTCATAGTCACACGAAGGAGGTCGCATGATCAGTATCAAGCGCCCCCATGAGATTGAAAAAATGCGCCAAGCAGGCGAGGTCGCAGCCGAGATTCTTAACGAACTGGCCTCCCGCATCGCTCCCGGGGTCACTACTGGGGAGATTGACCATGCCGCCGCCCAGTTGATGTCCGCCGCCGGGGTTCGCAGCGCTTTTCTCGGATACAAGAAATTTCCCGGCCATATTTGCATCAGCCTCAATGAAGAGGTTGTCCATGGTATCGGCAGCTCCCGCGCTATAGCTTACGGTGACATTGTAAAAATGGATGTCGGCATCATTCGCGACGGGTGGATTGGTGACAACGCCACATCGGTTCCTGTGGGCATCGTTGACCCTGAAATCGAGCGTCTCCTCACCGTCACCGAGGAAATCCTTAACGGCGCCGTCCAACTTGCCCGTCCCGGCCACCGCATCGGCGACATTTCAAATTTCGTGGAAACCGAAGCCGTCAAAAATGGCTTCAGCGTCGTGCGCGAATTCGTTGGCCACGGCGTCGGTCGCAAACTCCACGAGGATCCCCAAGTGCCAAATTTCGGCAAACGCGGAAGCGGTCCCAAACTCAAAGCCGGCATGACACTCGCCATCGAGCCAATGATCAACATGGGCCGCGCCGATGTGAAAGTTCTCGCCGACAAGTGGACCGCTGTCACCGCCGATGGCCTCCCCTCCGCTCATTTTGAGCACACAGTTTTAATTACAGATCACGCTCCGGAAGTATTGACATGGCCAAGAAAGACGCTATCGAAGTAGAGGGCAAGGTCGTTGAGCTTTTACCGAACACCATGTTCAGGATTGAACTGGAGAACGGTCATCGCGTCCTCGCCCACATCTCTGGCAAGATGCGTCTCCACTTCATCCGCATTCTTCCCGGAGATCGCGTCATGCTGGAAATGTCGCCCTACGACTTGACCAAGGGGCGCATCACATATCGCCACAAAAACGAATCATCATCATTTCAACCAAATAAAAGAAAATGAAAGTCAGAGCCTCAGTAAAAAGACTGTGTGAAGCGTGCAAAATCGTGCGCCGACAAAACGTGATCCGCGTTGTTTGCAAAAACCCGCGTCATAAACAAAAACAGGGCTGATCCCACCGGCAGCCAAACCCAAAACACCAATACCATGCCACGCTTACTTGGAGTAGACATACCCGGCGACAAACGCATCGAAGCTTCCCTTCCCTACATTTATGGAATGGGACCGAGCAACACAAAGAAGGTTCTCGAACAGGCCAACATTGATCCCAATGCCCGCGCCAAAGACCTCTCGCCCGAGCAACTGAACGCGATCATCCACGCGATCAACGCCAACAAAATTCCGATCGAAGGCGACCTGCGCCGCGAAGTTCAAGGCAATCTCAAGCGCCTCCAAGCCATCAATTGCTACCGTGGCATCCGTCACCGCCGCAGTCTTCCTGTTCGTGGCCAGCGCACATCCACAAACGCCCGCACCCGCAAGGGGCCACGCAAAACCGTGGGCGTCCAGCGCAACAAAGACGCCAAAGCCGGCAAAGTCTAATCCTGCATTTTATTGAAGTATGAGCGAAGAAAACACAACACCCGCCGAAGCTCCGGTCGAAACTGCTCCAGCAGCACCCGCCGCAACAGCCGAAGCCCCCGCCAAGAAGGCGCCTAAAACCAAAGCTGCTCCAAAGGCCAAGAAAGCCGCAGGCACCGAAGCAGCCCCCACCGGCGCTCCCTCGCCTGTGAGCATCTCCCTCGATGACACCATCGAGCCGATCAAGATCGTCAAAGCCAAAGGCAGCAAAAACGTACTACAGGGCATCGCCCACGTTCAAGCCAGCTTCAACAACACCATCATCAGCATCACCGACCTGCGAGGCGCCATCATCGGATGGTCCAGCGCTGGCAAGTGCGGCTTCAAAGGCTCCCGCAAAAGCACAGCCTACGCCGCTCAGATGGCTGCGCAGGACGCCTGCCGCCAAGCCATGGGCCATGGCCTTAAGGAAGTCGAAGTTCGCGTCAAAGGCCCGGGCTCAGGTCGCGAATCTGCCGTCCGCGCCATGCAGGCAATTGGCCTCGATGTGACCGTTATCCGCGATGTTACGCCCATCCCTCACAACGGCTGCCGCCCGCCAAAGCAACGCAGGGTCTGATCCTGTCGGCGCACTTAAAACTTAAAAACTTAAAACTTAAAACTCTTCATGGCACGTTACACAGGACCCAAGACCAAAGTCAGCCGCCGCTACGGCGTTCTCATCAGCGGCTCACCCAAAGCATTCGAGAATAAGAGCTATCCACCCGGCCAGCATGGCCCCAAGGGCTCCCGCCGCAAGCAGACCGATTACTCCATCGCTCTTGCTGAAAAGCAAAAGCTGCGTCACCAGTATGGAGTCCTCGAGCGCCAGTTCCGCCGCTACTTCCAAATCGCGAGCCGCCGCCGTGGCGTGACCGGCGAAATCCTTCTCCAACTCCTTGAGACCCGCCTCGACAATGTCGTGCAAAAAATGGGCTTCTCCAAGACACTCCGCGGCGCCCGCCAGATGGTCGGCCACGGCCATGTCACAGTTAATGGACGCAAGACCAACATCTCATCCATGAACCTCAAGCCCGGTGATGTTGTGGCCATCAAGAGCAACGACAAATCCACTCGCCTCGCCAAGCGCGGCGTCGAGCTCACCCAGATCGTCACCGTCCCCGATTGGCTTCTGGTCGACAAAGACAACCTCAGCGGCAGCATCGTCCGCATCCCTACACGCGAGGAGATCAATCCCATCGTCAACGAGCAACTCGTCGTCGAACTTTACGCCCGCTAACCGCGAGCCAAACAGGTTTCCCACCAAAGAGAAAAACGCGTCCTGTCCGCAGGGCGCGTTTTTTTGTCCCGTGAAGGAATTTTGAGACAGGATGGGCATTATGGGCAGAATGACAGGAACTTAAAACTTCCTCTCATGGAGTCACAAAGACACGGAGAAAAGACTCGAAACTTATAACTGCTACCAATCGCTCAGAGCATTTGGATTCTCTTTCCGATTGTTCCAAGCGCAGCGTGCATGGTCCCAGGGAGCGCCCCCGCCCTCGAGTGTCCTGGTTTGACATAAAGGTCTTAAAGCAAGCTGACTTGGGTAAACTTCAACGCCTCCCTCTCTTCCAAATCTGCGCATCTCACAGCCCCCTTAACATCCTCCACATTTTCCACCATTATTTCTCCTCATGAGCATGGTCAAAATCCTCTCGATCCTCGAAGCCGCCAGCATCGAACCACCCAAGGCCCGCGCCATTGCAGAGAGTTTCGAAGTAGCTTTTCGCGAGCAGGATGACGACCTCACGAAACGCCTCATGACCAAGCAGGATGGCGCGAAACTCAAGGCCGAAATGATCAAGTGGATGTTCCTCTTTTCGATCGGCCAGATGGCTGCAACCGCCGCCATCGTCAAGTTCCTCTCGCCTCAGTAGCCTCCTCTGGAGGGCGCGGCTCCCCAAGCCGTCCGATTTCTAAGGTCCCGCCGCCCCTATCCCACAAAAAAAGAGGGACGGCTTTGCCGTCCCCCTTGGTTGATTTTGAATTCAGGAAAAATGTGATCAGCCTTGGATGGCTGGTGCGCTGTGCCCTAGGTGTTGACCATAGGGCGCCGGTTGCTCGCTCATGTAGAAGCGTGGGGCCTGGCCGTGGCGTTCGACTTCGCGCTCGAGCAGGCGCTCGACCAGCTCGGAGAGGCTGCGCTGTTGTCCGTCAGCCAAAACTTGAGCGGCTTTTTTGACTTCGGGGTGCAGTGTTATGTTCGTTTTTTCTCGCATGAGAAATTTATAGCATCGTTTCAAAAATCTGTGCAATATTTTTCTTTGTAATGGGTTGTATCCTTTATAAGGAGTTTCTGGCTATGCTTTGTAATTGCTTGAAAAAAAGAAATTTGCACGATATCAATTCAGTTTAACAAATGCAAAAAATTTTCGCAAAATTCAAAGAAATTTGCGTCTAACTGTGAATAACAGCCTTAGTAGCTTAGCAGAAGATTCACCAGCCATCCAATTCCCGAGCCGGTTTTAACACGGGCAGGCCAAGGATTTCGTCGAAATGGGCATCATCTGTCAGGATAGCGGCCCCGAGGTTTTTTGCACAAGTGGCTATCAGGATATCCTGCGCCGGAAGGGTGACGCCGCACCGATCGAGTGTCCATGCGAGCGTTGTGGCTTCCTCCCAGATTTTATTCGAAGTCGGGATATTGATGAGAACATTGAAAAACGCACTGAGTGATCGGCGCATTTTTTCAACTTTGAGTCCGCGCTCGACCTCGAGCCGCACCATGCCGCAAGTGGCGAGGTCTCCCACTCCGATCCACTCTCCAAGCACCTTTACGGGATCCATGCTGCGGCGCAGCAGGCCGATGTAGACATTGCTGTCAACGAGAACACTAACGCCCATGGGATTTCTTGGAAGGGTTGGGGGATTCGGCTGCTCTCATGCTCATGATATCGTAATCGGGGTCCACGGCGTTTTTTAACTCTTCGGG
>JBILBH010000095.1:0-3415 GCA_044353785.1 Terrimicrobiaceae bacterium
GGGTTGGCTGGGCTTGCGGATGTTGATCGTGCGTCCGTCGGCGAGCGGGAGTCGGGGGGATTAGCAGATCTCTTTAAGGCGGTTCTGAATCTAATTTTCGCGGTTGGCCACGATGAAAAACTTGCGAACACGCTTTCGCGATCTGTATAGTTACGTTTGGAACCGCCAGCATTTCGGATTGCTGAGCATTCGTTGAGTTGGCAGGTAATCGGCAACAAGCAGGTCTCCTGTGTGTAGTCCGATATGTTAAACTGCTTATTATTATAAAGGAGGGGTGGCAGAGTGGTCGATTGCGCCGGTCTTGAAAACCGGAGAGCCGCAAGGTTCCGTGGGTTCGAATCCCACCTCCTCCGCCATAAATCCGCGAAGCGGATTCTGAAATCTGAGGGTGGGATGAGGACGCAGTTCGACCGCCGCGCAGCGGCAAAGACTGGGCGAAGCGCAGCCCCGCCGGGGTGTAGGCCGAAGGCCGGAATCAATCCCACCTCCTCCGCCATAAATCCGCGAAGCTCCTGATTTGGAGGGTCAGCGTTCTTGCCTGATCCAAACTTCAGGCACGGCCAGCTCACAATACAACGAGGCCAAGGCCACCTTCGCAAGATGCCAACATACCTCCAGTTGGCGTCTCTGAGCTTATAGACTTAACCGCTCGCACTAATTTCTACGTCTCCACCACGCGAACAAAAATGTTGAGTGAAGTTCCAGCGGCATTCAGTCTGAGGGCTGATATGATTGTCTCACCTAAGATTCGTGGATTCATTTGCACTACTGCCCATCCGACCGGGTGTGCGAAGCATGTTGCCGACCAGATCGCTGTTGTCAAAAAACGCGGGCCTCTGTCGAACGGTCCCAAGAAAGTTCTCGTGATCGGAAGTTCGACTGGCTATGGCCTGGCTTCGCGGATTGCTGCGGCTTTTGGTTCGAATGCTGCCACGATTGGTGTGTTCTTTGAGCGCGGTGCCGAGGGAGGACGCACGGCCACGGCGGGATGGTATAATTCCGCCGCTTTCGAGCGCGAGGCTGCCGCTGCTGGGCTCTATGCGCGGTCTTTCAATGGCGACGCCTTTTCAGACCCCATGAAGCAAGAGGTCATTGCCGCCATCAAGGCTGACCTTGGCCAAGTGGATTGTGTGATTTACAGCCTTGCTTCGCCGCGCCGCACGCATCCGAAGACCGGCGAGGTTTTCAAATCGGTGCTCAAGCCAATCGGCGAATCCTACACGAACAAAAATCTCAACACCGGCAACGGTGAGGTGAATTCCATTTCCATCGAGCCTGCGAATGACGAGGAGATCGCGCACACCACAGCCGTAATGGGTGGCGAGGATTGGGAGATGTGGATGGATGACTTGCTGGCCGCCGGCGTGCTCGCGCCTGGCGTTCGCACATTGGCTTATTCCTACATCGGCCCGGTACTCACTTGGCCGATCTACAAAAATGGCACAATCGGCCGCGCGAAGCAGGATTTGGAGCGTTGCTGTGCCTCTCTCAACACCAAGCTCGCTCCGCTTGGCGGCAAAGCCTGGGTCTCGGTGAACAAGGCGCTCGTCACGCAGGCGAGTTCTGCGATTCCCGTAGTGCCACTCTACATTTCGCTTCTCTATAAAATCATGAAAGCCGGTGGCACGCATGAGGAGTGCATCGAGCAGATGGACCGCCTTTTCCGCGACCGCCTCACCAGCGCCGAGCCGGCCACCGACAGCGAAGGTCGGATTCGTCTTGATGACTGGGAAATGACGGATGCCGTGCAGCAAGTCATCAGCGAGCGCTGGGACGCTGTGGAAACTTCCAATCTCTCGGAACTCGCTGACTTCGCCGGCTACCAGGAGAGCTTCCTGCGCTTGTTCGGCTTCGGCTTGGCGGGTGTTGATTACGAAGCCGAGGTGGAGCCGGAATTATCGATTCCTTCTCTGGCCTGAAGTTTCAAGACATTGAGCTGATACCCTTCCGCGCGCCTATTGGATGTTGAAGTCCCGGTGCGCGGAGACTAACTTTTTCTCTCTTAAAAAATGAAAATCCAACGCGCTTTGATCTCGGTTTCCGATAAGACCGGGATTGTCGATTTTGCCCGTGAGCTGCATGCCTACGGTATTGAAATTCTCTCCACCGGTGGTACGGCCAAGGCCCTGCAAGTCGAGGGCATACCGACCACCGAGGTCTCCCATTTCACTGGTTCACCCGAGATCCTCGAGGGCCGGGTTAAAACCCTGCATCCGAAAATCCATGGCGGTCTCCTCTATATCCGGGGCAACGAGGAACACGAGGAGCAGGCCAAGGCTCATGGTATCCGTCCGATCGACCTTGTGGTGGTGAATCTCTATCCTTTCGAGGCCACCATCGCCCGCGAGGATGTGACCCTCGCGGAGGCCATCGAGCAGATCGATATCGGTGGCCCCTCCATGATCCGCAGCGCGTCGAAGAACTATCAGTCGGTCTGCGTTGTTACCGATCCCTCCGACTATGCGGCTGTGCTGGCCGACATGAAGGAAGAAAACGGCGGCACGACACTCGTCCTTCGCGAGCGGATGGCGATCAAGGCTTTTGCCACAACATCGCACTACGACGGCATGATTTCCTCCTTCCTGAATCGCGAGCAGCAGACCTGCGGTCGATTCAGTATCGAGTATCCGCTCGAGATGCGCCTCCGCTACGGCGAGAATCCGCATCAGCAAGCCGAGCTCTACGGCGACTTCGGCTCGTATTTTGAGAAGCTCCACGGAAAAGAACTCTCTTACAACAATATCCTCGATATCAGCGCCGCTGCTGGCCTTATCTCCGAATTCAGCAAGCCGACAGTTGCCATTTTGAAACACACGAACCCCTGTGGTGTCGGCAGTGATCCCGACCTGCGCGAGGCTTGGGAAAAAGCTTTCGCGACTGACAAGCAGGCGCCGTTTGGCGGCATTATCATTTGCAACCAACCCATCACACTCGCGCTGGCCAAGGCGATCTGCGAAATTTTCAGCGAGGTCATCATCGCTCCCGAGTTCGACTCCGAGGCCCGCTCGCTACTTCAGAAGAAGAAAAATCTTCGCCTCATGCGCGTGCTCAAGCCGCTCACCCAAAGCGGACGCGACATCCGCAGCGTGCTGGGAGGTTTGCTCGTTCAGGATTCCGACACGGCTGATATCCCGGAACTCGAGCACAAAGTGGTCACATCACGCCCGCCCACCAAGGCCGAGATCGAGGCGATGGAGTTTGGTTGGAAGATCGTCAAACATGTCAAATCCAACGCCATCGTTTACGCCGGCCCCGACCGCACCTTGGGCATCGGCGCAGGCCAGATGTCGCGTGTGGATTCCTCGCGCATTGCCGTATGGAAGGCTCAAGAAGCCGGTCTTTCTCTCAAAGGTAGCGTCGTTTGCAGTGATGCATTTTTCCCGTTTCCCGATGGACTCCTTGCTGCCGCCGAGGC
>JBILBH010000096.1:0-3397 GCA_044353785.1 Terrimicrobiaceae bacterium
GACATTCCACCAACCGGCAATGTAGTCGGCACGGCGGTTTTGGTATTTGAGATAGTAGGCATGCTCCCAGACATCGATTCCAAGTAGAGCGGTTTTGCCATCCAAGAGCGGCGGGTCTTGGTTTGGGGTGGAGATGATGGCAAGTTTTCCATCCTTTTCCACAAGCCACGCCCAACCGCTTCCAAAGCGCTTGAGCGCTGCATCGGTTAATTCTTTTTTGAACGCCTCAAAAGAACCAAAGTCTTTTTTGATGGCATCGGCAAGTTTTCCCGTCGGCTCACCACCGCCATCGGGCGACATCATGAGCCAAAATTGGCTGTGATTGAGATGGCCGCCGACATTGTTACGAAGTCCGACGCGGATGGACTCGGGGGCCTTGTCGAGGTTGAGGAGAAGTTCCTCAGGCGAGAGCTTGGCGAGTTCGGGTTGGTCCGCGAGAAGCTTGTTGGCATTGGTGATGTAGGCCTGGTGGTGCTTGTCGTGGTGAATCCGCATGGTCTCGGCATCGATGTGCGGTTGCAGGGCCTCGTAGGCATAGGGAAGTGGAGGAAGTGTGTAGGGACCAGTAGGCTCGGTTTGAGCTATTAAGGTCGTGCTGGCACAAACGGCGAGGCCTGAAAGAACAAGATTGCGCCACAGGGATGAGAGCGGTTTGGTTTTCATATCGGGCGAAAACTAAACCATGAAAAATCCGACGCAATCCGCAAAACGCACCACGTCATTCCGCCAAAAGGTGTATGAGGCTGTTGCTGACATACCTCCCGGTTTCGTCACGACCTATGGTGCATTGGCGGCATTGATTGGATGCGGTTCCTCGCAGGCGATCGGTCAGGCGTTAAAAAACAATCCCTCCGCACCGGAAGTGCCATGCCACAGGGTAGTCAAAGCGGATGGCTCGCTTGGTGGATTTTTTGGCCACAGCACAGCGCCTGCGCTATCAAGCAAGCGGCGACTCTTGGAAACTGAAGGTGTTGTTTTTGATCCCTCGGGCAGGATTCCCGAGCGCTTTATTCTCCGAACAGCAACGGCACGGAATCCGCCTCCTCGGGGGAACCTCCCCCCGATCCACGCTGGCGGCGGGTAATCAAGGCGCGAAGTTTTTCCAGAGGAACGCTAAGAAAACGGGCATCCGAATCCGGCATGCCTTCCACGAGATCGAGCAGGATGTCCCCGTCGCGCCCGGCATCCCGAATGATATGGCTTTTCGTAAGGGGCATCGTATCGCAGCGGGTGCGTGGGAGGATGTAATCCAAATCCTCGATCAAAAGCGAAACCTGCTGCTGTGTCAGTAGCACGAGCACCTCCCGAGATTGTTGGAAAAGCTGGGCATTTTCAGGTAGCTTAAGCGTCATGGAGTTTGAGATCAAGAATGTGAAATATCTTGCCGCCATCCAGCTTCGGAACCGAAATTGATGGCACATGACCACCGACACTTTTTTGCAAACCGCCCTCGACGCGGCCCAAGCCGCAGGCGGATTCCTCCGCGCCAATTTCGGACGCCCGCTCACCGTCGATGAAAACCTCGCTCACGACATCAAGCTGGAACTCGACAAGCGCACACAGGCCCTCATCGAATCCATTATTCTGGACCGTCATCCCGGCCATGCGATTTACGGCGAGGAAGGTCTCACCGGCGACCAGTCGAGCGAATACCAGTGGATCATCGATCCCATCGACGGCACGGTGAATTTCTTCTACTCGATCCCACACTTTGCCGTAAGCATCGCCCTCCGGCGCGCGGGAAAAATCCTTGTCGGAGTCATCTACGACCCGATGCGTGACGAAATGTGGTCTGTAAAAGAAGGCCACCCCGCTTTGTTGAACGGCCAACCGATATCCGTCAGTTCCCGCGCAGACATCGCAGAGTGCACAGTCTCTGTCGGCGTTTCGAAATCGATCAACACCATCAACCGCGGCATTCCACTTTTTGAAAAAATGCTCCGCAGCGTGAAAAAGTGCCGCATGATGGGCAGCGCCTCTCTCGATATCGCCTATGTCGCCTGTGGTCGTCTCGATGCCTATATCGAAGGCATGATCAGCCTGTGGGATGTCGCCGCAGGACTTCTGCTCGTCGAGCAAGCTGGTGGCAAGGTGGAGCTCAAACCCCACGAGTCGCAGCCAGAAAAATACTCCATCGTCGCCACCAGCGGCAAAGTAACCTTCCCACTCGAATGATCGCTACCGGAATCGGCTATGATGTTCACCGCCTTGTCGCCGACAGGCCCTTGATTCTCGGCGGGGTGGAAATCCCCCACTCTCTCGGGCTCGATGGCCACTCGGACGCCGATGTGCTGTGCCATGCCATTGCGGATGCCGTGCTGGGGGCTGCCGGGGAACCTGACATCGGCCATCTTTTTCCAAACACTGACCCGAAGATTCGCGGTATCAGCAGCCTCGAAATCCTTCGCCGCGTCCGCTCGGTGCTGGAGGAAAAATCCATCCAACTTCACAATATCGACGTCACCCTCATCGCCGAGGAGCCCCGCATCGCACCCTATCTTTCGGAAATGAAAAACCGCGTCGGAGCAGCTTTGGCCTTGAGTCCGGCAAGAGTTGGCATCAAAGCCACCACAAACGAGTCGATGGGATTCCTCGGCCGAGGAGAAGGCATGGCCGCTCTTGCCACAGCTTGCTTGAATCTACCCGAGTAGTTTTTTAAACGCCGGATGACAAGAGGAGCATTTCATCCAAGTTCACTCCCGGCCCCATAGCCAGTCTGGGGAGGAATAGTGGGGAATGCATTTGTCTCGAATCAAATGCGCCGCCTCCGTAGAGGAAGGCCATATCGTATCCGGCCTGCTTTATCGCGGATTCAACCGCCGCCGAATCCGCTCCACAGTCGCCGTATGGAAACGCAAACATGCGGGAATCTTTGCCGAGATTTTTGCGAATGGCGTCTCTTGAAAATTCAAGCTCCTGCTGAATTTGAATCGAGCTCAAAGAGGAGAAACTACGATGCGAATAACCGTGCGACTCAACGGAAATACCCGCATCCTCAAGATCAGCGAGTGTTTTCCAATCCGCAATGCGCTCGATTGGCTCCACGCCATGGTCGAATAAATTTGTGGCCCCGACAAACTGTGTTGGAACGAACACAACCGCCGGAGCCGAAAATCTCTTGAGGACAGGCAGAGAGTTCTCCAAAAGCGATTCGTAAGCGTCGTCAAAAGTGATGAGAACCGCCTTTTCGGGAAGTGATCCGACGTCGCTCAGGGCGTTCAAAAAATCCGCCCCGGATATAAACACCCAGCCCCTCTGGCGAAACCAACCGAGCTGTGAGGAGAATTCCTCCTCACTTGTGTAGTTCCAAGTCAGCCAGCCATCTGGCGGGGGATTTCCAATTTTATGATATGATAGGGTCGCGACCACGGAAAATAGGGAAGATTATGAAAACAGT
>JBILBH010000024.1:0-38573 GCA_044353785.1 Terrimicrobiaceae bacterium
AGTTGAACGCTTAAATCAGGTCTCCTCAGCTTGAAATGTTGTTTTCTCACTCGTATATTTTACTGGGCTAAATTTATTTTGTCCAGCTATTTTATATAGATGGTATAAGTAAACCTTCTTTAAATAGGTGGGGAAATCTCCTCTTGATTTGGGAATTAAGAGTTTCCCTATCTGCTCACTTCAACTCAGTTCAAAAAAGGGGAGCCCTTCAGGGCCTCAGCAGCTCCCTCAAGGCGCTTGGAGGTGATTGGAGGTGCTTGCTTTTGTGCCAGTGAGGTAGTCGCCACCCTTCTCCGGATTGCTCGCGCCATCGTTCCAGCCTTGATTGAACAACAGAAACCATGACACAGAAGTCCTCTCTGCGATGACCGTAAATCAAAAGACCGGCGCAACCGAGAGGCCTTTTTTAACTCAGGAAGACAAACTGCCTCTCTGATTCCACAAAGCGCGAGCCGCAGCTTTGTCTTAGAGCGGATTTGCGAGTGGTCACGCCGATTTCAAAAATGCTGCGAGGGGGCTTGTGGCGGAGGCGTGGTCAAGGCGCATGGGGAGTCCGGCTTCTTGGGCCTCGCGGGCGGCTTCGACGGTGGCTTTGAAGGCTTTTGCCATGCGCACGGGATCCTCGGCGGCGGCGATGGCTGTGTTGACAAGCACGGCGTCGGCACCCATTTCCAATGCCTCGGCGGCGTGGCTTGGTGCGCCGATGCCCGCATCGACGACAACGGGGACGGAGGCTTGCTTGATGATGATCTCTATCTGCGAGCGGGTATCGAGCCCCCGATTGCTGCCAATGGGCGAGCCGAGGGGCATAACGGTGGCCGTGCCGACATCCTGAAGCCGACGAGCCAGAACGGGGTCGGCATTGATGTAAGGCAGGACGGTGAAGCCTTCCTTAACCAGAATCTCCGCAGCCGCTAGTGTCTCGATGGGGTCTGGAAGCAAATAATGCGGGTCGGGGTGGATCTCGAGTTTCACCCATTGTGGCAAACCTGCGGCGGCAGCAAGTCGTGCAAGGCGCACGGCCTCGTCGGCATTCATCGCACCGCTGGTATTCGGCAGGAGGAGGTATTTTTTCGGATCAATAAAATCAAGAATGTTAGCAAACGGGTCTCTTTTTCCGCTCAGATCAGCCCGTCGTAGGGCAACTGTCACGATCTCGCACCCGCTCGCATCCAGCGCATCGCGCATGGTTTCATTTGAAGAAAACTTGCCAGTGCCAAGGAGGAGTCGGGATGAAAACGAACGGCCAGCGATGAGGAGTGGTTGAGTCACAGTGCGGGCATGATGCAACCGGGCAGAAGGCCACGCAAGCACAGGGTGTTTGCGAAGGGGCAAGCGGGAGTTTGAGTGATCTAAAACTCGAACCTGCTAAAAAATTTGATCTGCAACGATATTATAGTATCAAAAGGTATGCCCAAGAAGGTCCGCGAAATGAAATTCCGGATTGCAAAAGCCGGTTGGATCAACCGAGGTAAGAAAGGAAGTCATCGCAATTGGGTTCATCCTTTGACTGGAGCGGTGCTAACTGTCAGCGGAAAGTCTGGATCGGACTGTCCGCGCTATTTGGAGCGTCAGATCAAAAAAGCCTTGGAGGAAAATCCATGAAAAAAAATATCAAACAGATTGCGGATCGCTATGCAAAGATTGTCGAGTGGAGTGACGAGGATGGTTGCTACATCGGACGGGTTCCGGCTCTTTCCTATGGTGGCGTGCACGGCAGTGATCGGGCTGCTGTGTTTTCTGAAATCTGCCAAGTGGCCGAGGAGGTTGTGGAACTCATGCTGGCGGATGGGCGAAAACTTCCCAGCCCGGAGCAAAAAAAATACAGCGGCAAGTTTGTTTTGCGGGTTGATCCCGGTCTCCACGAGGCCCTGGCTTTGAAAGCACAGGAGAAAGGAAGTAGCCTGAATGCCGTCGCCTCCGCTGCTCTGCGCTCAGGCTTGGCGGTTGTAACTTGAGTCGGTTGCGCTTTTCTGGGTTTTTGACAAAGCTGGGCCTCAGACCAACAGTTTTCTAGCTGTTGCGATGTTGTCGATGTCGGCTGGGGATTTGTCGCGGCGGATGCGGGTGATGCGTGGGAAACGGAGGGCCAGGCCGGAGGGGTGGCGGGGGCTTTCGCGAATGGAGTCGAAGGCGATTTCGAGGACGACGAGGGGTTCGACTTCGATGCGGTTGCCGGTTTGTGAGAGGGCGCTGGAGAGGAATTCGTCGGTGAGGGCGGCGATTTCGAGGTCGGTGAGGCCGGTGTAGGCTTTGCCGATGGTGGCGAGGGCGCCGGTTTTTTCATCGCGCACGGCGAAGGTGTAGTCGCTCAGGACGCCGCGTCGTTTGCCGTGGCCGTATTCCACGGTGGTGACGAGGACATCGAGTGTGGCGAGGTGTTTTTTGAGCTTGATCCAAGCGAGGCCCCGGCGGCCGGGTTGGTAGGGGCTGGCGGGGTCTTTGATGAGGAGTCCCTCGTGTCCGGCGGAGCGGATATCGCGGAAGTGGGAGTCGATTTCTTCGGCACTGGCGGCGTGGAGGATTTCTGCATGGCGCAGAGGCGGCGGCAGGGTGAGTCCGTGCAGGAGTTCGCGGCGGCGATGGAGTGGCTCGCGGAGCAGGCTCGTGCCATCGAGTTGCAGGATATCGAAAACGAGGCAGGCGGCGGGAATGCCGTCCGCAAGAAAGAGGTCGGCTTCTTGGCGGCCGAGGCGTTTTTGGAGTTCCTGGAAGGGCAGGGGACGCCCGTCCCGCCAGGCAAGAATCTCGGCATCCAGAATGGCTTCGCGCCCGAGTTGCGCCGCGGCCTTTGCTATTTCGGGGAAGGTTGAGGTGATCTCCTTGAGGTCGCGGGTGAAAATCTCCGTGCGCTTTGTGTTCGTGTGGATTTGAGCTCGAATGCCGTCGAACTTCGGCTCGATCCAGAGCGAGGGAATCTCCGCAAACCTTGCACGGACTGCGGCGGCATCCGGTTCGGGTGATGCCAGCATGCACTTGACCGGTTGAAAGAGCCTCATTGCCCGCTCATGCAGGCGGCGATTGCGTGCCATCACGGCAACAAGTCCCAAGTCGGCGCAGAACATGTTTGCCTCACGCACATCGCCGGGGTCGGCTTGGAAGGCTTCGGCGATGCACTCCTCCAGCAAGCCTTCCTTGAGGCCGATGCGCAGGTCGCCGGAGAGGATTTTCACGAGAAACTTTGCCGCAACGGGAGGTGCGGATTGGAAGAAATGGGCCAGAATGTCGATCTTGGCCACGCCCGAGCGGGCTGAGCGCAGATCTTCCAGAAGGGCTGCAATCTCGGACAATGCGGGGTTTGCCGAGCCGGGGCGTGTGGCCATGACGGTTTCCGCCGTGAGGCCGCTCTCGTTGATGCCGCGTGCGAGTGGGCGGTATTCGGCTTCCGGCATTCCCGAGGCCTTGATGAGGGCGGCGCGGATGATGGATCTCCCAGCTTGGTGCGGTGAGGGGTTCGTGGAGGAAAATGCGGCGCCTGAGAGCCAGAGTGGGGCGAGGCGTAGGTCGGATTCCTCCAACTCCTGAAAGTATGCCGAGACGAGTCGGATCTTGGCTTTCTTGCCTATGAGCGCTGCAATCTTGTCGCCGAGCGAGCAGAACCTGAGAAATCCCGTTGCGGCTGCTTGAACGGGGCTTGGCTTGGCAGGCGCTTGGGGGTGGGGAATCGGGATCGCGAGATCCAGTTGGTTCGGCCCAGTGAGTGCCCAAGCCTCGATGCCGCGCGCGCGGAGGTCGGCGGCGAATTCCGACGCGAAACCATGCAGGGTCAGGACACGCTTTGGGGCGACATTTTCCACATGCCGGAGGAGGTCGTCATAGCCCGCATGGTCGGAGAGCGGGAAGGCGGCGTCGCAACGCATGCGGTGTATGGCGCCCGGATCCATTGCCCAGCCGGTGATAGCTGCGACGCGGCGTTTCTTCACCAGTGCCATGGATTTGCTTCCAGCGCTGGTTGGCGGGCAAATCAGAACATGGCCAGCAGCGGTTTTGACATCCCACGAATCGTATTCCGGAAAAACGATGCCCTCTGATTCATAGACCGGCACGAGCTTGGCGATGGTGGAGTGGAGCATGACCCGCAGTCCAGCGCCGCGCAGGTTGGCGAGGATTTCCTGGGATTTCCCGAGCGAGTATCCCAGCAGAATAGGCGTCGCGCCCTCCTCGAGCGCTTCGATGCAAAATTTCAGGATTTGAGCCATCACCTCATGAAACGGCGGGAACACATAGCGCGGCAGGCCATATGTGGTCTCCATAATGAGCGTCTCGGCGCGGGTGTGGGCGGTTGTCTCCGCACTGGCTCCTTGGCGGAGCTTGAAGTCGCCGGTGTAGAGGAGGCTGCCTTGGTCGGTCTCCACGAAACACTGCGCGGATCCGAGGACATGGCCGGCGGGGAGCAGGCGCATGCGGAACTTTTCAAAACCCCGAACCTCGCCGAAGGGCAGGGGAATCGTCTCGCCGTGGAGTGGGCCCATTCGCGCTTCCATGAGACGAAGGGTCGCGCGGGTGGCTATGGTGCGCTCATGACGCCCGGTGTGGTCGCTGTGGGCGTGCGAAACAAACGCCAGAGGTTTCGAGTAATGCGGATCCAGCCACAGATCTGGGCCGGGCAGGTGAACGGCGCCTCGGTGCCGAACCTCGATCATGCGGTGCGTGCTAATTCATCGAGCCTGTGCCCCAGCGTTTGTGGAAGAATCGTTCCCATGGTGAAAAAAGGATACGATCCGCCAGGAGTCCTATCGCCACAATAATGACCATGACGGCTACAACTTGATCCATGGCTAGGAGTTCACGTCCGTATTGCAGGAGTTGACCGAGTCCGAAACCGGTGAGAATGGTGACAAAAATCTCCGCTGCCATAAGCGAGCGCCAGGCGAAGGCCCAGCCTTGCTTCATACCGCCAATCAAGTAGGGCAGCGAGGCGGGTAGGATGACATTGAACCACGTGTGGAGACCCTTTGAGCCCATGGTGCGGGCGGCCCGAAGATAAATAGGCGGCATCGAGCGCACGCCGTCACTGGTGGCGATGAGGACTGACCAGAGGGTGCCCATGACCACAACAAAAAGCATCGCGGCCTCGGTCTGGCCAAACCACAGAAGGGCGAGTGGCACCCAGCAAACGCTTGGCAGGGTCTGAATACCAAGGGCGAGGAGTCCGAGCGTGTCTTGCAGAATGCGGAAGCGGGAGGTAAGCAGCCCGAGTGGAACCCCGAAAAGGAGGCCAATGCCGTAACCGAGGAGGAGGCGTTTCATGGTGACCAGCGTCGCCGTCCAGAGCGATCCGTCCACCGTCGCCTGCCACATATAGTCCATCACATTGAGCGGCGAGGGGAGCAGCACAGGTGACCACAGGCCTGTGCGGGATGCCGCCTCCCAGGAAGCAAGGAGGAGGAGAAAAAATACGAGTGTTGAGATGCTGCGGATCATTCGGAGGCTTCCTTGCCCTGCCCAGCGGTGAAGCCTTTCAGAGCGGTTGTGATTTCGGTGGAGTAGCGGGCGAGTTCCACGCTGTTGATATCGCGGGGTCTCGGGAGTTCGATGCGGAATTCGGCGCGAATGCGGCCGGGGTTTGGCGAGAAAAGAAGCACGCGGTCGCCGAGGCAGGCGGCTTCGCGGACATTGTGGGTCACGAAAATGATCGTCTTGCGGCGGGCTTCCCAGATGCGCTGTATGTCGCCGTAGAGGTGCTCACGCGTGAGGGCGTCCAACGCGGCAAAGGGCTCATCCATGAGCAGCACACGAGGGTTCGGCGCAAGGGCTCTGGCGAGCGCGACGCGCTGCTTCATGCCGCCGGAGAGTTCATGGATGTTGGCGCGCTCGAATTTTTCCAATCCCACAAGGTGGAGGTAGTATTTGGCGACCTCTTGGCGTTCCTTGGAATTCAGTCCTGGCTTGAGTCGGAGGCCGAAGAGCACATTACCCATGACATCGAGCCACGGAAAAAGTGCATGCTCTTGGAACATGACCATGCGGTCGCGTCCGGGGCCTGTGATGTTTTCACCGTTGGCCAAAATCTGCCCGCTATCCGGCAGGTCGAGGCCGGCGATGAGGTTCAAGAGGGTGGACTTGCCGCAGCCGCTGGGGCCGACGAGGCAGAGGAATTCGCCTTCGCCGACTTTCACGCTCACATTTTCGAGGGCGAGAACCTTGCCGCGCTCGGTGGTGAAGGATTTTGTGATGTTGTTCGCCTCGATGCGTTCGGGGGCTGTATTGGCGAGTTCGTTTTCGAGGCTCATCGTGATGGGTTTTTCATGGCTGCCAGAGAAGGTTTTTCAGATCGACGCGGGCACGCAGGAAGCCGACTTCGCGCGCATGCTGGAGAAAGGATTCAAAGGGCTCGATCGAGATGGATGTGTTCGGATCAAGACGTGTCCAGGCTTCATCAACCAGTTTTTGGGGAATCTCGCGGCGGGTAATCGCGCTGAGTTCATCGCGAACACGGCGGCGGGCTTCCTCGGGGTTTTGACGAATCCACTCGGTCAAGTCGCGGTGGGCTTGCAAAAATCGGGCGGCGAGATCGGGGTGTTCTTGCAGAAATCCAACGCGCCCCGCAAGCACGGTAGTGAGGGCGTTCGGGTCCGAGTGAAAGATGCGGCCCTCCGCTTCGTTGATCAGGCGGGTCACCCAAGGTTCGACCGTCCAGGCCGCATCGAGTTTTTTCTGGGTAAAAAGCTGGAGCATGTCGGGGTTGGCGGTCGGGATGACCCGGGCATCGCCGCCGACCAGCGTGACCTTGATTCCCTGCTTGAGCAACCAGGCCCGGCATTCGACATCCTGGGTGTTTCCCAGCTGCGGAGTTGCGATGGTTTTTCCCCGGAGTTCTTCAACTGAGGTGATTGTCTCGCCTCGCACGACGAGCGCTTCGCCTCCTCGCATGGAGCCGGCGATGACGCGGACTTCCTTGCCGTTGGCCCGAGCATGGGCGTTTACGACGGGACTGGGGCCGACATATGTCATGTCGATTGCTTTGGTAAAGAAAGCTTCCATCGCAGAGGGGCCAGCATTGTAAATCGACCACTCGATTTTAACTGGTTTGCCGAGGCGGGACTCGAACCAACCCTTGCTTTCACGCGACATGTTTGATGCCACGAGTGCCTGAGCATGAGTGATATTTGGGAAAAAACCAACTCGGATGACTTCCTCCACCTGTGCCATGGTCAGCGGGGCGGTGAAAGCAAGCAGCAGACAGATTTGGAAAAGTTGATTGATAAAATCAACTAAACCTTCAAACCCCTGGCTGCCGACTCGACTTTGTTTTGAGAAAACTCCCATTGCGCGGAAGCTTCTCCGGAAATTTGGGAGAGTCAACGACAGACTCTGGCTTGGCATCCGACAGGAATTGGGGCAGGTTGCCTGAATATGGGAAAGCGCGTGTTGATTTTATCGGCCTCGGTGGGGTCCGGTCATGTGAAAGCAGCCGATGCCCTAGCACGCGCCATGCGGGCCAGGAGTGATGTAGATGAGGTCCTCTCGGATGATTCGCTCGACCACACAAATGTCCTTCACAAGCAATTTTACTCCACGCTCTACAAAAAACTCTCCGCCATGCTGCCGGAGTTTCTGGGCTGGTGGTATGAGACGAGCGATGATCCCTGGGTGGCTGACAAGGGGCGCTTGTTGATTGATTTGCCTCAGGCCTTGCCGCTCATCAATCTAGTGCGGGAATTTCGGCCGGATGTCATTCTCTGCACCCATTTCATGCCTGCGGGTGTCATTTCCTGGCTCATCGCGAACGGAAAACTTGATGCGCGGCTGGGGGTGGTGATAACGGATTTTCATTTTCACGCCTTTTGGATTACGCGGGCCTTCAACTGGTATTTTGTGGCGCAAGAGGACGACAAAATTCACATGGAGGCTCTTGGTTTGCCTGCCGACCGCATCGAGGTGACCGGCATTCCCGTGGAGCCGGAGTTCGGAGCCTCAGTGGATGTCAATGCCGTGCTCGAGCGCCACGGCCTGGAGGCTGGTCGGCCGACGGTCCTTGTCGCAGGCGGTGCACTGGGAATGAGTCCGGCGACCGCTGTTGTGCGGCAGTTGCTCCAGGTGGAGCGCGATTTTCAAGCCATCATTGTCTGCGGAAAGAACGAGGAAATGCAGCATGAGATCGTTGAGTTGCTGAAGGATCGCCCGGCGGACTTCCGGGTGCTCGGCTACACGAAAGACATGGCGGACTTTATGTCCGTCGCCTCGATTTTGCTCAGCAAACCCGGCGGCATGACGACAGCCGAGGCGGTGGCTTGTGGTTTGCCAATGATGATCTTGGATCCGATCGGAGGGCAGGAAGAGCGCAATGCCGATGTTCTTCTCGAAGCGGGGGCGGCTGTGAAATGCACCGAGGTCACGCTCGTTGCACACAAGCTGCGCCGATTATTGGATGATCCGGAGCGACTCCGGCAAATGTCCCGAAACGCGCGCAATCTTGGTCGGCCGAATGCGGCGGCGGAGATAGCCCGTATCGTTCTGGAGGAGCCTGAAAGGCGGCCGGTGATTATTTCGAAACTACGCGAGAAGGCGCTGCGCAAGCGCATCGCTGCCGCAGGATAGGGGAGTGAGAGCCATGGAAAATTCGACACCATTTCTGATCGGAGTCGCCACCTCGGGGTATCAGAGCGAGGGCGGATACAACGGGCCAGGCGAGCCGCATAACAACTGGGGGTCCTGCGAGCAATCCGGCCGCGTGGATCGCACTGGGCGTGCGGTGGATTTCTGGAACAGGTATCGCACCGACTTTGATCTGGCTCGAGGGATGGGACTCAATGCCTTTCGCCTCAGCATCGAGTGGGCGCGTGTGCAGCCGTCCTTTACAAATATTCCCGGTCCTGCACCGGTATTCGACGGGGACGCGGTGGATGCCTATGCCAACCGCGTGGCCGCCTGCCGGGAAGCGGGCATGGAGCCTGTGGTGACTTTGCAGCATTTCACGCATCCGGCCTGGTTGGGAGTGGATGCGTGGCTGGATGACAACACGCCCGCAGCGTTTCAGAAATTCGTGCAATTCACTCTCGAACGGCTGAACCACCGGCTCTGCGACCACTTCGGCCAGCCGCCTGTGAAATGGTATGTCACACTCAACGAGCCAAACATGCTCGTTCTGAATACCTATTTGAACCGGCATTTCCCCGGAGGTCCGGAAGCGGGGATTCCTGTCGGCCTGCGGGCTTACACACGTATGCTGGCTGCGCATGTGAGAGCCTACAATGCGATTCACGACTTGTATGAATCGCACAGATGGCCCAAGCCGATGGTTTCAATGAATACATTTTGCAGCGATGTCTATTGGTCCGAGAACATGTTGCTCGACCTGCTGTGTCTCAGGCAAAACGGCATCAAGCCCACCGAGGTGCCGGATTATTTTCGCTCCAGAGCAGAGGCACTCTCGCGGCACTTTATCCATATCGCACTCCAGCGCCGCACGGACCTCGCAGCCATGGCGGGGGCGGGCTTGCACCGCTTGGCAAACTACTTTGCCTCGCGCGCGGCGACATCCCAAGCGTTCGAATTTTTCTTCACCGAAGCCGAGCGCTCGCCAAGGTCCAGAGCGCTCGATTACCTCGGGCTGGATTATTACGACCCCTTTGTGAGCCATGCCTTGCGGGCGCCGGATTTTTCCGACTTGGAGTTCAAAAGCCGCAGCATATCGGCGCACATGCTTGATGTGCTCGCCTGCAAATGGTGGGACTGGCATTTCCTGCCGGAGGGCATGAGCGCCTTCTGTGAATACTACACCCGCGCATTTCCCGGAATGGCCGTTCTCATCGCAGAAAACGGCATGGCTTTGCGCAGCCGGATCGATGATTCCGGAGGCGAACCTCGCCGCGACA
This sequence comes from Terrimicrobiaceae bacterium, assembly GCA_044353785.1. Taxonomy (GTDB): domain Bacteria; phylum Verrucomicrobiota; class Verrucomicrobiia; order Chthoniobacterales; family Terrimicrobiaceae; genus UBA967. The sequence continues at coordinate 9,819 of JBILBH010000024.1, forward strand.
AGATGACTCGCAGCGGCTATCTCGAAGCCCACCTTGCCGAGGTCCAGCGAATGCTCGACGCAGGGGTTCCATTGCTGGGGTATCTCCACTGGTCGCTCACCGACAATTACGAGTGGGGATCGTTCACACCGCGTTTTGGCCTGTATCGGGTCGATTTTCAACACGACTTGGCGCGTGTGGAATTGGATCATCTGGGGGACCGCCCCTCGCAGACCTACGCGAGGCTGGTTCGAGAAATGGGTCTTAACTCGCTGAGCGTCAGAATCCCGCAATAAGGCGCCTATTTTCTGATCGCACTCGCTGAAACTTCACTTCAATCTTGGCACTCCGATTGCTTTAACCCTCCCGCCGCACGGGAAAATGGGAAAAACGAAAAAAAAGCTACACCAGACGGCCTGGTCTGCTCAAAAAAATACACCTGAATAAAAAATGGCTAAATATAAACTCGAATACATCTGGCTCGACGGATACGAGCCGGTGGCAAACCTCCGCAGCAAAACTCAAATCAAGGAATTCGCCAGCTTTCCCAAGCTCGAAGAACTTCCCTTGTGGGGCTTCGACGGCAGCTCCACCCGCCAGGCTCCCGGCGGCAGCTCCGATTGCGTTCTCAAACCTGTCGCGGTTTTCCCAGATTCCACCCGCGAAAATGGCGCTCTGGTCATGTGCGAAGTGATGATGCCCGATGGCACGCCGCACATCACAAATTCCCGTGCGACCATTTTGGATGATCCCGAGGCATGGTTCGGATTCGAGCAAGAATATTTCCTCTATCAAAATGGACGCCCATTGGGCTTCCCGGCTGAAGGTTTTCCCGCTCCTCAAGGACTCTATTACACCGGCGTGGGCTACAATGCGGTTGGCGACATCGCCCGCGACATCGTCGAACAGCACCTCGACATCTGTCTCGATGCTGGCATCAACCACGAAGGCATCAATGCCGAGGTCGCCAAGGGTCAATGGGAATTCCAAATCTTCGGCAAAGGCTCCAAGCGCGCCGCCGATGAAGTCTGGATCGCCCGCTACATTCTTATTCGCCTCTGCGAGCAATATGGCGTGGATGTGAACTTCCATTGCAAACCGCTCGGCAAGGACTTCGACTGGAATGGCTCGGGAATGCACTCAAACTTCTCCACCAAGCACCTGCGTGAAGTCGGCGGCAAGGAATACTTCGAGAAGCTCATGGCAGCCTTCGACAAATATAAAAACGAGCATGTCGCCGTTTATGGGCCGGACAACCATCTCCGCCTCACCGGTCTCCATGAGACTCAGTCCATCGATAAATTCAGCTATGGCTTGGCTGACCGCGGCGCATCGATCCGTATGCCACACAGCTTCGTCAACAACGGCTACAAAGGCTACCTCGAAGACCGTCGTCCAAATTCCCAAGGCGACCCTTACAAGATTGCCAGCCGCATCCTTCAGACGATTGCCACGGTTCCGACCAAGTAATCGTTCTCACGACTCGGTAAAACTCATTAAAAACGCCGCCTGTCAAAGCAGGCGGCGTTTTCTTTTTCAAATTTCACGCTTTGCATTTGGGAATCCTCATAAGAGCCTCGCGCCCGCCGATGGAAAAACTCAACACCTTCTTCTGGAGCCCGAAGTCCGATACCTACGCCAAGCGGATTTGGTTGCTCTTCTTTGCCATAGTAGCGGTACTGGCTTTTTTCCAGCCGACCCAGCGCAATATCACGCACCATTACAGCCGAGCGGCCTATAATTGGTGGGATTCCGAGAATATGTATTCGCTGAAAGGCCAGGGTTTTCTTTATTTTCCTCAGTCAGTCCTGATTTATACGCCATTTGCCTGGCAGGAATTTCCAAAGGATATCAAGAAGTTCAACAAGCAGCCCTTGAGTGAAACGCTCCTGCCGACACTGATGCTCCGCCTCGGCGAGGTTTTTTACCGCGCGTTCTCTCTGGGGCTTTTCGGCTGGGCGATCTGGCGCATGTGCCGCTTCTTCCAAGCCAATACCACCGTGGCGAGCTTATTTTGTCTGGTGACCGTCTTAGCCTTGCCAGCATCGCTCACTGCGGGAAGAAATGGTCAATTTAACATGCTCCTATCGGCTTCGATGATTCTAGCGGCTCTTGCTGTTTCGGAAAAACGATGGTGGCCGGCTACGGCTTGGCTGATTTTCGGAGTCATTGCCAAGCCCCTTGGTCTCGTTCCGCTCTTGCTGCTCGGTGCCCTCTATCGCCCTCTGTGGTGGAGACTCCCGGTAGGAATGCTCTTTTTTGCCGGCCTGTCCTTCATTCACTACGATCCGAACTATGTATTGAACCAATGGCACATGTGCATCAAACAGGTCACCGTTGCCAGCATTCCGCCTGGCAATAACTTCGACGACATCGCAGCGATGTTTCGCACATTCGGCTTCGATCTGCCTGATAAACAATGGTTCCCCGTGCGGGCTGTCTTTGCTTTTGTGACGCTCGGGTTGGCTTGGAGGTTGAAACAAATCTACCCGGCCGCGCTGGCCCCCTTTCTGGCAACCGCCCTCTCCGCCGCTTATCTCATGGCCTTCAACCCCCGCACGGAAACAGTATCCTACATCATTCTTTCCCCCTATGTGGCAGTCTTCGCGGCGATTCTTTTTCGCGAAAAAGCCGTCACTCCTGTCGCCTGGATTTTGGTCTTTTTGTGCATCGGACTCGGATCAGACTGCTATGGAGATATCTATAAATTAACGCGCATCTGGTTCAAACCCCTTCTTGCTTTGGTATTTTTCGTCATTCTGGGCATTTGGGCCTTTAAAAAAATCCGTCCACTAGAATTGGGCTCAAAGAGTTAATCTGAATAAGTAAAAAAAGTTTGGAATAACGCTTTCCATGCCACAATCTGCGACGAGCAGGTTTGGTAGTCTCGTAAAAATCCATGCCCTTCCGCGTTGTCACATTCAATATGCAAAATGGCCAGCCTTGGAGGGAGAACGATCCCTTTCCTCCTGTGGTCGATGTGGATGCGGTTGTAGCTTTTCTCAAGGGCTTAAATGCCGACATCATTTGTCTTCAGGAGGTGGAGCGTGGGCATGATGGGGGCATGCAAGTTGATCCGCCGCCTCATTACATGCGTCTGAAGGAGTTCATGTCCGACTATGATTCGGTCTTTTCCTATCCTTTGAAAAACGAGACTGAGTTGCCCTTTGGTCTGGGTTTGGCCGTTTTCTCGCGCACGAAGTTGACGGATTTTCATAAGACCGATCTCCCCGCTGCGCCGTTGGAGTTTGTCTTCCGAGGCAAAAAACGACGCGCCTCATCCAGGCTCTTGCTCGAGGTTTCCACGATATTGGCGGAGCGCAGGTTGAAGGTTCTTAATACCCACCTGCAGGCCTTTTTCATAATCGGAGACTCGAGTGATGCACATCCCGAGCAACGATCCATCGTGGAATCAAAACTCCGCGCGGCCGGAGGAGATCCGCTCATTCTCGCGGGGGATATGAACTCCGCTCCCTGCGAGTCGCTCGTGAGCCAATTTGAGAACGCAGGATTCCGCACTGTGCAAAACGAGGAAATCACTTGGCGCCGGATGCCATTTGTGATGGATCATTTATTCTTCAACTCCCAGTTGCGCCCTGTTTCCCGGCATGTGGCGAAGACGGATGTTTCGGATCACCACGCCGTTGTTGCCGATTTTGAGTTTATCTAAATCCCGTTTCCCCGCGCAGGCGGTCCGTCGGGCTGTTCAAGCCTCCTTGTAGTGGAGGCTCAGCACCCGCAGGGCATTTGGGTCTTTTTCAGCTGTGAAGAGATAAAGCCGGAGCGAGATGCTCCCTTGCATCCATTGGTAGCCCACGAGTGTCCGCAGCACATCGCCCTCGCGTGTGCGGGATCGGGTGAGCAGGCGGCCGATCCCGTATTTGGAATCCACATTGCGCCGCACTTCCTCAAAGAACAATTCGTATTTCGGCGAGTCCCACACACTGTCACCGAAGTGAAGCTCGATCTCGTTCAGCATATCGTTACGAAAATAAAACAAAGCGCGCTGAAGCTGCTTCTGCGGTATGCCCTCTACCAGATAGACCGTCCGCCCATCCACGACCTTGCGCTCGGTGATTTTTGCCTTGATCCCCACTAGGCTCTGCTCCACGCGGGCGGCTGATTCGCCCCATTGGAAGTTGAACGGCACGCGCATTTGCTGCTGGGCAAATCCGGGCGGCGAAAAACAAATCGTTGCCAGCAGGATCAGGATGCATCTGGAAAGTCTCATCTCCTTTCAACTTCCCGATTACAAGCTGCTCAGTCAACCATCTCGGAAAAAATACTCTCAAATACTATTTGCCAAGCTCTGAAAAAAGGCGATAAGGGCTCTGCAGATTTGATCAGGATTTGGTGGACATCCCGGAGAGAAAACTCCCCGGGCAGTTTGAAACCCGGCAGTCGGGAACAGGCCTCGATCTCTAATGCGTTAAATATAGTAAAATACCATGGGTAATAAACTCTACGTCGGCAACCTGTCCTTCAACACGACAGAGATTGCCATTCAGGACCTGTTCTCGCAGTGCGGTGCGGTTTCCGAAGTCATGCTAATGCAAGATAAATTCACTGGCCGCTCCCGCGGATTCGCCTTCGTCACGATGGCATCCGATTCCGAGGCTCAAGCAGCCGTTGAGCAACTCCACGGCAAAGATCTCGATGGTCGTGCTCTCACAGTCAACGAAGCCCGTCCTCGCGAAGACCGTCCTCCAGGCGGTGGTGGTGGTGGCGGCGGACGCTTCGATGGCCCTCGCCGCGACTTCCGTGGCGGTGGCGGCGGTGGTCGTGACGACCGCCGTGGCGGTGGTGGTGGTGGTGGCGGCGGACGCCGCGACTTCGGCCGTCGTTAACATCAGCCTTTAAAATTCCAAACGGGCACCGTGCTGAAAAGCCGGTGCCCGTTTTTGTTGCCCTTGCGAAACCCCTCCTCAAAACCCCCATTTCAAGTTCCGACCAAAAATTTGAACGATTGTCCAAAATTTTGGTTGGAGGTGGCGTGTTTGCTGACGGGTAAAGCGGGGGGTCAGGGCTGCTGGAAGGCTTCGGCGTGAAGCGGCTTGGCTGGGGTGAGGGGGTGGAGCTTTGGGGTGACCTTAATGTTCATTTGCTGGCCTTCGCGGGTTATTTTGACATCGGCTGGCTCTCCCGCGGTGAGGTAGTAGGAGGCGTCGATGACATCCTCGCTGGATGCCACGGGTGTCGTGCCGATGGCGTTGACCATGTCTCCGGATTTGAGGCCCTGCTCGGCTGCGTTTGCGAGGGGATTGAGCGCGATGATTTTTGCTGTTGAGCCGTTGACGGGTTCTGGAGCGTCTTCGACTTCCACGCCGACCCAGCCGTGACGGAGTTCTCCGTAACGGGCCATGTCTTGGCGGATTTTTTCAGCGGCACGGATCGGGAGGATATGGCAGGAGGCGCTGTCATTGATGCGGGCGACGAGGATACCGATGACCTCGCCATTGAGATTCAAAACGGGGGCACCGCCTTCACCGCGGTTCACGGCCATATTGGCGCGGATATGGGTGGTGGAAAAATATTGACCCATGTGCTGGCGGTCATGGCCGGCGATCATTCCAAAGCTGGCACTGGAATTCCGCTCTTCCGGGAATCCAATCGTAATCACAGGCATGGCAACCGTGGCATTCTCGGAATTTCCGATTCGAATGAACGGGCTGATGCAATCCGTCTTCAGAATGGCGATACCACTGCGCTCGTCGGTGGTCAGCACGCGGGCGGGCAGGTTGCTTCCGTTGAAAGTCACGCTGACATCCGCCGCGTTCAAAACCACTCCGGCATGCGTGTAGATCATGCCAGTGGGGTCGATGAAGAAACCGCTGCCAAGCCGCACGCCGAGCGAGTCGTTGGCCTGCACTCGCACAACTGCCTTCTGGTTTTCATCAAAAATTTTTCGAATCTGGCAGGTTATAGTTTCCGCCAAATCCGGCTCGGCCGCATGGGCGTGCGGTTGGGTGCATGCAAGCAAGGATGCCGATGTGAAAACGGCCGCGCGCCTGAAAAAATTAAAAGCTGCGTGCGGAAGCATAGCTGACCGGTCTCGCAGGGAGGACATATTGCACAGCCGAACCTTTTTTACCCTTGGCGGGGAGTGCTTTGGAATCCAGTTGCACCGCGCCGGACGATGCCAGCGTGAGGTTTGAAGGCGTGTCGTCATCCGCCCAGTCCTTAACAAAAACCGCAGCAAATACGGCTGCGGCGAAGGAAGCGACCATGACCAGCTTGGGAACCGGTGGCATGACAAATATTGAGCAAAAACGATCCCAAGCGATATGCAGAAGCGGACGGTGTATCACTTCGGCTCTCTGACGGGTTTGGAACTCGGCCAAGAAGTTTTCGAAGTATTCCTCCGGGGGTTGTTCATAGCGTTTCAGTCGGAGAAGCTTTGTAATACTGTCTTCGTTATCCATACGGCTGGTTATTTATTAATAAACTCCTGAAGGTAATTTTGCAATTGTCGGTGGGCATAAAAGAGGCGTGAGCGCACTGTGCCCTCCGAAATCTTGAGAACTTTGGAAATCTCAGCGTGAGGCATGCCTTGAATGTCGAACATAGTCACAACGGCTCTATGGTCATGTGACAGCTTGAGCATGGATTCGTTCAGTTTTTTTTGAAGCTCGCTGAGATTAGCTTCGCGGCTGGGGTCGCCATTGCTCGTGGCTTCGATAAAATCGGGGTCGTTGAGAATGCCATTATCGACATCATCAAGGCTCATGGTCTTTCTGCGGTTCCGCTTTTTAAGGAAGTTGATCGCCATGTTCACGGCGATAGTGTGCATCCAAGTGTAGAAAGAGGATTTACCTTGGAAGCCTTTGATCGAGCGATAAGCTTTGGAAAAAATATCCTGCAGCAGGTCGTTCGTGTCCTCGTGGCTTGAGGTCATGTGGTAAACAAGTCCGTAAAGCCGGGGGCTGAATCTCAGGATCAACTCGTCAAATGCACGGGCATCCCCCGCTTGGGTGCGGTGGACGAGTTCGTCATCTGATGGCTCGAGCGTTTCCATTTACAGGCAAGGCCGTATGCTTACCAAAATTCCCTGTCTTTGCGGAGAAAAATCGTCCGGTCGGTTCAGTCTGGGTTTGCGGTGAGGCTGTGCTGCGCCAGCCTTCCTGGAGTTCGAGTTTCAGCCAGAGCCAGAGGCCGTCAAACGCGGTGCGAAAGAGTTGCCCGAGGCGGAAATTGAATCCACCCACGAGATCCCTGTGCCCCTCGTTGTGCTGGCCGAAAACTCCCCGTTGGCGGCGGTTCCTGCCCATGGCGGCGAGGCGCCGGTTGTAGAAACGCATGAATCGGAAAAATGGGCCTGCTTCTTTCGGGGAGAACGGTGGCTTGAGAATCGCCGCCGGGCCGTCTTTGTAGAGAAACCGGACGATGTAGAGGTAATAGGTCGCGATATCGAGGCGGAAGGCGACGCGCATGAGGTCGAAGTCGCCGAGGTAATCGTATTTGTCTTGGTAGAGGGCTTCGAACATCCGCTGGTAGCTGATGCCGAAATCGCGGTTGTGTTTGTCCACAAGAGGCCCAGGGTTTTCACCGTCTAGACATTTTGCGATGAGTTCGACGGCGGCGGATGCCGTGAACGCAATCCAATCCATGCCGGGGCTGTAGAGGGGATCGATGAATGCTGAGGCATCGCCCACGAGCACGAATCCATCGCCCGCGTGGCGCTCCGAGCAATACGGCAGGTTCCTGCGGAAATGCACATCGCCTTCGACGAACTCCGCATCGCGCATCATCACGCGGGCCGCAGGATGTCTTGCGAGGAATCCGCGCAGTTTATCGCCAACCGTGCCTTCCTGTTCACTCCAATCCACCAGCCGTTGGTCCACAACGGCGCCAATGCTCACATCGCCGTTTTTCAATTGAATCCACCAAGCCCACCATCCATCGCCCGCGAAGTGGTTGGTCGCCGTGCCTCGAATGCCAAAAAATCCCTTTTTGCTCGAATCGTTGTCCATTTCCGAGTCGAGCCCATCCCAGTCGCCCGTATTGCGCCAGCGGCTCCAAGCAGCGAGTGTGGGGTGGGCTTCGTTGGTGTGGAGCCATCCGTTGGCGCGTGCCAACTGGGCTTTCACGCCCGAGGCATCGACCACCCAGCGGGCTTTGAGCATTTTCGTCCCGGTGCTGGATTGCACGCGCAATTCCTGCAAGCCTCCGGCCTCAAGTTGCACATCGAGCACTTGTGCGGGTCGGAGCAACTCGACACCCGCGCCGATTGCCCGGCAGAGGATCTCTTCGTCGAGCTCAGATCGGTCGATCAGGAAGGCGGGAACGGTCGAGAGATATTTTCCCCCGAGCTCCGAGCAGTCGGCGGGGGAGCCTTCGGGGTTCTTGGAAAACCAGAAACGCAGGCCGTTTTTGGGAATCTGATGTCGGACCAGATAATTTGTTAGGCCAAGCATGCGGGTGAGAAAAAATCCGCTGACCTCTGTCGTAGCCTCGCCCACGCGGCGTTTGAAGGCTGAGTTTTTCTCAACGACAAGAATCCGCAGAGCCGGGTTGCGCCGCTTCAAAAGGAACGCGGTCGATGCTCCGGACAAGGCGCCGCCGATGACGATCACATCGAATTGACTACCCGTATCAGTGTCCCTGTCCATGGTGGCCAAAAATACGCCTCTGTCTGGTATTTAGCCAAGCTCCATCGAGGAAGTGGACGATTTTCCGCAAACGAGCTAAATTCACCTCGTTCTTAAAAATCCATGCCGATCTACGAATTCCACTCACCCGATACGAACAAGATCTATTCGTTTTTCGCCCGCAGTCTTTCCTACGCGAGCAAGGTTCCCAAATGTCCGGACGATCCGAATGCGCATATGGAGCGTTTGGTTTCGAAGTTCGCCTTCACTGGTCGTGCGAAGGAAAAGTCTGAGACTCCTGCGGGGGATGATATGGATCCGCGCATGGAGCGTGTCATGGCTGAGATGGAGCGCGAAATGGCGGGCATGGACGAGAGCAATCCCGACCCGCGCGCACTTGGCCGAATGATGCGGAAGATGACTGAGGCGACGGGACAAAAAATGCCCGGTGAGATGGAACAAATGATCCGCCGTCTCGAGTCCGGCGAGAATCCTGAGAAGTTGGAGGAGGAATTCGGTGACGCCTTTGAGGGAATGGATTTCCCCGGCATGGAGGGCGGCGAGGGTGCGGAGACGTCGGGAGGCGGCGTGAAAGCCCGCACGCGCGCAGCGGAGCGTGATCCCGCGCTCTACGAATTATCCGACTACATTTGATCGCTGCCCGAAACGGCTGAGGCTGTAATTCTGGCTGCCTCGATGGCGTCGTTTCGAGTGAACGGCTTTTCCGGCAGGGGAGCGGCGGTGAGGTTTTGCCTGCGAATTTCACCACCTTGCCAGATCCAGGCTTTTTCGGAAAGCGGACCAACACGACGCGGATCGCTCCATGTGTGAATCGAGAGCAGGGGAGTCCCGAGTGCGGCGGCAAGGTGCATGGGGCCGCTATCCACGCTCACCACGAATCTTGCCCGTCGGAGGATATCGGTGAGCTCCGCGAGCGTTGTGTGGTTCAGGAGATTGAGAAAACCGGCATCATTTTCGCGGGAGTAGTCGCCCGCGCCGACCAGCACGCAGAGCGCATCCGAGTGGGTGCGGAAAGTGGCAAGAAAGGCATCGAGGCACTCCTTGTCGAGGGACTTCCCCGCGCCCCGTGAAAAGGGGTGGACAACTGCGAACGGCTTGTTTTCAGGGATGGCGCCGCAGGTTTTGCCTGCAGGAAGAGTCCACGCGGGTTTTTTTGGAATGGGAATTCCCATCGCCGGCAAGGCGCGCAGGTAGCGGTGAACGGAGTGTTCGTCTTTCAGAACCGAAACCCGATCCGTGTAGAAAAATCCTGCCCCCTCGCGGGCGTCTGAGAGTCCCCAGACGCGGCGGGCTTTGCTGAAGTGTGCCATGAAGCCGCTTCGTAGGAGGCATTGCAAGTCGAGCGCGGCATCCGCGCGCAGGTCGCGCAGGCGACGACACCAGGCGAGGAATCGGAGAATGCCCAGTGGCCCGCGAAAATGAGATCTGGGAAAAGGATGTGTCGCGGCGATTGCGGGGTTTTTTTCCAAGAGCGGTTCCCAGCGCGGGTCGATGATCCAAGTGATGCGAGTTTCCGGACTGGCATGGTGGATGGCCGTGGCGACGGGCAGGGCGTGAATGACATCGCCCATCGAGCCGGGTTTGATGAAGAGAAGACTCTCCGGCTTTTGATGGGGATTTTTGCTCACGGGATGACCTGAGTCAAATCAGCGGCCCTTCTCGAGGCGGGTGGCGAGTTTCTCAGGCAACCCGGCGGCGAGGATGCCAGCTTGCGCGCTGCGGAGGTCGTATTCGATGCGGCGCAACTCGATTTCCTGACGCTCGGTGTCGTAGATACAATAAGCCGCCCGCCAGTCGGCATCCCTCGGTTGGCCGACGCTGCCTACATTGATGAGATATTTTTGGCTGCGATCGATCTGAAGGATATCCAGCGGAACGGTGCGAAAATCACCTTCCTTCATGTAGGCGACCGGAACATGGGTGTGCCCGATGAAGCAAATGCCGGTCCGCTGGTAGCTGAAATTCGCTGCCGCATCGAGTTCGGTGTTCACATATCCCCACTTGTGAGGGGTGTCGAGTGTGGCGTGGACGATGGTGAAATCGCGCACCAGGCGTTGCATGCGGAGTTCCCGCAGCCATTGCATGTCGGCCGGCTCGAGTTGGTTTCGGGTCCATCCCAAGGCCTCTTCGGCAAGAGGATTCAATCCTTCTTGAAAGAATTCCTTCGAGGCTTGCTCGTCGTGATTGCCTTTCACAGTGGGGCAATCGAGTTCGCGGATGATGTCCACGCATTCTTTCGGATAAGCGCAGTAGCCTACGATGTCCCCCATGCAGACATGGTGCGTGACCTCCTGCTCGGCAGCATCCGCCAAAACAGCATGGAGCGCATGCAGGTTGGCGTGGATATCTCCGAGGATGGCAAATCTCATGGGGTCGTCAGTGCTCAGAATTGGGAACGCCGGACAATACGCGGTCGCTCGCGGGAATATCCAGTTTGTTTTCCATTTGTCGCAGAAGATTTATGAGCGAGGGGAGGCGCTGTTTTTCGCCCTCCTCGTAGAGTTTTCGAAGGTAATCGTAGGCTTCGCGTTCGCGTCCGGGGCATTTCGCCATTTCGTATCCGGCGAACCGCGCCGCATAAGGAGGGGCATCGGGATATTTCGAGGCTTTCAAGAACTCTTCCGCTGCAGCGCAGTGGTCTTCGACTTTGTCCCTCAAAAGAACTCCGAGCTGAATATGTAACTGAGGGCGGTCGGGGTTGTTCAAAATGCCGCGCTCGAGAAAATCCCTGCCGAGCTGAATGTAGGCACGCTGGGCGCGGATGCGGAGGGCCTCGCTGGGTTGCTTCTCATTTTGGAGCGCGGCGACGCTGGCATTCCACGCCATGTGCCATGCGGCCATGTCCCAGTAGTGTAGGGATCGCGGTTGCAGTGTGGTGACGGTCTCAAAAAGCCCGGCCATTCTTCCCCATTCTGTGTTCTCCCAAGCCGTGTGGGCTTGAATCCAAAGCAGCGCGGCGAGCGGTGAACGGAATCCGCTCAGCGCGGCGAGGAAGCCGGCTTGTCCGATGCGTTCGCGGAGATTGATGCTCAGCGCCGTCTTTTGAAAATGGGCGGCTTGGGCTTCGCGCTGTAGCGTCGATTGGAGTGGCAGCACGGCAGCTCCAAAAAGGCAGAGCAAAGCAAGGGCCGCGATTTTCCTGCGGTTCATAGTTCCCGACTCGAGAAAACCAGCGCCGACAGCGCGAAATAGACGGCGACATAGAGTATGCCGAGCCCTGCCGTATTAAGAAAAAGCGCAAGTGGCACAGCCGTTCCGGCGATGATGTCATCCGTCAGGTTGAAAGCCTGCAGATCAGGAAAAAGGAGCGCCACGGCGGCTGCGAGCAGGCGGGACCACCATTCCACATCCAAGCCTGAGAGCCAGTATTCCCTTGCTGTGGATTGCAGGTGGCCGATGAAATACAGGGCCGCCGCCATCAGGATGGTGAAAATCGACGAGGTCGCGAAGCTCGATATAAAAAGTGTCAGCGAAGCGAGGAGTGCGGATTTTATAAAAATAATGGCAATGCCCGGCAGGAGGTTGATGTTGAAAGTGGCATCCGTGACCTCTTTCACAGCCAGCGCGAGTTCCTCGGGCGAGGCGCCCGCGAGTTGGGAGCGTGTTTCCGTAAGGACGGCGCTCTCCCGCAGCCAGAGGGTGGCCAGGAAAAGTGCGGACATGAGCAGAGTGGCACAGGCCAGCAGGGCTATTATGCCGAGAAGTTTTCCGAGCAGGTATCGGTAACGCGGCACCGGCTTCGCGAGGAGCGTATAGATCGTGCGGTCCTCCATGTCCTTGGGCAGAAAATTCGCCGTCGCCAGGATTGCTATGAGCGAGGTGAAAACCGACATCGCTCCGAGCGAAATGTCCTTCAGCATCTGGAACTGCTCCTGGAACGAGAATTTCGCCATGAAGGCAGAGTTCCCAATAATCAGAAGGGCAAAAATCAGGAGGAAAAAGAATACCTTCTGCCGGACAAGTTCCGTGAAGGTATTCCGTGCAATCGCAAGAGTGGGGCCTGCGCTTTTCATTTGCCGAAGGCCGTGCCCACATCCTTGCCGGCGAGGGCGTCGTTCATGCGATTGGCAATCCTGCCGTCGATGATATGGCAGGATATACCAGCCGAGATGGCTTTGCGAACGGCTTCGAGCTTCGTCTTCATACCGCCAGTGGACTCCTCGCCCTTGTCCGGACGCACGAACTGGAATGCCTCCGCGATGCCGCGAATGCGCGGCACACGCTCGCCGTGGTGATCCATGAGCCCATCGGTGCTTGTGAGGATGATCAAACGATCGGCCTGGATCAGTGTGGCCACCTCTGAGGAAAGGCGGTCATTGTCGCCGAAGCGGAGTTCCTCGACGGCGACGGAGTCGTTTTCATTGATGATAGGAATGACACCATGCTCGATGAGGCGGTCGAGGGTGTTGCGGGCGTTCTCGCGGTGCATGAGGCTGTCGATGTCGCCATGTGTGAGCAGGAGTTGGGCAACATTGAGACCGTGCTTTTTGAATGAAGTTGAGTAAAGGCGCATCAGCTCGGGTTGTCCCGCTGCCGCGCACGCCTGCTTGCCGGGGAGGTCATCCGGGCGCTTTTTCAGCTTCAAAACCCGCACGCCCGCTGCGATGGCCGCGCTGCTGACCATGATGCAGGCGTAGCCTTCGTTTTGGAGTTCGGCGATTTCCGCTGAGAGGCGCGTGAATTGGGCCAGGTCGAGGGATTTTCCCGCCGGGGTGGAGAGCACACCTGTGCCGAGTTTGATAACGAGTCGCTTCTTCATGAATGGGCAATCATTTGGAGAAATCCGCTCTCGAGGGCAAGCGCCTCTTGCACGCCGGCGGAGAGCATGCGGCGAGTGCGCTCGAGCGCTTCGAGTCGCTTCAAGAGTGTTTTTGGGTCGTTCGTTTCGGCAATTCGCTGGATGTTTTGGGGACAATCCACAGCAGGGCGGATCTTTTGCCGAAGGGCGGCGGCGAGAACCGCGCCGAGGGATGCGAGGAAACGCTCCCGCTCGCGCAGAACAGTGGATTCCCCTTGGGCCTTGATTTGATCTTCGCGGGTGTCCTTCCAGGTTTTATCGATCGAGTCGCGGTATTGTTTGACCTGTTCCTTGAGTTCCAACTCGAGTCCCTCGGTGGCCTGCTCGCGGATTCCGGCCATAGCCGCTTGGAAGATTCGCGTGAAGCGCAGCGCCCTTCCGGCGTCGGGACCCCCCTTGTGAAGCAGCGCATTTTCAAAAGCCCCGGCGATGGCTGCGGTGTGCTCGTCCTGCACGGACTCCGTCGGCGATTGCAGGGGAACCGTGATGCAGCGTGAGAGGATGGTTGTCAGGACGGCGTCGCGGAGGGTCGTAGTGAGTAGAATGTGCGAGCCGGTCGGAGGCTCTTCCAAGGTCTTGAGAAAAGCATTCGCAGCCTGGGGTTGGAGGCGGTCGGCATCATGGATCACCGCCACCTTGTTTGCGCCGGCGAGTGGCTTCATGTGCAGGGCCTGCTCGAGTTCGCGGATCTGGGCGGTAACGATGCGGCGGGACTTTGACTCCGGCGCGGCTTGGTGGAAATCCCGATGGGATGACACATTGTCCGGACTTGTCCCAAGAATCGTGGCCGCAAGATGTGCCGAGAGCCATTCGCAGCCTGAGCCCGGCGGCCCCGAAAGCAGGTAGGCATGGGCAAGTCGCCCGGACGTGCGGGCTTCGATCAGTCGCTCAAGTGCTCTCTCCTTGGGAAGGGCCATGCGTTGCAATCTTTCTCGAAAACAGCCCCATTCGTCGAATCAAATTCCGCCCTGCTCGGAGTGTGGAGCCCTATTTTGAAGCCGCCTGCTCGCGGTATTGGATGTAACCGGTGCGGACGGCGATGTAGGGGTCAATCGCATTCTGGGTGGCCGCATCGTAAAGGTTGATTCTGGTATTCATGTTTCGCGCGGCGCTTGGTCCTGAAATCGCCAAGGCTGTCGCGCCAGTGACTCCGCCGTAGGAGAGCCAGGAGACCGGATTTAATGCGTAGTCTCCGGCCATTCCCGCCACATCACGCACGCTTCTGGGGCCGAGCACAGGCAGGACGACATAGGCTCCATGGCCGATGCCCCACTTCGCAAAAGTCTGGCCAGTGTCCGCAGTGGGAATGTTTGCCAACTCGGGAATACGGTCGCTGACGCGCAGGATGCCCCCTAAGCCGGCCACTGAGTTCACCACAAACTTCCGAGTCTCCAGATCAGCTCGCTTGAACTCGAGCTGCAGGGCGTGATTCACAACGCGGACGGGATACTCGACATTGTCGAAAACATTGTGAATCACCTTTCGGGCGGGTGATGGCAGAATGAACTCGTAGGCTTTGGTAAACGGACGCAGGAGGTAGTTGTAAAGCTGGTGGTTCAGCCAAAAGGTGCCCCGGTTCAAAGGCTCCGCAGGGTCGGGAATGCTGGCGACTTGGCTGTATTCGTCGAGATCATCACCCGCAGACGCAGATACCGCTTTTTTCTGAATTCGAAGGGTGGGATTCTTCGACTCGGCAGCTGTGTTTTGAGCCGACTTGATCGGCTTGGGTGTCGGCTTCGAAATAGACGGCGCCGGCGTTGGTTTTGGACTCGGCTTGGGGGCAGGTTCCACAGTGCTTCTGAAATACAGCGCCCCATTTGAGTGCTTCGGGAGCTTTCCGCCGCGTGCAGGCTGGACTGCATTTTTCGTTGTGATGACGGTGTCGTCATTCGAAGGGCTGCTTGCGGATGCCGTATTCAGGCCGCACAAGGCGACAGCGGCTGCGACCAGAATCGAGAGAGATTTTTTCATGGCTGTGGGGCGGGCTAAGGCGCAGAGACCGATTTCTTGAGAACGCTCAGAACGGCATCAGCTCCGCCTTGCTTGAAATCGGCGTCAAACTGGGTTCGGTAGTTCGCCACCATGCTCACGCCTTCGATGACGACATCGGTGATCCGCCAGCCATCGATTTCCTCAAGTCGATAGATAACATTGTATTTCGAACCTCTGTAGAGCGTCGTTGTGGAGACCTCGACGCGCTCGGCCGTTGGCGAAGTGGCGGCTTTGTAATTGACCTCCGGCCATTCGCCCGGAGTGAATTTTCCGGAGTAGGTGCGGATGATCAAGGTGCTGAAGAGACGGATGGCTTCCTTCTGTTGCTCGGCGGTAAATTGCCTCCAACCCGGTCCGACGGCGCGGCGTGTCATGGCGTCGAAGCTGATGATTTTGAGCAAAAGCGGACGCGCGCTGTCGGCTAAAGCCGTGCTGTTTGGCGAAGACTTGGCGATGCTGACAACATCGTTGACGGATTTTTTTAAGAAAGCTTCGGCGTCTGCAGTTGAGGCTGAAAATGCCTTTGGACTAGCTGCCAGCAGGGTTAGTGCAAGGAGAGCGGAGCGTGTTTTCACGATGATAGATTATTTGGTTTCTTTATCAGCCTTGTCTTGGTCAACGGATCCAAAGGCCATTTTACCTATCAGGGATTCGAGGTCTACTGCGGATTCGGTGAGCGTGATGCGCGTGCCCGGCTTGAGATAGGTCTCATCCGCTCCGGGCGCCAGGGAGATGAATTTGTCGCCGATCAGGCCCGTGGTTTTGATGGATGCCATGGAGTCAGTCGGTAATTGCAGTCCCTCCAGAACGCGCAAGGTCACGATGGCACTGAAATCGGAGGGGTCGATGCGCACCGCTTCGACCCGACCAATCGTGACTCCCGCGACCATGACGCTGCTGCCGGTATGGATTCCGCCCGCATTTGTGAAGCGGGATTCTATGAGGTATGTGTCGCCGCTGATCAGCGATCCCGTTCCGACTTGAATCGTGAGATAAGCGATGGCTGCGATGCCGAGTAGCACAAAGATGCCAACGGAAAGTTCGAGTTTCGTGTTTTTCATAAAATCAGTGTGTGGACTGGCTGAGGCGGATTTCGGCAAGGGTCTCTTCGAGTGCCTGGGCGCTGTCGCGGAAGAGCGAGACCACGGGATCGGTTGAACAGGAGAATTCGGAAGGTGTGCCGACAAAGGCGATTCGCCCTTTGTTCAATAAGGCGACTCGATCGCTTGCAACCAAGGCCTCTGGGACATCATGCGTGACGATAAGCGCCGTGAAATTGAATTGGCGTTGATACTTGGCGATCATCGCGAAAACAGCATTCCTGCGCAGCGGGTCAAGGCCGGCGGTGGGCTCGTCAAAAAGAACCAACTCGGGACGCGTTACGATCGCCCTCGCCAAGGCCAGGCGCTTCTGCATTCCGCCCGAAAGTTGGGCCGGGTAGTGGTGGAGGAAGTCTTCCATTTCCAGTTGCCGCAAGGCATCGCAGCAGCGGTTCTGGATTTCGACCTTACTGAGAGCGGTTGTTTGCTCCAAGGGAAGGGCCACATTTTCCAGAGCCGTCAACGAATCGAACAGCGCGTTGCTCTGAAACAAAAAACTACACCGCCTGCGGAACTCATCGCGCGCTTCGGAATCTCCCGCCGCCAGTTCTTGCCCATCGAAGCGGATGCGCCCAGCGTCCGGTTGCAAAATGTTTGCGAGGCATTTCAGGAAGACGGATTTTCCAGTGCCGCTCGGGCCGAGAACGCTGAAAATGCTTCCGCGCGGAACTTCCAGATCGATCCCACTGAGAATGGACTTCCCATTGAAGCCTTTTCGCAGGTCCTCGACATGAAGGGCGATGGTGTGCTTGGCAGTTTCCATGCTCAGACAAAAAACGAACTGATGATGTAATCCGCCACGAGCACCGCGATGCTCGAAAGCACCACCGCCCGAGTCGTGCAGGCGCTCACGGCCCGTGCGCCAACGGCCGATCCATTTCTGTCAGCGTGAAATCCCTGATAAGCGCAGATGCTCATCGACAAAAGCCCGAACGTCGCCGCCTTGCTGAAGCATTCCATCAAATCCCTCGCCTCAACCGCCCGGTGCACAGCGGACCAGTAAACTCCCGAATCCACGCCGAGCAGCACCGATCCCGAAAGGCTTCCTCCCCATATTCCCAAGATGACAAAAAGTGCTGTCTGGATTGGAAAAACAATCAGAGCCGCAACGAGGCGTGGTGCCACAAGGTAGCCATGGCTGTTCACTCCCATCGTCTCCAAGGCCACGATTTGCTCGGTGTTGCGTTGGATTCCCAACTCCGCCGCAAAAGCCGATCCCGCCTGCCCGATAAGCATGAGCGAAGCCAGCACGGGTGCCATTTCCCGAACCAGACTCAGCGAAACCAAAGTTCCCAACAACCCCTGCGAACCAAACCGGCTCAGCACATGGTAGCCCTGCAAACCCAGCACCAAACCGGTGAAAACGCCCACAATCAGGATGACCGGCAGGCAAACCGTTCCCTGCTCGTGGACAGCCCTGGCAATCCGCGTCACAAGGCGCTTGGTCTGCGTCAAGGAGACAAACGACCTCCCGGTGAAAAGCGAGAAGTCACCCATCTCAAAAACAACGCGGAGCGTCCTCCTACCGAGCCAATGCAACATTAGGCTGATAATTGACATCAAAATACCGATTTTACAACTGCTCCCGCCAGTCAGATCCAGAAACAGAGTCAGCCCGCGATTAAAATTTCTGCTTCAAGAAAATCCTCCGCAGAGGGTGCTCGTCGAGAACATTGGCTTTGAGACCTCCGAGTTTTGCAGGGTCGTAGAGCTGGATGCCGACGTAGTAGTAGATCGGGCAGACGGGCATGGCTTTTTGGACCAGCAGATCCTCCGCGCGGCGGAGAATCTCGAAGCGGCGCGCTGGATGGAGTTCCCGGGCGGCTTCGGCGATGAGGTTGTCGTATTCGAAGCTGGACCAGCCCGTGCGATTGTTACCGCCGCCGGTCAGGAACATGTCCAGGAAGGTATTCGGGTCGGGATAGTCGCCGACCCAACTGGAGCGGGCTATGTCGTAGTCGAGAAGCGAAAGGGAGTTCAGGTAAACTTTCCACTCCTGCCGCTCAAGGTTCACATTCACGCCCAGAGTCTCGCGCCACATGCTCTGAAGCTCCACGGCGATCGCCTCGTTGAGTTCACTTTTACTGTAGAGGTAGCGGGCGTTGGGAAATCCCTTGCCGCCCGGATATCCCGCTTCGGCCAAGAGGCGCGCGGCTCCCGTGGGATCAAATGCCACCCCTTCGGTTCCCTTATAGCCGGGGATGCCGGGTGGAACGAATCCAGGTGCCGGCAACTCGCCGGCGCGGGTTATTTTTTCGACGATGCGTTTCTTATCCACCGCCAGCGAAAATGCCCGCCGCACCCGCTCGTCGCGGAACGGTCCGCGCTCGCAGTTGTAGCGCAAAAAGTAAATCCCCAGAAATGGCGCGGCGTGGAAATCCTCCCGACGCTTCAGGTCGTCGAGCAGCGCCGGCGGCGCGAGGCCTTTATCCATGAGAAGGTCCGCCAGACCGCTGGCATAAAAATTAAAAGCCACATTCGCATCCGAGATTGGTAGGACATCGATCGTTTCGAGTTGCACCCCGCTATGATCCCAATAGTGGCCGTTCTTTTTCAGGCGGATCCGGTCGTTGATTCGCCAATCCTCCAGTGTGTAGGCGCCGTTTCCGATGAGGTTGCCGGGCTTCACCCAATCGTCGCCCAGACGCTCGATGAGGCGCACTGGAACTGGGTGGAGCGTGGAAAAAGCACAGAGCTGGATGAAGTATGGTGTGGGATTTTCCAGTTCCACAATCAGCGTCCGGTCGTCCACTGCGCGAACTCCTACTTGCGCAAAGTCTGTGATTTTTCCTTCCGCAAAAGCCTGAGCGTTTTTGATCGGGAAGAGTTGATAATTGTATTGCGAACCGGTCTCCGGCGTGAGCGTGCGTTTCCAGCTTGCCACGAAATCCCTCGCCGTCAGCGCGCTGCCATCGCTCCACTTGGCAGTAGGCCTGAGATGGAATGTGTAGGTCTTGCCATCCGGCGAAATCTCCCACCGCTCCGCGACGCCCGGCACGGCTTGCCCGTTCTCGTCGTAGGCGCAGAGGCCTTCGAAGAGTGCGTTCACGACCCGTCCCTCTGGTTGGCCGGTGATAATCGCCGGGTCGAGCGTCTCGGGTTCCGCGCCATTTATGAAAACCAAATCCGCACGCTTGCCGTCGCGCTCGCAGCCTGCAAGGGCGAGACCAAGAATTGCCATGCAAATCCAACGGCCGAGGCGTAACATCATTCCACTATGAAAGCGGGAATCCTTTTCTCTGCAATGTTGATCACTCTTCTGCTCGCAGGTTGCGCCTCGCGTCCACCGCTCCCGACAGTGCCTCGAGTGGATATCAAACGCTACGAAGGCCGCTGGTTCGAAATCGCAAAATACCCGAATTGGTTCCAACGCGGATGCGTGGCCGACACCACAGCCGAATACACCGCGCAGCCGGATGGCAGCATTCGCATCATGAATCGTTGCCGCCAAAAAAACGGATCCATCCGCGAGGCGAGAGGGCGGGCCACAATTGTGCCGGGGTCCAACAACTCGAAACTCCGCTTCCGCTTTGTCGGGAGTCCCATCGCCGGCGACTACTGGATCATCGGACTGGATGAAAAAAATTACTCCTGGGCGCTGGTGGGGCATCCCTCGCGGCAGTTCCTCTGGATTCTTGCCCGTGAGCCGCAGCTCGCCCCGAAGACTTATTCCAATATCGTCTCCCTTGCCGAGAAACTTGGCTACAAAGCCGCCCGCATCGAGAAAAGCACGCAAACATCATCCAAATGAACCACGATTCCCGCCGCGCTCGGCTCTATGTAAGCCGAGCCTGTCTGCTCAAATGCCCCGAGTGTGGCACAAGGCCTATTTTCCTGCCGCTACTGCGCATCCGCAGCCTGCGCGACTACTTCACGCCGCTTGATGGCTGCCCGCGCTGCGGCTATGCCTACGAGAGGGAGACCGGATACTTCCTGCTCGCCGTCTGGGCCATCAACTACGGTTTCGGCAGCATTCTCGGAATCGCGATCTATTGCTTTTTAGAGTTCAACTACCACCTATCGCTTCCTGTTTTGCTGGGGAGTGTCATTACGCCTGTTGTGCTCTTTAATTTTTTCTTCGCCCGCCACTCGAAGGCATTGTTCCTCGCCCTCGACCATTACTTCGATCCCCACACCAAGGATGGCTCAGGTGGAGGCGGCGGGAGTGGAAAAACAAACCCGCCCACAAGTCCGGTTCCCGCCGCTCCGGTTGACGCCCCCAGGCCCGTGGAGCCAGCTCTCCATATCTGATTTTCGCTAATGTATCTGCTCAAGCTCAACTGTCCCGATGCCGTGGGCCTGCTGGCCCGTATCACAGGATTCATCGCGGCTTCCGGCGGAAACCTCCTCGATGTGAGCCAATACACCGACCCCGTGTCGCGCTGGTTTTTCACCCGGCTCGCCTTCACCGGTGGCATGGTGGAGGGCGACTTTGCTCGATTCGAGCAAGACACGCGCGCTTTAGCTGATTCGATGAATGCCGAGTGGACTCTGCGCCATTCTGACCGGCCCGTGCGCACGGTCATTCTTGTCAGCAAGCAGGATCATTGCCTCGTCGACCTGCTCTGGCGCTGGCGCTCGCGAGAGTTGAATATCGATGTGCCGCTCGTGCTCTCAAACCACGATGACGCCCGTCCGCTGGTCGAACGCGAAGGGATTCGCTTTGAGAAACTCGATTTCTCCACCGACAAAACGGCCGCCTTCGAGCAATTGGCATCGCGGTTGCGTGCGGAGGGTGCCGAACTCGTCATTCTCGCCCGCTTCATGCAAATCCTCCCCGAGGCCCTCTGCCGCGAGTTCGCTGGGAAGGTCATTAATATCCACCATTCTTTTCTCCCCGCTTTTGTCGGAGCCAATCCTTACCGCCGTGCTTTCGAACGCGGCGTGAAGCTGATCGGCGCGACCTGCCACTACGCCACCGAGGACCTCGACCAAGGGCCGATCATCGAGCAGGAAGTCTCGCGCGTGGAGCATTACCACGAACCCGACGACCTCATCCGCCTCGGCCGCGATTGCGAGCGCCTCGCTCTCGCCCGCGGAGTTCGATTCCATGTCGAAGACCGAGTTCTCGCGCATGGCAGCCGCGCCATCGTCTTCCGCGACTAAAGCGCCCCTCGGATCGCCAAACTCCACTCAGTCCTCGTCAACGCACGAACCAAAAATTTGGACGATCGTTCAAATTTTTGGTCGGCGGTTTTTGTTGAAGATGCGGAACCAGTTGGCGAAGTGTTTTTTCAGGCCTTCGCGGAAGGTCAGGTAGTGGCCTTCGGGTTGGCCGCCTTTTTTGAGGGCGGCGAGGAGGGCGGGGACCGATAGTTCGTCCAAATCGAACGAGGTCCACGAAATGCCGGCGGCAGAGTCGTGGTGGGCGTCGCTGGCAGCGGTCATGGAGAGGCCACGGGATTTTGCGTATTGCAGCGCTTTCTCGTTGTAGGCTTTTGCGGTTACGGCTGCGTTGAAGACTTCGAGTGCCTCGAGGTCGAGTGTGTCGAGCGTTTCGGCTCGAATACCCGCGCGCCATTTGTCGAAAGGATGTGCTGGAATGCCAACGCCGCCGGCCTTTTTGATTTCCACGAGCACTTCGCGGGCTGGTTTGCCTTTGAGGTATGGGAGTGTGGCACCGATGCAGAGGAGATGTCCTTCCGCTGTGCTCACCTCCACGCCGGGTATGACGAGGAATCCCTCCGGCACTTGGCGTCCCTGAAGGTAATCGTGGGCCTCGCAGGTGTTGTGGTCTGTGATGGCGATTCCGCTGAGGCCGCGGCGTCTTGCCGCTTCGATCATTTCCTCGGGGCTGTTGCAGGCATCACTGGAAAAAAATGTGTGCGTGTGGAGATCGAATCGGTGGAGCATGGATGCGTAAGGTTTCCCTTGTAGGCGGAACTTGTGTAAAGAACGAACTCAACAACATGAGTGTGGCATTCAAGGAATGGGCCGTCGTCTGCGAGGCGATTGGCAGTGGCAGGCAAAGCATCATGCTCCGCAAGGGGGGCATTGCTGAAGGAAGCGATGGGTTCGCCTTCAAGCATCAAGAATTCTTTCTTTTCCCGACATGGTTTCACGAGCAGTTGGAAAAAACGACGCTTCCAGTGGGAACATTGCTCCCGCCTCAATTGGAGGGCGAAATCGAAATTCGCCACGCTGTGACTTTGGAATGGAGTCGTCTCGTCACCGATGCGGCTCGGTTGACCTCGCTGCGTGAGTTCCACATCCTCCATGACAGCGTGGTCGACGAGCGCTTCCGCTATGATGAGACGCCGGGTATTCATGTCGCTTTCGTGCGTGGATTCCGTCTCGCATCGCCCCGTCGCCTTGCCATGCAGAAAAACTTCGGTGGCTGCCGCTCATGGCTCGACCTTCCGGGGCTGGAGGACGCCGAACTTATACCGGTAATCAGTGACGAGGAACATGCCGCCAGAAGAGACGCTCTACAAGCCCTGCTGGGCTGACTCGAGCTATCCGTAGGTTTTCCTCATGTCGTAGAATCAGGTCTATAGCATGGAGCATTAGGATCTTCGTTGCCGTTCGGTTGATAGAGGCTATCGGTGAAGGAATCGGCGATGAGGACCTGCGTGGGTTGGATCATTCCTTGGGTTGAAAATCCGGCATCGCCCTTTTCATGAAAGCGTCGAAAAGCGGCACGGTGAAAGCCATATCCCCATAGGCTGGGCTTTTGGTCGAATCTACGTCCTATCCAGCTGTATTAGGTTATACTGAAAACCAAGTATAACTTGATAAACTCGCTATAACTTTGAGATCACACCTTGAACAGATTCATCACTCCGTCGCTGGGGTGGTTGGCGCAGCAGGGATGGAAGTCAGGCAAGGGGCCAAAGCTTTTCATTGCTAAGTCTGCGCTCCATCACATCCTGAGAGACCATAGCGAGGAAATTCCATCCAAGCGCCCGAGGGAAGTGGCGGCTTGTTGGGCGAGGGCTTGGAGTCGGTCATCCAAAAACAATGGAGGATCAGGAGGCAATGGTTTGGGCACAAAGGCCCTGCATGTCTCGCCGAGCGTGGAAATTGGGAGCAGGTAGCCGGATGGTCCGCGTTTCATTGTAGAAAATGCAATTTCAGTGTTGAGATTTGTATTTTGGAATTAAAAATACAATTTGAGGTGATTGGATTGAACTCCGTGCAATTTGAGAACGGCAGAGGGATCATGCTGTTTCCGGGCGGAGTTTTTCATGGATTTGTGCGGCGAGCATGGCATCGAGCCCCTTGCGGATGGCGGCTTCGAGGTCGGGCTCGAGCGAGTAGATGTCGCGGAGTTCGGCGAAGGCCCAGCGGCCGTGGGTCTGGAGGTTATTCACGCCGGGAATCCAGTAGGCTTCGATGGTGGCTTTTTTCTCGCGGGCGTCTTCGCGGCGGTAGCCCTTGATCTCGATGATGAGGCGCAGGAGGTCGTCGGGACCGTGGCCGTCGTCCACGAGTAGAATAAAATCCGGCAGGTAGGTGCGGAGTTCGGAGCCGTAGCGGTAGGGGACTTCGAGGCCGAGGTTGTGGTTTTTTGTGTAGGCGAGGATTTGCGGGTGGGATTCGACGACGCGGCAAAACTCGGCTTCCCAATCGCTGTCGGTGATGACCCAGTTCACATGGTTCTTTGGGGGCGGGCCTTTGGTTTCCCATCGCTCGGGGCGTGAGGTATTGAACCGCACATGGGCGGTGGTGCCTTCGGGGTTGTAGGGATCGAGGAGGGCCTTGATGGGGCGCGTGCCTTCGAGCGCACGGGTGATGCCATGGGTCAGCTGGCGCGGATTTTTTCCACCACTTTGCGCATCTCCGTTTCGGTGGGCCTTTGGCCTCGCAGGGTTCGGAAGAATGCAGGGAGTTCTTTGACCAGTTCCGCATCGTCCATGATGTCTTGAGGAATGATGCCACGATCCGCAGCAGCCAGGTCGAAAAACAAATACCATTCGTCGCTGCCGTCCCGCAGATTGAGAGCCTTGGCATAGCGGCAGAGGATTTCCCGGTCTTGCGGCGGCGGAATGGCTCGGCGCTCCATGCGGCTGATGTTGCCGGGGTCGGCATCGGCCAGTTCACAGAAGGCTCGCAGGGTGATGCGATTTTCTTTTCGAAGTGCCTGAAAAAATGCGGCGAAGTTCTCGTGTGGAGTTTTCATGTGATTTGAATGTTGTGGAATCAATACAACATTTTGTTGTGCTCGGGTAACAATTTTTTACTCAAGCTTTGAATACTGTCATCACACCGTCGCCTGGGTGGTTGATAACTTTGACGGCGATGCGGTCGGCGCGGTCGTTTTAATTGGTTTCTATGAAGTTATTTTGGGTGTTGAAAAAAAGTATTCACCACGGGTTGCTCAGAATTTCGCGGACGCGGATGGGGTTGAGGACGGTGGAGCAGGTTTCCCAATCAGCGTCTTCGACTTTGCTGTATTTATCGTCGAAGGGGTTACGGGTGTGGGCGGCGCGTTCGATGAGTTGGCGGGCGGACTCTTCGTCGTTTTGGGCGATTTTTACCCACACATCCTCGAGCGTGTCGGGAATTTGGCCGAATATCCGGTGGATGGCTTCAAGTCTTTGGGCGAGGACGCGGTGAACTTTGTCTTCCACCGAATCGCGGTAGCGCAGGTTGGCGACCCACACTTCCGAGCGGGTTTGTCCGATGCGCTGGATGCGGCCCTTGCGCTGTTCGAGGCGCGTGGGGTTCCATGGAAGGTCGATGTTGATGAGTGTGCCGAGGCGCTGGAGGTTGAGGCCCTCGGAGGCGGCATCTGTCCCGAGAAGCAGGGTTAGCTCCCCGGTGCAAACGCGTTGCTTGAGTTCGTTGCGGTCACACCGCTGGAAATCGCCGCCTCGCCAGAACCCGGAGCGGTTACTTCCTGCGTAGAGGCCGATGTCAAGTTGTGAAAATTCTGGCCGCTTTGCTGGCATTCCGCTTTGAGAACATGGGGCCGCTTTATCCGTTCTCAGATTGATCGCTTCCGAGTGGCGTGCACGATCATAGATCGTCCCGACTTCTTTCAATGCTCCCCAAGGCTTGCTTGGGAATTCATCGCTTCCCACAGTTTGCCCATGGTTTCGAGCCAATCCGCCAGCGCATTTTTCGCCTTAAAAAGCTCAGCGAGAGGTTCTTCCTGATGTGCGACATGGCGGTTTCTGAAGTCATTCAATCTGCTGACGCGATCCAGCAAATCCCTTGCCCCTGTAAATTTCAGGCTGCATTTTACAGTATCGAAAACTCCCCCGATCCTGGTTGAATCGTTGAGTGCATAGTCCAGACAGCTCCGCAACATTCCCACTGGAGAAACCCCGCTGCGATACACCAGTGTTTTCCGCAAGTTCCGGCCAAGGTCTTCATAGTGCCGCCGCATTCGCTGATCCACTTTTCCCAAATAGGGGTAGAACCAATCTTGCTGATCCACTGGGTTTGAAGGTATGAGCGGTGAGAGTTTTGTCATTACCAGCCCTTTCGCGCATTCATCCACGACTCCGAGTAATGTGGTGAAAACGGGGGCATAGTTGACTCCTTCCTTCTTCTCGAAAAAGCGGAATAGCGAAATGGCTTCATCCGCAGCCCGTCTCAGTCGTTCCGGCAATCTCTCAAGTAAACTTTCGGGAACGACCGATTGCGCGGCAGGAGCTTTTTCGTCCAGCATGCCGAGGTTGGCGAATAGTGGAAGTTCGTCCGCAAGTTTTCTCTCATCGAGCAAATCCTGCAAACTTGGCGCGCAGGCTTTCGCAAGTTGGGAAAAATCGCTTCCGTTGAATCGGTGGAACACGCCTTCAAGCACGAACACATATTCCCATTCCGCGCCCTTGCTCCATTCGACTGTGGCACGGGCTTTCACCGGAACATCACGATCCACTAGGCCTTTCGTTTCCACGAGGTAACAGCGTCCGTTTTTCGTTCGAACGAAAAAGTCTGGTGTGTAAAACGCCAGCCTGTGACCGTCCGCCAGATAGTCGATCCGCAGGGCTTGGGGCCCAGCGTTCTTTGCGAAGGCGGCCACATCGTCACAGCGCGACATCAGTTCCGCAAAAGCCGTTTCAAGAGCCCGGTTGCAGGGGATCAGATTAAAAAGGGTCTTTTGAGAGGTCAGCACCGGCCTGCGCTCGCTTACGGTCACTTGAAACGGCCGCCATGAAGCCAGTGAAAGAGGCGCCATTATCAATTCGCGCGTTTGTGATTGAACGATCTTCGAACGCACCAGCGGCAGAAACACCGCGCGCACATTTTCTCTCACATCCGCATCTCCGAGTCGCTTCACCAGCTTGGCATCGAAAACGGACTGGCCGGGCCCGAACAAAATTTCTTCCAGAAAGACCTGCAACAGCGGAGCGAGCACCTGATGCGTGCCCTTCACTTTGCAGATGTGCTCCAACTCCTGCACATAGAACGAAATCGCGCCGAGGCCGGATTCCAAGAGCACCAGATTTACTTTCATGTGCTCGACTACCTCACCAGTGATCAGGTGGCGGCCTTCATATTGCACTTCATCGGGGCCGCGTTCACCAAGTGAGAGCGGCTGGTATTTTTGAAACGCCGCTCTTATTTCATCCAGCGTGATAGGTCCCAAGCCCGTCAGCGTTTGATTTCCTGCTGACAACCGGGGAATGTGGATATCCAGCGAGGAAGATTCTTTTGTATTGGTATCTGGGAAAATCGAAACCGTTGTGACCGGCACTTTTTCAACATCTACCAACTCGATATCGAGGCCTTCCTGTGCGAGTTCGTCGCGATAAAGCCGTGCGAACGCCTCGTGTTCCACCACCGTCACCACTTCGTTCGCCTGCCCGGGTGGAGTCATCCGCCGCAAACCGCGTCCGAGCGTCTGTTCTGGCAGAATGCCGGCTTTCGAGCTGAATGGCCGGAGTGGAACAATGGTCGTGACATTCCTCACATCCCAGCCTTCTCGTAGCATCAGCACGCTTACGATGCAGAAATAAGGACTCGATCCGGAATCCAACTCGCGGCTGAGTTTCCTTAGCGCTCTGAGATCCTCGTCGGTGATGTCCTTGTCGCTTGTTTCGAATGCTCGGGTCTTTTTGTTGATCTTGCCCTTGAGGTTTGTGTGCAGGTTGATCGTCCGACCGTTGAGATCCTTGAACAAAGCGTCACCATCAAGGCGACGAGTAATCTCGTTCGCTTCTTTGGTATCGTTGCACATCACGAAAAGCAACGGCTTCTTGCCTGAAGCCAGCCATTCTTCACGGCTCTTCTGCCAGCGTTGATAGCCAAGGCGCAAATGGGCCTCGTAGCGATAGGCCGCGTCATCAGTGGCCTGTTCCACCAGCTTGCCTGCGCGGCCGATGATCGGGGTTTTCACGATGCCCGCGTCCACCGCCTCGCCGAGCGGTGTGTCACAGACGATGTGTTTGAAGTAGTTCGCCTTGTTGTCCTTGGGCGTGGCGGAGAAATCCAGTTGGGAAACGAGCATGCCGCCACGTTTCCTCAAAGTTTCGTGGAGGAATGAAATCGCCTCGTTCCATGCCGAATCCGGATCCCAGACGTGGTGTGCCTCGTCATTCAACACCATCACCCGTTCGTGGCCGGTGATGCGTTCTCGCAGCGCTGCGCCCGTGTCCAGCGCCGATGCCTTGGCCACTGCGGGCCCCATCCACTCAAAGGCTTCGCCCTTCGCGGTTTTCCGGTGCGAGTTGTCGAACAAGCGGTGGATGTTCGTCAGGTAAAGCACGCCGCCGGTGTGCGCGCCGCCCGCCTCGTCCTGCAAAACCGTAGTCAGGTTCCAGTCGCCGCGCCACTCCACGGGGATGAGCGGATCGTTGTCGAAGATGTCCGCACCGCCGCCTTCGGGTTTGAAGTCCTCCTTCAGCCGCTCGAAGACGGTTAGATTCGGCGCGATGACCACGAAATGCCGCGCCATGTTCGAATCGCTTTCATGCAGAGCGTGGAAGTAGCTCCACACGATGCACAGGCTCATCACCTTGGTCTTGCCGGAACCCGTCGCCATCTTGAACGCGTAGCGGCTCCAGGCGTCCTCGTCATCGGTGATGCCCAGAGCGGCGGTCTCCGCATGCATGCCGCCGAATTCCGCGATGATCTGCGAGAGGCATTCCAGTTTCCGGACCTCTTTCAAATAGATGAATGTCTCCAGCGCCTCGCGCTGGCAGAAATAATAGCGGAACTCAAAGCCACCAACTTGATGGCTCCTCCCGAACCAATGGTTGAGTAGATAGTCGGCCCTGAAAAACCCTCACGCCGGAAGCGGCGAGCAGAAAGTCCGACATTCTCGGCTCCAATTTTGGATTGCTGAAACAAGCGCAAAAAGAACCTGCCTCATCCAGAGGCTCAG